>NZ_CP121666.1:6045000-6668125 GCF_029714325.1 Bradyrhizobium sp. CB1717
AACCATCTGGTGGAGCCAGACGGGATCGAACCGACGACCTCATGCTTGCAAAGCACGCGCTCTCCCAGCTGAGCTATGGCCCCGTAACCAGAAGACGAATGCTCACTCGATGTAAGTGGTGGGCCTGGGAAGACTTGAACTTCCGACCTCACGCTTATCAAGCGCGCGCTCTAACCAACTGAGCTACAAGCCCCTAACGCATATCCCGTTAAGGACCCTGGATCCTGCCCTTGCAGGCCCAGCGCGTGTTCGTCCGCGAAGAAAGAGAAACGAAGACGGCGAAATCCCGCCAATGCAGCTCAACGATCTGGCGATCTGTTGGCCACTGATGTTTCTAAAACGATCCGATAGTGAGCTTGAGGCTCGCTGAAGGATCATCCTTAGAAAGGAGGTGATCCAGCCGCAGGTTCCCCTACGGCTACCTTGTTACGACTTCACCCCAGTCGCTGACCCTACCGTGGCCGGCTGCCTCCCTTGCGGGTTAGCGCACCGTCTTCAGGTAAAACCAACTCCCATGGTGTGACGGGCGGTGTGTACAAGGCCCGGGAACGTATTCACCGTGGCGTGCTGATCCACGATTACTAGCGATTCCAACTTCATGGGCTCGAGTTGCAGAGCCCAATCCGAACTGAGACGGCTTTTTGAGATTTGCTAGGGGTTGCCCCTTCGCATCCCATTGTCACCGCCATTGTAGCACGTGTGTAGCCCAGCCCGTAAGGGCCATGAGGACTTGACGTCATCCCCACCTTCCTCGCGGCTTATCACCGGCAGTCTCCTTAGAGTGCTCAACTAAATGGTAGCAACTAAGGACGGGGGTTGCGCTCGTTGCGGGACTTAACCCAACATCTCACGACACGAGCTGACGACAGCCATGCAGCACCTGTGTTCCAGGCTCCGAAGAGAAGGTCACGTCTCTGCGACCGGTCCTGGACATGTCAAGGGCTGGTAAGGTTCTGCGCGTTGCGTCGAATTAAACCACATGCTCCACCGCTTGTGCGGGCCCCCGTCAATTCCTTTGAGTTTTAATCTTGCGACCGTACTCCCCAGGCGGAATGCTTAAAGCGTTAGCTGCGCCACTAGTGAGTAAACCCACTAACGGCTGGCATTCATCGTTTACGGCGTGGACTACCAGGGTATCTAATCCTGTTTGCTCCCCACGCTTTCGTGCCTCAGCGTCAGTATCGGGCCAGTGAGCCGCCTTCGCCACTGGTGTTCTTGCGAATATCTACGAATTTCACCTCTACACTCGCAGTTCCACTCACCTCTCCCGAACTCAAGATCTTCAGTATCAAAGGCAGTTCTGGAGTTGAGCTCCAGGATTTCACCCCTGACTTAAAGACCCGCCTACGCACCCTTTACGCCCAGTGATTCCGAGCAACGCTAGCCCCTTCGTATTACCGCGGCTGCTGGCACGAAGTTAGCCGGGGCTTATTCTTGCGGTACCGTCATTATCTTCCCGCACAAAAGAGCTTTACAACCCTAGGGCCTTCATCACTCACGCGGCATGGCTGGATCAGGGTTGCCCCCATTGTCCAATATTCCCCACTGCTGCCTCCCGTAGGAGTTTGGGCCGTGTCTCAGTCCCAATGTGGCTGATCATCCTCTCAGACCAGCTACTGATCGTCGCCTTGGTAGGCCATTACCCTACCAACTAGCTAATCAGACGCGGGCCGATCTTTCGGCGATAAATCTTTCCCCGTAAGGGCTTATCCGGTATTAGCACAAGTTTCCCTGTGTTGTTCCGAACCAAAAGGTACGTTCCCACGCGTTACTCACCCGTCTGCCGCTGACGTATTGCTACGCCCGCTCGACTTGCATGTGTTAAGCCTGCCGCCAGCGTTCGCTCTGAGCCAGGATCAAACTCTCAAGTTGGACTTGAACTTTGAACCGGCTGATCACAACGTTTGACGAGGTCCCACCATTATCGACCGAAGTCGATGTGCTGCCTGCGATTCACATCGCTGGCAACGATGGTGTTTCCTTTGAAACGTGTACCGCCGAAGTCTTTCGTCCGGTCTCGATCAGAAAAGCCGAAGCTTTCCAGAAGCGAGACCCGCAAGGACTCCGCCGTCCACGTTTCTCTTTCTTCATCTTCACTTGTCAAACAGCCCGGGACCGGAGAGGCCCCAACCTTCCTGAGAAGAAGGGTTCCGACACTCTTACCGACGATGGATCAACTCCAACCGACTGGTGCCGGCTGTTGTGTCACTCAACAAGGTGAGGAGCATCAAGAGCGTCAATGCTTCCCTTGGCATCAAGGGCCGAAGAAAGCGCCCGACAGACGGGCAACGCTGAAAAAGGACATAGACGCTCATTCACCTGACTTCAAGCAGAAAATGAAAAGTTTTCCCTGCGCTCATCTTCTCGTGTCCGCGCAGCAGAGCAGCAAGCCTGATCATCCTGGTTATCCAGACGTTCATCGACTTTCCTCCCGGGCGCTCAGATAGTCAGAACTCTAGTCGCCTCCCCCTTCTCTCTCATCAAAGAGCGCTGGCGCAGTTTGTCTGCACCAAACGCTGAGCTTCTTCCTGAAAGCAGCAGACTTTCCCCACGCTTAGACACCTGACCGCACGATAGTCAGTTAAGTCTCCGTTCAGTGGCGCTCCAAAACTCGAACTCGGCCCCCCCGCGCGTTCATTGATCGATCGTCGCATCTGATTGCTTTTCTGCTTTGCCGCCATCGAGAGCAGGAAAACCGCATCCGCGAGCTTGTCCCGTGGCAAGCTTCTCAACTCAGCTGTAGAAGCCTGGATCTCCTTGCCGGAACTCCTATTGCGCTCGCGTCCTTGCTCCGCAAGTTGCGCACGCGCGCGAGATTTGCTCTTCCGTGTTCGAAACATCACTCACCATGCTCTCCGGCGAACGATATATCGCGGTGAACTAGAACTATAGTCCCGCTTTTTTCGAGACGACTAACCTGGGCTCCCCTCAATCGTCGATCCCTGCCTTCCCAGCTACGAAGCAATTTGCTGTGCGGAGTTGTATCTTCCGCAGCGCGAGGGCCCGACAATACGCCATGATGGTAGTGGCTATGACGCTGGCGACCACGATTGCGTTAGCTAGAGGTATCCGTCGACGCAACGTGATGGGATGTGATCGGTGAGCTCGCCTCCAACCGGACCGTCGCCCCTGCTTCCATCGAGCGCGGCGCCTGAATCCGGACGCTCCGTTGAAGGGGGCGACCAAGCAGTCACCCCAGCTTGGGATGTTCGAAATATACCGCGCGCCGTCGTTGCCGTCGCCGAGAGCTTGCGCAATTCGACGATGTAAATCCGCAGGCCTATGACCCCTTCGGAACTTTGATCGTGCACGTACCACCAACCGGTGGGGGTCAGCCTCAGTTCAGAACGCCGGTTCACACTAGCTGGTCCCGCCAACCGAGTATAAAGGAATTCCTCGTTGGCCGCACCAGGACCTAATCGACCGGCAAACTCGAGACAGACAGGCGCTGGCAGTCCGCTCTTGAAGCCTTACCTGCTCTCACGATCCGGCAAGACAAGCGCGGCCAGTTCAGCTGACCTTCCCTCAGGTTGCTGTTTCGCCCGACGGTCGACAGCGCCGTCAGGCGAAGAAATCCATCGGATGCGGGGTCGCTTCCTTGCGCCAGGTGAGATCGGCGGCGCCCGCATTGGTGCCGAACGCGGACATCTCCTGCCGCATCAGCGCCAGCAGCGCGGGCGACTGATCCGTCGCCCCCTCGCCTCTCGCTACGCGCCCGACCCGACTGTCCTCGTTGGCTCCAGGGCGCGACGGGCCAGCCGCGTCCGACTTGTCCGGGAACGCAGGCTTTGCCATCGCGTCCATCGCGCGCCAGAACTGCTCACCGATCGAGGGTGCGGGGTTCGCAGACATGATCTCGAGCGCAGAGGCCAGAGTCTGGGCCGAGCTTGCGGCGTTCGCGACGTCGACGGCGAGCGGTTGCGACACCGTCGCCCGCGTCAACGCGGCATCGACATATTCCATCGTGCGCGCATCGGTGCGGGTGTAGCTGCCGCGATTGACGATCACGGTGCCGCCGAACTCCCAGGACGCTTCCGTTGCAGATGCCGCGAGATTGATCGAGCGCACGCCGGCGGCCGACAGCGACAGAATCTCCCCGTCCTGGACAGCGCCGTCACCATTGCGGTCCTGCCAGAGATTGAAATCCGCGAAGCGAATGTCGTCGGCCGACAGCATTCCGTCGCGGTTGCTGTCGAAGGCGCGCAACCCTTCAAGATCGGAGCGCGCGCCCGCCACATCGTCGGCGAAGCTCAGCTCCGAGATGCCGCTCACCGTACCGTTGCGGTCGCGATCGAGGAACAGGAAGGCTTCCGTAGTCCCGATCCAGCTGGTGTCGTCAGCCGTGCCGTCGCCATCGATGTCGAACATCGCCGAGGACTGGCTGGCCGTCGTGGTTTCCACACCCCGCCCGTCGAGATCGAGGATGATCGGCGCCGCCAGCGTGACCGTCTCGCCGTTGCGGAAGATGAGCCTTTCGATGCTGGTCAGCGTATCGACGCCGTCACTGCCATTCGCCGTGGAATTGTCGGTGACCTGAACCGATCCCGCCGACGTGACGATCGAATAGGTCGACATCACACCGTTGTAGTAGGCGGTGTCGGTGCCGTTGCCGCCATTGATCGTGTCGTTGCCGGCCATGCCCCAGAACGAGTCATCGCCGTCATTGCCGTTGAGCGTGTCGTTGCCGATGCCGCCGGCCAGACGATCCGCGGCAGCGCCTCCGGTGAGGACGTCGTTTCCACCGGCGCCGTAGATGCTGCTCGGAGCGATCGCATCGCCGATCAACGTATCGGCGCTGGCGGTCCCCACCACCCAGCCCTCGAAGGCGTTCGAGATGGTGAGGCTGACCGTGGCCGTCGCTGTCGCGACGCCATCGCTGATCGTATAGGTGAAGCTGTCGGTCCCCTCGTAACCGAAATCGGGCGTATAGCTGACGCCCTGCTCGTCGATCACGACAGTGCCCTTGGGCGCGGCGCCGACAGAAACGATGGACAAAAGGTCGCCGTCGATATCGACGTCGTTGGCGAGCAGACTTGCGCGCGCGATGGCGAGCGTATCGCCATGGGTCACCGAGAACGGACCGTCATTGGCCGCGACCGGCTTGTCGTTGACAGGCGTGATCGTCAGGGTGAACACGTCACTGGCCGTGAGTGAGCCATCGCTGGCGGTGACCAGGATGTCGATCGCGCCGTTGAAATTGAGCGGCGGGGTCCCGGCGAATCTGGTGCCGGTCAGCGTCAGCCAGGACGGCAGCGCACCGCCATCCGCCAGCGTGGCGCTATAGGTGAGCGTGTTGCCGTCGGGATCGGTAAACCGGCCGGTCGGGATCGTGAACGACACCGCGGCGTCCTCGGCCGAGTTGACGTCGGACAGCGGCACCGAGAGCACCGGCGCGTCGTTCACCGGTGTGATCGTCAGCGTAAAGATGTCGCTCGCTGTCAGCGCGCCGTCGCGAGCGGTGACCTTGATGCTGATCGTGCCGTTGTAGTTCGCCGGCGGCGTGCCGGTGAAGGTGGTGCCGTCGAAGCTCAGCCAGGTCGGCAGCGCAGCGCCGGTGGAGAGCGTCGCCGTGTAGGTCAGCGTATCGCCGTCTACATCGGTGAAGCTGCCGGGCGGGATCGCAATCGCCAGCGGCGTATCTTCCGGCGACGACACGTCGGGCAGCGGCACCGACAGCACCGGCGCGTCGTTCTTCGGCGTGATCGTCAGGGTAAAGACGTCGCTGGCAGAGAGCGATCCGTCGCTCGCGGTGACCAGGATGTCGATGGCGCCGTTGAAGTTGAGCGGCGGCGTGCCGGTGAACTTGGCGCCGGTCAGCGTCAGCCAGGACGGCAGCGGGCTGCCGTCCGCCAGCGTCGCCGAATAGGTCAACGTGTTACCGTCGACATCGGTGAAGCGGCCGGTCGGGATCGTGTAGGAGATCGCGGTATCCTCCGGCGAATTGACGTCGGATAGCGGCACCGAGACCATCGGCGCGTCGTTCACCGGCGTGATGGTCAGCGCGAAGGTGTCACTGGCCGACAACGCACCGTCGCGGGCCGTGACCTTGATGTTGAGCGTGCCGCTGTAGTTCGCCGGCGGCGTGCCGGTGAACGTCGTACCGTCGAAGGAGAGCCAGGTCGGCAGCGCAGCGCCCGTGGAGAGCGTCGCCGTGTAGGTCAGCGTATCGCCGTCGACATCGGTGAAGCTGCCGGCTGGGATCGCGATCGACAACGGCGTGTCTTCCGGCGACGTCACGTCGGGCAGCGCCACCGACAGCACCGGCGCATCGTTCTTCGGCGTGATGGTCAGGGTGAAGACATCGCTGGCCGAGAGCGAGCCGTCGCTGGCCGTGACCCGAATATCGATCGCCCCATTGAAGTTGAGCGGCGGCGTGCCGGCGAACTTGGTGCCGGTCAGCGTCAGCCAGGACGGCAGCGGGCTGCCGTCCGCCAGCGTCGCCGAATAGGTCAACGGATTACTGTCGGCATCGGTGAAGCGCCCGGTGGGAATCGTGTACGAAACCGCGGCATCTTCGGCCGAGCTGACGTCGGACAGCGGCACCGACAGCACCGGCGCGTCGTTCACCGGCGTGATCGTCAGCACGAAGATGTCGCTGGCCGACAACGCGCCGTCGCTGGCCGTGACCTTGATGCTGACCGTGCCGTTGAAATTGGCCGGCGGCGTGCCGGTGAAGGTGGTGCCGTCGAAGGAGAGCCAGGACGGCAGCGCGGCTCCGCTGGAGAGAAGCGCCGTGTAGGTCAGGCGGTTGCCGTTGACGTCGGTGAAGCTGCCCGCCGGGATCGCGACCGACAATGCGGTGTCTTCCGGCGAGGAGACGTCGGGCAGCGGGATCGCGACCACGGGCGCGTTGTTCACCGACGGGATCGTCAGGCGGAACACGTCGCTCGCCGAGAGCGACCCGTCGCTCGCCGTGACCTTGATGTCGATCGCGCCGGTGTAGTTGGTGGGCGGCGTGCCATTGAAGGTCGCGCCGTCGAACGCCAGCCACGAGGGCAGCGCGCTGCCGTCGGCCAGCGTTGCCGTCAAGGTCAGCGTGTCACCGTCGAGATCGGCGAAGCTGCCGGCCGGGACCGGGATCGTGACGCGGACGTTCTTCGGCGAGACGATATCGGCCAACGGCTGCACCAGCACCGGCGCATCGTTCACCGGCGTGATGGTCACGCGGAAGACGTCGCTCGCCGCGCGCCCCCCGTCGCTGGCCGTGACCAGGATATCGAAACTGCCGTTGAAGTTCGGCGGCGGGGTGCCGGTGAAATTCGTGCCGTCGAAGCCGAGCCATGACGGCAGCGCGCTGCCGTCGGCCAGCGTCGCCGAATAGGTCAGCGGATCGCCATTGGGGTCGGTGAAGCTGCCGTCAGGGATCGCGATCGAGAGCGGCGCATCCTCGGACGAGGACACATCGGCCAGCGGCACCGACAGCACCGGCGCCTGGTTGACCGAGGTGATGCTTAGCCGGAACACGTCGCTGGCGACCAACGCACCGTCGCTCGCCGTGACCTCGATGTCGAAGTCGCCGGTCGCGTTCTGCGGCGGAGTGCCGGTGAAGTGCGAACCGTCGAAGCTGAGCCACGCCGGCAACGGGTTGCCGTCGCTCAAGCGCGCAGTGAACGTCAGCGTGTCGCCGTCGATATCGGCGAAGGCCGACCGGTCGAGCGCAATATCGAGCGCCTCGCCCTCGCGGCCCGCCTGGTCGTCCAGCGGACGGCCCAGGACCGGCGCATCGTTAACCGGAAGCACGTTGAGCTGGAAGCTGGCGGAGGTCGACAGCGTCCCGTCGCCCCCCGTGATCGCAAGCGCCAGCGTGCCGTTGAAATCGACCGGCGGCGTGCCGATGAGGCGGCCGTTGGATACCGAAATCCAGGACGGCAGCGGCGAGCCGTCACTGAGGGTCACGGCGAAGGTCAAAGCGTCGCCGTCGACATCGGCGAACGCTCCGGTCGGCAGTGCGATCGAGAACGGCTGATCCTCGGTCACATCGACATCACCGATCGCGCTGACGATCGCCGGCGCGTCGTTGACCGGGGCGATCGAAACCAGCAGTTCCCGCACGGTCTGCGCGGTGCCGTCGGATGCCGCGATCTCGAGCTGGAGCGTGCCATTGAAGTTGGCGGGCGGATCGCCGCTCAGCACCCGCGTCTGCGGATCGTATTGCAGCCAGGCAGGCAGCGCCGTGCCGTCCTTGCCCCGGATTTCGACCAGTAGCGCGTCACCGTCGACGTCGGCGACGAAGCCGGCCGGCAGGGTCACGCTAAAGCGCTGATCCTCGATCCCCTTGAGCACGGGAACCGCAGAGATGACCGGCGCGTCGTTCACCGCCGCCACGTTGACATTGACCCGGGTCGTCGCGGTCAGACCGGTCGAATCCTCGATCTCGTAGTCGAACCATGCCGGTCCATTGAAATCGGCAGTCGGAGTGATCTGGAGCTGGTCGAAGCCAAGATCGGTGACCGTCACGCCCGAGGTCGCAACGATCCGGGTGAGCACGAACGCCTGCTGGTCGGCATCGCTGTCATTGGCCAGCAGTTGGCTCGCAAACAGCGTCAGCGGCGCATCCTCGCGCATTTCGAGCGCATCGGGGCGCGCCACCGGGGCATCGGCGACCGGCAGCACGTTGATCGTGACCGTCGTCGAGACCGCGAAATCCTGCTCGTTCTTGACGGAATAGCGCAGCACCAGCTCGCCATTGAAGTTGGCGGCCGGCGTGACGCGATATTTGCCGTTCGCGAGCAATTCGGCGCCTTCGAGCCCGACGAAGATCAGGGTCGATCCATCGGGTGTGACGTCGTTCGCCATCAGCGCGGCGGGATCGATGTCGATGAAGCCGTCTTCGAGCACCTCGAAGCCGGCATCCGACACCGGAATCGGCAGCGGCACGTTGGGCGCGACCAGCAGCGTCACGAATCCGACGCTGGAGGCGCCACGGCTGTCGGTGACACGATAGTGGAAGCCGGCATCGCCGATATAGCCGGCGTTCGGCGTGAAGACCGCGGTCGAGCCGACGCGGACCACCGTGCCCTGGTCGCCGTCGAACACTTCGACGATTTCGAAGCTGTCGCCCTCGACGTCGCGGTCGTTGGCGATCAGCGCGGCGAAGTCGATCGTGATGGCCTGGCCCTGGGTCGTCCTGAACACGCCCTGGGGATCGTTGGCCGTCCCTGCTCCGTCCGGATTGGCGATCGGCGCATCGTTCACGGCGGTGATGTTGAACGTCACGGTGCCGGTCGAGATCTTGCGTCCGTCGGAGATCGTGTAGCTGAAATTGACCGCGCCGCTGATGTTTTCGTTCGGCACGAACTGCCAGCGTCCGTTGGGCAGCTCGATGATGCGGCCATTGCCGGCGCTGCGCGACAGCGACTGGAACGTGATCGTGTCGCCGTCGGCATCGCTGTCATTGCCGAGCAGATCGGCCGTCGTGAACTCGAACGGCGTGTCCTCGTCGGTCGCAAACACATCGGTCGCGGCGATCGGCGCGCGGTTGGTCGAGGCGACGTTGACCTTGACCTTGCCCGTGCTCGAGCCGTTGGTGTCGTCGGTCACGACGTACTCGAACGACGCGACGCCCTCGAAATTGTGGTCGGGCGTGAACACGATATGGGTGCCGTCGAAGCTGACGGTGCCATGCGTGGCATTGGCGACGTCGACGAAGCGGATCGGGTTGTTGTCGACGTCGTAGTCGTTGGCGAGCAGCGTCGCCGGGTCGATCAGGAGCGGCGTGTCCTCGATCGCCACAACTGTATCCTCGACCGTGGTCGGCGGATCGTTGACGGCGGCGACATGCACGATGGCCAAGCCGGTCGAAGGACCTTCGCGATCGTCGGTCACGACATAGCTGAAGCCGTCATCGCCGGAGAAGGCATCCGCCGGCGTGTAGACGACGAAGGCCCCCGCGTTGCCGTCGAAGCGGTGCGTCAGGGTTGCGCTCTGGCTGTCGCCGCCGAGCGTCCGCGTGAAGCGGATGTCGAGGTTCGAGGCGAACGCCAGCGGCACGTCGCCCGAGAGCGCGCCAGTGGCGCTGTCGATGATAAGCCAGCCCGGCAGCGCCGTGCCGTCCGCGAGCGTCGCGCTCCAGACCGCGCCGTCGAGCTGGCCGAGCCCGGCCGGCGGCGCGATGTTGGCATGGGCGAGCTCGACGACGAGCGAGCCGTTGGCCGGCTGCCCGAGCGACAGGATGCGCAAGGCATCGCGGTCGCGATCGAAGTCGTTGCGCAGTAGGTCGGTCACCGCGAAGCGCGTGGACTGGCCCTCGCGTCCCGTCAGATTGTCGACCGCGGCGTCCGGCCGCTCGCGCGTCGGCTTCACGTCGTAGAAGATCAGCGCCGGATTGCCGGAGACGCCGCCCTTCTCGTCGGTCGCGTCGTAGCTCAGCACGACCGTGCCGTTGAAGTCGGAGGGAACCGTGAGGTTGATCTGCTCGGGCGAGACGACCGTGGAGGCCGGGAACGGCGCAATCTTGAAGGTGTCGTCGACCACGGCTTCGGTGATGATCGACATCGCCGGATGGCCGTTGCCCGCGGCGATATCGAGGCGGACCGGCACGGCGCCGACCCAATTGGCCGGCGGCATGCCGGAGAAGGTGAAGTTGGCTGGGTCGAAGCTCAGCCAGTCCGGCAGCGGCGCGCCGCTCTCGCGGGTCGCGGTGATGGCACCGGCGCCCTTCAGGTCGAGCGCGAACAGGCCCTGGTCCGCGAAATAGGCATCGCCTACCAGCGCCTGGTTGATCGCCGTCATCTGGCTCGCGAGGTCGCCGTGCGGATCGACGACGAATTCCAGCGTGAAGCCCCGATTGCTCGACGCATAGGTCCCGTCGGGAAGCACACGCGGCGCCGGCGTGAACACGACCTGCAGGCGCGCCAGCTGCGCATCCGCATCCGGTGCGAAGCCGCTCAGGCTGACCGTGCGCGTCGCTGCGTCGAAGGACAGCCAATCCGGCAAAGGACGGCCGCCGATGATCGAGGCCGAAACCGTCCCGCTCTTGGTGTCGAGCAGCGCGACCTGGCTATCATAGGTGACGCCGGCCGGCAGCGTCGCCGGATCCAGCGTCATGCTGTCGATAAACGTCTTTGGATTGCCGCCGCCTGCGGCCGAATGCGTGAAGGTCAGCTGGACCTTGATCGGATCCGTCGCCCCCTCGGGCGGCGTTCCCGTAAACTGCAGCGTCTGGGCGTTGAAGCTGAGCCAGGACGGCAGCACCGAGCCATCGGCGAGCTTGGCCGTGGCGGTCGTGTCGGCATCGAGATCGGACGCATCGAATTCGTAGTCGACCGCGAAGGCGGAACGGATCTCGTAACCCTTGAGGACATCGGTCCTGGCATTGAAGCCGCCCGAGATGTCGCCGGCCGTCAGCTCGAACCGCGTGTTGAAGATCCGTCCATTCGAGGGATCGCGCACCCAGACATCGACGGAGAGCGGGTCCATGCCGGCCGGCGGCGATCCCGCAAATCGCATGGTGGCGGAATCGAACTGCAGCCAGGACGGCAGCGCCGAGCCGTCGGCCAGGGCCGCGCTGACCTCGTATCCGGCCGACAGATAGCGGTGGTCGACCACGCCGAGCACGGTCGAGCGCTTGAAGAACAGCACGTCGCCGTCCGCATCGATGTCGTTGCCGAACGCCTCGCCGGGGATCACGAACAGCGGACCGTCTTCCAGGCCGCTGACATAGTCGTTACGCAAGACCGGAGCTTCGTTGCGCGGCAGGACCGTGATCGCGACATAGGCGGTCGAGGTGCCGCCATGGCCGTCGCTGATCGTGTACTGGAAGCCGGCGGCGCCGTTGTAGTCCGGCGTCGGCCGGAATTCGATCATGCCGTCGTCGCGCAGGCGTATCTTGCCGCCGTCGGCGAACCGGACGATGCTGTCGAGCACCAGGGTGTCGCCGTTCTCGTCGGTATCGTTGGCAAGGATCGTCGCCGGGTCGATCACGAGGGTCTGGTCCTCGAGCGTCCGGTAGCCATAGTCGTTGTAGGCCTTCGGCGGGTCGTTGAGCGGCTTGACCTTGAAGTCATAGGTCAGGGTCGCCGCCGCGCCGCGCGCGTCGATCACGTCATATTCGATGCTCGCCTGGCCGAGGGAGGCCGGCGTGAAGGTGATGGTGCCGGTCGCCTGGTCGTACACCAGGCTGCCATTGTTGGCGGGGTTGTTGTCGAGACCGCCATGCAAGCCGACGAAGGTGAAGCTATCGCCCTCGATGTCGTAGGTGTTGGCCATCAGGTCGGCGACCGTGACGGTGGTATCCTGGCCGAGACGGATCCAGCGATAGGTGTCGCGATCGCGCGGTGCGTCGTTGACGGGCGAGATCGAGATTTCGACCTTGGCGGTCGAGGTGGCGCCGCTGGCGTCGGCCAGCGTGTAGACGAACCCTGCCGCGCCGAAATAGTCCGGACGCAGCTTGAACTGGATGTAGTCGCCATCCAGCCGCGCGGTCACGTTGCTGGCCTCGAACCGGTAGTCGAGATCCTTGTAGCTCTCGATCGCCTGTCCGGACGTGTTGGTCAGCGGCGCGATCGAAACGATGTGCAACCCTTCCAGACTGGCGTCGCCATCGACGTCGAAATCGTTGGCGAGCAGCGTGTCGATCCGGATCCGCAGGATCTGGTCCTCGACGGCGTAGACCCGCGGATCATCCACCGCCGTCGGCGCGTCGTTGACCGGCGCGAGATCGACCTCGACCCGGGCCGTGGATTCGCGGCCGAACTGGTCGCGCACGGTGTAATTGAAGAAGGCATCGCCGTTGTAGTTCGGCGCGCCCAGGAATTCGATCTTGCCGTCCTCGCGCACTCGCACAGTGCCGTTCACTGCATTGCCGACGCCGGCGAGCACCAGGTTGACCGCGCTGTCGGCGTCGTTGGCGAACAGGGTCGCCGGATCGATCACGATCGGCTCGTCCTCGACGCCGAGATGCACGATGTCGTCGGCGGCATTGAAGCGGCCGAGCTGCTGCAGCTGATCGATACGGTCGCGGTTCCAGACCGTGCCGTTGCTGAACACGACCTCCTCGATGCCGCTCTGGGCGCCGAGGAAGTGGTCGGTGACGCGCACGGTGTCGATCAGGAAGCCATCCTGCCGCTCGAATTCGAGCAGGAGGTCGTTGCCCTCGCGGATGACGGAGACGTCCTTCGGCGCGATCTGCGACGACAGCACCAGGCGATCGGTGTCGGTCTCCGCGCCCTGCTCGGTGATGACGTCCTGGCCGTCGTCGAAGCCGAACACGTAGGTGTCGGAGCCGGCCCCGCCGGCGATGGCGTCGTTACCGCGAAGACCCTGGAACCGGTCGTCGCCGACGCTGCCGGTGAACTGGTCGTTCCAAAGCGACCCGACGAGCATCTCGATCGAGGTGAGCTGGTCGCCCGCTGCCTCGCCGGCGGTGCCGAGGCCGGTCGCCAGATTGACCGCGACGCCCTCGTCGGCCTTGCTGTAATCGGCGATGTCGAAGCCGCCGCGTCCGTCGATGATATCGGCGCCGCGGCCGCCGCGGATGCGGTTGTCGCCGGCGTCACCTCTGATCGTGTCGTCCTGATACGAGCCCTGGACGATCTCGATCCCGGAGAAGGTATCGCCGAGCGCATCGCCGCCGCCGGCGGCGCCGTTGGCCATGTCGACGGTGACCCCTTCCGCCGACAGCGTGTAGTCGGCCGTATCGATGCCGTCGCCGCCGATCAGCTGGTCCGCGCCGCGGCCGCCGATCAGGATGTCCTCGCCGGCATTGCCGATCAGAATGTCGTTGCCGCGGCCACCGGACAGGATGTTGGCGAGCGCGTCGCCTTCCAGCGTGTCGTCGACGTCGGTGCCGGTCAGGTTCTGGATGTTGGTGAGGACGTCGCCCTCGGCGTCGCCGCCATGAGCCGTTCCGGCCACGAGCGAGATCGACACGCCGGTCGTACCGAAGCTGTAGTCGGCCGTGTTGTTGCCAAGGCCACCATCGAGCATATCGGCCCCTGCGCCACCGGTCAGGACGTCGTCGCCCGCGCCGCCGAGCAGGATGTCGTTGCCGGCGCGTCCCTCCAGGATGTCGTTGCCACCGAGGCCCTCGAGCCGGTTGTCGCCGGCATCGCCACCGAGCTGATCGGCATATTGCGAGCCGACCAGCGCCTCGATACCGATATAGGTGTCGCCTTGCGCGTAGCCGCCCTGGCCGACGCGCGACTCGAGATCGGCGCGGACAAGGAAGTCCGAGTTCTCGAAGTTGACGGTATCGTAGCCGTCGCCGCCCGTGATGCGGTCGGCGCCATCACCGGCGTCGATCCAGTCGTCGCCGGCCCCTGCATCGACCTGATCGTCACCGCTGCCGGCCTCGATCCGGTCGTTGCCGCCGCCGGCCAGCACGAAGTCGTTGCCGCCGAGAGCCTGGATCAGATCCGCGCCCTCGGTGCCGACGAGGTAGTCGGTCTTCGCCGTCCCGCGCAGCAGGCCGTTATAGCTGTCGGCCACCGACGCCATCGCAAAGCCGGTGTCGGTTGCGCCATCGGTGTCGGCGATGCGGTACTCGACCGCGACCTGGCCGGTAAAGCCGGCCGCGAAGTGCACGACGATGAACTTCTCGCCGTTCCAGTCGACCACCTCGGCGGTGCCGCGCGGCACGCGCTGGCCGAGCGCGAGCGCATCTGCATCGTAGACGCCGTCGACGCCGACGAAGGTCGGACGGGCGCGGTTCGGGTTGTCGAGGTCGTCGTCGATCACGCCGTCGCCGTCATGGTCGGCCTGCTCGATGTCGTAGTCGTTCTTCAGGAGATCGGTGACGCGCAGCAACAGCGGCGCATCGAGCGGCGTGACGAAGCCTTCGTCCTGGCCGACGGTCGGATCGTCGTTGGTCGAGACGATGATGATGTCGACATAACCTTCCACCGAACCGTCGGCGTCGTCGGTCACCCCGTAGACGAAGCCGGAGCTCTGGCTCGCGTCCCGGTTCGGCGTGAATACCAGATTGCCGTCGGCGTCGAATTCGATCGTGCCGTTCAGCTTCTGGCCGGCATCGCCGCCGAACACCAGCGCATCCAACGTCGTCGACAGCCGCCAGCCCAGGAAGCGGAGCGGATCACGGTCCACATCCGTATCGTTGGCGAGCAGCGTCGCGATCGGAATGACGGTCGGGATATCCTCGTTCACATAGATGACGTCGCGATGCGCGACCGGCGGGGCGTCGCCGACGTTCTCGAACCACATCGTGACGGTGGCACCGTCCACCGCGCCTTCGTTGTCGGAAACGAGGTAGCTGAACGTCGCCTCGCCCCAGAAATCGGCATCGGGCGTGAAGATGATCGTGCCGTGGTCGGTGACCGTGATGTCGCCATGTACTGCGTTGCCGGCGCTCTCGAACTGCACCGCGAAGCCTTCGATATCGCTGTCGTTCTTGAGCAGCTCGATGATCGGGATCTCGATCGCGTGGTCTTCCGTGCCGCGCAGGATCGGCAGGCTCTGGTCGGTGTAGCTGTCGTTGCGGGCATCCGGCAGGTCGTTGACCGGCTGATAGGCCAGCGTCGCGCGAGCCCAGGCAGTTCCGCCATGACCGTCGTCGACCTGATATTCGAACCAGGCATCGCCGTTGAAATTGGGCGTCGGCGTGAACAGGACGGTGTTGTTCTCGAGCAGCACGGCGTTGCCGCCATGGCTGTTGCGGACGGCGGTGAGTGTCATCGCCTCGCCGTCGTGCTCGATGTCGTTGGCGAGTAGCCGGTCGGCTCCGATCACGATCGGATTGTCCTCGCGGATCGGATCGCCGTTGTCGGTCGTCTCGAACCGGTCGTCGTGCAGCTCCGGCGGATCGTTGACGGGGGTCACGGTGAAGTTGACTCGGCCCGTCGAGGTCGCCCCGCTGGGATCTGCGACGACGTAGTCGAAGTGAGCGTTGCCCCAGAAATAGGCGCGCGGGGTCACATGGATCAGGCCATCGTCGCCGATCGTCACGGTGACGTCCGCGTTAGAGATCACCGACTGCACCGCCAGCCCGTCGTGATCGATGTCGGTGTCGTTGGCGCTCAGCGTGCTCGGATCGAGCGTGAAGCCCGTACTTTCGGGCGTCGCATCGACCGTATCGTCATGCGCCACCGGCGCATCGTTGACCGCGGTGACCTGGATCGTCACCTTGGCCTCGGCCCGGCCGCCTTCCGGCGTGTTCGCCACGTAGCTGAACTCGGCGGTGCCATTGAAATCGGCGTTCGGCGTGAAGGTGATGTTGCCGTCGCTGGCCAGCGCGACCGTCCCGTTGACGGCTTGATAGACCTGGCCGACGACCATGCGGTCGCCGTCGAGGTCGTTGGCCAAGAGGCGCTCGACGCGGATCACCAGCGAGCCGTCCTCGGCGACGGTGAAGCCCGTATCCGGATAGGCGGTTGCGACCGGGCGCACCTTGAGATCGACCGAGGCCGTGGCAAAGCCGTTATGGCCGTCGGAAATCGTGTAGCTGATCGAGGCGGAGCCGTAATAGCCGTTGGTCGCGGTGTAGTGGATGTTGCCCTGGGCATCGACCGTGGCAACGCCCGAAGCGCCCGCATCGACGCCGACGATCGTCAGCGCATCGCCGTCCGCGTCGAAATCGTTGCGCAGCAGATCGGCCGCCTTGATGACGAGCTCGACGCCCGTGGTGACCGAGAAGAAGCCGTCACCCAGGGCGGTCGGGGCCCGGTTGCCCAGCAGCTCCCGCAGGGTCTCCTTGGTCCAGGTCACGCCGTCTGCAAAGACGTAGCTCTCGATGCCCTTGGCATCGGTCGAGAGCGCATCGAACACCGTCAAGCTGTCGGCGCTGTTGCCGGTGAAGCGGATGACGACGGCATCCGAGCCGCGATAGAGCTGCTCGACATGGGCTTCCGTCGAGGTGAAATCCGCGATCTGGATCCGGTCGGTGCCGCCTGTTCCGGAATCGACGACCGTGTCGTTGCCGGCCCCGCGCCCGAACAGATAGAGATCGTCGCCGGCAGCGCCCGAGAGCAAATCGTTGCCCGCCCGGGCGGCAAAGATGTCGTTGCCGTCGAAGCCGTAGACATTGTCGTTGCCGCTGCCGTCGATATCCGACAGCGCGCGGGCCCGCATCGCGTCGCGATTCCAGACCGTGCCGTCGGCGAACCGGACCGACAGGCCGAACGCGGGATTGTTGGAAGGACTGAGCGCGTCGATCAGCACCACGCGATCGCCTGCACCTGCGAAGGAGAGCACGAGATCGTTGCTGTCGGGACCGGCGCGGACGGCGGAGACGACGTCGGCGACGTTGTAGTCGGTGAGGCTCAACACGTCGGTGCCCTTGCCGACCGCGCTGATCCGGTCGTCGCCATCGCCGCGGCGATAGAGATAGGTGTCGTTGCCGTAACCGCCGTCGATGAGATCGTTGCCCTTGCCGCCCATCAGCGTATCGGCGCCGTCGGTGCCGATGATGATGTCGTTGCCGTCGGTGGTGAGGCTGGCGAGGATCGCCAGCTTCATATCGGCGACAGTGTACTGCGTGCCGTCGGCGAGCACGATCGTCTCGACCCCGGCGGAGTTGGCAGCGAGCGCGTCGACGATGACGATCTGGTCCGTCGTCCCTGCAAAGCGGATCGCCACATCATCGCTGTCGGCGGCGATGCGGTGGAAGCTGATCTCCGCGGCGGAGTAGCCGCTGATCTCGAGCCGGTCGGCCGCGGACGACGCCTTGTCGTTGATGACGTCGCTGCCGTCGCCGCGGGCGAATCGGTAGGTGTCGTTGCCGGCACCGCCGGACAAATGATCGTTGCCGAGACCGCCGATCATGACGTTGTTGCCGGCATCGCCGGTCAGCAAATCGTCGGCAAAGCTCGGTGCGCGCGCGAGCAGATCGCTCGTTCCCCACCTCGTGCCGTCGGCAAAGCGGATCGATTCGATGCCGCCTGCGCCAAGCGCGCCTTCGATGGTGATGCGCGCGCCGGTCGACTTGACGATCAGCGTGAAATCGGCCCCGTCCTCGCTCTGCGAGACCGTGATGTCGTCAGGGACGATATCGGCCGCCAGCAGCAGCGTGTCGTTGCCGGCCGCATCGGCAATGCGGTCGTGGCCGCCATGGGCCGCGAACCGGTAGGTATCGTCGCCGGCACCGCCTTCGAGGCGATCGTTGCCCGCGCCGCCGTCGAGGTCATCAGCCCCGCCATTGCCGATCAGCAAATCATCGCCGGCACCGCCGGTGAGCGTATTGTCGAGATCGTCGCCGCGAATGACGTCGTTGCCATCCGTCGCCGCGCGGGCGAGCGCGATCAGGGTCGACGCGGTCCAGACCGTGCCGTCGGCGAAGGTGACGCGCGATACGCCCATGTCCGCCGTCGCCGGAGAGCCGAGATCGACGCGATCGCCGGTGCCGATGATTTCGATCACCAGATTGGCCGCGCCGCGCACGACACGGATATCGGTCGACAAGATACCTGCCGCGAAGCTCAGCGTGTTGGTGCCCGATACGTCGAGAATGACGTCTTGACCGTCGCCGCGGGCGAACACATAGGTGTCGTCGCCGCCCGCGCCCTGCAGCACATCATTGCCGGTGCCGCCGATCAGCGTATCGGCGCCCGCGCTGCCTTGCAGACTGTCATTCCCCGCCTTGCCGTCGAGGGTGACGGAGTTGCCCTGGAAGCTCGCGGGAACCGCAAGCACGTCGTCGCCGCCCGATCCCTGCAGGGATCGCGTCAGCACGTCGTTCCAGGTCCATGAGGTGCCGTCGGCGAAAGCGATCGTCTCGATGGCGCTGGCGCCGTCGAGCGCGCCGGTCACGCGCACCCGCCCCCCCTCGTTGTTGATCCGCAATTCGACGTCGCGGCCGATTTGCACGACGCTGACGTCGGCGGCCGCGATGCCCGCGGCGAATTCCAGGCGATCCGAGCCGCCGAGATCGGAGACGGTGTCGCGGCCGTCGCCGCGCGCGAAGCGGTAGACGTCCGTGCCGGTGCCGCCGAACAGCTGATCATCGCCCAGGCCGCCCTCGAACACATCCGTGTCGGTCGTGAAGCTGCCGTCGCCGTGGCCGGTGATCACGTCGTCGCCGGAGCCGCCCGACATGATGTCGCTGCCGCCACCCCCGACGATCTGGTCGTTGCCCTCCTGGCCCGCGATGAGGTCGTTGCCGAGGCCGCCGTCGATCACGTCGTTGTCGGCGCCGCCGGCCAACCGGTCATTGCCGCCGAAGCCGCTGATGACGTCGTTGCCGCCATTGCCGTAAATGCGGTCGTCGAGGGCGCTGCCGTTGAGGACGTGGCCGGCATCGTCATCGTTGATGCGGATCGAATTGTCGATCGCGATCGGAACGCCGTCGAAATTGGCCGAGGTCAGCGTGGTGGCGTCGACGCCGAGCAGGCGCAGCAGCACCTGATCAGGTCCCGAGTTTGCCCGCATCATCACGACAGTGTCGCTGCCCGATTGCGCCAGGAAGATGCTGCCGCCCTCGAACGGATTGGGATTGCTGGTCATCAGGCGGATGACGTCACCGCCGGCGCCCGCCTGGAAATCGGTGATGATATCGGCGACGATGGGCGACGCACCTTGCCGGACCGGCAGGTAGTAATAGGTGTCGCGACCGGCGCCGCCGGTCAGCGTGTCGACGGAGCCATCGGCGGAAATGTCGCCGAACTGATCGTTGCCGGCACCACCGGACAGGGTGTCGGCCCCCTCGCCGCCCTTCAGGTAATCGTCGCTGCTGCTTCCGACGATCGTATCGTCCGAAGCGCTGCCGATCAGCACTTCGCCGGCAACCGGCACGTCCTCGACGAGGCCGGGGCGAATGTCGGCGAGCGACAAAGTGACGCCATCGGCTGCGATCTCGAAGGATTCGACGGTATTGGCCGCACTGTCACTGAGCCCATCGCGGACGACGATACGATCGTTGCTGCCCAGGAATCGAATAATGAGATCATTCCCGAGGCTACGGAATCGCATCTGCGACAAGCTATAGCCTTCGATCCGCAAGATATCGGACGTGGCATTGCCGTCGTCGATGATCGTATCGGAGCCGTCACCGGCCGCGAAGACATAGGTGTCAGCATCCTTGCCGCCGACGAGTGTATCATCCCCATGGCCGCCGGTGAGGCGATCCGCGCCATCGCCACCGCCCAGCGTATCGTTGCCATCTCCACCAAGGAGGATGTCGGCGCCGGCAAGACCTGACAGATTGTCGTCCCCGGCGCGGCCTTCGAGGGTATCGCCTTCGGTCGTTCCGATGATGGTGTCGGCGCCACCGGTCGTCGTCGACCGACTGAACAGTTGCGCGTAGCTCAAGCTGCTCCCGTCGGCGAAACGCACCTGCTCGATGCGGTAAGAGGGGTCAACGATGCCGCGGTCGATCGTGATCCTGTCGTCGGTCCCCACGATCGAAATGACCATGTCCTGGCCGCTATTGGCTTGGCTCACCACCAGATCGGCGGCCGCAATGCCAGCACCGAACTGGATCGTGTCATTGCCGGAGTTCCAATCGCTGACGATGTCCTGGCCGTCGCCCCGGTTGAACACATAGGTGTCGTCGCCGCCGCCGCCGCGGAGCCAGTCGTTACCGGTCCCGCCGGTCAACGTATCGTTGCCGTAGCTGGCATCCAGCGTATCGTTGCCGGCGCCGCCCGACAGCGTGTTGGCAAGCTCGTCACCATAGAACCTGTCATCACCCGCCGTGGACGCTACCGCTTGCGCGAACAATTGGGCGTAGCTCAAGCTGCTCCCGTCGGCGAAGCGCACCTGCTCGATGCGGTAAGACGGGTCAATGATGCCGTGATCGACCGTGATCCTGTCGCTGGTCCCGGCGATCGAGATGACGAGGTCCTGGCCGTTGTTGGCTTGGCTCACCACCAGGTCGGCGGCCGCAATGCCCACACCGAATTGGATCGTGTCATTGCCGGAGAGCCAATCGCTGACGATGTCCTGGCCGTCGCCCCGGTTGAACACGTAGGTGTCGTCGCCGCCGCCGCCGCGGAGCCAGTCGCTTCCGGTCCCGCCGGTCAACGTATCGTTGCCGTAGCTGGCATCCAGCGTATCGTTGCCGCCTCCGCCCGACAGCGCGTTGGCAAGCTCGTCGCCGTAGAACCTGTCATCACCCACCGTGGGCGCTACCGCTTGAGCGAACAATTGCGCGTAGCTCAAGCTGCTTCCGTCGGCGAAACGCACCTGCTCGATGCGGTAAGACCCGTCGTTGATGCCGTGTTCGATCGTGATCCTGTCGTCGGTCCCCGCGATCGAAATGACCATGTCCTGGCCGTTGTTGACTTGGCTCACCACCAGATCGGCGGCCGCAATGCCCGTACCGAACTGGATCGTGTCATTGCCGGAGAGCCAATCGCTGATGAGGTCCTGGCCGTCACCCCGGTTGAACACGTAGGTGTCATCGCCGCCGCCGCCGCGCAGCCAGTCGTTGCCGGTCCCGCCGGTCAGCGTATCGTTGCCGTACCAGGCATCCAGCGCATCGTTGCCGGCTACGCCCGACAGCGTGTTGGCAAGCTCATCACCATACAACCTGTCATCGCCCGCCGTGGGCACGACCGCTTGGACAAACAATTGCGCGTAGCTCAAGCTGCTTCCGTCGGCGAAGCGCACCTGTTCGATGCGGTAAGACCCGTCGTTGACGCCGTGTTCGATCGTGATCCTGTCGTCGGTCCCCGCGATCGAAATGACCATGTCCTGGCCGTTGTTGGCTTGGCTCACCACCAGATCGGCGGCCGCAATGCCCGTACCGAACTGGATCGTGTCATTGCCGGAGAGCCAATCGCTGATGAGGTCCTGGCCGTCACCGCGGTTGAACACGTAGGTGTCGTCGCCGCTGCCGCCGCGGAGCCAGTCGTTGCCGGTCCCGCCGGTCAGCGTATCGTTGCCGTTGCCGGCGTCCAGCCTGTCGTTGCCGGCTCCGCCCGACAACGTGTTGGCAAGCCCATCGCCATTGAGCGTGTCGTCACCGCTGATCGACGCCAGCGCTCGGTCAAGCAATTGCGCGTAGCTGAGCGTGCTATTATCCGCAAAGCGCACCTGCTCGATCCGATAAGAGCCGTCAATGATGGCGCGCTGGATCGTGATCCTGTCGTCGGTCCCTGCAATTGTAATGATGAGGTCTGCGCCGTCGCTGCTTCGCGCCACCACCAGGTCGGTGGCCGCAATGCCGGCGCCGAACTGGATCGTGTCATTGCCGGACAGCCAATCGCTGATGATGTCCTGGCCGTCGCCCCGGTTGAACACGTAGGTGTCGTCGCCGCCAGCGCCGCGGAGCCAATCGTTGCCCGTCCCGCCGGTCAACGTATCGTTGCCATAGCCGGCATCTACGATTGTATCGTTGCCGGCGCCGCCCGACAGCGTGTTGGCGAACTCGTCGCCATAGAACCGGTCGTCACCCGCCGTGGGCGTGACCGCTTGGCTCAACAATTGCGCGTAACTCACGCTGCTTCCGTCGGCGAAGCGCACCTGCTCGATGCGGTAAGACGCGTCAACGATGTCGCGCTGGATCGTGATCCTGTCCGAGGTCCCCGCGATCGAGATCACGAGGTCAGTGCCATCGCTGCTCTGGCTCACCGCCAGATCGGTGGCGGCGATACCAGCGCCGAACTGGATCGTGTCATTGCCGGAGAGCCAATCGTTGATGATGTCCTGGCCGTCGCCCCGGTTGAACACGTAGGTGTCGTCGCCGCCAGCACCGCGGAGCCAGTCGTTGCCGGTCCCGCCGGTCAACGTATCGTTGCCATAGCCGGCATCTGCGATTGTATCGTTGCCGGCTCCGCCCGACAGCGTGTTGGCAAGCTCGTCGCCATAGAACCGGTCGTCACCCGCCGTGGGCGTGACCGCTTGGCCGAACAATTGCGCGTAGCTCACGCTGCTTCCGTCGGCGAAGCGCACCTGCTCGATGCGATAAGACGTGTCAACGATGCCGCGCTGGATCGTGATCCGGTCCGACGTCCCCGCGATCGCGATCACGAGGTCAGCACCATCGACGCTTTGGCTCACTACCAGGTCGCTGGCCGCAATGCCCGCACCGAACTGGATCGTGTCATTGCCGGACAGCCAATCGCTGATGAGGTCCTGGCCGTCGCCCCGGTTGAACACGTAGGTGTCGTCGCCACCAGCGCCGCGAAGCCAATCGTTGCCGGTCCCGCCGGTCAACGTATCGTTGCCATAGCCGGCATCCGCGATCGTATCGTTGCCGGCGCCGCCCGACAGCGTGTTGGCGAACTCGTCGCCATAGAACCTGTCGTCACCCGCCGTCGGCACTACCGCTTGGGCGAACAATTGCGCGTAGCTCACGCTGCTTCCGTCGGCGAAGCGCACCTGCTCGATGCGGTAAACCGTGTCAACGACGCCGCGCTGGATCGTGATCCGGTCCGACGTCCCCGCGATCGCGATCACGAGGTCAGCACCATCGCTGCTTTGGCTTACCACCAGGTCGGTGGCCGAGATGCCCGCGCCGAACTGGATCGTGTCGGTCCCGGAGCCCCAATCGTTGATGATGTCCTGGCCGTCGCCCCGGTTGAACACGTAGGTGTCGTCGCCGCCAGCACCGCGGAGCCAGTCGTTGCCGGTCCCGCCGGTCAGAGTGTCGTTGCCATAGCTGGCATCCAGCGTATCGTTACCGGCGCCGCCCGACAGCGTGTTGGCAAGCTCGTCGCCATAGCGCCTGTCGTCACCCGCCGTGGGCGCGACTGCTTGGCCGAACAATTGCGCGTAGCTCACGCTGCTTCCGTCGGCGAAGCGCACCTGCTCGATGCGGTAAGCCGCGTCAACGATGCCGCGCTGGACCGTGATCCTGTCCGAGGTTCCCGCGATCGCGATGATCAGATCAGCGCCATCGCTGCTTTGGCTCATCACCAGGTCGGCGGCCGAGATGCCCGCGCCGAACTGGATCGTGTCGGTCCCGGAACCCGCGTCGCTGATGGTGTCCTGGCCGTCACCCCGATTGAACACATAGGTGTCGTTTCCGCCGCCGCCGCGGAGCCAATCGTTGCCGGTCCCGCCGGTCAGAGCGTCGTTGCCGTCGCGGGCATCCGCCACCGTGTCGTTGCCGGCACCGCCCGACAACGTGTTGGCCGAATTGTCTCCGTTGAGCGTGTCGTCACCCCAACCGCCCTGAACGGGAGCCGCACCACTGGCGTTCAAGGTCTGACTGGCGACCACCGTAAACGCGGAGCCGCCAAAATTGACACCGGTCAGGCTGGCCGGCGAGACGTTGTTGAGACGCAACAGCAACCGCGCATCGGCAAGGCTCTGCACACCCTGCTCCGCGAAATAGATCACGGTATCGGAACCGGAGGCGCGTGCCAGCAGCATTCCGGACATGCCATTGGCAATGGCGATGTTGAGGGTATCGCCGAGATCGCCACTTTTGAAATTGGTGACGACATCGACGCGTTCACCCCAGCGCGTCAGCGGCACGAAGACATCATAAGTGTTTCGTTCAGCCGCGCCGGCAAGCTCTCGCGCGAACAGGCCGGAACCGATCTGCTCGACGGTCCCGACCGTCGACGGATCGACGCCATGGGTCTCGCTGCTGGTGACCGAGATGATCTTGACCTGCTGATCGTTGCTGGCTCCGCCCGTGGCCGCGCCGAAGCCATACCAGACGTCGGAATCGCCGCCGAACAAGCTGCCGACAACGTCGTAGGTCTTGCTGCCGATCAGCGTTCCATCGACGCTGTAGCTGAAGGTCTTGCTGGCCGCGTCCCAGCTGATCACGACGTCGTGCCAGGCTGCGTCCTCGAGTTGCGTGAAATCGTGCCGCGGGTCGAAATTGTTGTCGCCGGTCTGGCCGTTGACGACGAACTGGCTGAAGTCGGTGGTCTGCCCCCAGGTGTCGAAGATGATCCCGAACGAGCCGGAGACCAGCGTGCCCATTCCGCCGCCGCCAGCACCCGTGATTTCGCCGGCACTCTTGTTCTGAATCGCGAATGAAGCGCCGTCGGCACCACCCTCATTGGCGCCGAAGAACATTTTCGTGGTCCAGACCACGTTCTTCGAGAGGTTGATGCTGCCCCAGACCGCGCCGACCCTGTTGGCGGCATCCGGCGTCAATTGATAGGCGCCGTTGCCCAACGCTGAGGCCGAACCGACCACGGCAAGGCCGCTCACGGGCTGCGAAACGGCGTCGTAGCGGGCAAGGCCGATGGTCGAGGATGCCTGCGTTCCGCCTCCGCCGGATCCGGATCCCGACCCCGAGCCTGCGCCTGCGCCTGCGAAGACCGGGGCGGCGAACGGATCGGCCGACGAATTGCTCGGATGCAGCACGTGCTCGGCCGCATCGGGCGTCAGCGCGCGCGCGAGCAGCGTCGCCGCGCTCCATTGCGTACCGTCGTTGAAGCGTACGACGTCGATCGGCGGCGCGCTCGCCGTGGCCTGGCCGACGATCGTGAGCTGGTCGTCACTGCCGACGAAGCGCAGCACGAGATCGTTGCCATTCCTGACCACGACGACGTCGCTCGGCACGATCCCGCTATTCAGACGCAGCGTGTCGCTGGAGCCGGTCGCGTTCGCGGCCTCGCGGATCGTGTCGCGGCCATAGCCGCGGCCGAAGACGTAGGTGGTGTCGCCGACACCACCGGCGAGCACATCGTCGCCCGCGCCGCCGTCGAGGGTAATCGCGAGATCGAGCTGCGGACCGAAATCGATGGAATCGGCGCCTGCGCCGGCCGACGCCGCCGCGTGCGAGACGATGTCGGCGAGCTGCCAGACCGTGCCGTCGGCGAATTCGAACTGCTCGACTCCATAATCGGTCGCGCTGTTCCCGGCGCGGAACATGTCCTTGAGCGTCAGACGGTCGTCGCTGCCGACGAGGCCGATCACGAGGTCGTTCGGCCCGACCGAGAGGAAGCGGATATCGCCCGGCAGGATACCGGCCGCGAAATGGACCTTGTCGACCTTGGACGCATCGGTGGTCTCGACATCAGCGATCGTGTCCTGCCCGTCGCCGCGCGCGAAATAATAAGCATCGGCGCCGCTGCCGCCTTCCGAGAGATCGTCGCCCTTGCCGCCAGTGATGACGTCGGCGCCCCTTCCGCCCTCGATACGATCGTTGCCGAGGCCGCCGAAGATCGCCGACCCGATGTCGGGATTGGCGAGATCGGAGGGAACGATGATGTGGTCGTCGCCGTCGGTCGATCCGATCGAGGCGGCAAGGGCCCGGTAGTTGAGGCTGCGGCCATCGGCAAAGACGATCTTGGCGATGATCGGATCGATGTCGCCGGCCGGATCGACCAGCGTGACGCGGTCGTCGGTGCCACTGATCGACAGCACGATGTTGCCGTCGGCATCCCGCGCCGTGACGACGTCCTGCAGCGCGATCCCGGCGCCGAAGACGAGCGTTCCCTTGCCGTCGGTCGAACCGTTGCTCTCGATACGATCCTGCCCGTCGCCGCGTCCGAACCGGTAGATGTCGTCGCCGCCGCCGCCGATGATGACGTCATCGCCGGTGCCGCCGCTGAACGTCTCGCTGCGCCCGGAGCCGACGATGCGGTCGTTCTGCCAGGTCCCGACATCGGCCGCCATGTCGCGGAGCTGGTCGAGCGTGAACGATGTGCCGTCGCTGAACCGAACCGCGTCGACGCCGTTCCAGCCCCAGCCGTAGCGCAGCACGATCTGGTCGGTCGAATCGGCAAAGGACAGCACGAGCTCGTTGCGCGCCGAATCGATCTGCGAGACGCGCAGCTCGTCGGGCCGATAGCCGGTGATGGCGAGCGTGTCGTTGCCCGAGCTGTCGTCGATCACGTCGCGGCCGTCGCCGCGCGTGAAGTTGTAGGTGTCGTCGCCCGCCCCGCCGCTCAGGAGGTCGTCTCCCGTACCGCCGGCGATGACGTCCGCGCGGCCGCTGCCGACGATGATGTCGCTTCCCGCGCTCGACTGCCCGGCAATGGCCGCCTGCACCAGCGCGGCACCGTTCCAGGTAACGCCGTTGGCGAATTCGATGTTCGGCAGGCTGCCATTGCCGAGCGCGCCCCTGACGATCAGCTGGCTGCCCGACGAGAAGGAGACGATGAGGTCGGTCGAGTCGGTCGCGACGAGCCTGACCATGGCATCGCTCGAGGCGTAGGCCTCGAGCACGACGGTCGCGCTGGTCACGCCGGCGGGCATCTCGACGCTGTCGATGCCTTCCGAGGCGCCGATGACGACGCGCGAGTCCTGGGCCAGGATGAGGCGGTCATGCCCAGCGCCCGGATGCAGCGCGCTTGCGGCCGGCAACTCCCTGAGATCGACGAGATCCTGGCTGGCGTTCGACAGACCGTCACGGATGATGCCGCGGACGTCCTCGATCGACAGCGTCGTGCCGTCGGCGAAGACGAAGCTCTCGACCGGCCGTGCGCTGTAGCCGGACAGGATGGCGAGCCGGTCGGCGCCGTTGCCGATCGAGATCAGTAGATCGCCGTCGACGTTGCTGAAATGGACGAGGTCCGAGGTAATGCCTTCGCCGAACACGACCTTGTCGACGCCGCCGGCGTCGTAGACGCTGTCACTGCCGTCACCGATACCGAATTTATAGGTGTCGTTGCCGAATCCGCCCTCGAGCGCGTCCTGGCCGGCCCCGCCCGACAGCACATCGTTGCGGTTGTCGAAGCCGATCAGATGGTCGTCGCCGGCAGTGCCGGTCAGCATGCGATCAATGATGGCTTCAATGGACAGAATCCGCCCGTCGGCGAACTCGAACTGCTCGACACGGCTGGTCGACAGGCCGTTGACGATGGTCAGGACATCGAGCCCGCTGCCGAGGTCGATGACGAGATCGTTGCCGTTGCGGCTGACGGCGATGTCCTCGAAGCGGACGGAGGCGCCGAACACCACGCGATCGACGATGCCCACCGTGTCCGGACGCTCGATGATGCGGTCGAAGCCGTAGCCGGCGGAGAACGCGTAGGTGTCGGCGCGGTTGCCGCCGTAGAGCGTGTCGTCGCCCTGGCGCCCGTCCAGCACGTTCTCCTGCTCGAGCAGGCCCGTGATGACGTTGTCGCCGCGGTTGCCGCCGGCGATCTGGAGCAATTGCTCGACGTCCGAGATCTTGATGGTCGAACCGTCGAAGAAGCGGAACAGCTCGACGCCGTCCTCCGCGTCGCGGAACTGGTTGCGGATGCGCAGCGTGTCGGTGCGGCCGGTGATCGAGATCAAGAGGTCGTCGCCGTCCTTGGTGAAGACGACGTTGTCGCGGGTGATGCCGCCGCCGAACTGAACGACGTCGTCCACCGGCACGTGCACGCCGCGCCGGTCCGACCAGCTCGCGCGCACGCGGCGGTCGACGATGACGTCCTGGCCGTAGCCGGCGTCGAACTTGTAGGTGTCGCCGCCGTCGCCGCCGGTCAGCGTGTCGTTGCCGCCGCGTCCGTCGAGCGTCTCGGCGAAATTCGAGCCGGTGATGGCATCGTCGCCATTGGTCCCGACGAGGTCGATGTCCTCGGGATTGACGTCGAGGAACGACACCGTGCGGTCAGTGAAGACCAGGCTCTCGACCGCATAGGTCTGACCATCGTCGCGCACATATTGGTTCTCCAGCACGAAGCGCTGGCCGGTGGCGCGGACGGTGATGATCAGATCGAGCGCGGTGCGGGAGAAGTCGACATCGGACGACGCAATACCGGAGAGAATGACCTGGTCGTTGCCGGAGCTGTCGAGGATGGTGTCGTTGCCCTCCCCGAGCACGACGTAATAGACGTCGTTGCCGCCGAAGCCGACAAGGCGGTCGTTACCGGCGCCGCCGTCGATCGAATCGGACAGCTCATCGTAGCCGTAGATCGTGTCGTTGCCGGCGGTCTTGGCGATATCGATATAGTGCTGGGCCAGCTTGAAACCGGTCCAGACCGTGCCGTCGCCGAACTGGATGTCCTCGATGACGTTGATGAAGCCGACGATCGGAACGGTGGCAAGGAAGTCCTGCAGCACGATCTCGTCGGTCGTGCCCTTGATGCGCATGCGCAGCGTATCGCTGGCGCCGTCGCGCAGGAAGTCGAGGTCGGTCCATCGGATCTCGTCGATGAATTGCAGCTTGTCGTGCTGCGGCGGGTCGAACAGTCCGGGAATGGCGTTGTCGAGGACGACGTCGCGGCCGTAGCCGCGGCCGAAGATATAGGTGTCGTCGCCCTCCTTGCCGGACAGGAAGTCGTTGCCGGCGCCGCCGTCGAGCGTGTTGGCATTGATCATGCCGTAGATCGCATCGTCGTTCGCGGTCTTGGCGTTCTCCAGCACCTTCTGCACGATCTGCGTGAAATCGAGGCTGGAGCCGTCGTCGAAGACGAAACGCTCGATCAGGTTCGGCGCGACATAGTCGAGCCCATCGCTGCTGCCGAGCGCGTCGGAGAACAGGCCGAGGCCTGTCTTGACGCCGGCGAACTGGCCCTTGATGTCGAGCGTGTCGCCGGTCGGATGGCCGTTGTCGTCGAGGAAGACGATCTTCAGGTCGGGGCTCTCGCCGTCGCGGATCAGCTTCAGATTCTCGAGCTTGATGCCGCCCTTGAAGCTGAGCACGTCAATGCCGGCCTTGACCGGCCCGAACGAGAAATTGCCGAGGTCGTCGATGACGTCCTGTCCGTCGCCGGCCTGGAAGACGTAGATGTCCCCGCCGGCGCCGCCGCTCATATAGTCGTTGCCCTTGCCGCCCCAGAGGATGTCGGCCGAGCCCGAGCCCATCAGGCTATCGTTGAACTGCCCCGCCGCGCGGTCCCTGTCGAGCACCTCCATCGACATGCGGAAGCGGTCCCAGGCGACGCCGTCGGCGAACACGATGGCGCTGACGCCGGAATCGGCCCGCTTGCCGTTGCTCAGGAGTGCGTTGTTTTCGCCGAGGAACTGGTCGGTCAGGCGGATCGTGTTGGTGCGGCCGCGGATCTGCAGGATCAGATCTTCGCCGTCGCGGATCGCCTTGACGTCGGTCGACAGCACGTCGGTGAGACGCAGCTCGTCGCTGTCGCCATAGTCCTTGTCGTCGATGACGTCGTCGCCCGAATTGCGCCCGACGAAGTAGAAATCGGCGCCTTTGCCGCCGCGCAGGGTCTGGTTCCCCGCGGTCATGTAGAAATAGTCGGTCGCATCGGTGCCGTTGACGATGACGTCGCCGGCCGTGTGGGTGATGATGCGCTCGTCGCTGATCCCGAGCGCGTGCGCAACACCGCGGATGTCGAGATCGACGCCGACCGTCTCGAAGGCCGGCAGCATCATCTGCATGATGAAGGCCTGGTTGACCGCGAGCGTGGAGCCGCCGAGATTGCCTTCGCCGGAGGGATGATAGTCCGGATAGACCTGCGCCAGGATGCCGTTCCACTGCGCAAGGTAGTCAAACACGGCGTCGTTCGTGTTGGCGGCCGGCGCGCCGGCGAAGATCGCCTCGAACATCGGGGCGAGCTCGCGATTGGTCGTCGGCTTGTAGCTGTCGGAGGCGAGATCGTAGGCAAGGCCCCGGAAGAAATCCTTCAAGCCGCCCTGCATCGCGATGCGCACCGCATAGCGCCGCGAGGTCGCGATGTACTCGGTCATGACCGGCTGCAGCATGTCGATCATGGTCGCGATGCCGGAGACGTAGCGCGCCGGATCGGTCGACAGATTGGCGCTGCCGCTGGGACCGACGGCATAGGCGATGTGCCCGGTCGCATTGTCGAGCTGCGCCGTCAGCATCTCGGGGCGGAAATCGATACCACTGAGCGAGGTCGCGAAGTGGAATTGCGCCGGCGTCAGCATCTCGACGCGATAGGTGGAATCGTCGGTCGAATTCACCTCGTCGAGCGTATCGAAATCGATGGCGTAGTTGCGCAGGTTGAATTCCCGGGAATCGCCGGTCTTCCATTCCAGTTGCAAGGCACGGTCGAGATTGCGCGCCCAGACATAGAAGGTGCCGTCCTGATCGGTCACCCTGACGGTGTAATCGACGGCGATGCCGTCGGTGAAGCGCACGCCGATCTTGTCGACGGGAAGGTTGGCATAGGGGTTGAAGCCGAGCTGCTCGGTCCGCCACTCGGTGCCGGTGGGATGGGCGAGCGCGAGGATGGCGTCCTTGCTGGCGTAGCTGGTGGCGGCATCGGAGGCGAGCTTCCAGCTGCCGTCGGTCTGCTTGATGCCGTAGTCGAGGATGACGGCGCGCCCGTTGACGACGCTCATCAGATAGGGCGCGGCATCGCGATCCGTTAGCGCGGCGTCGCGGTCGGACGGCGACCAGGTCTGCTCCAGGCGCCAAGAGGCGCCGGACGCTGCCGCCTGCGCCAGCACGTCCTGCATGGTGGCGCGCGCGATCGGCTGGCCCTGCGCGCCCAGCACCGGTGCGCCGGAGGCGAGCGTCCAATAGCCGCCCTGGCCGTCCTCGACATAGACGCCGCGGTCGAGCAGCACGGCCTTGCCATTGGCATCGGTGCCGACCAGCACCGGCGTCAGTTCGCGCGTCTGCTCCAGCGCCTCGCCCCAGGCGCCGAGCACGCCGCCGACCTGCGCCACCAGCGTACGCAGCTTCGGCGTCGTCATCGCCGCCGCCGTTGAGGTCACGAGCTCGCCGAACGCGATGTCGTTGGCGGTAGCGACCGCGAGGTTGGTGACCCGCCCAAAGCCCTTGACGTCGAGCGTCGAGTTCGACTGCCAGGGCGCCCGGCCGGCCTCGCCGGCATATCTGGTGTCTGTGTCGTTCGAGGCCAGGATGGCGTCGTACATGTGCCTGACAGCACCGCTCTGGAAGGTGATATCGCCGACGCCGGTGAGCCGCGCGCCGTCGGGCGTGGTAATGTCGATCGCGGTGGCGCCGAGATCGATGCTGACGATGCCGAGCTGATCGAGCGTCTTCAGCTCACCCGCATCGGTAATGCCGTCGCCATCGAGGTCCTGCCATACCCTGAGTTCGGACCACAGCACGTCCGCGGCCGTGATCTTGCCGTCGCCGTTGGAATCGAGCTGCGCAAGCTGGGCAAAGCCAGACTGCCCGACGCCGCCGAACATTTCCGAGATATCGTCGATCCCGCCATTGCCGTTGAGGTCGCGGACCAGGAAGCCGTCACTGCCGCTCAGCCAGCCGGTGCGCTCGGCGAACAGGTCGTGATCGATATCGAAATAGACCTGGCTGACTCCGAGGTCGGTCGTCTCGATGCCATTGCCATCGAGGTCGATCACAAGGGGATCGGCGCCGTCCGCCCATTTCATGCCCTTCGCGAACCGCGCCGCGGCGGCGCCAAGGGTTGCGGCCTGATCGATCAGCGTATTGCCGCCATACTGTGCGGCGATGGCAATGCCGTACACCCCGAGCAGCGGTTCGAGGATCGTCATGAGATCGGCAATCGGATTGGGCGCCTTGAACACCATGCCAAAGGTGCCCTGGCCGGTGAGCTCCCCCTGCTGGAAGCCGATGTAGCTGCCGACGAGATCGAAGTTCTCGATCTTCATCCAGCCCTTCAGGATGCCTTGCGCATCCAGCGCCTGCTGCGCCTTGTAGGCCTCGCTCGCGGTGCCACCGATGACAGCCGTAAACAGCTGGTCGAACTGGTTCGTAACGTACATGTCCAGCCCGCCGCGGGAATTTGGCCGGAACGCATAGGTCATCCACGGGAGCAAATGATCGAAATAGATCGACTTCGCGGGATCGTATTTGCCGCCGTTTGCAGCAGCCGTTGCCAGGAAATTGGTGTAGCCGACGACGGCACCCACGCCGCCGAATGCCATGAGACCAGCGATGCCACCTTCGGCATTGCCGCCGGTAAGCGTCAATCCATAGAACTTGAGCACGTCATGGTGCTGCGCGTCCTTGACGATGGTGTTGGCCGAGTACCAAATGTCGTCGGCGTTCTCCTTGCTATCCGCAACCTTTTGGCCGGTCTCGGGATCAATCCCGTCGATCGTATCGCCGTATATCTCGCCGCCGTTGGACCAGTTGACGATCCAGTCGCGGCCGACTCCGCCGATGGTTTTGACTTTCTCGCCCCCAAAAGCGATGACCCAGTCATCGCCTTCCTCTCCATCGAGAACAAGGCGCTCGTTCGTGTTGGCGCTCGGCTGGCTGCTATCATCAAAAAGAGGTTGTCCGGCATCTTTGGGTTGCGAATGCCAGCCGATGAGAACATCGTCGCCCTTGCCCCCGTACGCAGCACCCCACCCGTCGTGGACGAGGACATCGTCGGTATCCTCACCATAGAGAATTTCGTCGAAACCATCGTAAGCCCAAACACCTTCATGGGTGAGGATCGATTTTTCCTCGAGGAACGACTTGGCAAAGTGCATCGGGCCGCCAGCTCCGAAAAGCGGGCCGTCCATCCCGAACAGGCCTTCGCGGCCGAAGACCTGATCCGCTACGTAATCAAAAGCGTCAGAAACGAAATTGACGATCGCGTCGGCGAAGTCGACAACTGCTTCACCGATTGGGGCGAACAGGCCCGCAAGAGTTTCCGCGGCAGAATTCGCCAGGGCGGTGAAGTTGTCATAGAAAAAATTGCCGATCAGCTTCCCGAACCGTTCGGCCGCTTCAGAGACAGCAATCGCCGCCGGGATGGTAAGAGCACCCCAACTGGCCATCCCTGCCAACGAGCCGGCGACCAGACCGCCAAGCTGGCCGGCGACCGTCCCCACCACTTCGGAAATGAGTGTCTTATTCGCTGCGACCGATTTGGAAGGGTCGTATGTCGACGCTTCTTGAGCTTGCGCCGCGCCTGCCGCCGCGACAGAAATCGCTGCAATAGCAGCCGCAGGCCCCAACCTCTTGATGTTTGCTGCAATGGTGGAACGAACGATCTTCGGAACTGATCCGAACGATCCGATCGTCTTCCCACTGGGCAGTTTTGTGTCCAGAAGAGCTTTTGCTTCGGCGTAAGTTCTAGCTTGGGTACCGCCGATCACAGCACCGTTCTTGACGACCGTGATGTTATTCTCGGCAGCATAAGCCGACGAAAATGCCGCCGAGGCGGACCTGCTCCCCGCTGGTCCAAACGTCCGAAAGGTGCCTATTTCGCTGGAAACTTTGGAAAAGAAACCGGAACCAGCCAGCTTCCCGTCATATATCAACGCGTTGCCGACCACGCGGGGATTCAACGCGGCAACTTCCCGGCCCGCCGACGAGTTGATGATGTTATCCCATGAAAGCCCAGCGCTGGTATATTGGCGCATAAAGGCCGTCGTCGGCCTGCCGTTCTGAGCCGCTATAAGCAGCGGATCCCGCCGGCTTGCATAAGCGATATATCCGTTTGTCTTGCTACTGTTGGGGTTCTGCGCTTCGGTAAGAAAGTTGACCATCTGAGAGAGACGCGTGGTTCTCTGCGCCTCCGTAGCGTTGGTCCATTCAGGGCGTGTAAAAAGGTCCTTTATCGCATCGTTTAACCACGGATGCGAACCTGAATGAAGCAACTTGTTCAGCTGCAGCGAAGCCAACTGCGTCGAGGCTGAAGCGTTGTAATTGTAAATGCCGCTGGTTTGCCAACCCGGAAGATACTTTGCGAAGACGTCCTTGTATTGCTTCCATATCTCAAGGGGTATGATGTCCTGCCCCTGGATGCCTTGGGAGCTCATGATCAAACCACTTTCAGTTGATGATGTTTTGGTATGCGCAAGCCTTGGCTAGCGATCTTCGCCTGCAACTCATCGGAAAATAGAATGTTGGGTCTTTTCAGTCGGCGTTCGCGCCAGAGATGGCTACCGGCGACGACATCCTTCGAAACGGCCAGATCGCCGTAGCCCTTTTTTGTGGGGCTGATGGTCGAAAAAAAGTTTGCTTCGTCCGACCCCTCATAGCCGACGCTTTGAGCCGGCACGAAGCTGTCGATGAAGCGACGGATTATCATGCCGAAATATCGAACGGGGTATTCTTCGCCCTTCTTTTGGGTAATCCGCATCGGCCAGAACTGATGCACGCCTGGCTCCAGACTCTCGATCAACTCATGCAACTTCGCATCGACGGCAAGAAGACGATTGGTAAGCAGGAGGAGCGATCCGAGCGATTTGCGCGATTCGTCCAATCTAAATTCCGACGGGCGCTGATGGGGTTGAGACAAATCTCCGCCGTCTTCAGTGAACCTACGGGACACCGTCTCCCTGTAATTGACATCCCAGTTGTCGAACGCGGTCCTTTGCTCGGCGGACATTTCCTCGTCGAAATGTCGCTTGACCCCCTCTTCCCAGCCGACGTAGTCGCCGTAAGGAAAGAAATCGCCAAAATTGCCAGGGTCAACCAATCCCCACACCATCTTCAAAATCCTCTTGCGTCTCGGATCGCCTCGTCACAGTGGTCAGAACATTTGTTTCCGACAACGTCGAAGTCGATCGTCAACTTACCCGCATCGCTTCTAGGTGTCCCGCTTGTTCTCCCCCGCCTCCCCCACCGGCCGCACCTTCATCTTCTCCAGCACCGCCGGATCGACCAGTTGGCTCACGATCGGATGGATCCGCACCGGCTTGTCCTTCACCACCTGCTTGAAGTTGGCGAGCACGGCGGTGGCGACTTTTTGCGAGGGGGCAATGACGTCGAGCAGCCAGGTGGTCTCGCCGCTGGTCCAGTCCTCGGCCTTGAGGCGGACCGGGAACACGCGTGCCTGAATCTGCTCTCGGATCCTGGCGTCGACCTCGTCGGAGACGCTGGCCCAGATCGCGATGCCGGCGGTCTCCTCGACCTTGCCCTCGCCGCCGGCCTTGGCGATGGCGATGCGGTCGCGCGTCATCGGCTCGACGACGAGGTGCATGACGTCGGCCAGGGTCTGGTTGCGGTAGCGCGGCAGGTTGAGCATGGCGAGAACGACCTCGCCGACGCCGGCCTGGATCCGCATCTTGAACGCGGCGATCTGCGCCAGCACCTGCGGATCGAGCGCGCGCTCTTTCGCTTCGGTCGGCCCGGCCGCGGCCCCGCCCTTGATCCCGTTCAATGCCGGCTTGCCAGCGGCCGCCGTCTCGTTCGCGCTCTTTGCCATGGCTCTCGCTCCCAAATCTCGATCCGCCCAATGGGGCGTATTGCGATCATGAGGAAGTGAGCCTGCCGTGGCGGCCTGCAGCCCTGTCCGGGCCGCATGTCTGCCGACGCAAAAAGACCAGTCACCCGCACATCACCCGCCCTGGTTGTGCCAACGACCGGCACGAGAAAGCGGATGTATAATTCTCTCGCAGATGATCGGAAGCAGCCCCACTGCCCTTCTTCGGAGTTCATAGAACGTTAACCCGCATACAACTTCAAGACGAAATCGCGATACGCCCAAAAAAATGTTTCGCGATGTGTCTATCCGTTGCGATTGGCAACGATCGCCAGTTTTGGAGAAGGGAACTCGGCGGCGTCCGGAGATCGGCGCGGGCTGCTCAGCGCACAATTGGCGAGGCGCGCAGCAAGCGAGCAACGGCCTGCAAACGAAGCCGTGGCGTCACCGTGCCGTCATACAAAAAGGCCTGACGACGCGCCCTCGATGAGCCGGTCGAGCCATTCGATCACGCGTGTTCGGCGACGGATACAAGGCGCGATGCTCAACGCGAGTTGTGTGCACTGTCACCGTAATTCGCAATTCTAGCAAGCGTCCCGGCAGCACCGTGTCGAGAATAAAGAAATCAGCCATCAGACTCTTCCCTTTGATCTAGTCGCAAGTCGTCGGAAAAAAATCCCGGAAGGATTTCCTGCCTGATTGCTTCGACGTCTGAGCACTACAGGCTTCAACGTTCTTGATCGTATAGGATGCCGTAGAGGAACCCTGAAAGCCGTTGGGTTGAAAGGCGACAATGTTGGGCTCTGGCCCGATTCTCTCTTGAGATCGAACCAGGTCAGAAACATCCGAATTAGGTGTGCAAGCTCGTGCGACTCGGTTTCGGGCAATAGATCGGGCGTCGGATAACGGCGAGCCATGTCAGAAATCCTGCCCATCAAATCAGGATTCGCCCTGATCGCTGCGAGGCAATCGACGATAAAGCTGAGTTTAGGCAAACGCCATTCCGACACAGGCATCATGAGAACCTCCTGCGAGTCTCCGCCTCTGGCCTTCTGTTCCTCTTCCAGGGCCCAGAGCTCCTCGAGCCAATCGAAATACTGGCCGCTTGCGTCAGTCCACGCCTTATATTTCTCAGTAATTTGGTAGGTCCACGCCCATTGCTCTCCGCGTTCGCTCTGCAAGTCATGCGAATTCAGCGATGGATACAAGGCTGCCGTGCTCAGCGCGAGGTGGATGCACTGTCAGCGTAGTCAGACCGCCTCCCCTTTTCCAAGCCCAATTCCGGTGAAGCGCTCGGCCTCAAGAGCAGCACCCAAGGCATCGGATAGAAAGGGTCCATAGAGGGGCAGAAACATATCGCTCCACGCGTGCTTGTCGCCGATCTGCGCGTTGTTGAAGACGAGCTTGGCCGCAGCGTTGACATCAATTCCGGGTGGGATTTCCTCCTTCCGCCTTACCAAGTCACGCGGTGGAACCCACATCCCTTTGGACAAAATCATCGTGATGTGCGCGCGATCGACACTGTCGAGCCGGTTGCAGGCAACGAAGAAGAAGCGCTTTGCAAGAATAGCTGCTTTCCGGTCGAGATAATCGACAGGCAGGAACTGATGGACGCCGGGTTCAAATTGCTCAACGATCTCGCGAAATCGCGGAGGAACCGCCAACAAGCCGCGCACTGTGTCCACATCCGGGACGGGAGCACTTTCCTGCCATTCCACCTTGGTTGGAACATGCTCGGTCAGGATGGGCCGACCTTGATGGGCCGGATAGGCCGAAGCGGTGTATTCAGATCGAAGCCGGCATCAGGGCTCTTATCCGCCACCTCGATCTTTGACACATCGCCATCGAGTGTCTGTGTGTTAGCGTAATGCCCTAGCGTCGGCTTCGATCCCAGATAGTACATTAACCACCTCTGCGTTCGCCGCCTTCCCCCGGCCGCATCATCTTCTGCAGCAGCGAACCGGGAAGACGCCGGGCGCGCGACCCTCGATCACCGCTCCCGCCCCGCTTCATCCAGCGACTGCGTGATTGGCGACAGCAGATATTGGATGATCCGCCGCTCGCCGGTCTTGATCTCGGCCTGCACGGAGAGGCCGGGGCCGAGCGTCTGCTGGCGGTCGCGGATTCGGATGCTGGTCTGCAACAGGCGGATGCGCGCGGCGTAGACGAGGCCGGGCTGGACCGGCCGGCCCTTGTCGTCGCGCTGCGGCTGCCCGTTCGATTGCGACAGGTCGATCGCATCGCGGCTGATGCTCTCGACGATCCCCGGCACCAGCCCGTAATCGGTGAAGGGAAAGGCCTCCAGCTTGACCCGGACCGGCTGCCCCTCGCGGACGAAGCCGATGTCCTTGTTGAGGACCTGGGCCTCGACCTCGATCTCGGCGCCGTCGGGAACGACGGTCATCAGAGGCTGGGCCGGCTGCACCACCCCACCGATCGTCGCGACTACGAGCTGCTGCACCGTTCCGGCGACCGGCGCGCGCAATGCCAGGAACTCGCGCCGCCGCGTGGTCTTGCGCAGATCTTCGGCCGCGAGTTGCGCCTTGTCGCGGGCCTGGACCATTTCGGTCACGGCGGTCTTGCCGAACGTCTCGCGCAGCTTGCGGATCTCGGCCTCGAGCGCCGTCATCGCGGCGCGCGCCCGCGCAGCATTGGCGAGCTGCACGTCGACGTTCTGAACGTGCTCGATGCGCTGCTGTTCGTATTCGAGCAGCCGCAGCCGCGCGAAATTGCCCTGTTCGGTGAGCTGCCGGCGCGCCTCGAGCGATTGATCGACGAGCGGGAGCGTGAGGCGCAGCTTGTTGATCTCGACCTCGGCCGAGGTCAGCTCGGCCGCGCGCTGCGCGATCTGCTGCTGCAGGCTCGCGACCTGCGCCTCGTATTCGGCGATGCTGGCGCGAACGAATTGCTCCTCCACCGCGGCGGAGGCGGCCGGCGTATCGTCCGGCGCGACGAAGCCGGTCGGCCGGCCGTCGAGATAGGCGAGCAGCGCAGCGTTGCGGGCCTGGATCAGCCTGGAGGCCTGCAGGTTCTGGCGCGCCTGCGCCTCGTCGGCGGTCGCGAGCGTCGGATCGAGCTCGACCAGAAGCTGCCCCTCCTCGACATGCTGGCCGTTGGCGACATGGATGGCGCGCACCGAGCCGATCTCCATCGGCTGGATGGTCTTGACCTTGCTCGACGGAATGATCTTCCCGCTCGCCACCGCCACGACGTCGACCGTGCCGATGACGGACCAGACCAGAGCGGCCGTGAAGAAGCCGCAGGTCATCAGCAGCAGCATGCGCAGCCCCGGGCTCGGCGGCTTCTCCATGATCTCGAGGGCGGCCGGCAGGAACTCGTGATCGGAGAGCGGCCGCCGGTTGCGGTCGGCCTCGTTCTGCATGCTCCAGCTCGCCCGCAGCACGGCCCAGTGCTTGGCGAGAGTCGGAAAGCGCTCGGCTACCCATGCCGTCAAGTGCTGCGCCCCATTTGCTTGGTATAGAGCTGGGCATAGCGACCGCCCGAGCGAAGCAGTGTCTCGTGATCTCCCGTTTCGGTGATCTCGCCGGCTTCGACCGTGACGATCCGGTCGCACTGGCGCACGGCGGAGAGGCGGTGCGCGATGATGATGACGGTGCGGCCGCGGGCGATGCCGGCCAGATTGTGCTGGATGATCTCCTCGCTCTCGGCGTCGAGCGCACTGGTCGCCTCGTCGAGGATCAGGATGCGCGGATTGCCGATCAGCGCCCTCGCGATCGCGAGGCGCTGGCGTTGCCCGCCCGAGAGATTGCCGCCCCGCTCGTCGATCACCGTGTCGTAGCCGTGCGAAAGCCCGAGGACGAAGTCGTGGGCGCCGGCGAGCTGAGCGGCGGCGATAACCCGCTCCATCGGCATCGTGGTGTCGGCCAGCGCAATGTTTTCGCGCACCGAGCGGTTGAACAGGATGTTTTCCTGCAGCACGACGCCGATCTGCCGACGCAGCCAAGCAGGGTCGACCAGCGCGAGATCGACGCCGTCGACCAGCACCCTGCCCTGCTCGGGAACGTAGAGGCGCTGCACCAGCTTGGTCAGCGTCGACTTGCCCGAGCCGGAGGGGCCGACGATGCCGATCATCTCGCCCGGCTGAATCGCGAGCGTGACGCCGCGCAAAGCCTCCGGCGCATCGGGACGATAGCGGAAACGAACCCGATCGAAGTTCACCGCGCCCTTGATCGGAGGAAGGCTCGCCCGGTTGGGATTGTGATCGGGCTCGGCCGGCGCGTTCAAGACGTCGCCGAGCCGGTCGACCGAGATGCGGACCTGCTGAAAGTCCTGCCAGAGCTGGGACAAGCGCAGGATCGGTTGCGCGACACGCCCGGAGAGCATGTTGAAGGCAACGAGCGATCCGACCGAGAGGTCGCCGGCGATGACCGCCTTGGCGCCGAAGAACAGGATCGCAACCGTGGTCAGCTTGGACACCAGCTGGATCAGATGGCTGCCCCAGTTCGCGAGCGTTGCGACCTGAAATCCGGTGCTGGTGTAGCCCGCGAACTGTTTCTCCCATTTCGCCCGCATCTGCGGCTCGACCGCCATCGCCTTCAGCGTGCCGATGCCCGTGACGCTTTCGACGAGGAAGGACTGGTTCTCCGCGCCACGCTTGAATTTCTCGTCGAGACGCGCGCGCAGCGGCGGCGTCACGATCACCGAGATCGCGACATAGAGCGGGATCGACAGCGTAACGATCAGGGTCAGCAACGGACTATAGGCGTACATGACGCCGAAGAAGACGATGGTGAAGAAGAGATCGATCACCACCGTGACGGCATTCGAGGTCAGGAACTCTCTGATACGATCGAGCTCGCGCACGCGGGCCACGCTGTCGCCGACGCGGCGCGCCTCGAAATACGACAGCGGCAGGTTGAGAAGATGCCGGAACAGCTGCGCCGAAAGCTCGCTGTCGACGCGATTGGTGGTGTGAGCAAACAGCCAGTTGCGCAGCGCCGACAAGCCGGTCTCGAAGATCAGCACCGCCGAAAGCCCGACCGCCAGCACGTCGAGCGTCGTCAGTGACTGATGGACCAGCACCTTGTCGATGACGAGCTGGAAGAAGATGGGTGAAATCAGTCCCATCAGTTGCAGGAAAAAGGACCCGATCAGCACGTCGCGCAGCGGCCCGCGGTATTTCACGAGAGCAGGAATGAACCAACTGATGTCGAAGGGGCGCGTCTCCCCCGCCATCAGCTCACGCGTCGTCATGAGCAGCAGCCGCCCGGCATATCGCTCGCCAAAATCGTCCGCCGACCACACTTCGGGACGTCCGCCATTGCCGCGCTGGATCAGGAAGCGCGATCCAGTCGGCTGTTGGTCAACCTTGAGCAGCACGACGGCCTCGCCGTCCTCCAGTTCGGCGAGCGCTGGCAATGGGACCTTGTGAAGCTCCTCGGGTGCCGCGGGCTTCACCTTGGCGACGATCTTCAGCCGCTTGGCGATCCGGGCGAGGTCTTCAAGCCGGTACCGCTCGCCCGGCGAGCCATGGTCATGAGCGATCTGGCCAGCGTCGGCCGGGACACCAAGGAATTTAGCTAGCAGAATGAAGGAAAGCAGCGACGCCGGAAGATCAGGATCAATGCCGCTCGCAATGTCTGCGGCCTCGTTAAGCGCTTTCGCAACTGCGATGGTCATGACCCAGACTTCACACCCAGCCAGAACAGTCGGGATCCCAACCGGGAACCATGATGCAGGACTTGCTTGGTCCCTCGGTCATTCATCGACACGCGCAGCAGATCGAGACAACAACTTAACCACGGATGACACAACTGCTTATATCTAACGTTGTTCAATGGGCAAGCCAAGCCTTCGTTCGTGGCTCCCGACGAAGGTCGAGGTCACCATATGATCGATCCCAGTGGCATGGTGGAGGCGCAGCAGAGCGAATACGCCCGGTCGGTCGGATGAGGGTTGCCCCGCGATTGGCGTTGAGGTCAGGAATATTCGCGGCGATTGAAGTAGCTTGCTTTAGCGATGGCGAGCGCGCCAGGGCTCGAACGTAGGAGTCGCTGATTAAGAGTCAGCTTGCTTATCCAAGTGCGCCGCGCCTCTGGTCAATGGGTCGTAGGCCCAAAGCGAATGTGCATCGAAAAATCGAAACTCCACATGACGACCTACCACTTCAGAGAGCTGTGTTCACGTTGGCTGCCGCGAGATTTTGTATGATCTCTCGCTGCTTTGGAAACATTGGTTGTGCTCAGCGGGCCCGCTGGGGCATTCACCTGTTCACGTTATCCGCATCGAGATCTTCTTTGATCTCCCGGGTGCTCACGTCGTGCACACGTCACCTTCTAACCGATTGAAAAGCTTGAACTCTCGTTCCAATCCATCATGGGGGCGACAGAAAAGCGATAATCCTGCGATTCCAATGATTTACCTCTAACCTCTCAATGGGATGAAGCACGGACGTGTGCACTCCAAACTAGACGAAATTGCACACGTTTCTACCCGTTTTGATCTCTCAGTACACGCGCGAACTCGCGCGCAGCCATCGGTGGACGTCTACGGCGGTACAGACACCCAACGTCGTCCGCCGGCAGCTTGGATGCCTTTGGTCGAAGCGCGAGGGCAGGCGTCAGACGAGGCGCCAACGGATCCGCCTTGGGATGAGCATCCGGTTCGATGCGGAGAATAGGCCTCCATTCTCCGCATACTCTGCGGCAGTTAACCTTGCCGAAGCGAGGCAACCGCCATATTCCCCGCAAAAGATGCGCACCGAAAGTGACAGCATTCGTCGCCATGTTGATGGAGGCGCACAAGTGGGAGGAAGCAGAGCCGCCCCCGTTGACGCCGGATGCGATCGACTGATTGCCAGGCTACTTCATCAACCTGAAGCGCCCTGCTTCCACCTTGATCAGAAACGCCGAGCGCTCGTCGTGGTCGTTGGGATCGGTTGCGCTCGTCGTGGACAGGCCGTTGTTCAGATACACCTCCTTGCGAGGTTGGCCGTCCGAGATGGACATCAAGTCCCTTACGCAGATGGACACCGTGATATCCATCGGGCGATCTCAACTGACTAGAGCCTATTTTCGGTCTGGCAGCATTACGCAGTCAAACCGAAGCGAAGTTCGGCACGACGTTGCATTGAAGATGCAACAAGCGATGTGCTGTCAGAGCTGACGTGCCACAGCGCGATCCAGCCCTCTTTCCGATAGCGCTAAGCGGGCATAAACCAATGATTGCGAGAAAACGTCTGCAGACGATCCGCGCCGCTTCTTCGCGGCGCTTTGGCAGCTCCAGCTTAGGCTGGGCACACCTGCCCGTTTGTGGCAGATTCAGAGCTTAGGAAAGCACCTCCTCACCCAGCATCGGGTCACTTGGAGGCTTCCGGTTGAACCCATCATTTTCGGTTCGACGCGCATGGACAACAGGTTCCAAGTGCTATGGGAGGACGATGCCCGCATCTTTTGCCGGGCTTTGTGTCCGGATTCCGATACCACCTGCAGAGCTGTATTGGCGGTACTTCCCAAGGCGAAGCACGCTTCGTCCGGCATCCTCGATCGGCTCGCTCACGAGTTCGAACTGAAGGACCAGCTGGATGGCGCGTGGGCAATGCGGCCGCTCGGGCTGGAGTACGACGGTGGTCACCCTGTTCTGCTGCTTGAGTATCCTGGCGGCCAGCCACTCGAGCAGTTGCTTGGTGCGCCCATGGACATCGAGCCCTTTTTGCGACTAGCAATCGAGATCGCGAGAGTCTTGAACAAGGTGCATCAGCGCGGCCTCGTTCACAAGGACGTTAAACCGGCGCATATACTGGTAAACTGCGACGACGGACGGATCCGGTTCACCGGTTTCGGTATCGCTTCGCGCCTGGTCCGGGAGCGACGCACGCCCGGGCCGCCCGAGTTCATCGTGGGCACGCTCCCTTACATGGCACCCGAACAGACCGGGTGGATGAACCGCTCGATCGATTTCCGTAGCGACCTCTACTCGCTTGGTGTGACGCTCTATCAAATGCTGACTGCCTCGCTACCGTTCACCGCGGCACATTCGATGGAGTGGGTACATTGCCATATCGCGCGAAAGCCCGTACCGCCCAGCGAGCGCCTGAGCACTGTACCGACTGCAATCTCGGCCGTAGTACTCAAGCTGCTCGCCAAGTCCGCGGAGGAACGTTATCAGAGCGCGCCGGGCCTTGAGCATGATCTATGCCGCTGCCTGCATGAATGGGAAACCGGACGTCGGATCGAAGACTTTGCACTCGGGCAATACGACACGCCCGACCGACTGCTGATCCCCGAAAAGCTCTATGGAAGAGACCGCGAGATTGAAATCCTGCTGGGCGCGTTCGACCGCATGCTCAAGAGCGGCGTGCCGGAATTGGTGCTGGTTTCCGGCTATTCCGGCGTCGGCAAGTCCTCAGTGGTCAATGAGCTCCATCATCGGCTTGTTCCGTCGCACGGACTGTTCGCATGGGGCAAGTTCGATCAGTACAAACGCGACATTCCGTATTCGATGCTGGTCGAGGCATTTCGGAGCCTCGCGAGGTCTCTTCTAAGCAAGAATGACGTCGAGCTCGCGAACTGGCGCCAAGCCTTTCAAAATGCGCTGGGCGCAAATGGCCAGCTTGTTGCCAACCTAATTCCTGAATTGCGGCTGATCATGGGAGAGCAGCCTCCCGTTCCTGATCTCCCGCCATCGCAGGCACAAAACCGCTTTCATCACGTACTGCGGCGCTTCATCGGGGTATTCGCACGTTCGGAACATCCGTTGGTACTTTTCCTCGACGATCTTCAATGGGTCGACGCCGCCACGTTGGATCTCATTGAGGATCTGTTGACCCGGACCGATCTGCAATACTTGATGCTGATCGGGTCCTTTCGAGACAACGAGGTTACCGCCGCCCATCCGTTACGGCGTCAGCTTGAAGCCATAGAGAACGCTGGTGCAAACCTACGACAGATCATCCTCGCGCCGCTTGCCGGCGAACACATTTCACACCTGATTTCTGATGCTCTAGGCTGCGATTTGCTGCATGCGGCGCCGCTCGCGCATTTGATCCACCATAAAACGGCCGGCAATCCATTCTTCGTGAATCAGTTCCTCCACGTACTCGCCGAAGAGGGCCTCGTCCGCTTTGATCATGACGCGAGGTGCTGGTGCTGGGATCTGGATCGCATTCACGCAAAGGGGCACACCGACAACGTCGTGGATTTGATGATCGCAAAGCTGGCACAGCTGCCGGCTGACACACAGAATACGCTGCGGGAGTTGGCCTGTCTCGGAAATTTCGCCGAAACCACGACACTCTCGGTCGTACTCGGGCTCTCCGAGCAGCAGGTTCATGCGGCGCTCTGGGAGGCGGTCCGCCAGGAATTGATCGAGCAACAGGCTGATGCCTACAGGTTTGTCCACGACCGCGTACAAGAAGCTTGCTATTCGCTGATCCCGGAGCATCAACGCGCGGCGCTCCATCTGCGAATCGGACGGCAATTGCTGGCGCAGACATTCGGGGAGAAGCGCGAGAAGGCGATCTTCGCACTCGTCAATCAGCTCAACCGCGGCGCGGCCTTGATCACCTCGCGAGATGAACGCGTGCAGCTTGCGGAGCTCAATCTGACAGCCAGCCTGCGCGCGCGGGCGTCGGCGGCCTACGCGGCATCGCTCAACTACGCCGTAACTGGTGCGGCATTGTTACCGTACGACTGTTGGGAGCGCTTCCAGCGGCTTGCCTTTTTACTCGAGCTGCATCGCGCCGAATGCGAGTTCGTGACCGGCGCTGTCGTTGAGGCGGAACAGCGCTTACACGACCTGACGACGCGAATCTCGAGTGCAACTGACCTTGCAGTCGTCGCACGCCGGCTGGTGGATTTGTATACCGCGCTAAGCAAGCCGGACCGCGCGGTTGGCGCCGGTCTCAGCTGTCTGGAGCAATTCGGGATTCGATGGTTGGCCCACCCAAGCGATGATCACGTCCGACAGGAATACGAGCGCGTCCGATCTCGCCTCGGAGACCGAGCCATCGAGGAGGTGTTGGATCTGCCGCTGATGACGGATCCGCTCGCACTGGCCTTGCTGGATCTTTTGACGGCCCTCATGCCGCCTGCATTCTTCACCGATACGAACCTTCGCTCGCTGGTGGTCATCAAAGCGGTGGATGTCAGCCTGGAGTGGGGGAACAACGATGCTTCCTGCGTTCCCTACGTCATGTTCGGCGCCATTGCCGGCGCGCGCTTCGACGACTATGAGGCGGGGCTTCGATTGAGCCGTATCGGCACTGAGCTGGTCGAGCGGCGCGGATTTTCGCTCGTTCAAGCGAGGACCTACCTGAACTATGGCAACCTTGTCCTTTCATGGACAAAGCCCCTCCAGCACGCGCGAGACGCGTTTCGACGCGCATTTGAGGCGGCGAGCAACAGTGGCGATATCACGTTCGCTGCCTTCAGCTGCGCCAGCCTGAACACAAATTTCCTTGCGGCGGGCGACCCGCTTGCAGACGCACAACGCGAAGCCGAGCACGGATTGCGGTTGACCGAGAAGGCGAAATTCGCGCTGATCGGCGACATCATAAAGCCGCAACTTGGGCTCATCCGGATGCTGCGTGGCTTGACGCGGCGGTTCGGCGCTCTTCACGACAACCAGTCCGACGAGCTTCGGTTCGAGCGGCATTTGGCTGCTGATCCGGCGCTCGCACTGCCTGAGAGCTGGTACTGGATACGCAAGCTGCAAGCGTGCTTCTTTGCCGGCGACTATGTGTCAGCCGCGGCCGCCGCAGCCAAGGCTCGGAGCCTACCGTGGTCATCACCTCAGCTATTCGAAACGGCGGAATACGAGTTCTATGCAGCACTGTCCCGCGCCGCATGCTGGGATTTGGCTCCCCCTGAAGAACAGCAAGGGCACTTTGAAGCGCTGACGGCCCACCAGCAGCAGCTCGAATTGTGGGCGCAGAATTGCCCTGAGAGCTTCACGAACCGCGCTGTACTCGCCGGCGCAGAAATCGCCCGCCTCCAAGGCAGAGAACTCGACGCGGAGCATCTCTATGAACAAGCCATCCGCTCCGCCCGCGGCAACGGCTTCGTCCACCACGAAGGACTCGCTTACGAAATGGCCGCCCGCTTTTACGGCATGCGTGGCTTCGAAGAGTTTGCTCGCATCTATCTGCAAAAAGCGCGCGATTGCTATGTTCGTTGGGGGGCGGACGGCAAAGTGCGGCAACTTGAGGATATCCATCCGCACCTCAAGGAGGTGAGATCAGAGCCTGGCCCCATGAGCACCATCGGGGCGCCGGTCGAGCATCTCGACCTCACTACCGTGATCAAGGTGTCTGAAGCGGTATCAGGCGAGATGGTCTTGGAAAAGCTCATCGAGACGCTGATGCACACGGCCATTGAACAAGCAGGCGCTGAACGGGGTCTGTTGATCCTGTCGCACGAGAACAACGAGCCGCGCATCGAGGCGGAAGCCACGACAACCGGCGAGAGAGTGACCGTCGAACTGTGCGAAGCAGCGGTGACCGAGGCTCTGGTCCCGGAATCCGTTCTCTATTACGTAATGCGGACCAGAGAGTGTGCTGTTCTCGAGGATGCCGCCTGCCAACCTCCTTTTGCTACGGACCCCTACCTTGGTCAGCGCAAGCCTCGTTCCATTCTTTGCTTGCCTCTGATCCACCATGGCAAGCTTATCGGGGTGCTCTACCTCGAGAATACACTGACGCCCCACGTTTTCGCACCCGCTAGAGTTGCTGTTCTAAAACTTCTCGCCTCACAAGCGGCAATCGCGCTGGAAAATGCGGCTCTGTATCGCGATGTCAGGGAACGCGAAGCGAAGATCCGCCGCCTTGTCGACGCCAACATCATTGGGATTATCATCTGGGAGCTTGAAGGTCCCATTCTGGAGGCCAACGACGCGTTTCTGCGCATCGTGGGGTACGACCGTGAGGATCTCGCCTCTGGTCGCCTGCTCTGGACTGCCCTGACACCGCCGGAATGGCTCGATCGGCACGAACGATGGTGGATCCCGGAACTCAAGAAGATGGGGAGCGTACAGCCGTTCGAGAAAGAGTATTTCCGTAAGGACGGAAGCCGCGTGCCGGTCTTGATTGGAATGGCTGCGTTCGACGAGCAACGGGACCAAGGTGTCTCCTTTGTCGTCGACCTGACGGAGCGTAAACGGTCCGAGGAGGCTCTGCGGGAGAGCGAAGAGCGTTTTCGTACTCTCGTACAGTTCTCTTTCGACGTGTACTGGGAATCAGATGCGGACCATCGCTTCATCCGCCAGGAGTTCGCCGAAACCGTTGCTGACGCTCCCGCGTCGGGCTCTGAACTTGGTAAAACGCGTTGGGAAGTGCCCTACTTGGAGCCCGACGAGGAGGCTTGGCGCATGCATCGGGAGACGCTCGATGCCCACCTGCCATTCCGTGACTTCGAGCTCGCGCGCCCTACGACAGACGGCCGCAAGCGCTACGTCTCCGTGTCCGGGATGCCGGTTTTCGACAAGTCCGGCCAGTTCATCGGCTATCGCGGCGTGGGACGTCACATCACCGAACAGAAGCGCGCCACGGAGGCCCTGCGCGAGATGCAGCGGGAGTTGGCGCATGCCAACCGCCTCGCCACCATGGGCGAACTCACGGCCTCGATCGCCCACGAAGTAAGCCAGCCGGTCGCCGCGGCATCCATGAATGCTGGTGCGGCCGCGCGGTTCCTTGATAGAGACCCGCCCGATCTCGAGAGGGTCAGGCAATCACTGGACTGGGTCATTAACGATACTGCGCTCGCCAGCGACATCATCCAGCGAATTCGCGATCTCATCAAGAAAGCACCGCCCCGGAAGGATAATTTGGATATCAACGAAGCCATCCGGGACGTGATTGAGCTTACCCGCGGCGAAGCGATGAAGAACGGCGTCTCGGTACAAGCGGAACTTGCAGACAGCTTACCGCTTGTGGAGGGCGATCGCGTCCAATTGCAGCAAGTGGTCCTTAATTTGATTGTCAATGCAGTCCAGGCAATGGGCACCGTGGCGGACGACGCCAGAAGGGTGCTTATCACCACCGGTGAGGTCGGCCCGGATCGTGTTCTTGTCGAGGTGCAGGACTCGGGACCGGGGTTGGCAGTGGAAACTCTCGAGCACGTCTTCACCCCCTTTTACACGACGAAGCCGAGCGGGCTCGGGCTAGGACTGTCCATCTGCCGTTCGATTATCGAAGCTCATGCCGGGCGCTTGTGGGTGACGCCTAACCTGCCCCGCGGAGCGACTTTTCACTTCACCGTGCCGGTCCGTCCCGCAGACGCTTCCTGATCATCCTCCTGCCCGTGAACACACCTTTCAAGGACACACCTCGGCATTGTCGCGGCGGATTTCGCCCGAGCCTTGCACTTCGCTTTGCCCTCTAGGCCAAGAGGGCACAAGGACGACCGCAATCACCATTTCAATGCCGCCGTGCGCACAGGATGGTCCCAGAGCGCCGTCGTTTCGGTATCGAGCAGGCTGACGGTGAGCGAGCACCCGGCCATGTCCAGCGAGGTGACGAAGCTTCCGACCAGCGAGCGAGCGATGCGCAAGCCGCGCTTCTCGAGCATCCGGCGCGCCGCGTTGTACATCAGATAGAGCTCGATCGTTGGCGTTCCGCCAAATCCGTTGACGAGCAGGAGGGCCTCGGCCCCGTCGCGCGCGTCGAGATCCTGCGCGATGGCCGTCGTCATCTCGTCCGCGATCACATCGGCTCGTTCCAGCTTGACGCGGCGACGACCCGGCTCGCCGTGAATGCCGACCCCCATCTCCATCTCATCCTCGCCGAGCGAAAAGGTCGGCGTGCCCGCCGCCGGGACCGTGCAACTCGTCAGCGCCACGCCCATCGAGCGTGTGCGCGCGTTGACGCGCTCGCCGAGCGCAACGCAGCCCTCGAGGTCAGCACCCTTTTCGGCGGCCGCGCCGACAACCTTTTCGACGATCAATGTGCCCGCCACGCCGCGACGCCCGATGCTGTGGGTCGAGCTCTCGACCGCGACGTCATCATCCGTCACGATCGTGGCCATACGGCCCTCAGCAATCTCGGCCGCCATCTCGAAGTTCATGCGATCTCCCGCATAGTTCTTGACGATGAACAGCACGCCGGCGTCCCCCGCAACCGCCTGAGCAGCCTCGACGATCTGGTCCGGCGTCGGCGAGGTAAAAACCTGTCCCGGGCAGGCGGCGTCGAGCATGCCATAGCCGACGAAACCGGCATGCAGCGGCTCATGCCCGCTGCCACCGCCCGACACGAGCGCGACCTTCCGGGGGCTTAGCTCGCGGCGTCGCACGAATTTCCGCTCCGGCCCGAGCGCGACGAGATCGGCATGCGCAGTCGCAAACCCGTCAAGGCTTTCCGCGAGCACGCCGTCGACCGAATTGATGAACTTCTTCATTGTCTCCTCCCCGCTTCCTGCCCTTTTTCCTTCTTGGCCTCGCGCCCTATTTTTCCCGCATGATAGCAATCAGGCGCCGCGCGAATTCCTGGAGCAGCGCATCGAGCTCGGCGTTCCGCTTGGCGCTACCGAGATCCGGCAAATGCAGAGTCAACGTCCGCTCGTGCGATCCTTCGGTCAGCCGGCCGACCCGGCGCGGATGTGCGCGCGCATAAGCGCGAAGAAAAGCGGCCTTCGCCTGCGGAGGGAAGTGGCAGACATCGAAGATCGTATTGAGATGCTGCACGGGAATCGGCACGGGATAAGCGGGATTGCTGATCTGGCTGACGAAGCTGCGATTCTTCCCCATGGCATGCGCAAGACGAAGCCGCATGCCGGACGGCCGGCTCTCAAGCACCTCCTTGAAGATGCGCTTGTAAATCGCCACAGCACCGGCTTCCGCCGGTTCATCGATTGCCGTGTCAGCCAAGGCCACCTCCGCCGCTCAGCCGGTCGATGGTCTGCTTGATCTGCGCAAGCGCCGACGCATTCACCGAAAGCTCGCGTAAGCCGCAGTTCAGCAATGCGGGGAGACAGCGCGGATCGCCAGCCATGTCGCCACACAGGCTGACACTGATCCCGGCGCGCCGCCCATGCTCGGCGGTCCGCGCGATCAGTTCGAGCACGGCCGGATGCAGCGGGTCCATCAAGGGGGCGAGCGCTCCATTGGAACGATCGCAGGCAAGGACATATTGCGCAAGATCGTTCGAGCCGATCGAGAAGAAGGCGGCTTTGAAGCTCACAATCGCCAGGGCCGCCGCCGGGACTTCGACCATGATTCCCAGCTCGGGAAGCATCGCGGCAATGCCCTCCGCCTGCAAGCGCTGCACGAGGTCGGAAAACAGCTTCCGTCCGGCCTCCAGCTCGTCCGCCGATGTGACCATCGGAAACATGACCTTGAGGTTTCCACGCACCGCGGCGCGCGCCAGCGCGCGGAGCTGAACGGCAAAGATCTCGGGGCGGGCCAGGCAAAGCCGCAAGCCGCGAACTCCGAGAAACGGATTGGCTTCGCCGTCCAGCGTGAAGCCGGCGATGGGCTTGTCGCCGCCCGCGTCAAAGGTACGAATAGTGACCGGGCGCCGGTCGGCCCAACGCAACACCGCATCGTAGGCCTGGAACTGCGTCTCCTCGTCGGGCAGGCCGCCCTGCTCCGTCAGCAGAAACTCGGTGCGCATGAGGCCGATGCCATCGGCATATTGCGCGTCGGCGTGCTCGAGATCGTCGACGCGCTGGATATTGATGAGCAGCTTGATCCGCTCGCCGCGCCATGATGCCGTCGGCCGTCGCAGAATCGCGCGCGCAGACGCCCTGCTCTTGCGATGGCTTTCGCGCCGCTTTTCGAACAGGCGGACCTGCTCGGCGCCGGGATCGAGTTCGAGCGTCGCGCCTTCACCATCGAGCAGCGCGGTCGCTCCGACGTCAGGAATGGCGCCGAGTTGCACGACCATGGGAATACCCCGCGCGCGCGCCAGCATCGCGACGTGGCTCGTGGGACTGCCACGCAAGAGCGCCAGACCACCGCCACCGGACCAGTCGATCTCAAGGAATCGCGAGGGCGGCAGATCGTCGGCGCAGACGACGGCACCGCTCGGAATTTCCAGCGCCTGCCCCCCATCGCCCCGCAAGATGTTGATCACGCGATCGCGCAGGTCCGCAAGGTCCGAAGAGCGCGCCTTCAAATACTCGTCCGCCGCTGAATTGTAATCCGCGATCTGCGTGTCGAGCGCCGAACGCCATGCGACGTCAGCCGCATCCCCCTCGCCGATCGACGCGAAAATGGCCTCGATGAAATCCTCGTCCTCCAGGAGCGCGACCTGGAATTCGAGAATTTGCGCCGCCTCGCCGCCGGCGATCCCGGCCAAATCCGCGATCTGCCCGCTTGCCGTGTCGATCGCGGCACGAAGGGCAAGCGCTTCTTCAGCGAGGTTACCCGCGACACGCTCGCCGTTCGTATCAGCGTCGACCCGGACGAACGGACCGTGGGCAAAGCCGATCGAGGCGGTTCTGCCGCGGTAGGTCAGTCCTGTCGCGCCAACCTGCATGCTGCTAAGTCCCGTCCGGAAAATCGCTTGCAATCAGATCGACCAGCGCGGCGACGGCGACCTCTGCGTCACTGCCTGACGCCCTGATCTCGATCGTGCTGCCGTGCGCCGCGCGCATCGCCATGATCTTGGCGACGCTCTTGGCGTTGATCCACTCGGCCGCGCCTGCGACCCGCACGGAAATCTGGGCCTGGAATTTCTTGGCAAGCTTAGTCAGCTTGACCGCCGGGCGCGCGTGCATTCCCACTGCGTGCACCAGCCGCACACTGCCGGTGAAACTCTGTCCGTCCGCTTTGTCCAGCATACCTTTATTCCATCTTCGCTTCGCCGACGTCTCAGTCGGCAGAGAGTTCCTCGGCCACGGCCTTCACCTGGGCCAATGAGCTGCCGCCTGCCGCCTCGGTCGCCGCCATCACGGCCCCCTCGACGATCGGTGCGTTGCATACGACAACGAGATCGCGCCGCGCGGGCTCCAGCATCTCGACCGCCATTTCGCTGTTGGTTTCGGCCCCGCCGAGGTCGACGAGGATCGCGACACCCTTGGCGGACCAAGCATCATTGATGGCGTCGATGATCAGGGAGACGCTGGTGCCCAATCCACCATCGGGATTGCCGCCGCAGAACGCCACCTTGACCTCGCTACCGACCATCTGCCTCACCATGTCGGCGGTGCCCTTGGCGATGTCCTTCGAATGCGAGACGATCACGATACCCACAGTGTCGGTCATTGCTGTCCCTCCAGGCTCGCGCAGACCGCCTGCACGAGAACGCAACTCGAACGTGCCCCGGGATCAACATGCCCGACGCTGCGCGGTCCCAGGAACGACGCCCGCCCCTTGGTGGCCTGCATCGGCGCAGTCCGCTCGACAGCTTCGGCTGCAATTGTCCGGACCCGCGCGATCAGGTCAGGTTGGCCGGCGGCCGTCTTCAGCGTCTCCAGGACGGGAACGAGAACGTCGAGCATCGTCTTCTCGCCGGCCTGCGAGCGGCCCCGTGCGCTCACCGCGTTCACGCCGCTGCCGAAGACGTCAGCGAGATCGTCCGGCAAGTGCCTGTCGTGCGAGAGCGCTTCGCCGGCGGCAAGAAAGAAACTGCCGTAAAGCGGCCCCGACGCGCCGCCGACCGTCATCACCAGCGTCTTGCCGATCGTCTTCAGCGCCTCGTCGAGCGGTTGCGTGGAGATGGCATCGAGCTTGCCGAGCACGGCCTCGAAGCCGCGTTTCATGTTTATTCCGTGGTCGCCGTCGCCGATCGCCTGATCCAGCGTCGTGAGCTCCGGCGCGCTGGCGATGACCTGCTCTGCGGCCACCTTGACCAACGACTTGAACGTTTCGGGTTGCAGCGACATCGAGTTGATCCTCTAGTGCATCATCGCGGGGATACGTTGCCCCGCGCGGTCGAAACAGAGCGGATGGACCAGGTGCAGTTCGACCTCCTGGCCGGACTGAAGCGGCTGACGCGGATCCGCAAGCGTCACCAACATCTCGCCCTTATAATCCAGGTGAACGTGATTCTGCTCACCCAGGTGCTCCACGCGGTGCACCCGGCCGACCATCCGTCCGCCATTGCGCGCGGCGATTTGCAGATGCTCGGTTCGGATGCCGACCGTCTCCGTTCCCGGCGGCACCGGCACGTCGGACAACAGATGGGCCGGAAGGAAGTTGATCTGGGGCGTGCCGAGGCGCGAGGCGACATAGCTGCTCGACGGGCTTTCGTAGATCTCCCGCGGCGTGCCGCACTGAAGAAGCTGGCCGTCCCTGATCACGCCGATCCGGGAGGCCATTGTCATGGCCTCGACCTGATCGTGGGTCACGTAGAGAATAGTTGCGCCAAGCTCGAGCTGGATCCGCTTGAGCTCAAGACGAAGCTCCGCTCGGAGCTTCGCATCCAGCGACGACAGCGGCTCGTCCATCAGGTAGATCGAGGGATCGCGAACCAGCGCGCGGCCGATGGCCACCCGCTGCATTTCGCCGCCCGACAGGCGGGTTGCACGGTTGTTCAGCTTGCTTGCGATATGCAAAAGCTCCGCCGTCTGCTCGACGCGCTTGCGGATAATTGGCTCCGACACGCGCCGCGCGGGGGAGCGCAACGGAAACGCCAGATTGTCATAAACCGTGAGGTGCGGATACAACGAATATTGCTGGAAGACAAAGGCTATATCGCGTGATCCTGGCGGATCGTGCGTCACATCGCGGCCGTCGATCATGACCGAGCCGGCGTCGGGGGTCTCGAGCCCGGTGATCAGCCGCAACGTCGTGGTTTTGCCGGCTCCGCTCGGCCCGAGCAGGACCAGGAATTCTCCATCATTCACTGCCAGCGAGAGTTCGCGCACGGCCTCGACCGCTTCGAAACGCTTGCTGATGTTGCGCAGAACTACGTCAGCCACGACGCGCACTCCCCAAACTGGCGGTTCGAACAGCGAGGCCGCTGGCAACATCGAACAGCGCCAGCCTCTCGGAGTGGAATTCAAGACCCACCGTCTCGCCGATCCGCACCGACGCGCTGGAGGGCAGCCGCGCCGCAACGCGTCCATGCGCCGTGTCGACGGTGACGATCTGCGTGGTGCCGAGATATTCGGCGCCGAACACCTCGCCGCGGACGGGTGCCGCGTCGGCAAAGCGAATGTGCTCGGGACGTATCCCGAGCGCCAGCGGTGCGCTCGCACGATCCTCGCGGATCTCTGGGACTTCGACGCTGACGCTATGAAAGGCAACAGCCCGATCCCCCAACCGCAGGCCGCTTTCAAACCGCAAGAAATTCATCGGTGGCGAGCCGATGAAATCGGCTACGAACATGCTGGCGGGCCGGTCATAGACCTCTTGCGGCGAGCCGATCTGCTCGACGCGTCCCTTGTTCATGACGGCGATCTGATCCGCCATCGACATCGCCTCGAGCTGGTCGTGCGTCACATAGACGGTGGTCGCACCGATGCGATCGTGCAAATCGCGAAGCTCGCCGCACATCAGGTGCCGAAACTCGGCATCGAGCGCCCCGAGCGGCTCATCCATCAGGAAGGCCTTCGGCCGTCTCACCATAGCGCGGCCAAGCGCGACGCGCTGCCGGTCGCCGCCCGACAGTTTCGAAGTCTTGCTCGACAGGAGATGCTCGATCCGCAGCAGCCGCGCGGTTTCCTGCACACGCTCGCGAATCTCTCTCCGCCCCATGCCCTGGCACTTCAGGGGAAAGACGATATTGCCCGCGACATTCATGTGCGGATAGAGCGCAAAGAGCTGGAACACGAAGGCGATATCGCGGGCAGCGGCACGGCGAAAGGTCACGTCCTCGCCGTCGAGCAGGATCTTGCCCTCGGTCGGCAGTTCGAGGCCCGCGATCATGCGCAGCGTGGTGGTCTTGCCGCAGCCGGAGGGCCCGAGCATCGCGAAAAAGGTGCCGTCGTCGATGGTGAAGTTCGAACCTTCAACGGCTGTGAACTGATCGAACGACTTGCGGAGGTTTTCGACGCGGATTTGTGCCATGGCTGCCGTCCTATTCCGGAAAATGGCTAACAATGACATAGCCAACCGTGCCGGCAAGGATCGTCACAAAGGAATAGCTGTACAGATCGATCGACCAAGGCTGCACCAGCATGACGATGCCGCCCCCGATCAGGGTCATCGCGCCGGCCTCCCAGGGCCCACGAAGGAACCAGCGAGACATTCCGCTTTTGCCAACCGCAGAGCCGTTCATTTGCGCACAGCTCCGAAGGTGATGCCACGCAGCAGGTGCTTGCGCAACAACACGGTGAACAGGACGATCGGGACGACGAACAGCGTGGTCGCGGCGGCGACGGCCGGCCAGTCCTGTCCGCCTTCGCCGATGATGAAGGGGATGAAGGGTGGCATGGTCTGGGCTTCACCACTGGTAAGGAGAACCGCGAAGGCATACTCGTTCCAGGAGAAGATCAGGCAGAAGATCGCAGTTGCCGCAATACCGGTCACCGCCTGCGGCAGCACCACCTTGCGCAGCGCCTGCAATCGCGTGTAGCCGTCAACGAGGGCCGCCTCCTCATACTCGCGCGGGATCTCGTCGATGAACCCCTTGAGCAGCCAGACCGCGAGCGAGACGTTCACGGCGGTGTAGAGCAGGATCATGCCGAGCCTGGTGTCGGTCAGGTTGAGCTGCCGGTACATCAGATAGATCGGGATGGCCACCGCAACGGGCGGCATCATGCGCGTCGAGAGAATGAAGAACAGGAGGTCGTCGGCCAGGGGAATGCGGAAGCGCGAGAAAGCGTAGGCCGCGAGCGTTCCAAGAAAGACGGCCAGGAAGGTCGAGCCGAACCCGATGATCAGCGAGTTGACGAAACGCGGCACAACCTTCGACGGTCCGGCAATGACCATGTCCCGCTGTCGCACGAGCTTGTCGTACCACGTCTCTGGCGGCGGCAGTTTTGCGATGAAGTCCGGCGTCTGCCGCGTGCGCACCGTGAACAGGTTCACATAGCCTTCGAGGGTCGGCTCGAACAGCACCTTGGGCGGATAGGCAATCGCATCGCTCTGCGACTTGAACGCCGTGGCGACGATCCAGAGCAGCGGCAGGATCGTGATCACGGCATAGAGGATAACGAGACCACCGGCGACCGCCTTCGAACGCGGCGAAGCCTCGACGATGGAGTGAGCGGTGGACTTGGCGAGGGCAGATTTGGCGACGGCAGCGGTCATCGTTGCTTCACCTTGTTGAGCGCTTTGACATAGATGTTGGCGGCACCGAACACGGTCACGAACAGGATGATGGCGAGCGCGGAGGAATAGCCGGTGCGCCATTTCTCGAACGCCGCACGCTTCAGCGTGATCGATACGAGCTCCGTGGTCGAGCCCGGTCCTCCCGACGTCAGGAGGTTGACCATGTCGAACATCTTGAAGTTCTCGATCGCGCGGAACAGCACCGCGAGCATCAGGAACGGCACGGTCATCGGCAGCGTGATCGACCAGAATTGCCGCCAGGCCGAGGCGCGGTCGACTTCGGCCGCCTCGTAGATGTAATCGGGAATGGAGCGAAGCCCGGCGAGGCAGATCAGCATCACATAGGGGGCCCACATCCAGGTGTCGACGAGCACGATGGTCCAAGGTGCGAGCGAGACCTGCCCGGTCATGCTGAACGAACTCGGCGGCACCCCCGTGAACAGGCTGATCAGGGAGTTGAACGGCCCGATTTGCGGCTGTAACAGCAGCGTCCAGAAGTTGCCGACGACCGCCGGCGACAGCATCATCGGCAGCAGAATGATCGTGGTCCAGAAACTGTGGCCGCGAAACTGGCGGTTGATCAACAGCGCCAAGCCATACCCGATGACCACCTGTAACGCCACCGACCAGATCACGAATTGCGCTGTGGTCTGGAGCCGGAACCAAACATCCTCGTCGGTAAGGATGTCGCGGAAATTATCGAGCCCGACGAACCGCAACGGCAGATAGGACATGCTGAGGTTGAGGCTGGTGAAGGACAGCCGGATCATCCACACCAGCGGAAAGATGTTGATCGCCAGCAACAGCGCGATCGTCGGCGCAACGAACAGCCAGGCGATGGTCCGGTCCGACAGGCCGCGGACGCGCCGCGTGGCGCGAGATCTGGCGGGCTCGCTCATACCTGCAATCGTAGCATCATCAGGTTGAAGGATCGTCGTCATCTGGTCCATCGGCTGGCTGGTTCGGCTTCCCCGGGATACACCCGGGGAAACCGGTTCAGTTGATACGAGCGCCGGGTCTAAAGCGCTATGAACGCGCTTTAGCTTTATTGTTTGAGCACGATCTTTTCGGAAAACCGCTGCACACTTTTCCGGATCATGCTCTATTGCGACGCGACCTGCTTGCCCTGCTCCTTGAAGACCTTGGTCCAATCCTTGACCAGCAGATCGAGCGCCTGCTGCGCCGTGCCCTTGTCGGCAACGACGTAGTCATGCACTCGCTTCTGCATGTCGAGCAGCAGTTGCGCGTAGGACGGCTCGGCCCAGAAGTCCTTGACGATACCCATCGACTCCAGGAATTGCGGTGCGAACGCCGCGCTCTTCGGGAAGTCGGGTGCGTCGACAACCGCCTTCAGCGCCGAATAGCCGCCGAGCTGCCACCACTTCTGCTGCACGGCGGGCTGCGCGAACCACTTGATGTAGGCGAGCGCGTCGTCCTTGCGATCGGAGGTCGCCACCACCGAGATGCCCTGCCCGCCGAGCTGGGTGAAGTGTCCGTTCGGGCCCGCCGGATTGACAAAGAAGCCGATCTTGTCGCCGCCGACATTCGGATCCTTGTAGAGGCCCGGGAAGAAGGCGAACCAGTTCATCTGCATCGCCACCTGGCCGGACTTGAAGGCATCGAGCCCCTCTTGCATGTAGGCGTTGGTCATACCGGGCGCCGTGCAGCACTTGTAGAGCTCCTTGTAGAACTCCAGCCCCTTGGCAGCTTCCGGTGAATTGACGACGCCCTGCATCTGGTACGGCTTCTTCGGATTGTCGTAGCTGAAGCCATAATTGTAGAGCACGTTCGTCACGCCCATGGTGATGCCCTCCGAGCCGCGCTCGGTGAAGATGTAGGCGCCATAGACCTTCTTGCCGTCGATCTCGCGGCCCTGGAAGAACTCCGCGATCTGCTTCAGCTCGTCATAGGTTTTCGGCGGCGCTAGGTCTCGGCCGTATTTTGCCTTGAATGCGGACTGAATCTCGGGCCGCGAGAACCAATCCTTGCGGTAGGTCCAGCCTACCGCGTCGGCCATGGCCGGCAGCGCCCAATAGTTCGGCGAGTTCTTCGGCCACTGCGAATAGCCGACGACCGTCGCCGGGACGAAGTCGTCCATCGATATCTTCTCCTTGTCGAAGAAGTCGTTGAGCTTGACGTACCACTTGTTCTCGGCGGCGCCGCCGATCCACTGGCTATCGCCGATGATCAGGTCGCAGAGCTTGCCGTGGGAGTTGAGCTCGTTGAGGAAGCGATCGGCATAGCTCGTCCACGGGACGAACTCGTATTTCATCTCAATGCCGGACTGCTTGGTAAAGTCCTTGCCGAGCTCGACCAGCGCATTGGCCGGATCCCACGCCGCCCAGCACAGCGTAAGCTGCTTGCCCTGAGCTGCGGCTTCGCCTCCGCCAAATATCCCCAGCAGCGCTGTCCCGAGGACCATGGTTGCCGTCGAGCTCCTTAGCCAATTGAATGTCCGCATATCTGTTTCCTCTCTCGTTGAAGCATCTAACCCGCTCGGCGCTCCCTGTCGGAACGACGCCAAGATCCTGAAACCGAGTTTGAGGAGCGATGAGTGGAGAACGAGACGGACCATTTCCGGAAACAGGTCCGGAAGGGCTTGGGCTCCTCCCACACATCGGCTCGATGCGTGATGTTTAGCTTTTTTGTAATACTAAACGTATTACTAAATTTTGGAAGCCGTCAAGCCGGTTTGTCGCTAGCTAGGCGAAAAGATTTGCGCGTTCGCGCGCGTAAGCGGAATGTTCGCAGCGCAGCAAATTTCCTAACTTTTCGGAAGATTCGATCGCCGATCTGGCGCCGCGAGCAATCTAAGCCCGCCTGGATAACCGGCGAGCCAGAAGCTGGCCAACGCCAAGCATGTTTAGCAAATGGCTTTACTGAACGTTCAACGAAGCTCGGATCCCAGCCGCTCGACAGCCACGCACACCAGTTTTCTCGATCGCACCAACGGCGATGATATCCGAACCGTCCCGCAAGATCGGCATCTCGCCGGCAGCTTTTACGGCGACACGTGTGGATCGAGATACTTGATCAGAGTTCCGCCGGCACCATCCGCTCCAACCTCGAAAGCGCTCGCTGAGTACTGTCCCAGAAGCGCGATATGAGCTGTGTGCGTACCATCGCTTATGCTGAGCATTCCCCCGTCGCCCGCCGCATTTGCGGCATAACTGGCCGTCGTTGCTGCACCTGACAGAATATCGACCAGGTCGAGTTGATCGTCGGCGTTCAGACCGGCGATGGCCCCCGTGAAATTGATGGACTGGTCGAGCTTCAGGGTTCCGATGGCATCAAAGTCAAACGTTACGTCGGCTGATGCCGTGCCGCCCAGTTCGAGTGTCGCGGTGCCACTAATCTGCGCCGCGCCTCCACTGACATCGTGGTTGGCAATGATATTGCCGCCATTGGCCCAGAGCAGACCGAAGTTGGAGACCGCGCTGTCGATCACCAAACCGCCGGAGCCCGTCGCCTCCAAGGTACCCGAATTGATGACCGCGTTCGCTCCGGTATCGATCTCCAGCGAATTGGTCCCGGTCGCGATGATGGTGCTTTGGTTGACCAGCGTCATGGTGCCCGCGCCGAGCTGGCCGGCGCCGGAAATCGTATTGTCGACGTTGGTCAGCGTCACGTCGGAAACCGCACCGCTGATGACATTTCCGATGTTGTCGGACAACAGCACTTGACCGCCGCCCTCAAGCGATATGCCGTGTTCGATGAGCCGCAGGTCGGTCTCATTGCCGGTCGAACTCAGCGAGATTGTTCCTGTATTATGGATGATGCCGGACAACGGCAGGATTGCGCCATCACTGATGGTCATCGTGACGGCGTTGTCGACCACAGGTGTCTGATCGAATACGAAGTCGTCGGCCGAGAGCGAGCCGGCGTCGATGCCGTCCAATGTGATCGTTTGACCATCGCCCAGCGTAATCACGGCATTTCCGGCCGCATCATTCGCCGCGTGCGCCTGGATGTCGGCGAACGCCGTGAACCCGGCGTAGCCGATCAGGTCAATCTTGTCGTGCATCAGATCGAAACTGTAGACGACATCGTGTCCGATCGGCTGCGAGAACACGAGCAGATCGTTGCCGCTCGAGGCGGTGAGATTATCATCGCCGGAGATGGCAAAGATCGGATTGCCCGGTGCGTAGGCTTCGACGTTGTCGACGATGGCTGCATTTCCGAAGCTGCCGTCGGCATTGGTCCAGGTTTCTGAGACATTGAGCACCAGCGCGCCCGTGTAGGCGCTCGGCATCGTAACGGTGAGCGAACCGATGTCATTCGTCACGACGGTCCAAGTGCCATCACTATTCGAGGTACCTTCGCTCAGGGTCCAGCCGGAGGGAACTCCCGCGATGCTGACACTAATATCCCCATGCACGCCGCCCGGATCGAGCAATCCAAGATTGATCGGCTGCCCAGCAATTCCGGCTGGCGCCACTTTCTCGTTGGTGGAAGTAGTCTGCCCAAGCGCGCCTACGTTGCCGGAAACGTCGGTATAGGTGGCGGTGACAATCAGCCTTCCATTATCTTTGCCGCTCGAACTGCTCCCTGAATAGTCGAGTTGGAGGGCCCAATGGATGTTGTCCGAGGTCGTTAGAGAAATGACCTTCACTGGCGTGGAGGTTGCGCTCAACGTGACAGGCGAGCCTGAACCGTTGGTTTGCCACTGGAGATCACTGGCGTCAAAATTTCCTACGGCTTCAGAGAACGTGATCGCGACATCGGTAAACCCGCTGGCATCGGGGTTTGGAGTCTGAAACACGATCGAACTCACCGACGGCGCAGTGGTATCGATCGTCGCGGCATAGCTGGCAGACAGACCGCTGACGTTTCCGGCCACGTCCGTCTGTATCGCCGTAAACTGATAAGTCGTACCGTTCACCAGCACGTTGCTGTCGACCTTGCTCCAGTTTCCGAGACCGTCTGCTGTCGTCGTGCCGATCGACACGCCATTCTGGAACACTGTCACGGTGCTGTTTGCTTCCGCCGTGCCATTGATGGTGAGCGACGTATCGCTGGTGATGTGGTCTCCCACCGTCCCAGTGTCGGTGGTGAAGCCGGTGATGACGGGGAGGCCGACCGTTGTGTCGATCGTCACTGCCTGGGTATCGGTGTTGCCGACATTGCCGGCGGTATCCACCACCCGCACCTGGTAGGTGAAGCTGGTGCTATGGGTTGTCGGATCGACGTAGCTCCAGGTCGTCCCGGTGTTCTGGGTCACATCCGCCCAGTTCGCGCCGCCGTTACTGCTGATCTGGATCTTCTCGCCCGAACCGAGGGCCGAGTTGGTGCCCGACGCCGTCAAGGTGGTGTCATTGGTGATGAAGTCGGTCGACGAAGCGCCGCTGTCGGTCGCAATCGCCGTCAAGTCAACCGTAGCGGTCGGATTCTGGGTGTCGATGGTGACCGTATCCGTTCCGGCGCTGCCGAGATTGCCTGCGGGGTCGGCGTAGCTCCCCGCCGTCACCGACACCGACCCGGTCGCAGAGACGCCGTCCGTTGCCGTGAAGGTGGCGTGATAGTGCGTGGCATCGTCCTGCGTCAGGCCACTGATCGTGCCGTTGGTCGTCGTGATGTCGGCAGCCGTGAAGCTGGCGCCCGGCGCCTCGCTGAAGGTGAAGGTTACGTTCGAGCTCGGCGTACCGTCGCTCAGCGACGTGGCGACGATGTCGACCGCAACTGTCGGATTGAGCCGATCGATAGTGACCGTATCCGCCCCCGCGCTACCGAGATTCCCGACGGGGTCGGCATAGCTTCCCGCCGTCACCGACACCGATCCAGTTGCAGCGGCGCCGTCCGTTGCCGTGAAGGTGGCGTGATAGTGCGTGGCGTCGTCCTGCGTCAGGCCACTGATCGCGCCGTTGGTCGTCGTAATGTCGGCAGCCGTGAAGCTGGCACCCGGCGCCTCGCTGAAGGTGAAGGTCACGTTCGAGCTCGGCGTGCCGTCGCTCAGCGATGTGGCCACGATATCGACCGCAACGGTCGGATTGAGCCGATCGATGGTAACAGTATCCGTCCCGGCGCCGCCGAGATTGCCGGCGGAGTCGGCGTAGCTCCCCGCAGTCACCGACACCGATCCGGTCGCAGAGACGCCGTCTGCTGCCGTGAAGGTGGCGTGATAGTGCGTGGCATCGTCCTGCGCCAGGCCGCTGACCGTGCCGTTGGTCGCCGTGATGTCGGCAGCCGTGAAGCTGGCGCCCGGCGCCTCGCTGAAGGTGAAGGTCATGTTCGAGCTCGGCGTGCCATCGCTCAGCGATGTAGCGACGATATCGACCGCAACGGTCGGCGGGGTCGTGTCGATGACTTGCGCAGTGGCCGACCCGGCGCCGACCACCAGATGCTCGAAGTTTCCACCTTCGGTCCCCGTGACCGTCGCGGTCAAACTCGACGAGTTGGGGGTGCTGACGACCAGTGTGCCCGTGGTCTGGCCGCTGGCGATCGTGATGACACCCTGATCGGTATGCACCGTGGTGACGCCTTCCGAGGCGTTCGACAGCGTCGCCGTGAACGTGATGGTTGGATCATGATCGGTCACGTTCGATGTGGAGAGGTCGACCGTGGCATTGGTGATGGTGTCGTTGACATGGGCGGTCGCCGCCCCGGTGCCGACCACCAGGTTCTCGAAGTTGCCGCCCGAGGTGCCGGTGATGTTGGCGGTCAGACTCGTGGCGTCGTTATAGACGTCCTCGGCGTTGCCCGAGGCGAGCACCAGCGTCCCAACCGTCTGGCCGTCGGCAATGGTGATGTCACCCTGGTCGGTATGGACAGTGGTGATGCCTTCCGAGGCGTTCGACAGCGTCGCGGTGAAGGTGTAGTTGGCGACCGCCCCCTCCAGCACCGTCGAGGCGCTGAGATTCACCGTGGCATCGGTGATGGTGTCATTGACGTGGGCCGTCGCCGCCCCGGTGCCGACCACCAGGTTCTCGAAGTTGCCGCCCGAGGTGCCGGTGATGTTGGCGGTCAGACTCGTGGCGTCGTTGTAGACGTCCTCGGCGTTGCCCGAGGCGAGCACCAGCGTCCCAACCGTCTGGCCGTCGGCAATGGTGATGTCGCCCTGGTCGGTATGGACCGTCGTCACCCCCTCCGAGGCGTTCGACAGCGTCGCGGTGAAGGTGTAGTTGGCGACCGCCCCCTCCACCACCGTCGAGGCACTGAGGTTGACCGTCGCGTCAGTGATGGTGTCGTTGACGTGGGCCGTCGCCGTGCCGGTGCCGACCACCAGGTTCTCGAAGTTGCCGCCTGAGGTGCCGGTGATGTTGGCGGTCAGACTCGTGGCGTCGTTGTAGACGTCCTCGGCGTTGCCCGAGGCGAGCACCAGCGTCCCAACCGTCTGGCCGTCGGCAATGGTGATGTCGCCCTGGTCGGTATGGACCGTCGTCACCCCCTCCGAGGCGTTCGACAGCGTCGCCGTGAAGGTGTAGTTGGCGATCGCCCCCTCCAGCACCGTCGAGGCGGTGAGGTTGACCGTGGCGTCAGTGACGGTGTCATTGACGTGGGCCGTCGCCGAGCCGGTGCCGATCACCAGGTGCTCGAAGTTGCCGCCCGAGGTGCCGGTGATATTGGCGGTCAGCGACGATTCATCCTGATAGACGTCCTCGGCGTTGCCCGAGGTGAGCACCAGCGTCCCAACCGTCTGGCCGTCGGCAATGGTGATGTCACCCTGGTCGGTATGGACAGTGGTGATGCCTTCCGAGGCGTTCGACAGCGTCGCGGAGAAGGTGTAGTTGGCGACCGCCCCCTCCAGCACCGTCGAGGCGCTGAGATTCACCGTGGCATCGGTGATGGTGTCGTTGACATGGGCCGTCGCCGCCCCGGTGCCGACCACGAGGTTCTCGAAGTTGCCGCCTGAGGTGCCGGTGATGTTGGCGGTCAGACTCGTGGCGTCGTTGTAGACGTCCTCGGCGTTGCCCGAGGCGAGCACCAGCGTCCCAACCGTCTGGCCGTCGGCGATCGTGATGTCGCCCTGGTCGGTATGGACCGTCGTCACCCCCTCCGAGGCGTTCGACAGCGTCGCGGTGAAGGTGTAGTTGGCGACCGCCCCCTCCAGCACCGTCGAGGCGCTGAGATTCACCGTGGCATCGGTGATGGTGTCGTTGACGTGGGCCGTCGCCGCCCCGGTGCCGACCACGAGGTTCTCGAAGTTGCCGCCCGAGGTGCCGGTGATGTTGGCGGTCAGACTCGTGGCGTCGTTATAGACGTCCTCGGCATTGCCCGAGGCGAGCACCAGCGTCCCAACCGTCTGGCCGTCGGCAATGGTGATGTCGCCCTGGTCGGTATGGACCGTCGTCACCCCCTCCGAGGCGTTCGACAGCGTCGCCGTGAAGGTGTAGTTGGCAACCGCGCCTTCGAACACCGTGGAGGCGCTGAGATCCACCGTCGCGTCAGTGACGGTGTCATTGACGTGGGCCGTCGCCGTGCCGGTGCCGACCACCAGGTTCTCGAAGTTGCCACCCGAGGTGCCGGTGATGTTGGCGGTCAGACTCGTGGCGTCGTTATAGACGTCCTCGGCGTTGCCCGAGGCGAGCACCAGCGTCCCAACCGTCTGGCCGTCGGCAATGGTGATGTCACCCTGGTCGGTATGGACCGTCGTCACCCCCTCCGAGGCGTTCGACAGCGTCGCCGTGAAGGTGTAGTTGGCGATCGCCCCCTCCAGCACCGTCGAGGCGGTGAGGTTGACCGTGGCGTCAGTGACGGTGTCATTGACGTGGGCCGTCGCCGAGCCGGTGCCGATCACCAGGTGCTCGAAGTTGCCGCCCGAGGTGCCGGTGATATTGGCGGTCAGCGACGATTCATCCTGATAGACGTCCTCGGCGTTGCCCGAGGCGAGCACCAGCGTCCCAACCGTCTGGCCGTCGGCAATGGTGATGTCGCCCTGGTCGGTATGGACCGTCGTCACCCCCTCCGAGGCGTTCGACAGCGTCGCCGTGAAGGTGTAGTTGGCAACCGCGCCTTCGAACACCGTGGAGGCGCTGAGATCCACCGTCGCGTCAGTGACGGTGTCATTGACGTGGGCCGTCGCCGTGCCGGTGCCGACCACCAGGTTCTCGAAGTTGCCACCCGAGGTGCCGGTGATGTTGGCGGTCAGACTCGTGGCGTCGTTGTAGACGTCCTCGGCGTTGCCCGAGGCGAGCACCAGCGTCCCAACCGTCTGGCCGTCGGCAATGGTGATGTCACCCTGGTCGGTATGGACAGTGGTGACGCCTTCCGAGGCGTTCGACAGCGTCGCCGTGAAGGTGTAGTTGGCAACCGCGCCTTCGAACACCGTTGAGGCGCTGAGATCCACCGTCGCGTCGGTGACGGTGTCGTTGACGTGGGCCGTCGCCGTGCCGGTGCCGATCACCAGGTTCTCGAAGTTGCCGCCTGAGGTGCCGGTGATGTTGGCGGTCAGCGACGATTCATCCTGATAGACGTCCTCGCCGTTGCCCGAGGCGAGCACCAGCGTCCCAACCGTCTGGCCGTCGGCAATGGTGATATCGCCCTGGTCGGTGTGGACCGTCGTCACCCCCTCCGAGGCGTTCGACAGCGTCGCGGTGAAGGTGTAGTTGGCGACCGCCCCCTCCACCACCGTCGAGGCGGTGAGGTTGACCGTGGCGTCAGTGACGGTGTCGTTGACGTGGGCCGTCGCCGCCCCGGTGCCGACCACCAGATGCTCGAAGTTGCCGCCCGAGGTGCCGGTGATGTTGGCGGTCAGAGTCGTGGCGTCGTTATAGACGTCCTCGGCGTTGCCCGAGGCGAGCACCAGCGTGCCGACCGTCTGGCCGTCGGCAATGGTGATGTCGCCCTGGTCGGTATGGACAGTGGTGATGCCTTCCGAGGCGTTCGACAGCGTCGCGGTGAAGGTGTAGTTGGCGACCGCCCCCTCCAGCACCGTCGAGGCGCTGAGATTCACCGTGGCATCGGTGATGGTGTCGTTGACGTGGGCCGTCGCCGCCCCGGTGCCGACCACCAGGTGCTCGAAGTTGCCGCCCGAGGTGCCGGTGATGTTGGCGGTCAGACTCGTGGCGTCGTTATAGACGTCCTCGGCGTTGCCCGAGGCGAGCACCAGCGTCCCAACCGTCTGGCCGTCGGCAATGGTGATGTCGCCCTGGTCGGTGTGGACCGTCGTCACCCCCTCCGAGGCGTTCGACAGCGTCGCCGTGAAGGTGTAGTTGGCAACCGCGCCTTCGAACACCGTTGAGGCGCTGAGATCCACCGTCGCGTCGGTGACGGTGTCGTTGACGTGGGCCGTCGCCGAGCCGGTGCCGACCACCAGGTTCTCGAAATTGCCGCCCGAGGTGCCGGTGATGTTGGCGGTCAGCGACGATTCATCCTGATAGACGTCCTCGCCGTTGTTGGCGTCGATCGCCAGCGTGCCCGTGGTCTGGCCGTCGGCGATCGTGATCACGCCCTTGTCGGTCGTGATCGTCGTCACGCCATGCGAGGCATTCGACAATGTTGCCGTGAACACATACTGCGCCGACGGCCCCTCGTCCTGGATTGAGGCGCTGAGATTCACCGTGGCATCGGTGATGGTGTCGTTGACGTGGGCCGTCGCCGTGCCGGTGCCGATCACCAAATGCTCGAAGTTGCCGCCCGAGGTGCCGGTGATGTTGGCGGTCAGACTCGTGGCGTCGTTGTAGACGTCCTCGGCGTTGCCCGAGGCGAGCACCAGCGTCCCAACCGTCTGGCCGTCGGCAATGGTGATGTCGCCCTGGTCGGTATGGACCGTCGTCACCCCCTCCGAGGCGTTCGACAGCGTCGCGGTAAAGGTGTAGTTGGCGATCGCCCCCTCCAGCACCGTCGAGGCCGTGAGGTTGACCGTGGCGTCAGTGACGGTGTCATTGACGTGGGCGGTCGCCGCCCCGGTGCCGATCACCAAATGCTCGAAGTTGCCGCCCGAGGTGCCGGTGATGTTGGCGGTCAGACTCGTGGCGTCGTTGTAGACGTCCTCGGCGTTGCCCGAGGCGAGCACCAGCGTCCCAACCGTCTGGCCGTCGGCAATGGTGATGTCGCCCTGGTCGGTGTGGACCGTCGTCACCCCCTCCGAGGCGTTCGACAGCGTCGCGGTGAAGGTGTAGTTGGCAACCGCGCCTTCGAACACCGTGGAGGCGCTGAGATCCACCGTCGCGTCGGTGACGGTGTCGTTGACGTGGGCCGTCGCCGAGCCGGTGCCGATCACCAGGTGCTCGAAGTTGCCGCCCGAGGTGCCGGTGATATTGGCGGTCAGCGACGATTCATCCTGATAGACGTCCTCGGCGTTGCCCGAGGTGAGCACCAGCGTCCCAACCGTCTGGCCGTCGGCAATGGTGATGTCACCCTGGTCGGTATGGACAGTGGTGATGCCTTCCGAGGCGTTCGACAGCGTCGCGGTGAAGGTGTAGTTGGCGACCGCCCCCTCCAGCACCGTCGAGGCGCTGAGATTCACCGTGGCATCGGTGATGGTGTCATTGACGTGGGCCGTCGCCGCCCCGGTGCCGACCACCAGGTTCTCGAAGTTGCCGCCTGAGGTGCCGGTGATGTTGGCGGTCAGACTCGTGGCGTCGTTGTAGACGTCCTCGGCGTTGCCCGAGGCGAGCACCAGCGTCCCAACCGTCTGGCCGTCGGCGATCGTGATGTCGCCCTGGTCGGTATGGACCGTCGTCACCCCCTCCGAGGCGTTCGACAGCGTCGCGGTGAAGGTGTAGTTGGCGATCGCCCCCTCCACCACCGTCGAGGCGGTGAGGTTGACCGTGGCGTCAGTGATGGTGTCGTTGACGTGGGCCGTCGCCGTGCCGGTGCCGACCACCAGGTTCTCGAAGTTGCCGCCTGAGGTGCCGGTGATGTTGGCGGTCAGACTCGTGGCGTCGTTGTAGACGTCCTCGGCGTTGCCCGAGGCGAGCACCAGCGTCCCGGTGGTGTGGCCGTCGGCAATGGTGATGTCGCCCTGGTCGGTATGGACCGTCGTCACCCCCTCCGAGGCGTTCGACAACGTCGCGGTGAAGGTGTAGTTGGCGACCGCCCCCTCCAGCACCGTCGAGGCGCTGAGATTCACCGTGGCATCGGTGATGGTGTCGTTGACGTGGGCCGTCGCCGTGCCGGTGCCGACCACCAGATGCTCGAAGTTGCCGCCTGACGTCCCCGTGATCGTAGCCGTCAGGCTGCTGGCATCCTTGTAGACATCCTCGCCGTTGCCCGCGGCAATCGTCAGCGTGCCCGTGGTCTGGCCGTCGGCGATCGTGATCACGCCCTTGTCGGTCGTGATCGTGGTCACACCCTGCGAGGCATTCGACAGCGTCGCCGTGAACACGTAGTTGGCGACCGCGCCTTCGAACACCGTCGAGGCGCTGAGATTCACCGTCGCATCGGTGATGGTGTCGCTGACCTGGGCTGTCGCCGTGCCGGTGCCGACCACCAGATGCTCGAAGTTGCCGCCTGACGTCCCCGTGATCGTAGCCGTCAGGCTGCTGGCATCCTTGTAGACATCCTCGCCGTTGCCCGCGGCAATCGTCAGCGTGCCCGTGGTCTGGCCGTTCGCAATCGTGATTACGCCCTTGTCGGTGGTGATCGTGGTCACACCCTGCGAGGCATTTGACAGCGTCGCAGTGAACACGTAGTTGGCAGCAGCACCCTCCAGCTGTGTCGAGGCGCTCAGATTGACCGTGGTATCGGTGATGGTGTCGTTGACATGCGCCGTCGCTGTCGCCGTGCCGACCACCAGGTTCTCTAAACTGCCGCCCGACGTCCCGGTGATTGTCGCGGTCAGCGATGAAGCATCCTTGTAGACGTCCTCGCCGTTGCCCGCAGCAATCGTCAGCGTGCCCGTAGTCTGCCCATCGGCAATCGTGATCACGCCCTTGTCGGTCGTGATCGTGGTCACCCCCTGGGACGCATGATCCAAGGTGGCTGTGAACACATAGCTCGACGTCGGCCCTTCGAGCTGGGTAGACGTACTCAGATCGACCCTTGTCGTGCCTTCGGCATTAAGCACCACGATCTGTTCGATGCCTGTAATCTTGAGATCGAGCGTCTTGAATGTATAGGTTGAGCTGTCGGCCTGTCCGGTTTGCGCGTTGATGTGCTGCGGAAGCCAAACGTTCCTGACATACGCAATCTCTGCCGAGATGGCGGCGTCGTTCAACTGGGTTGGACTCAGCCAAATCTGCAGTGTGTCCATATCCGGCGTAGACCCGGCTTTGCCGAGCTGCACCGCGCCATTGCCCCCGTCATAGGAGTCATAGCCTTGGAAAGCATTGCCTACGACCACGGTCTGACTGGAAACCGTACCGAGAACCGTCTGATCTGTTCCCGACCAAACAGTCCCGCCGCTCAATGAAAAGCCGGCACTCGTGATGGAGTACGTCCCACCCAGGACGTACTGGTTCTCAAAACCCTTGTAGATCAGGGTATCTGTCCCCGATCCACCAAGAACGGTGTCAAAGCCGCTGCCGCCATTAAGGATGTCATCTCCGGAACCACCATTGAGACGATCATTGCCCGCGCCGCCGGACAGCACGTCATCGCCGGAGCCGCCGACTAAATTGTCGCTGCCGGTAGTGCCTGTGAGGATGGTGGTGCCACTGGCGCTTGCCATTGATGATGCTCCAAAATGTCGTGGTCCAAAATTCGCGCGTGAGTTATGAATTCAGGTATTTTATGAACTAGATGCCGTAACGGTTTCGCACTTTGCAGGCGTCGATTGACAGTGTGGCGATGAGCTCGCGCCGTCGCAGCGCACCTCAAATAAAGCGTGCCGTGCAATCACCGGCAGTGCTTCCGCCCTCGGCGCAATATTTGTCCAAGACGGACTCGAAACTGGCCGGCCGATCGGAAGCGATCGGCGGCCCTCCAGCTCGCCCCTGACGAAACAAGAATTTGGGAATCCCGGAGGACGCGATTCAAACTCGGCCTTCCGAATGAGACTGACGCGACCCAATACACACTCCTCAAACTCTGCGGACACAGAGCAGGTGTGATTGCAGTCGAAAATCAATTCACCGTGCTATTAACGCCCGTTCAAGGCAATGAGGCGAGCGTCTTGGCCGACAAGAAATCGCAGCTTCTGCGCTGTGCCAGTCTGCCTTGCTGTGAAAGACTCCGAACGCACTAACCTGTCCACTTCCGGTGCGGCCCTGCATTCCGCACGCGTCAAAAAATCTCTTGCGCTTAAAGTCATTGGCTTTGTGAAGTCTCTGCCTGGCGGCTACGCGTAGGCCCGACAGAACTTAACTCCAACGTAAAAATTTATTTAAGCATGCCGAAAATTTGCGCATCCGTCCAGAGCCTGGGAAGGATGCGCGTCTTAACTATTAATGCCACAGCGTCACTGGGTTACTTGGTCGCGTAAATAGTTCCGTATCCCGGGAAACTACGGTCGTCCTTTCTGACCTGATGGCATTCACCGGAAGTGCTACGAATGCGTCTCACAAAGAGGGCGAGCGTGGCCGAACATCAGGAAAAACAGTGATGAATCAACGGCCTCATCTTTTTTTCCTACCGCTCATAACGGTCTGCTCGCAGGTCGACTCGTGCCGGTGCGGCAGAGGCACTTAGTTGCTTTCCCTGCCCGGCTCCGGCTTCATATTTGTGCGGTCATGCCCCCAGGAGTTTATTCCGTGCCGCAAGCTATCTTATCCGCGCAGAGCCGACCTCAACGTTCGCCTGCCGAGTTGGCCTCCATCATCACAACCGCCTATGAGCGCATCGAGCGGGACCGGCTTCGCAACTGCTGGATCTATGTGCGGCCCGTGGAAGAAGCGCTGGCCGAGGCTGATGCCCTTGTGCAGCGAGCGGAGCGGGGCGAAGTCCTGCCGCTCCTTGGCGTGCCATTCGGCGTCAAGGACAATATCGACGTCGAGGACATGCCAACGACAGCAGCCTGTCCGTCATTCGAATATGGGGCTGCGCAATCGGCTAGATGCGTCGAGAGATTGACGGCCGCGGGTGCGATCTGTCTTGGCAAGACCAACCTGGATCAATTTGCAACCGGACTGTCCGGCACCCGCTCCCCCTACGGCGCCTGTTCCAGCGCAGCCAACGATCTGTACGTCTCCGGCGGTTCGAGTTCCGGTTCGGCTGCTGCCGTGGCATCCGGCCATGTTGCCTTCGCGCTCGGCACGGATACCGGCGGCTCGGGCCGGATTCCCGCAGGCTTCAATGGGATCATCGGGATCAAGCCAACCGTAGGCCTCGTCTCATCCCGGGGGCTTGTGCCGAACTGTCCGACGCTCGATTGCCCCTCGATTTTCTGCAATTCCATTGCCGAGGGCCGAATTCTGCTCAGGCTGATCGAAGGATTCGACGACAGCGATCCTTATAGCCGCCAACGGATTGCCCCGTCCTCCCCATCTCATCGCAAATTCCGCTTCGGCCAGGTCTCTGTCGGCCATCTGAATCCATTCGGCATGCCGGAATGCAATGACCTCTACGGGCAGGCCTGCACGAGGCTTTCGGGACTGGGAGGCCAATCCAGGCAAATTGACTTCGCGCCTTTCGCCGAAGCCGGTGAAATGCTCTTTTCAGGGCCTTGGATTGCCGAACGTCATGCGGCGATCGGCAAGCTCCTGGACATCGATCATGGGGACCTGCTTGACGTCACCCGCAACGTGCTGAGCGCAGCTACCCAGTTTTCCGCAACAGATGCGTTTGCCGCGCAACATCGACTTTTGAAGCTGCGACGCCAGATCCAATCGGTTTTCGAGGAGATCGATGTCCTGGTGGTACCGACCGCGCCACGCCCCTTCACGATCTCGGAGATGATGGTAGATCCTATCACGCTCAACAGCCGCCTCGGTTACTACTCCTATTTTGCCAATCTCGTGGACTTGTGCGCGGTGGCAGTCCCCAACGCAACGCTCGGCAACGGCATGCCGATGGGCATCACTTTGCTGGCGCCTGCGTGGCGTGACCATGCTCTTCTCGACCTTGCCGAGCGATGGCTGCCCGATGCGAAGGCCGGACTGTTCGATCTGAGAGTATATCCGAAGGCCGCGTCCTAGACGACTTCGAGATCGAGAGCGCGCAGATTGAGGATCACAATCAGGCCCCGGTGATAACGGATGACGTCCCTTGCCTGCATGCGGGAAAGCTGCACCGTCACCCATTGGCGGGTTGAGCCGATCAGATTGGCGAGATCACCATGTGTGAACGGGATCCCGATCACGATCTCACGGCCTTGCTGCGAGCCGTAGACCTTCGAGAGAAAGATCAACAGACGATGCAACCGCTCGGTCACCGAACGGGTCCCCAGCATTTGCGCCATGGCCGAGTAACACCTTGCCTTGAAGGCGAGTGCATCCAGGAGCGCGACCGCGATACTGGCCGATTGAAGCGCTAGCGCGCGAAGGGCTGGGCCGGGCAAGAACGTCACTTGGCTCCGCTCCACCGCAACTGAAGACCAGACGTGGGCACCAGTACCGAACAGATCCGGGCCGCCGACGAAATTGCCGGCGAACCAGTACGCTAACGTCACCTCACGTCCGGAAGGAGCCGCGTAGTAGCTGCGAATACGCCCCTCTTCGATCAGATAAATGCCGTTCTGCAGGTCGCCCTGCCGCCAGACATGCTTGCCTGCCTGAAAGACCTCCTTGCGGCCGATCGCGAGGATACGACGCCGGTCAGCCTCACACAGCGGATCCAGCAAGCTGGGCAGCGACCCGACCTGCGCGTCCGATCCCGCCAGCATGATGCTGGTCGTATTCCTGAGACTTGCCGCTGACATCCGCTCGCTCCCTTGCCGCCGCAAGGAAAACCATTCAAGAGCCATGCCAGACCATGGCATCAGGCGCCTACGTCCTGATTTCCATTTGCTCGAAGGCCCGGCGACCTTCCGAGCGGATCAGATCAAGGCAATCCCGCTTGAGGGCGAGATAGGCAGCCTCCGCCACGATGGCGCTGGAGCGCGGTCGCGGCAAGCTCACGTGAAGATCCTTGAGGATGCGGCCTGGTCCCGCGCTCATGATCAGCACACGGTCAGAGAGAAGGATCGCTTCATCGATGTCGTGTGTGACGAAGACGATTGTTGCGTTGATCCGCTCGCGGAGCTCGAGCAAATTGTCCTGCATGACCGCCCGGGTCTGCGCATCCAGCGCTCCGAACGGCTCGTCCATCAACAGCACGCGCGGCTGATTGGCGAGGGCACGGGCAATCGCAACCCGCTGCTGCATGCCTCCCGATAGCGTGTGCGGATATGCCGACGCAAATCTCGTCAGCCCGATCATCTCGATGAGGTCGTCGGCAATCCGCAGCGCCTCCGCTTTCGACTTGCCGAGGGCGCGCGGCCCGTGCGCGATGTTCCGGCGCACCGATTTCCACGGAAACAGATGTGGCTGCTGGAAGACCATCCCGATCTCGGGCCGTGGCGCGCGCATCGCTTCGCCCGCTATGAGCACTTGGCCTTCGAACGGCCGCTCGAGGCCGGCCATCGCATTCAGGAGCGTGGACTTGCCGCAGCCGGATGGACCGACGATCGAGACGAATTCTCCCTGGGCTACCGCCAGGGATACGCGGTCAACCGCGATGACCTGTCCGCTCGACCCATCGAAGACGATGCTCAAATCCTCGACCCGGATGATTGCCTGAAGCGCCGGAGCGGAAGGCGAGTACGTATCCACGAGCTTGAGCGGCTGGTCTGGACGAAGCAAGCTCGGGGTCATCGCCACCACACGGCACGTTCGGCAAGGGTCGCGAAGGAACGGTCGGCGACGAAGGAAAGCAGCCCGAGAGCCGCCAACCCGCCCATGACCTGACCCGTTTGCATGTTCTGTTGCGCAATTTCGATACGGTAGACGATACCGGAAAACGCTCCTGCCAACTCGGCGGCAACCAGCGTGTAGAAGGAGATACTCACCGCGGTCCGAAGACCGACCGTGATATAGGGCAGCGCGCCAAGAAGGACGATCTCCCACAGCATCTGCGGCTGCGGCGTGCCGAGCATCTGGGCGGCACGGATGAGTCCGCGGTCGACCTTCTGCACCCCGATGTGGGTCGCGAGCCATACCGTGAAGAACACGCCCCAGACAACCAGGAATAGCTTGCCTGTCTCCGAGAGGCCAAACCAGAGGATGACGATCGGCACGAAGGCGATGGGAGGAATTGGACGAAGGATGTGAAACAAGGGTGAAAGCAGGCTGGACACCAGCCGGAACCGGCCAGTCAGGACGCCGAGCACGATCCCGCCCGCAGCCCCGATCGCAAATCCCGCGGCCACGCGCGAGAGGCTCGCCATCAGGTCGCCGAAGAATTGTCCGCTGCGGATCCATTCGAGAACGGCGATAGCGACGGTCGATGGCGGCGGAAACAGCACGGCGTTCACGATGCCGGAGCGCGCAACCAGTTCCCACACGCCTGTGAAGGCGGGCACGGAGAGAACGGCGACCAGTACGCTCAGCCGTGCGGTCGCGCTCGCACTCCCGCGTCCCCCACCGCTCACGGGCGCGCCTCCAGTGTGACGCGAGCCGGATCGAGCGCCTTCAGCGGCGCCGTCACCAGGACTTTCGAGAAATCGGGCATGCTCGCGCCAGGGGGATGATTGCCGGTCTCGAGCCGCCAGGCGGCATGGGTTTTCAGAGTCGTGAGAATCCTGTCGTCGAGGCGCACATGGTAGACATAGTCCGGCCAGATCGCAGCCAATTCATCGCGTTTCATCCCGGTCGCCGTGGCGATGACGTCGATCGCATCATCCTGATGCGCCTTGAGCCAGCCCTCGGCTTCGATGAGGGACGCCAGGAACTTGCCGACGATCGCAGGGTTGGCCGCGAGGTAGGACTGCGTCACGACAATATTGAAGGTCTCCGAGTAGAGACCTTTGGTCTCAAGCGGGATCGCGCCTTCGCCAAGAGCCTTCTTCGCATTCGCAACGTGCGGCTCCCAAGTGTCGAACGCGTCGATGCTGCCGGCCGCCATGGCGGGGAGCATCTCCTGAGGTCGCAGATTGACGAGCGTCACGTCCTTCGACGTCAGGCCCGCCGCTTTCAACAGAACCGAGGTGTAAACTTCGCTGCCGGTTCCGGCCGTAAAGGCGATTCGCTTTCCACGCAGATCAGCCTTCGTCTTGATCCCGGCAGAAGCCGCGGTCATGGTCTTGAGATCCGAATATTCCATCCCCGCCACGAAGGCGATCGGCTGTTGCGCCATCGCGGCCGCCGTGACCGGCGCCTCGGCGGTTGTCGCGATATCCGCTCCACCCCCAAGCACCGTATCGAGGCACTGCTTCCCGCTGGTGAAATTGGAGACCGAGATATCAAGCCCATGCTTGGCGAAAATGCCCTTCGCATTGGCGACAATCGCCAGTCCCGAGATCGGCCCAAGATTCTGGGCGAGCCGCGCCTTCAGCAATTCCTCGGCCGTCGCGCGCCCAGACGGTGCAAACAGGAAGGACGCAGATAGCACGAACACGGCGAAGCGAAGACCAATTGTTGATCGCATGCCAAACCCCTGTGATGCCGGCGACCGGAGTGATCGACCTTGACGATAGGATCGTCTGAAGATGGAAGGCCATGAAGCAATTAATCGACAAGGCCCTGCTGTCCCATTTTTGCGCAAGAAAACCAGCTTCCGACCGTGACCGGGGCAATAAATTCATCAAGCTGCTCACACCTTGGGCGCAGCGTAGCCTGCGGCAACGGCACTCTGCTGGCTTTCGCCAAGCCCTGATTCCGATTCAATCAGAACCGATCGGGCTTTCGATGCCGTTGCGTGCGCGGCGAAACCAGGCCCACGTTTGCCGCGTCACTGCGATGTAGCCAGGGCCCCGGTAGACGATCTGATCGGCGACGATCCGGTTCAGTTTCGGCAGCGCATGGAACGGAATCGAAGGATACGCATGGTGTTCGACATGATAGGGCATGTTCCATGCAAACCAGCGCACGAACATGGCGGTATAGGTGGTGCGCGTATTCTGGAAGGCGCTGCGCGTGCGATCGCAACCGGTGTGTTCGGCAAGGAGATACGGACGCAGAAACAATTGACCGACGATCACGGGGACGACCCAGACCCACAACAGGATCGAGGTGTGCAGCGCGATCGACGCCAGCAACAGCGCGACGTAGCCTGCCAGATGCAGGCGCGCTTCCATCACGACAATGTGGCGTTTGCTTTCCGGAATCCAAGGCGACGCGGCATTGCCGGTCAACGCATGGCGAAGCATCAGTCCCACCCGGAAGGCGACCTGCCGCAAGCCGCTGTAGACGATCAGCAGTTGGGCGTTCGAAGTCGGGATCGGAACCGACAGCAGTTCCGGATCCCTCTTTGGATCCTGCGTATAGCGATGATGATCCCAGTGGAACAGGCAGTAATATTCGTAAGGCAAGCCGACCGCGAACGAGGAGAGATGACCGAAGGCGAGATTAAGTGCGCGGTTGCGGAACGCCGTCTTGTGGGCGGTCTCGTGTACCACCATGAACAGGAATGCGACAAAGTAACTTTGGACGACGACCAGCGGCAACGCCCATACGATTCCGTATCGCGAAGAGACCAGCCAGATCAGCGCGCCGACAACGACGATGACGCCGTAGTGGCTGGCCGCGCGGACCAGACCTTGCCAATCGGACCGCACCGACAACTCGCGCAGCATGGCCGGAGTCAGCGGCTTCTCTCCGGTGGCAGTGATGGCATTGCTCATGATCGTAGTCGCCTCTTTCCGGGATCACACACTTGACCGTGCTCGAGCGGACGCTGGAATTTCGTCAAGCACAGACCGATCCTAGGGAGCGACGCCGTAATGCAGAAGCAATTAATTTCGCTGGCGTTCTGCGTGCGGCATATCGACGTGCGCGGTATAGGGTACGAAGCAGATCCGCCACCAGTTTCAGATCAGCCCCTGCCACACCCTTTTTAACCGCGACGCTACCTCGCGCGGACTGGACTGTCGAACTCAGATCTTGACTTACGATTCTGCTCGCGCCCTTTTCGCCGCGATCTGCTGGAGCGCCCAGCGCGCGTTCTTGCGCACGTCGGGATCGGGATCGTTGGCGACCACGGCGAGGTAAGCCTCGCCCTCGGGATCGGCGATCTCGCCGAGCGCGGCGGCCGCCTCCTTTCGCAAATTGGCGTGGTCGTGGTTGACGCAATTACCGATCGGGCGCACCGCACGCTCGATCTTCATCTTGCCAAGGCTGCGGATCGCCTTCAGCCGCACCTGCCAAAACTCGTCGGCGAGGCAGGTGACCAGTTGATCGGCGGCGAGCGAACCGTTGACGTTGAGGCCGAGCGTCTCCGCCGCCATCTCGCGGACCATCCAGTCGGAATCCTTCAACGCGCGCGTGATGGTCTCGGCCGCCGGCTTCATCTGCGAGAACGCAAGCGCGCTCACTGCGGCGCGGCGGACATGGGCGTCGGGATCGCTGATCAGCGCGGTCAGCGCGGGGATGGATTCTTCCAGCTTGAGGAACCCGATCACGCCGATCGCCTGCACGCGCACGGCGGCGTCAGCATCCTGGAGCGCTTCCAGCGCCGGCTTGAGCGTATCCTTGCAGCGCAATTCCTTCAGCGCACGCAGCGCGCCCATGCGGACAAAGGCGTGGGCGTGCTTGACCAGCGGCAGGATGATCTCGGCGCAGGCGGGATCCTTGAACTCGGCCATGCTGTCGGCCGCGGCCGCCGCCACGATCCTTTCAGGGTCGACCAGCAGCTTGACCAGCGCGCTCGCAGCCTCCGGCCCGTCGAACTCGCCGAGCGCCATCGCCACCTGCTGGCGCACGCCGGCGTCGGGATCGGCCACGAGGTTCGAGAGATGCGCCACGGCCGCGGGATCGCCGGAATGGCCGAGCGCAATGATGGCGACGCGGCGCTCGGCGGGATCGGCGGCCTGGAGCCGCTCGTCGGCGTCCTCCAAATCGTCGTAGGATTCGAACGGGCTCGACATGATCACCTCAACAGATAGGGAATGTTGACGGTGACGGCGCCGGTCGGGCAATCGGCCTCGCAGGGCATGCAGTACCAGCACTCGTCATAGGCCATGTAGGCCTTGTTGGTCATGTCGCTGATGCGCAAGACGTCGAGCGGACAGACGTCGACGCAGACGGTGCAGCCCTTGTCGGCGATGCACTTGGCATCGTCGACGACCACCGGAACCGATGTCTGATAGGACGCGAGAGGCATGTGATGTCTCCTGTTGTTCTGTTGCGGTGGATCAGGCGGAGGCGCGGATGCGCTGCTTGTCATAGAGGTCCTTCTCGTCGTCCGCGATCGGAACGACATAGGGCTCAACGGCGCGCTTCTCGCTGGTCATCTTGCCGTTCTGCTTGGAGAGCAGCGTGTGGCAGAACCAGTTCTCGTTGTCCTTCTCCGGAAAATCCGTGCGCCAGTGATAGAGGCCCCAGCGGCTCTCCTCGCGATAGAGCGAGGCGTGCGCGGCCATGTCGGCGCAATCCATGATCGACTGCACCTCGAGCGCACGGAGCAGCTCGTGCGCGTTGCGCGCGATCATGCGCTCCTGCATGTCCTCCCTCGCCTCGGCAAGGCGGCGCATGCCGAGCTCATACTTGCGCGTGACCTTCGGCGGCTGGAGATAATCGTTCACCAGGCGGCGCGTCTTGTACTCGATCTGGTTCGGCGGAATGCCGTCCTCGCGCTTGGTCGGCGCCATCACGCGGTCACGCTCGATCGCGACATCGGCGGCGTCGAACTCCGCGAAGTCGTGGCTGTCGGCGAACTCCATCGCGTCGATGCCGGCGACCGAGCCGTTGGTGAAGGCGCCGAGCATGTAGTTGTGCGGCACGCTCGCCATGTCGCCGGCGGCGTAGAGGCCGGGGACGGTGGTGCGCGCGTTGTCGTCGACGAACACGCCGGAGGCGCTGTGGCCGGAGCAGAAGCCGATCTCGGAGATGTGCATCTCGATGGACTCGCTGCGGTAGTCGACCCCGCGCCCCTGCTGGAACAGGCCGCGCGTCGGACGCTCGACCTTGTGCAGCGTGGACTCGATCTCGGAGATGGTGTCGGGATGCAGATGCTTGAGCTGGAGGAACACCGGCCCCTTGCCGGACAAGAGCTCGTTGTAGAACTCCAGCATCATCTGGCCGGACCAGTAATCGCATTCGATGAAGCGCGAGCCTTCGTTGTTCGCCGTATAGGCGCCGAAGGGACCCGCGACATAGGCGCAGGCCGGGCCGTTATAATCCTTGATCAGCGGGTTGATCTGGAAGCATTCGAGGTTCGCGAGCGCGGCGCCGGCGTGATAGGCCATGGCGTAGCCATCGCCGGAATTGGCAGCGTTCTCATAGGTGCCGAACATGTAGCCGGAGGTCGGCAGGCCAAGGCGGCCGGCGGCGCCCATGCAGAGGATCACGGCCTTGGCCTTGATCACCAGCATCTCGGCCGTGCGGGTGTTGACGCTGATGGCGCCGGCGATACGGCCGTCGGTGGATTTGAGCAGCCGCGTCGCCATGTAGCGGTTGGAGATCAGGATACGGGCGCGGCGGAGCTGGCGATAGAGCGCTTTCTTCACGGTCTCGCCGTTCGGCATCGGCAGCACATAGGTGCCGATGTGATGCACCTTCTTGACGGCGTAGTCGCCGTTCTCGTTCTTCAGGAAGCGGATGCCGAAGCTGTCGAGCTCCTCGATGATTTTGTAGCAGTTCTGCGCGTATTTGTAGACCGCCTTCTGGTCGACGATGCCGTCATTGGCGATGGTGATTTCCTTGGTGTACTGCTCCGGCGTCGCATAGCCGGGGATGACGGCGTTGTTCAGCCCGTCCATGCCCATCGAGATCGCGCCGGAGCGCTTGACGTTGGCCTTTTCGAGCAGGACGACATTGGCCTTCGGGTTCTTCAGCTTCGCCTTCAGCGCCGCCATCGGGCCGGCCGTGCCGCCGCCGATCACCAGCACATCGCAGGAAACCTCCGAAAGTCCGTCGACGATCTGATCTAGTGCCATCACTTGCTCCTGGTTCGCCGATCCCCGGCGCCTTTGCATCAGATTTGTTCAGGTTGATTTCCAGCGATAGCAATTAGTTGTCGCCGGGCAGCGATTTGCGCCTCAGCGCTCGACGAAGGCCTTTTCGATGACGAAATGGCCGGGCCGGCTGTGATTACCTTCGACAAAGCCGCGTTCAGAGAACATCGCGTGCAGTTCCTCGAGCATTGCCGGGCTGCCGCACAGCATGATGCGGTCGGTCTCGATATCGAGGCCTGTTAGCCCGATGTCGTCGAACAGCCGGTTGGAGGCGATCAGGTCGGTGATGCGGCCGCGGTTGCGGAACGGCTCGCGGGTGACGGTCGGGTAGTAGACGAGCTTGTCGCGGATCAGCGGCCCGAAGAACTCGTGATTGCGCAGGCCCTCAACGAGGTGCTCGCCATAGGCGAGTTCCGAGACCTGACGGCAGCCATGGGCGAGCACGATGGTCTCGTAATTCTCGTAGACGTCGGGGTCCTTGATCAGGCTGGCGAAGGGCGCAAGGCCCGTGCCGGTCGAGAGCAGCAGCAGGCGCTTTCCCGGAATGAGGTTGCCGGTGATCAACGTTCCCGTCGCCTTGCGGCCGACCAGGATGATGTCACCTTCCCGGATCTTCTGCAGGCGCGAGGTCAGTGGGCCGTCCTGCACCTTGATCGAGAAGAACTCGAGCGCCTCCTCGTGATTGGCGCTGGCCATGCTGTAGGCCCGCATCAACGGCTTGCCTTCGACCTCGAGCCCGATCATCGCGAACTGGCCATTCTGGAAGCGGAAGCCGGGATCGCGCGTCGCGGTGAAGCTGAACAGGGACTCGGTCCAGTGGCGAACCGACAACACCGTTTCCTTCTGAAATGCGCTCATGGTCTCTCCTTCTCGATGACGCCAAGGTCTCGGAGAGAGGAGAGTCCGGCAATTCGGAAGTGAAATTCCCGGTCGATTAGTTTCACATTTCGCGGGCAGTGCTTGAACAGAAGGCATGCGGTCACGCCCGCACCGGCAATTAGTTGCTATTCGCGGGTGCCCGCGCCGACATAGATAGAAGTCGGAGGTTCGTCATGACCATGACCTTGGTGGCACCGACCGTGGCCGACTATGAGGCCAGCGCCGATCTGGCGTCGCTTCTCGTCCGCACCACTGAGGACGACGCGCTCAGCCTGCCGGCCGAGCAGCTTCGCCTCTCCTGCAAATGCGCCCACTGCACCCGCGCCCGCTTCGACGGTCGCTTCCCGGAAGCGTTTCCGGGCATCGCGATCACCGAGATCGGCGATCTCGGCTACGGGCTGAACATCTCGTTTTCGGACGGGCACAACCGGGGGATTTACCCGATGACGTATTTGCTGAGCCTGGCGGGGCGCTAGGGGCTACGGATCCTCCCCCTTGCTCCGCTGTCATTCCCGCGAAAGCGGGGAATCCAGCACGCCGCGGCCTCTCGATAACCCATTGACGTCCCTGGAATACTGGATCGCCGCCTTCGCGGGCGATGACGGTGGGATGGGATCTGGCACGGACATTGCTCCTCTTTAGAACGATTTAAACGTTCCGGAGGCAGGTGATGTTGCAGGCGGCGAATGCGGTTCGCGGGACTGTTCCCGCAGCGATGCGGCCTGCCGGCAGTTCCTCGCTGCTGCTGACCGAGAACCAGCAATGGATCGGCGGCCCGCCACCGCTGATGGACAAGCTCTCACCGCGCGAGCGGGAGCTGGTGCTGAAGCAGGGCCGGCGCAAAGTGCTCAACCGCGGCCAGACGCTATTCAGCCAGGGCGGCAAGCATGACGGCATCTGGCTGATCGAGAGCGGCCGCATCCGCGTGTTCTACACCTCCCCGCTCGGGCGCGAGATCACGCTGGCCTATTGGCATGTCGGCAATTTTGTCGGCGGGCCCGAAGTGTTCGAGGGCACCGTGCATCAATGGTCCGGCGTCGCATCCAGCAATTGCAGCGTCGTGCATCTGCCCGGAAAGGAACTGCGGTCGCTTGCCGCGGAGATCCCGAACCTTGCGATCGGTCTGATCGAAGGCCTGACCTTCAAGGGCAAATGCTATTCGGCGCTGGCCCAGATGCTGGGAACGCGCTCGATCACGCAGCGTCTCGCGCATCTCTTGCTGCATCTCGTCGAGCTCTACGGTGTCGAGGACGCCGACGGCACCGTGATCGCGGCGGCCTTCACCCATGCCGACATCGCCCACATGGTCGGCGCCACCAGGCAATGGGTCACGATCAGCCTGAAGCGGATGCAGGAGAAGGGAATCGTCCTGACCAAGCGCTCGCAGATCGTGGTGTGCCGGACCGACGTGCTGGAGGAGATGCGCGGCCAGGCCTCTGACTAAAGGAGCCGGCGATTAGCGCCGGTGCACAGGCAAGCGGCTTTATAGTGCAGGACTGCCCAAGGAGTATGCAATCAGCTTTTCCCGGCAACTAATCGACTGCGGCGGCCACTCCGGATTTGCCCTGCCGGTGCCCTCACCCAATCATGGCAACCACAGCACATCCAACCGAATGAGGATGAGAATGGTCCGCCATCTTCCCACGCTCTCGATCGCGATGTCGGTGACGTCGCTGGCGCTCCTGATCGCGCAACCTGCCTCAGCGGAAACCGTGACGCTCGGCATCGGAACGCAGGACACCACGACCAACACGGTGACCGCGGGTGTCGTCATCCGCCAGTTGCATCTGCTCGAGAAATATCTGCCCAAGGACGGCAAATACGCCAACATCAAGTTCGGGCTGGAGTGGCAGAATTTCACATCCGGGCCGCCCGTCACCAATGCGATGATGGCGAACAAGCTGCAGATCGGCATGATGGGCGACTATCCGCTGATCGTGAACGGCTTCACCTTCGAGAGCAATCCGGAGAGCAAGAGCCGTCTGATCGGCATTGCCGCCTACAGCCTCTCCGGCTCCGGAAACGGACTCGTCGTCCACAAGGACTCGCCCTACTATGACCTCGCCGATCTCAAGGGCAAGCTCGTCAGCGTGCCCTTCGGCTCCGCCGCGCACGGCATGGTGCTGAAGGCGATGCAGGACCGCGGCTACGCGTCCGACTTCTTCCAGCTTGTCAGCCAGAGCCCGGAGGTCGGCTCGACCAATCTGCAGGAGAAGAAGATCGACGCGCATGCCGACTTCGTCCCCTTCGCCGAGCTGTTGCCGTTCCGCGGCTTCGCGCGCAAGATCTTTGACGGCGTCGAGACCAACCTGCCGACCTTTCACGGCATCGTCGTCCGCACCGATTTCGCCGAGAAATATCCGGAGGTCGTCGTTGCCTATTTCAAGGCGGTCATCGCCGCCAATCAGTGGCTGCGCGACGATCCGAAGCTGGCTGCCGAAAAGATCCAGGAATGGACCGGCATCAGCAAGGAAGTCGTCTACATCTTCTTAGGCCCCAGCGGCAACATGACGACTGATCCCACGATCAAGCCGGCGCTCATCGATGCGGCCGCAACCGACGTCAAGGTGCTGCAGAATCTCGGCCGCATGAAGGAGTTCGACCCGAAGAAGTGGGTCGACGACAGCTACATCCGCAAGGCCTATTCCGAGATGAAGCTCGACTACGACGCGCAGCTCGCGAGCACCAGGAACTACGAGATCTCGGGCGAGGACTCATTCTGCAAGAAGCCGATCACGGATCCGCGCAAGGCCGGCGAGGTCTGGGTGGACGAGGCCGGCATCATGCCCTTCTCGTCCGCCAGTTGCACGCTCGGGGCCTATGCCGACTTCAAGGCCAAGGGCAAGAAAATCAACGTCGCCTATGTCTTCGACACCACCCGCGGCATCAAGCTGTTCGCCGACCAGGCCTTCTTCGCGGTCGGCAATGGCGATGTCGCACCGTTCCTGCTGAAGAAGGACGCCGAAGCCTATGCAGCCAAGATCGGCGGCAAGGTGCTCGGCTTCGATGACGCCGTGAAGGCGGCGGTGAGCGGAGGCAAGACGTGAGCAGTCCCGCCATCCTCAGACATCCCGAGGACATCATGCCGGCAATTGCAGAGGCGGGCCCTGTGCCCGCCGCCACGCCGCCGGCAACGCCCCCCTCCTTCGGCACGCTGGCGCTGCGCTGGTACCGGCTCAACCAGGGCCGTCTGCGTGCAACCGCGATCGGCATTGCCTCCTTAATCGCGTTCCTGCTGATCTGGCATCTGCTCACGACCTACCGCGTCGTGTTCTTCGTGCGCTTCACCAACGTGCCCTCGCCGCTAGCGGTCTATGCGAGCTTCACCAAGGCGATGCACGACCCCAAATTCCTGATGCATATCCTGCTGAGCTGCCGGCGCATCTTCATCGGCTTCTCGCTTGCGGCCATCGTCGGTGTGCCGCTCGGCCTGATCATGGGCCGCTTCAAGCTGGTGCATGAGATCATCTTCCCGGTCGCCGAAGTGCTGCGGCCGATCCCGGCAATCGCCTGGGTGCCGATGGCGATCATGCTGTGGCCGACCAACGAGCAGAGCATCGTCTTCATCACTTTCCTCGGCTCGTTCTTCCCGATCCTGGTCAACACGCTGCACGGCATGTCGCTGGTCGATCCGGTGCTGGTCCGTGCCGCACAATGTCTCGGCGCGCGCGAACGCTCGATCTTCCGCGAGGTGTATTTCCCGGCCTCGCTGCCGCACATCTTCACCGGACTCACCGTCGGCATGGGCGTTGCCTGGGTGTCGCTGATCGCCGCCGAGATGATCTCGGGCCAGTACGGCATCGGCTATTTCACCTGGGAGGCCTATTCGCTGGTCCAGTACGCCGACATCGCGCTCGGCATGATCGCGATCGGCGTGCTCGGCCTTGGATCGAGCATGTTGATCCGGGGCGCCGGGCAATTGGTGATGCCGTGGAGACTGAAATGACGGAGATTCCAACCAAAGCACCGCAGGGCCATATCGAGGTCAGGAATTTCTCGCTCAGCTACGACAGCATCGAGGGACCGGTTCAGGCGGTCACCGATACCCAGATCCATGTGAAGCCTGGCGAGTTCGTCTCCATCGTCGGCCCCTCCGGCTGCGGAAAATCGACGCTGCTCAATGCGGTCGCCGGCTTCCTCAAGCCGACCACGGGCATCGTCACCGTCGACGGTGAATGGGTCAACGGCCCCAGCGCCGAGCGCGGCATGGTGTTCCAGCAATATTCGCTGTTTCCCTGGAAGACGGTGCGGGAGAACGTCGAGTTCGGCCTGAAGATGCGCGGCATGCCGCGCTCCCAGCGCGAACGCGCCGCGCGCACGCTGCTCGGGCTTGCCGGGCTGGAGGCCTTCGAGAAGCACTATCCGGAAAAGCTCTCCGGCGGCATGAAGCAGCGCGTCGGCATCGTGCGCGCGCTGGCGACGGGGCCCAAAGTGCTGCTGCTGGACGAACCCTTCGGCGCGCTTGACGCGCAGACCCGGGTGATCATGCAACAGATCCTTACCAATATGTGGCAGCGGCTGAAGATCTCGGTCTTGTTCGTCACCCACGACATCGACGAGGCGATCTTCCTCTCCGACCGCGTGTACTGCATGACCGCGCGGCCCGGCTCGATCAAGGCGGAGATCCCGATCCCGCTGGAGCGGCCGCGGCAGCAATCCATGATGATGTCGTCGGAGTTCCTGGCGCTGCGCCGCGGGCTGATGTCCCTGATCCGCGAGGAGAGTCTGAAGGCGATGGGCGGCGAGATCAACGATTTGGGCATGCAGGGATTGAACATCGAGCTGCACGGACATTCGCTGGCCGAGGTACTTTAGGCGAGAACACCCTTAACGTGTCGCTCTTGCGAGGAGATAGAATCGCATTGCAGATGCACGTCGTCCTTGTACTGCCGCGCTATGAGCCGGCAGACGTTTTCGCAACGCTCTGGCCTATCGCGTTGCGGCAGGATTCATGTCCTCTCGTCTTAGAAGTACACTGAACCAGAAAACGTCGGTATTCCACAGAGGGCAAAGCGCAATGGCAGGTATCGTCGTCACGCGAAAGGCTTGAAAGTCGGCGTGGCGCATAGGCGACCTTTCACCCCGCGAAACCTGATCCGAGGTATTCGCTCCCTTCCCTAGATCACCTTCACCTGGTTCGGGTTGCGCGCGGGGTCACCCCAGAACGCATCGTTCTCGTATTTGCGCCAGAGATCGCCCGGCAGCACGGTTTTACGACCCGGGGATTCCACACGTTTGCCGACCCTGTGAAGACCCGGCGTACCAATCCTGCGGTCGAATTCTTCGGCATCGAACTGGATGTTCTGGAAATCATGCGCGAACGGCTTCTCGCCGATGAACTTGTAGACCGCGGCGATCGCCCGCTCCGGCTGGGTGGTCAGCGTCTCGTAGGTCAGCGCCAGCAGGCACGCGGACTGCTCGCCGCAAAACGCTTCGCGTAGCGCATTCCAGGAGAAACCGACCATGCCGTTGGGAGCGGCCAAGCCTTCGACGCGTGAATACACCGTCCCGCCCGGCTCGAAATTGAAGATGCCCGACGGCTGATACTTGTTCTTGCGAATGAGCCGCTCGACCGAATCCAGGATCCAGGGGATGTGGCGCACGCAGCAGATCACCTTGGCGCGCGGAAACAGCTCGGTGATCAGTGGCAGCCGCGCGCACCAATTGCGGTTGGTGTCGAACACCACATGCCCTTTCGGCAGATCGGCGTAGTAGGTCGAGAAGATCGACTTGATGAGGTCCCGGCGCTGCTCGTCGGTGATGAAGATCGCGGTCTCGTTGCTCATGCTCATGCTGCGCAGCATGCCGTCGACCAGCGAACCGACCGGGCCGGTCATCCCGGCGCGAAATCGCGGGTTCTGCCGCAATATGGCCGACAGCAGCGTCGAGCCCGCGCGCGGAAGTCCGGAGATGAAATGGATATCGCCTTGCATGATCCTGCCTGACCGGAGATTCGTGACTAGACTACCAGAAAATCCCGCTGCTGCAGCAGATTCGGGCTGATGCCGTTCAGCGTGACCGAGTGTAGGGCATCGAGCGCGACGACGGTATCGGCCGGATTGCCGGCGTTGTGGGGATCGGCCGTGATCGCAGCCAGCGCTGCCGCCGCGTCCGCATAGACGGACTGGCTGAGTTGCAGAACGTCATGCGCCACGTCGAAATTACCGATGGTAGCCGTGGCTGTCGCCTGCGAATTGAACTGGAACACGAACGTATCGTTGGCCGCTGACGCCGTCAGCGCGGCGTTGTCCCCCTGCACCGTGACCGTATGCGATCCATCATTGTTGGTGACATCCTGCGCGACGACCGAGCCATCGGCAGCATGGCTGACGAGCGATTTGGCGTAGGGCGGATTGGCGCCGAGATAGAAACTTGCAACCGTCTCGTTCGCCGTCGACGGCGTCAGCAGCGTATTCAGATGCGCATCATCCGTCAGCGTCGTGTTCTGGAATTCGATCTGCAGCGCCCCCGAACCAACGCCCCGCACCAGGATATGGGCCGTGCCGCCAGTAACGGAAATCGCGATATCGGCGTCGTGCCCGCCATTGACGGTCGAGACCGTCACGGCGTTGGGATCGACACCTTCGATATGGATGCGGTCGTGCTCGCTACTACCGGTTGCCCAGGACAAGTCGGTAATCTTGTCGGTCACGCCTGCAGCGAGATCGGTGCCACGGAAGAAAAACACGTCGTCGCCCGTCCCGCCGGTGAGACTGTGCGCGCCGGCACCGTAATGGATCACGTCGCTGCCCAAGCGATCCGGGCCGGCGGTGACGGTCGTGGTGTTTGCCGCAGAATCGTAGACGAAATGGAAATCCGACAGCGTCGCGATGTCCTCGCCGGTCACCGCAAGGCTGATCGATCCGGTCGCGCTGTTGAGCACCAGTACGCCGTTGCTGTAGTTCTCGCTGATGGCGTGGAAGCCATCGACGATGATCTGGTCGCGCGTGCCGAAATGCGCGATCGCGTTGACCGGCGCGTTCGCGGCGCTGAATTCCAGTGCGGCATGGCCCGCCGCCGAGAAGTCGATCGCGCCGGAGCCGGCCGCGCCGCTCGCGGTGAGGTCGAGCGTGCCGTTCTCGATCGTGATGCCGCCGGTGAAGGTGTTCGTTGCTCCCAGCACCAGCGTTCCGTCGCCATCGAGCAGCAGATGTCCCGCGCCGGTCTGGCCGCTGGCATCGTGCGAGCCGGTCATGTCGGCGATCGCGTCGCTGATCGTGATGATGTGCCCCGCATCGGGAGCGAAAGTGATGGTCTGGTTGCCCTGCAGGAAGATGCCGCTGCCGAGGCCGGATCCGGAATTGTGGGCGACATTCGAGCCCGAACCACCCGCAACGCTGTTGTCGTGGGCGCCGCCGCTGCCGCCGAAGGTCAGCGAACCGCCTTCCTGGACGAAGATCGCGCCGCCGGCGCCGAGTCCGCCGCCACCCGACTGATAGTTCCCCGAGCCGCGTCCAGCGCCGAAACCGCCGGCGGCATCGCCGGTGCCAAAGCTGCCGCCGCCGCCACCACCAAAGCCGCCAGCGCCACCGACGCCCCACACCGAGGCGCCACCACCACCGCCGAAACCGCCGGCACCTCCGCTGCTGGCGCTGAGATCGATAGGACTGATGACACCGCCGCCGCCGCCCCCGCCAAAGCCGCCCGTGCCGCCCGCCGTCGCAGTACCCGCGCTGCCACCGATGCCACCACCGGCGCCGCCGGCATAGCCGTAGCGACCGCCGCCCGCTGCACTGATCCCAGTGACGCCACCGCCGCCATCGGCACCACCAACGCCTCCGCCGGACGCCCCGCCGACGACGATGCCGCGACCAGGTGTGTAACCGCCATAGGACCCGCCCGACGCAGCAAGGCCGATTCCGCCACCACCATTGACATTGCCGGCGCCGCCCATGCCGCCGCCGCCGCTGGCGGAATAGCCGTTGAAATAGCTTCCATTGCCGCCGACCGCCCGATCATGTGCAAAGCTGACATTGTCGAGGGTGACCGCGCCGCCCGAGGCGATGAAGAGGCCGCCGCCGAGGCCTGCGCCGCCACCGCCGCCGCTGGCGGAGTCACCGCCCCGGGCGACCGCGTTGATGACGCTGAGGTCGTCGATCTCGACGCTGCCGGCATAGACGAACAGGCCCGGCAGGCCGTGGGCGTCGAGCGTGTGGTTATTGCCGGTGATCGTGAGCGATGCGCCCGAGGCGAGATTGAACGCGGGCAATTGACCGGTGAGCTGGAGATCACCCGTGATGTTGAAGGTGTAATGCGCTCCCGCCTGCGCGCTCGCGCCGGAGACATCGATCGCGGCGATGGCCTTGGCGAGATCGGCCGCCGACGTGATGGTCCACGTGTTCGTCGCCGGCGTGACGGTGAGGTTTGCCGCGGTGGACGCCGGACCTTCGATGCCCTGAATGGTCTCCGTCACCGTGATGCTGTGCGCACCACCGCTGACCGACTGGAAGTCGCTGTAGATGTCGTAATGACCGGTACCATCGACCGTGCCGGTGCCGATAACGGTCGTGCCATTGTCGGCGTAAAGCTTGATGATGGTGCCGGGATCACCGGTGCCTTTCACCTCGACGCGCCCGACCGAGTCGGGGACCGACACGACCGAGCTGATCACGGCCGCGGGCGGCGCCACCTTCACGTCGATGCTCGCTGCCGGGCCTGTATGACCGAGACCATCGGTCTGCGTCACCGTGATGTGCTGGAAGCCGGACCCAAGCAGCGACGAGGCCGAAGCATCGGATGTCACATCGAAATGACCGGTACCGTCCACAGTGCCGGTACCGATCACGGCGTTGCCGAGCATCAGCGTGATGGTATCGCCCACCTGGCCCGAGCCCTGGAGCTCGATCACCCCGTGATTGGCGGCAATGCCGACCTGGCTGACGCCGGTGACCGGAGCGGGATCGACATACGCGGCAAAGCCCGTCGATGGCGCGCTCACATCCGAGCCGGCCGTATCGGTTGCCGTCAGTGTGTGGCTGCCGTTCGTCAGTAGCACCGTCGTCGTGATCGTGAACGTGCCGTCGGCAGCCACGGTACCCGTGCCGATCGCGGTCGAACCGCCATCGGCATAGAGCGTGATGGTCTCGCCGACATGCTGCCCGGTCCCCTTGACGATGAAATCGTGGCTGGCGTCGATCTGGCCGCCGACCAGCGGCACCACCGATGTGATCGTCGGCGCCCTCGGTGTGATCTCGACTGCGACACCTGACGAGACGGCACTCGTCAGATTGTCGGTATTGGTTTGGGTCACGGTGATGACATGGTGACCGCCAGTCGCCGCCACGCTGAAATCGAAATGCCCGGTCTGATCCACGACGCCAGAGCCCAACAGCGTCGATCCGTCGGCAAAGACCTTGATGGTCTCCCCCGCCTCGCCCGTACCCTGAACCTCGATCTGCTGCGGACCGATGGCATTGACGGCCGAGAGCATCGGCGCGTTCGGCAGGACGTTGACGTTGAACGCGGTAGCCGTGCTGGTCAGGCCGCTAACGGCCACGGTGGCCGTGAGGGAATGGATGCCATCCGCGAACGTGCTGCTGGTGACGACGTCGAAATGACCGGAGCCGTCGACCGTGCCAGACCCAACGACGTTGCCGTTCTCGAAGAACGTGATCACGGCGCCGGCGAACGCAGTGCCCTTGATCTCGACAGTGCCGCCATTCACCCGCTGCCCGACAATCGCGGAGATCCCGGGGGCGCGCGGATCGACATCGACGCTGACCACTGACGATCCCGGGCTCGAGATATTCTGGGCATCCTGAGCAGTCGCGTATAGCGAATACACGCCGATCGATAGCCCCGTGCTCGCCGTGATGTCGAAATGGCCGGTCGCATCGGTCCTGCCCGAGCCGATGAACTGGCCGTTGGCCCACAGGTTGATCCCGATATTGGCCTCGGCGCTGCCCTTCACCTCGATCCTGTCGCCGTCGAGTGGCTGTCCGACCACGCTGGCGATGGTCGGGATCTGCGGTTGCACGTCGAAGGCGATGACGTTCGACGGGTGGCTGACCAGACCTTGCGCATTGGTCTCTGTCACGGACAGCGTGTAATGGCCGTCGACCTGCTGCGGTATGACGAAGTCGAAATTGCCATTGGCGTCCGTCGTGGTCGTGTAGCTCGTGACGCCGCCGGAGCTGCTGAGCTTCAGCGTGATCGTCTGGCTCGCTTCGCCAGTGCCCTGCACGTGGATGCCGGCATTGTTGAGCAGCGCGGGCTGCCCCGCGGCAAGCGCGAGCGACGGCGCGACCGGCAGCACATCGACAATGAGCGGCGCGGTGGTCAGGGTCTGGCCCCCGCCTGTCTGCGCCGCCGTGACGCTGTACTCGCCGTCAGCGAGCGCCGCCGTCGTGAAACTGAAATGTCCGTTGGCATCCGGCGTGACGGTGCCGACCTGATTGCCGTCGATGAAGATCGCAATGGTGCTGCCCGGCATGCCGGTGCCGCTGAGCAAAACCTGATTTCCGTTCTGCGGCTGGCCGACGAGGGCGATCCTCGGCGCAATCGTCTCCGTGACTGCGACGCCGCCATTATAGGCAACGACGCTGAACTGGGCGGTCGAATAATCGACGCCGGGCGTGAGATGAAGCTGGGCACTGTTGGTGCCGTCGCTGACCGTGAGCACATTACCGGCGCCAAGCGTCGCGGTCGCATTCGCAGCGAAGCCCGCGAGCTTGATCGTGTCCCCGGGAAGGAAGCCATCGATCTGGTTGGTCGGCGTATCGCCCTGATCGATGATCAGGGTTGCCAGCGCGCCCTGGGCGAAGGTGATATGCCCCGAACCTGCCGCGCCGGCCGCACCGAGTTCGACCGTGCCGTGGTCGGCGAGTTGCACACCGCCATCGACCGTGCTGGCGACGTCGAGCGCCAGGAAGCCGCTGTTCGAGACGCCGAAATGCCCGCTGCCTTGCAGGCTCTTTGTCAATGTGTACGCAGCCGAACCGGAAACCGTCAGCGAGTCATTGATCAGCGTACCGCTGAGCATCAGCGTGCTGCCGCCGTCGACGTCGATCGTCGTCGCCCTGACGTCGCCAAGCACGACGATGCCGGCGCCGGCGATGTGGAGGACGCCGGTCATGGCACCGGCGATCGAATCCGAGATGGTCAGCGTCTTGCCGGCATCGGGCGCCAGCGTGACATTGTTCGACGCGGCGAACAGGCCGGCACCGATGCCCTGACCGTCGGCACCGGTTTGGGTGCCTGCGCCACCATGGCCGCCGGAGACGGAATTTCCGGAAACAGTAGCGCCGCCGGCAATGGTCAGCGAACCGCCGGCCGCGACAAAGATGCCGCCACCAAGCCCCGCGCCACCGCCGCCACCGCCGGCGCCAAAGCTGGTCCGGGTCGCGTCCGCGCCCCGCCCGCCGCCATAGCCTGCGCCGCCACCTGTCGCATAGGTGGTGCTTCCAAAGTTCAGAAAACTAACGCCAGCATAGCCGCCGCCGCCACCACCGCCAAAGCCGCCTGGCTGTCCGTTGTTTCCGTGGCGGCCTTGGTTACCGCCGCCTCTGCCGCCCGATGTCATTCCCTGCCCGTCGGTCTGACCGCCGAGACCGCCATAGAGCGAGCCGGTGTTGCCGAAAGCGCTGCCGCCGTTGCCGCCAATGGCACGATTGCCAGTGATACTGACGTCTGAAATTGTCGCTGAGGCGCCGCTGCCAATGAAGAACGCGCCGCCTGCACCAAGACCACCGCCGCCACCGCCGCTTTGATACGGAAACCTGCCGAAAATCGAACCAGGCGCGCCATCGCCGCCGCGTTCCGTCAGGTTCTGCATCCGCAGGTCGGAGAATGTCGCGTCTCCCGAGCTGAGGTAAAAGCCGCCGAACGTGTTGCCGCCGTCGATCGTGTGGCCGTTGCCTTCGAAGGTCAGCGTGTCACCCGACCCAAGGGCGATGACCGGCAGGTTGGCCGTCAGCGTGATATCGGCGGTCAGATTGATGACGTAGTGCGTATTGACGGAGGCGAGCACGCCGGAATCGAGCGCCGCGAGGACGCCCGCCAGGTCGGCAGCCGACGCAACGTTGAAAATTGGCTGCGTGTTGTTGGTCAGGACGGTGCTGCCGCCCGGGCCTGTCGGCGCGAAGGTCAAGTTGCCGGTCGCCTCGGTGGCGCCATCAAAAAGATGGCCGTTGGTCACGATCGTCAGCGTGTCGCCGGCTGCGAGATTGAAGGTCGGAAAATTGGACGTCAGCGGCAGATCGGCGGTCAGGTTGATGACGTAGTGCGTGTTGATGCTCGAAAACAGACCGCCGACATCGATGACGGAGGACGCGGTCACGAGGTCGCTGACCGACGCGACGTTGAACGTTGGCACGGCACCGCCGGTCAGGATCGTGCTGCCGCCCGGGCCTGTCGCCGCAAAGCTGAAGTCGCCCCCCGCGCCGTTGCTGGCGCCGTCGAACAGATGGCCGTTGGTGTGGACCGTTAGCGTGTCGCCAGCGGCAAGGTTGATCACCGGCAGGCCGATGGTCGCGGCCATGTCGGCGGTCACGTTGATGGTGTAGTGCGTGTTGATGCTCGAAAGCAGACCGCCGGTGTCGAGGGCGGAAACAGCGTTCCCCAGATCGCTGGCAGACGCGACGTTGAAGATCGGCGCGGCGCCGCCGGTCAGAACGGTGCTGCCGCCCGGGCCTGTCGCCGCAAAGCTGAAGTCGGTGCCCGCTCCGTTGGTGGCGCCGTCGAACAGATGGCCGTTGGTATGGACCGTCAGCGTGTCGCCGGCGTCGAGCGTGAACGCCGGCAGGCCCGCGGCACCGGCGACGTCGGCGGTGAGATTGACGACATAGTTGATGCCGCCGACGAGCCCGATCGCGTCGGTGTCGACGGCATTGACCACCCCTGCAAGCGTTCCGACCGATTCCACATTGTAGAAGGGCTCGATGGTCAGCGTCCCGGAACCGGTATGGACGATGCTCTGGTTGCCGAAGAAGGCGCCGGACAGCGTGACGTCACCCGATCCGGAGATGTTGATCGCCTGGTTTCCGGAATCGAAGCCGCCGGAAAGAATGACATCTCCCGGGCCGGAGATGTTGATCGTCCCTGCCCCGCCGCCAATCGAGTTGGCAACGGAAAGCGTTTCGCCCGTCGGCGGGGCGAAATTGAGAGTGCCGCCATTGAGCCAGATGGCGGCCCCGAGAACCGCCGCATCTCCGAAGAGTGAGCCGGCGCCGAACGTCAACGAACTGCCGGAATCGACGAGGATCGCGCCGCCGACGCCCCCCGGCGCCTGATTTCCGACGAAGGTGACATCGGACAAATCGGCCGACGTCCCCGAGACCAGGTTCAGGCCGCTGCCGTTGCCCTTGGTTTGCGAGAGGGTCAGGTCGCTAAGCGACAGGCTGCCGGACTGCAGAGTGAAGGCGGCGTAGGCGGCGGCGCCGTTCAAGGCGCCGCTGACCGTGTGGCCGTTGCCGACAATGGACAGGGTGTCGCCATTGGCGAGGTTGATCGCCGGCAAGTTCCCCGTCAGGGCGATGTTGCCGGTCAGGTCGATCTCATAGTGCGTATTGGCCAGCGAATAGGCACCGCCGATGTCGATCTCGGCGATGATCGTGGCCAGCTCCGCAGCCGTGCTTGCCGTGAAGACCGGGATGTGTCCCAGCCGCACATAGGTGCCACCCGCGCCGTCCGAAACAATGACAGGCGCGTCCGACGCCAGATCCTGCGACGGATCGAAATGCAGCGTGCCGAGCGTCGTGGCGCCCGAGGTCAACGCGTAAGCGTTGTTGCCGAGCGAAGTGATCCCGGTCGCGGCAACTCCAGCGAGATCGATGACGTCGCCGTCCGCCATGCCGAAGAACGTCGTGGTGGGGACGCCGCTGGCGATCTTCAGCACCGTTTGAGGCATGTCGAACGTGATGGCGCCGGACCCCGTGACCGCTCCGCCGATGACGACTGACGTGCTGTCAAGCTTGATATTGCCGTTGTCGATGACCGCTTTGATGCTGCCGCCGGCGAGATCGAGCGTGGCACCGGACATGACCGTCGTGCCACCAGTGTAGGTGTTCGCCGCCGTGAATGTGACGGTCCCGGCGCCGCTGATGACGACGGAGCCGCTGTTGCCGCTGCCGTTGTCGGCAATAACGCTGGAAATTGTGGAAGTCTGTCCTTGAGACGCGGACAGGGTGAGGCTGTTATTGCCCTCGATCAACGCGCCCCAGAACATCGCATTGCCGACCGACAGGTCCTTGATGGTGACGCCGGCTGAATTGTCGATGAAGCCGACGTGTGTGTTCGCGCCATCAAGATCGAACCCGGCGCCGTCTATGACGAGCGTGCTGCCGGTGCTGCCGAGGTTGAGGACCCCAAATTGGCCGGGGAGCGACGACAGCGAGATGTCGTTGGTGAAGGTGATCGTATAGGCGGTGGCGCTCAGGGAATAGTCCACGCCGCCCTGGCTGATGGCGGCGAGCGCCGCATTGAGGTCCGCCGCCGAGCCGACCGTGAACGTGGTCTGGATCGAACTGAGCAGAGTCCCGCCATGGCCGTCCGACTGCAAGCCGACATGCAGACCGGTCTGTGCCGGATCGAAATTCAGTGTGCTGACCGTCGTGCCGGAGGAATTCTTCAGCGTCAGGACATTGTGGCTGTCAAGCGAGGCGCTGACAGCGGCAATGCCTCTGAGGTCAATGAAGTCGCCGACGGTGAATCCCGTGATGGTTTTGGAAAGCGAACCGGTGAGGATGAGCGCCGTCGCGGCATCGCCGCTGCCGAAGCTGAGCGTGCCGCCGCCGGACAACGAGGCGAACGTGAACGTGCCGTTGGCGTCGAGCGCGATCGCGCCACCTGAATCGACACCGCCCGCAAAGGTGCTCGCGGCGTTGAGGTTCAAGGTACCGACGTCGTGGATGACCTGGCTGAACGTCGTCCCTGCGTTGACGTTCATCGTGCCGTTGTTGGTGACGACGTTGGCGAAGCTGCCCCCGGCACTCAGGTTCAACGTGCCATTGACGGTGACGACGCTCGTGCCGACCGTGCCGCCGGCGTCGACATCGAGCGTCGCGCCGGAATCGACAATGGTCGTCCCGGAATAGGTGTTGGCGGCAGCGAAATGCACCACGCCGGTGCCGCCGATTTCGACGCTGCCGGTGCCGGCATTGGCGCCAGTGCCGCCGCTGCCGGTCTGGTCGGCGATGCCATTCGCAATCACCAGCGAATCGCCGGCGAGCGGCGCGAAGTGGATGGTGTCGTTGCCCTGGATGAAAATGCCGGAGCCGAGCCCTTGGCCGCCTTGGCCAGCGTGGCTACCGGTGGCGCCGGCGGCACCCCCGGCAACGGAATTGCCCGTCACCGACCCGCCGGCGAAGGTCAGTGATCCGCCCTGCTCGACAAAGATGGCGCCGCCGGCGCCGAGCCCGCCGCCACCGCCGAGTCCGGAGCCTCCATTGCCGGCGCCGAATCCTCCCGCACCGCCAGCCTGGCCATACGCACTGCGGCCGCCGCCGCCACCGAAGCCGCCGGCCCCGCCAAGCCCGCCACCCGAGGATCCCTGATTGATGCCCGCTGCACCACCGCCACCACCGAAGCCGCCGTTGCCGCCGTTCGTGTTAACGTTATAGAGACCGAAGCTTCCATGGAGTCCGCCGCCGCCGCCGCCGCCGAAACCACCGTTCTGGGCCGCACTGGCGACGCCCCAACCAGCCGGCGGACCAGACCCGGCCGACCCCACGCTGCCGTGGATGTATTGGACGAAGTAGCCCTTGTATCCGACGAGAACGTTGCCGGATTGGCCGTACCTGCCGCCGATGTGGTTGGTAAAGCCGACGACTTGAGGGTTCGCGCCGCTCCCCATCGCGGCAATTGCGTAACCGCCGTGTCCGGCCACGCTCAAACCGAGTGTCCCGCCCGAAGCGCCTCCGTTCTCATACGCGAAAACCGACTGCCAGGGCAACGAGTAGGAGGTCGCGTGCAAATTGCTGTTGTAGTAGACGTACGATCTTCCGAACTTGGCCACGTACAGACCGGGGCCGGCATTGTGGCCCGAAGTTCCCATGCCGCCGCCGCCGCCGCCGAAGGAACGGTAAATTCCTTCGTTGCTCGTCCGCGCGCCACCATTGCCGCCAATCGCACGGTCGCCGGTGAAGTTCACGTTGCTGATCGAGGCAGTCGCCCCCGTGCCGACGAATAGTCCGCCGCCGAGCCCGGCGCCGCCGCCGCCACCGGGGTTGCCGCCCGCCCCGCCCTGCGCCACGGTGTTGTTGATGTCGAGATTGTCGAGCGCGACATTGCCGCCGAATACGAACAGGCCGCGATAGAGATTGCCGCCGTCCAGCGTATGTCCCGCGCCATGGATGACCAGCGAGCTGCCGCTCGCCAGATTGATCGCGGTCAGATTGGCGCCGAGCGAGGCGATCGAAATGTCGGCGGCGAACTCGATCGAATAGCTGCTGTTGGCGGCGGCAGCCGAGCCGCCCTGGCTGATGGCAACCAGCGTCGCGTTGAGCTCGGCTGCGTTGTGGACGATATAGACGTTGGCCGGCTTGATCAGGGTGCCGCCGGCGCCGTCAGTCGTGGCCGTGAAGCCGAAGGTAGGGCCGCTGAAATGCAGATTGGCGGTGTTGGTGCCGTCGGTCACCGTCAAAATGCCGGTCGTCGCATTGAACGATTGCGAGAACTGCGCGGAATTGTAGTTGATCCCGACGAGATCGATACTGTCGGTCGCGCCGCTGAAGCCGGCGATGGTGCCGGAGAAACTGGCGGGATGATCGATCTTCAGCGTTCCGGGCGCACCACTGAAGCTGATCGTCTGCCCGGCGCCGACATTGCCGCCGAATTCGACCGTGCCGTCGTTGCCGACGATCACGTCGCCCGCCCCGGTGACGTTGCCCGCCACCAGCAGCGTGCCGCCGCCCTCCGCCTTCAGCGTGCCGGAATTGGCGATGCTGCCGGCGAGGTCGAGCGTGCCGGCCTTGGCATCGATAACTCCGGTGTTGGTGAGCGCGGTCGAGATCGCCGTGGTGCCGCCGCCCGTCTTCTCATAGCTGCCGGCGACGTTGACAGTGCCCGTGCCGGCGCTGGAGGAGATGTTGAAGGCGGTGCCGCCGGCGGACGCATCGGTGAAGGTGATGCCGGCGTCGATCTTGAGCACCGCGCCATTGTTGAGATGCAGCGTATCGCCCGAAAACGCGCCGCTCTGCGCGGAGCCCTGCAGCTCGAGCGTCCTGCCGTCGAGCGTGAAGGTCTCGTTATTGGCATCGAAAAAGGTCGCCAGGCCATTGACGAGCGTCGTGCCACTGCCGCTTTCGGTGCCGCCGGTGAACGTCGCCCCATTGGCGTCGGTCAGCGTGCCGGTGCCGGACAGTGTCCCGCCGGAGTGGGTCAGGCTGTGGATGGTCTCGGAGACGCCGCGCAGATCGACATCGCTGGTAATGACGAAGTCGCTGCTGACGGCGACATTGACGGTGACCCCAGCCGTGGTCAGGCTGCCATCGGTCGCGGTGACCGTGAAGCTTGCGGAAGGATTCTGCGTGCCGTCGCTGACGAAGATTACCTGGCCCGCGGCGAGCTGTGCCTGGGTGAAGCTGGTGATCGCAACGCCGGGCGCACTCGATAGCGCGACATAGCCGCGTTGCGTGTTGGTGACGTCGAAGGTGAGCTGGCTCGCGCTGGTGTCGACGTCGCTGACGTTGAGGTCGGCCGTGGTGATGGTCGTCGACAGGCCCTGCAGCAGCGCCGCCGCGTCGTCGCCGGACAGCACCGGCGCATCGTTGGTGCCTGATATCGTGATGGTGATGATCTGCGCGCTACCGTCGTTTCCCCTCGCGGAGAAGGTGTCGGTCATCGTCGCGCCGGCGGCGAGCGCCTGAACCGTGGAATTGTTGTTGTCGAGCGTGTAGGTCCACACGCCGCTCGGGCTCACGGTGTAGGTGCCGTAGCCGCCGATGCTGGCAGTCTGCGCGGCGACCGCGACGAAGGTGACGGACGACGTGTCGGGATCGGACAGCGTCAGCGTACCTGTCGCCGTGGGCGTCCCCGCCACCGCGTTTGCGATGCCGCCCGCCTCGATGACCGAACCGGTCGTCGTCCCGCTCATCGTGGCCGGATCGTCGGAACCGAGGATGTTGATGGTGACGGACGAGGTGGTGCCGTCCGCACTCGCGACGGAGAATGTGTCGGTATAGGTGTGCCCGCCCACGAACTCGTCATGTGCCGAACTCGCGACGTAGGTCCAGGTGCCATCGGTGGCGAGCGTGAAGGTGCCGTATTGCCCGGCCGTGCCGGCCTGCGCGACGAAGGATTGCGGACTGTCGGGGTCCTGGATCGTCAGCGTTCCGCCGGTCGACAGCGGCGTGTTGGTTTCGGTCAGATTGCGCGTCACCGCCGATATCACGGCGGCATCGTCGGTGCCGTTGATCGTGATCGTGACGACCTGCGGCGTGCCGTCGACGGTCGTCACCGTGAACGTATCCGTCAACGTGCCGCCGGCATTGAGCCCTTGAACCGCGGCATTGTTGTTGTCGAGCGTGTAGGTCCAGACTCCGGCCGATGTGACGGCAAAGGTGCCGTAGTGGTGGTCGCTTGCCGTGCCCGCGTTAACCGCCGTGAAGGTGTTGGCGGGATTGTCGGCGTCGGTGTCCGTCAGCGTGCCGGTCGCGGTCGGCGTCCCCGCCAGCGCGTTGTTGAGGCCGCCTGCCTCGGTCACCGAACCGGTGGTCGTGCCAGATATCGAAGCCGCGTCGTTGCTGCCGTGAATGTTGATCGTGACGGACGAGGTCGTGCCATCCGAGCTCACGACGGAGAACGTGTCGGTGTAGGTCTGCCCGGCCACGAATTCATCATGCGCCGAACTCGCGACATAGGTCCACGCACCGTCCTGAGCAAGGGTGAAGGTGCCGTAATGCCCGGACGTGCCCGCCTGCACCACAAAGGTCTCGGGACTGTCGACGTCGTGGATCGTCAGCGTGCCGCTGGTCGACAGCACAGAATCGGTTTCGGCCAGGTTGACCGTATCGGCGGACAGCACCGCCGCATCATTGGTCCCGTTGATCGTGACCGTGATCTGTTGCGCGGTGCTGTCGATGGTGGTCACCGTGAACGTGTCGGTCAGCGTACCGCCGGCATTGAGTGCCTGAACCGCGCTGTTGCTGTTGTCGAGATTGTAGGTCCAGACGCCGCCCGACGTCATGGTGAAGGTGCCGTAACCGTGGTCGCTCGCCGTGGCGGTCCCGACCGCCGTGAAGGTGTTGGCGGGATTGTCGACGTCGGTGTCCGCCAGCATGCCGGTCGCGCTCGGCGTTCCCGCCACCGCGTTGTTGACGCCGCCCGCTTCCGTCACCGCGCCGGTGCTGGTACCCGACACCACGGCCGGGTCGTTGACCGCCTGGACGGTGATATTGACGGTCGCCACGTTGGAATCGGCAAGGCCGTCATTGAGCTTGTAGGTGAAGCTATCGGAGCCGTTGTAGTCGCCAACCGGCGCATAGGTGAACGAGCCGTCGGCATTCAGCGTCAGGGTGCCGTGGGCCGGACCGTTGACAAGGATGGCGTGCAGCGCATCGCCGTCGAGGTCGGTGGCCCCGGCGAGCACGCCCGTGCCAGACACCACCAGCGCATGGTCTTCGTCGGTCGTGTAGCTGTGCGCGATCGCCAGCGGCGCGTCATTGGTGCCGTTGATCGTGATCGTCACATATTGCGTGGTGCTGGTCGCGGTGCCGTCGTTGACGACGACCGCATAGGTCAGCGTGAGCGTCTGGCCCTGCTTCAGGAAATCGAGATCAGCCGCGGCGGGATGGTAGGTCCAGCCGAACGTCGCGGCGGAGCCGGTGGACAGGTGGCCTGCGGGGTCGATTGCAAAGGCGGCACTGTCGGTGAGCGCCAGCGCACCGGCAGGCAGGCTGAAGGCGTGACCATCCAGGCTGACCACGGGCGCGCCGACCACCGAGGCCGTCAGCGTATCGCCGACGTCGAGGTCACTGGCCGAGATCGAGCCCGCCAGCGAGATGACCTGCGCATGGGCGTCGCCGGCCTCACTGGTCGTTGCGGTGTCGCCGGTCACCACAGGCACGTCGTTGGTGCCGGTGATGGTGATCGTCAGGGTCTGCTGGCTGCTGGTGAGAAGGCCGTCGCTGACCTCGACCGTATAGGTCAGGACCAGGCTCTGCCCGTCCCGCAGGAAATCGAGGTTGGCCGCCGATGCATCATAGGTCCAGCCGATGCCGACAGTGCCGCCGTTCGACGTCCCGGCATGGAACGACAATGCGTTGTTGACCAGCGATGCCGCTCCTGCCGGCAACACGAAGGCGTGGCCATCTAGGGTCACGACCGGCGGACCGGCGATCGAAGCCGTCAAGGTATCGCCGACATCGGGATCGGTCACCGGCAGCGCGCCTGTCAGCGTGATATGCTGCGCGGCGGCGTCAGCAGCTTCCCTGGTGCCCCCCGATGCATCGGCCAGGATCGGCGCATCTTCGTCGCCGGTGATCGTGATGGTGATGTTCCGGCTCGCCAGCCCGCCATGACCGTCGCTGACGGTCACGGCATAGGTTTCCGTGACGGTCTGCCCCGCCCGCAGGAATTGGACGTCCGCGTTGTCGACGAGATATTGCCACGTCGCCTGTCCACCGAGACCATTGACGGTGTCGGCAGCCAGATGCGCGCTCATGGTCCCGAGCGCCAACCCGCCTGCGCGGGTCGAGCTGACGAAGGTGGCCGAGACGACATGCGCGTCCGCCAGATCGAGGTCCGTGAACGCGATCGCACCGTCGGCATGCAGCCGCCCCTGGGCATCGAGCGCCGTATCCTCCTGCACCGCACCGGTTGTCTGCGCAGCGCCGATGACCGGCGCATCGTCGACCGCACCGACCGTCAGCTCGCGCGTGGCGACGGCCGTGTCGTGCCCGCCGTGCGCGGGGCCGTCCGGGTCCTGCACCGTCACGGTCAGCGTGCGGGTCAACGGCGAGGGATTGTCGCTGGTGTCGGTGTAGACGACCACGCGCAACGCGGCCGCGAAATCCGCAACCGACGGCTGCTGGCCGGCCTTCGCCGTCAGCGTCAGCGTGCCGGTGGCCGCATCGAACCTGCCCTCGATCAGCGCGGTGTTCGCAAACGACAGGACGTCTTCGCCCGGCTGATAGTTGCCGGTGATCCGGACCGTTGCCTGCAGCAAAGTGTGGCTGTCCGGATCGGACAGCGTCAGCGCCGGCGCAATCGCGACTGGCGTTTGCTCGAGCGCAGCCAACGGCGCCGATCCGGCATTGAGAGCCAGCGACGGCGCCTCCTTGACCGGCGGTCCCGGGATCGATGCAATGCCGGGACCGGCTCCGCCGTTTCCACCCCCGGGCATATGGGGGGCGACGTCCGCACCGGTGCTGACCGGCGGGCTACGGCCGGAAGTTCCATCCGGCAGCGACGACGGCTCATACGAGACAGGTGGAGGAGACGACGAACCGTGCGCACCGTTCGGCGAGTCGCTGCTATGGCGGTCCGCAAGGTTCTTGATCAGCAGAATGTTGTTCAACGCATCCTGCTCGTCAGCCTTTTCGGCGTCCGTCTTTGCCTGCTCGCTGGCTGCTATCTGAGCTGGACCGGTCGGCTTCAGCTCCAGCTTGCCGCCTTCGCTGCTGATCGTCGCAATGGCGTTGCCGTTCCGATCGTAGGCGGTCGCCTGATGCAGCCCATCATTCTGATGGTAGATCGACAGCGTGACCGATCCGTCGTCCGGAGAGACCTCGCCGCCACCGGCCGAGCCTGCAATCTTCGCGGAGCCGGCCGGCGTCCCGATCCGCATGTCACCCGACTGGGCAATCTTGCCGGAGGCAAAACTAAGGGATCCCTGGACGAGATCGAAGACTTCCAGGTTGGCGTTTCCATGCAGGTCGAATTTGAATTCAGTCAATACGAGGCGCGAACCATGGCCGAGCTGGAACGCGCTGCCGTCGTTGAAAACCAGGCCAGCCGTGCCCCCGCTGTCGGTCTGGACCACGTCTCCCTTGAGCAGCACATCGCCGTTGTTGAGCGCCACGACGACGCCGTTGCGCAGGACCGTCACCTGGCCTTCGACGCGCACCGCGTGTCCGATCACCTGCATCGGCGGCGACGGTGCGTCCTTGGCAGCGTACTGTCCGGGAGTAACAGGCCCGGCCAACACAGCGACGATTTCGCCGCTCAGCCTGGCACCATCCGGCGACCGCAGCGCGTGCAGGTTTTCCGATTTGAAATAGCCGGCGACTACGTGGCTCTTTCCGTCCGAGCCCGTCAGCATCAGGTCATCGCCGTCGCGCCTCAATTCCGCGTTCAGGAGATGCGTATCCTGACTCGCGGCGGCAGACGCGTCCGACGCGCCCTCGGCCGAAAGCTCTTGCGAAATAGAGAGCGAAAAATGTCGATCACTGCCGACATGCAGCATTATTCATTCCATCTGAAAACGGGTAGCGCAAACGAGGCGGAAGATGACCGCCGCAACACATCCTATCGACGCTGTTGTCGCGCTCTCCACCTACCCACTGACGAGAGCAATCCTCCCCATCAATGCCATTCTCATTCAGCGCAGCCCGGAAGCGACGACTCCTCAGCGGAGCCATTGGTACGGTGTCGAGCCGCCGAAGGCTGCGAACCAGCGTTCACACGCGCCAATTTTCGCCAATTGTGCTTACCCGCCCTGCACGCATAAAATCCGAAAATGCGTTTACCTAGATCGCGACATGCTCTCATTCCGCGCACGAAAATCTGCTGCGAAATCAATGTCCGCAGCGATATGAAGCGCTGCGGCGTCTTCCGCAGCGGTTCAACATCGGCGGTAACGATCGAGACCGGCCGGAGAGGCCGACCACCAAAAATGGTCAGGCGACAGCGGATTGTTCAATGCCGCCGATCATCGGTCCAACGATGTCGTTGACTTCATCGATGCGACACGAAACAGGCATCGAAGGCAGCGTCGATGATCGCGAGCTTGACGGCCTGCGCCTTGTGATATTCGCGGCGGAAGCCCTTCGAGACCCAGAGCCGCGACTTGCCGCGCGCTCCAACCCAGCCAACGCTTCCCATCGACTCCGCCTCGGCGAGCTTGCGGCCCAGTTGTGTCCGCGACAATTTCAGCCGCTGCGCCAGAGCGGAGACCGACGTCACGTCGGTCGTGATACGATCGAGGCTAGCGTCCTCTTCCTCGCAGCCGACGATCAGGCGATCCATCAGAACGCCCCCCTCGTCGACCCAGGTGAACAGCTTGAACGTCGGTTCGGGTTCGCGAACCATGTGAGACCCGAGCAAGCCGTCGGCAATCAGCGGCTGCATGCGCTGAATGACCTCTGGTCGGGCCGAAAATGTCGCCGAGCGGCTTCCGCCATCAAGGCCATCCAGCGTTGCGAGATGCAGCAGATGCCATTGATACAGCGCATCAAGCGCTGCCGGTCCCGGCTCCACCGGGCGATGACGCTTGCCTTCGCTTCCCGCAACATGGCGCACGATGCCGTATTTCAACATCTCCTTGACGAAGGCAGCCGCAGTGTTCCGGCTTGCGATCTGGTGATGCTCGACAAGATCGAGCACACGAGCGGTCAACACTCCGGAGCCAGGGCCGGCCACGGCAACATCCCGGAAGAACTGCGCTACCGCCGCGTGGGCCATCAACCAGCGTTGCTGCGTTGCAAACAACGATCCCATCCGCGGATCGGCAGCGTTGAGAAGCAAGAGCGCCCAGGCTTGTCCGCGCACGCGGGATTCAAGCGCGGGATTCAGAAAAATGTCGTCCGCATTCAATGCCATCGGGTCTCTCTAAACCAAAGTATGCCGCTGAACGCCGTCGACCGCTCGCTTCACCGGCACCTTGAAGTCGCATCAGCCACTACCGCGTTTAGAATGCAAGGCAACTCCCACCGGCCGGACGACATAGCTCTGCGCGCCGTCGACATGAACTATCGCTGCCGGCATGGCATGAAGTATGTTGGCATTCCCAATGAGATTCCCCCGAAGGCGCCTGCAATGAATTTCGTGGCATCGACTACTGACGGAACGCAGCGCGGACTTCCGAAACACCTCAAGAGTCTGGAAGCTCAATCAATCGAGATCATGCGCGAAGTCGTCGCCGAATTCAGACGCCCGGTGATGCTCTATTCGATTGGCAAGGACTCCAGCGTCATGCTGCATTTGGCGCTCAAGGCGTTCCACCCCGCTAAGCTCCCGTTTCCACTTTTGCACGTTGATACGACATGGAAGTTTCACGAGATGATCGCGTTTCGGGACGAGACCGCGCGGCGCCTCGGCATCGAGCTGCTCGTCTACATCAACCAGGATGGTCTTGGCCGCGGCATCTCGCCGATAACATCGGGCTCGACGATCCACACTCAGGTGATGAAGACAGAAGCGCTCAAACAGGCGCTCGATCTCTATGACTTCGATGCGGCTTTTGGCGGCGCTCGCAGGGACGAAGAGAAGAGCCGGGCCAAGGAGCGCATCTTCTCCTTTCGCTCGCGCGGACATGTCTGGGACCCCCGCAACCAGCGCCCAGAATTGTGGAACCTGTACAACACCCGCGTTGGATCGGGCGAAACCGTTCGCGTTTTCCCGCTATCGAACTGGACCGAACTGGATGTCTGGCACTACATCCATCTGGAAAATATTCCCGTGGTGCCGCTCTATTTTGCCAAACACCGCCCGGTCGTGGGGCGCGGCGGCTCCTGGATCATGGTCGATGACGAGAGACTGACCCTCAATGCGGACGAGCAGCCGGAATCGCGACAAGTTAGATTTCGAACGCTGGGTTGCTATCCCCTGACCGGAGCGATCGATTCCGGTGCCGCAACGCTGGAAGATATCATCTCGGAAGTGAGATCGACGCGGCTCTCGGAGCGGCAGGGTCGCCTGATAGACAGCGACGAAGCCGCATCAATGGAGCGAAAGAAGCGCGAAGGCTACTTTTGATGGACAGCCGCGAGTTTCCCGTCGAAGCGCAGAGCAAGGACCTGCTTCGTTTCCTCACCTGTGGATCGGTGGATGACGGAAAGTCCACGCTGATCGGCCGCCTGCTGCATGACTGCAAGCTGGTCTTTGAAGATCAACTATCCTCGTTGGCGGCGGAGTCGAAGCGCCACGGCACCACCGGGGACGACATCGACCTTGCACTTCTCACGGATGGGCTCGAAGCCGAACGGGAGCAAGGCATCACGATCGACGTTGCACATCGCTTCTTCAGCACGCCCCGACGTTCCTTCATTGTCGCCGACACGCCCGGCCACGAGCAGTACACGCGGAATATGGCCACCGGCGCATCGACGGCCGATCTCGCCATTCTCCTGATCGATGCGCGCAAAGGTGTTCTGCCGCAGACCAGACGACACTCCCTGATTTGTTCGCTGCTCGGCATACGTCATGTCGTCCTGGCCGTGAACAAGATTGATCTGATCTCCTATCAAAGCGACATTTTCGGTCGCATTGTCGATGAATACAGAACCTTCGCCGAGGAACTCGGCTTTTCCTCGATCGCACCGATTCCAATCTCGGCCCGACATGGCGACAACGTTACGAAGGTGTCGGACAACACGCCCTGGTTTCGCGGGCCAAGCCTGCTCGACTATATCGAAACCATCGATGTGAGTGGCGACACGATCGAAAGTCCGTTCCGCTTTCCGGTGCAATGGGTCAACCGGCCCCATCTTGATTTCAGAGGATACGCCGGAACGGTAGCATCCGGGACAATCAATGCCGGCGACCCCATCGCCGTCGCGAATTCCGGCAGACTCTCAAGGGTGAAGGAACTCTTGACCGCCGAAGGCGCTCAGACCTCCGCCCAGGCCGGTGACGCGATCACGATCACGCTCGCAGACGAGCTGGACATCGCCCGCGGCGATCTCCTGATCAGTCCGGATTCTCCTCCCGAAGTATCGGACCAGTTTGCCGCACATGTCATCTGGATGAGCGACCAGCAACTCATGCCTGGCCGCTCCTATCTGGCCCGCATCGGCACCCGGACGACGCCTGTTACGATCACCGGGATCAAGTACAAGATTGACGTCAACACGCGCGAACATCTTGCCGCTCGCACCCTCGGCCTCAACGATATCGCGTTCTGCAACCTGTCGACGGACACACCCGTCGCGTTCGACCCTTACGGGCAGAACCGCAAGACTGGATCATTTATCGTCATCGACCGCTTGACCAATCATACGCTCGGCGCGGGGATGATTGCGTTTGGCCTGCGGCGTGCCACCAATGTCCACTGGCAGGCCACATTGATAGGAAGGTCAGAGCGCGCTGAGCAGAAGCACCAGAAGCCAGCCATCATATGGTTCACCGGCCTGTCGGGTGCCGGCAAGTCGACGATTGCCAACATCGTTGAGCGCCGCCTTCACGCTGGCGGCCACCACACCATGATGCTGGACGGCGACAATCTGCGCCATGGCCTCAGCCGGGACCTCGGTTTCACTGAGGCGGACCGCGTTGAGAATATCCGGCGTGCCGGAGAGGCAGCAAAACTCCTGGTGGATGCGGGCCTGATCGTTCTCTGCTCGTTCATTTCTCCATACCGCGCTGAGCGTGACATGGTGCGTCGTCTGGTGCCCAATGGAGAATTCATCGAGATATTCGTGGACACACCCATCGACGAATGTGCACGGCGTGATCCAAAGGGCCTCTATGCCAAAGCGAAAGCCGGCAAGATCAAGAATTTTACCGGCTTCGATGCCCCGTACGAACCACCGACAGCTCCCGAAATACACCTGCAAACGATTGGCCAGCAGCCCGAGGAGCTGGCGAACCAGATCGTGAAGAAATTGGCCGCACTCGGAATTCTGTCCATCTGACAGGCATTGGACTACTTCATCGATGCCCGATCGGCGAGGAGAACACCGGCGGCGGCGGCCGGTAGGGAGCGACGGAAACGCCGAAGTTCCGGCCATATTGCTGCTGGACACCGGGGATGTTGACGATCCCGACCTTGAGGTCAGGCGATCTGGCATCGACGGGCGGCAGATTGATGCTCGGATTGACCCGATCGACCTCCCTCCTGAGCTTCTGGTTGAGGCAGTCCATCGACCGGCTGGATCCGATTTCCACTTCCACGCATCTGTCGGGCGAGGCCGGCGTCCGGCTACCGCTCGACGAAGCCGGGGAGCGACCATCAGCAGCGCTTTTCGGCGTGCTGCTTCCGACCACGATTTGCGGAAGAATGTTGACCTGCTCTTCGGCCACGGCCGATGACACGAGACAGGCTGTCAGAACCAGTGAAGATGTCATCAGCCGAATCATGATCTCCTCTCTTCCCGCAAGTGGGTGCGAACGGACTCACCCCCGGACAACTCGTTCTATACGCACGGCCCCTATCGCCCTGCCCGCGCCTGCGCGACGAGCGCGCTGAGCTGGGTGTTGAGCGCAGCGATATTCACCGTGCCCGTTCGCGATATGCCCAGACATTTCCTGCCACAGCCGCGCCCCGATGGGACCGGTTCACCAAACGTCGGCACGGGAACGCTGCCGGTCACGCGAAAACCGCGAGCGGCGAGCTTGGAACGCACCGCCATGCAGTAGTTCACCGAAAGGAACGAGAAGCGCGTTTCGCCGTGGCCGGCGCGGTATTTCATCGCGGCGGTGCAGAGGTCACCGCCGGCGAGGCGCCAGGCCTTCGCGAGATAGACGACACCGTAATGGATGTTGGTCTCAGGCACGGCCAGATCGGCCAGTGTGCCGGCGAAACCCAGCATGCGTGCCGTCGAGGGCAGGAGCTGCATCAAGCCGATCTCGCCGACACCGCCGATAGCACCCGGATCATATCCGCTCTCCACGGCCATCACCGCCTCGGCGATTTCGGGCGCGAGACCGGCCTGCGCGGCCTCCTTTTCAATCAGGGCGCGATAACGCGAGCCAGCATCGGGTGCACGCGGCGGCGGCGCCTCGCTCTTCGCTTCGACCGGAGCATGACGAGCGTCGATGGTCTTCGGCGCCGATGTCGCCTCGGCCCGAGCGCCGACCGGAAACAGCAAAGCGAGTAGAAGCAATCCCAGGACCAAAGCGATCGACGGGAGCGACATCATTGATCGCGCCAAACGAACGCTTCCGTTGCGCGCCGACATCTTCTATTTCTCCTGCTGCAATCGATCCGTCGCCCGCAGCGAGAACCGCAAATGCAGCGGCTGCAGCATCTCGGGCGGTGGCACGCCAACATTTTGGCCGGTCAGCAAGGCCCGAAGGTCGACGGAAGCTCTGGGATCACTGAGACCGTCAAATTCGACGCGATGCAGCCGACCATCCGACGATACCCAGGCTCGGAGTAAAAGTGTCACAGGCGGCACATCGCCACCTATGATGCGGCTGTCCAGGTACTCCTGGAAATGTCGGGCTTTTTCGTCGTCGGCCGCCAGTCGTTGCTCGATTGTGTGCTTCAATTGCCTTGCGAAAGCCTGCCATGCCGGCGGAACCGCATCGGCCGGACGGTAGTCGCTCCTCTCCGCGGCAATCGGCGATGCGTTGACGCCAGCTCCAGCGGCAAGCAAACCGGCTGCCGCAGCCAGCGAGCCGGCGATTCTATTCCACCACGTGGTGCGGGATTCACGATGGGTCATCGTCAACATGTCTCGTTGGACCTGTCCGCGAACTCTTTCCGAACGCCTCAGCGACATCGCAACGACTACTGAAGAGCGGCCGCCTGGCCGTTGATATCGGCGTTCTCGTATCCCACGGCCTGTTCGACCGGTGCCGTCGTTCCCTTCCTGGCCGACAGCTCGCGAAGTTCATCGCGCAAGTAGACGATCAGCTCCTGCACCAGGCGATCCCAGATGTCGATCTGCGCGCGCAGATGGTCCGCGGTCACCCCGCCCGCAACCGAGACATCCAGGGAAAGCACGAGGAACTGCTGGCTGAGCTGAAGGCGCGCAAACCGGCGCGTCGCATTCCAGCGATTGACCAGATCGAGCGGAAGCTCGCCCTGAACCTGGAGCACCGCGGTAAAGGCCGCATCGACGAAACTCTCGGTGTTCTCAAGCCAATTCCCCGGACGAATGTCGAAGGTCAGACCTCCCGTTGCCGAGCGGAGATAGGTCAGACTGATCACGGGGTCGGTGAGCTCCTCCACGCGGTAGCCGACCTGTTGCAGTGCTGAACGCAGATCATCGAGGGTGAGCTTGACGATAACGGTATTGGACATTGCTAACTCCACTGAGGTTTATTTCCGGGAATTGTCGAGCAGGCTCGAAAGGGCAAGCTCGTTGAGAATGGGCGGATTCTGCTTGAGTAGCTCCGCGAGGTAGGCCCGCCGCAGCACGGCGGCCCGTTCGCTGCGCATCTGCTGCACAAGCTGATCGCGCACTTCGGGCAAGGTCCGGGTGTAGGCCGCCTTGGTGTCGATCAGCTTGATGATGTGCCAGCCATCATCGAGCCGCACGGCCTCGGAGATCGCATTCTTGGCCAGTCCCTGCACCTGCGCCTTGATCTCCGGCCGGATCTGGTTTTCCGCAACCCAGCCGAGATCACCGCTGCCTTTCGAATCACTCTCAGCCTGCGCAATCGCGCCGAAATCGGCGCCCGGGGCCCTCAGCTTCGCCTGGATCGCCTCGATCGATTTCCTCGCCTTGTCTTCAGCCACCTTGTCGCCCTCGTTCGCCGCGACGAATATCTGCGCGAGGTAGAACTGCCGAGGCACCAGCAAGGCGCCGCGGTTGGCGTCGTAGACCTTCTGGAGTTCGTCCTCGCTCGGGAAACTCTCAGGAGGCGTCGAGACCGATTGCAGGTAGATCTCGACCATGGCGTTCTCGCGCACGCGATCGAGCTGCGCCGCGACGTTTGGCTGCTGATCCCACTTCTTGGCCATCACTTCCTGCAACACCAGCCGGTTCGCGAGCAGCATGCGAACCGCCTGGCTCAGCAGCGCCGGGTCCTTCGCGAGCGCCGCCTGTTCGCGCGCTCCCAGCGCGCCGACATAAGCGCGGAGCTCCTCCGCCGAAATATTGGCCTCGCCGACCCGGGCGATGACGTCATCGCCACCGGTCGCCCTGGTGGACGCAATCCCCTGGGTTGTGGGTGCCGGAGCTGCCGACGTCGACGTTGCCGCGGCGGGCGCCGCCGGCTTCGGTTTTACAGCGGGTTGAGCCGGGCGTTGAGGCGCCGGCGCGCTCTGGGCAAGTACCGTCGCCACCGACAAGCCCAGGATCGCCAGGGCGGCTCCGGCTACAAGGATCGATCGCGATGATCTGATAACGCTGAGACGCTTCATGGTGTTGCCTTCTGGTCAAGCAGCTTGTCGATACTTTCCTGAACGAAATTCTGCGCGCCGACGCGGCCCAGCCCGGTCAGCGGCTCGCTTGCGACTACGGCATCGCCCAGGGTCAGGCTGCGATATCGATTGAGAATGTCGCGACCGACATTGACGAGCTGCACGTTCTTGGCCTGGCAGCTCTTGGTGCTGGCCTTGTACGCCGTTGCCTCGCTCTCGAACTTGGCACGCTCGGCGTCCTTGGTGCGGGCGACCGTGGCGGCCTCCTCAAAGGCGACCTTCCACTTTTCCAGCGTCTGGTTGCGCTCCTCCAGACGCTGGTTGAATTCGTCGACCGCCTCGCGATGCTGCTTCTGGAGCTGCTTCGCTTCCGCCTTGGCCGCGTCGACCTGCGCCTTCAAGGCCGCCTTCTCGCGGTCGGCGTCCGCGATCTTCGCCTGCAGGGCCGTTCGCTGATCTTCCATCTGCCGCGCCTGTGCGATGGCGCTGCGCAGCGCCTCACGCAGACGGTCGGTCTCGCTTTCGGCGCGAACCTCGCCACAAAACATCGCAGCCGCGGCTACGGCCGCCAGAAGACCGGAAATCCGGGGATGCATGATCAGAACCTCGCGTTCAGATCGACTTGCAGGACATCGACGGCGTAAGGCACGCCCGCGATGTTGTTCGCGCTCAGCCAGCGCACGCTGGCCCACACGTCATCGCTGAGCCCGACATTGCCGCCGACGAAGTAACCCTTGAGATTGGTGCCGCCGAGGCCAAAGTCGGAATCGACGAAAGCGTCGATGGTGGCGTCGGATTGCAGGTATTTGTAACCCGCATGCACGTTCCAATCCCAGAGGTGCTTGATCTCCCTGTTGCCGACGGTGACGCGGCCGAGCCACCCCTGATTGCCGCCGTTGAAGGGACCAGGCACATTGCTCGCGACGTCGGGCCCGCGGTTGTTGACCGCATATCGATTCATCAGATTGCGGTCGAACGCGCTGTTCCAGACGTACTCGCCGTCGAGCACGATGTGCACCGGGTGGAAATGTCCGAGGTCGAACTGCACGCTGCCGACGACGGGCCGATATTGCCCGACCAGACCAAAATATTGATAGAGCGGCGGGACCGGCACCGTGGGATCGGAGACGATGTTGCGTAGCGTCGTGTAGGTGTTGCCCTTCTGGGCGAATGACGGCCGGGTCAGATCGGTATCGCACAGATCCGATGCCGACTGCACCGGACAGGGGCTGGAGAAGCGTCCCTGGACATTGGAGAAATCGTAGTAGGCGGCTGCGACTCGCATCGACGTCTCGGAGCTGAGGCGCGCCGCCACGCCCGCCTGACCGCCGAACAGCCATTTGTCGTGGTTGGCGAACTTCGTGACCCCGCCGGTCTTCGCGTCGAAATTGGTGCCTATGTTGAAGTCGGTATTGTAGATCGGGAACGCACCGGCGACCGCGAATGGTGTGACGTCCTTGGCGATCTCGTACTTTCCTTGCACCGCGAGACCGTCAAAGCCGAGGTCCCTGTGCCAGACGAGATCGGTCGGTGACCAGAATGGATTGTCGAAGCGGCCGACCGACACCGCCAGATTGCCGTCCCAGGATTGGTGCTTCAGATAGCCTCGATCGAGCCACAGTGCGTATTTCGAGAAATTGCCGCCGTTCGCACCAAGCGACTGATTGGTGGAAACGGGCGAACTATTCTCTCCCGTTGCGATGCGTATGCCCGCGGTGAACCCATTGAAGATGTCTGCCTCCATGCCCAGGCGAGCGCGAAGCCGGGCCTGGTGGCGGTCCTGGGTGGCGTTGTAGGTCGGCGCGAAGCTGTTGCTGTTCAGATCGTACGGTGAACCCGTGTTGATCGCGTTGAAATTGTATGCGTGAAGCTGGTCGTTGCCTTCCGGAAAGAAACTGCCCTGATAGCGCGAGCGCACATCGCCCGAGAAGCGGATTCGCTGCGCCCATTCCGGATAGGCGCCTGGCGAGGCCCAATTTTCCTTTTGCGCCTTGGCCATCACTTCCTTCTTGATCTCCTCGCGCAACTGCCGTTTGACGACCTCGGGCACGTACGTGACGTGCCGGGTGCCGGGCGGCGAGACTGCTGCGGCCGCCGCGGTCGCAGCCTTGGCCGCTTCGTCGGCCTTGGCGGTGGCGTCCTTCGTGGCCTGGCGCGAGACATAGGCTTCGTCGTCGGCCTGCTTGATCAGCGCCTGAGCCTGCTCCTCCTTGATCACGCCCTGCTTCACCAGCAAGTTGACGAGATTGATCGTCGTGTTCGACGACAGGGGCTTGGCGTCGGACACGGTCGGACGCTTCGATTCGGATTTCTTCGCCACCGGGCTCTGATCCGGTGCGGCCTGGCCAAAAGCCGGCGCCGCGACGGCAAGCGCACACAGCGATATGGCGGTCGACGACGTCAGGCGGCGTGCGTCGTATCTCTTCCTCAACATAAGTCCCCAGTCCTCTGCTAGTCACTCAACTCGAACGAATTGATTGCGGATCGTCAGCTTGGCCGGCGTGCAGTGATGCGCGCCACTATCGGCATCGGCATGTCCCGGGGGGGCGGCTCCCGCAGCACGAGGCTGCCAAACACGTCGGTGCGGATGATGGCGTCGAGCTCGGCGTCGCCGGTCGACGAGACCAACTGAATGCGATGGACGCGGCCGGTCGCATCGGCCCACAGCCGGATTTGCATCTGCATCGTCGCATTGCGCGTCTTGCCGTTGGCGTGCAGCGCCGCCTCGATCTGCGACTGCACTATCGCCTGATACCAGCCCCATCGACTGCCGCCGCCGCCTCCGCCGCCATACGGACTGCCGCCCACCTTGCTGCCGAGATTGAACAGGTCGCCGGGTCCGATGGCCTTGGCGTCGAGCGCCAGCGGGCCCGGCGGCTCTTCGTTCTTGGCGTCCTTGACCGGCTCGTCCTTCGGCTTCTCGACCGGCTTGTCTTCCTTAAACTCCGGCTCGGCCATCTTCGGCTGCTCGATCATCTTCTGCTCGGGCGGCGGTGGAGGTGGCGGCGGAGGCGGCGGCGGCGTGATGTTGACGACCGTCAATTCGCGCACCTGGCGCGGCGGCGGCAGATCGTCATGACCGACGAACATGAATATCGCGACGCCAAGGACGCCTGCGATAGCCAGCGCAGCACCGTAGCGCAGCAATGGTTTCGCTCGTGGCAGGGATAGCCGCCGCGGCCCGCCCTGTTGTTCCGGCGCATTCATGACACCGCCTCGAGCGCGACCGGTTCGGAATTCCTGCCGGTGACGTACTGCATGACGAAATTCACGACCGTATCGAAGTCGGTCGTATCCAGCGTGATCGTGGCATCGGGAGCCGCCTCGATGACGACGTGATAGGTGGACCGATCAGCCAGGAAGTCGACATAGGCGACGCGATCGATCGACAGGCGCGAGCCCGGACAGCGCGCCATCACCAGCAACAACGGATCGCGTTCGGGGTCGCGGCTCGTGACCTGCTTGCGCAGCAGGTCCGCAAGCTTGACCAGCAGGGCTTCGCCACGGATCGGGAAATGAAGCACCATGCCGGTATCCGACGCGCTTGGTCCGGCGCTGGCTCGCTCGACATTGTGCACTCCAGCGGTCGATACAAGCGGCCCGAGCGGACGCGCGTTCGCGACGGTCGGCGGCACGTCGATGGCGGCCCGGTCCGCACAGGACAGGATCGCGCGAAGCCATGACCATAAGGCGCTGGCTCCCTTTCGCGGATCGGCGCGCATATCCATGGAGATGCCCATTCGTTCCGTCACTTCACGAGCGGCTTGGTCGCGAGCCCGACCTGCGTCAGGCCGACACGGCCGAGCAGGTCGAGCACGTCCATCACGCTCTGATATTGGGCTTGCGCGTCGCCGCGCAGCACCACCGGGAACTCCGGTGTCAACGCCTTCTGCTGCACCAGGCGCTGCTCGAGCTCAGGCAGCGTCACCGGGATCGTATCGAGGAAGATCTTGCCGTCATTGGCGACCGTGATCGCCTTGGTGGTCTGGGTGGCGAGGCTCGGCGCAGCCGACGCTTTCGGCAGATTGACCTTCTGGCCCTGCACGGTCGCCGTCGTCATGATGATGAAGATCACCAGCAGCACATAGGCGAGATCCAGCATCGGAGTGATGTTGATGTCGTCGTACGGCTTGGACTCGTTCTGGATCTGCATCGTCGTCACTCCGCGGCGATGCTGCGTTCGATCTGGTCGGCGGAGTAGAACTCCGCCATCTTCGTCACGAACTCGTCGACGAAAACCTGGATGTCGGTGGTCAGGTCCTTGATGCGGGAGATCAGGTAGTTGTAGCCGAACAGCGCCGGGATCGCGACGCCGAGGCCGGCAACCGTCGCAACCAGCGCGGCGGCGATGCCCGGGGCGATCGCGTTGACGTTGACGTCTCCGCTGGCCGCGATGGCGGCGAAGGTGATCATGACACCCACCACGGTGCCGAGCAGGCCGAGGAAGGGTCCGCCCGAGATCGCGATGGTCAGCACCACCATCAGCCGGTTGAGCCGTTGGGTCTCCTTCACCGAGCCGCCGTCCAGCGCGGCGCGGATGGCGGCAATCGACGCGGCCGAGAGCACCGGGTTGCGCTCGCCCTTTCCGGCGAAGCGATGGCGGATTTCCGACGCTCCGATATGGTAGATGCGATAGAGCGACGAGGCCTGCATCATCCTGGCATCGGCTTCGTCGACCCGGCCACCCATGGTCCAGACCTCGTCGGCGGCGCCGCGATCAAGCATGGTGAGATCGGCCGCGAGCTCGCGGAAGCTCTTCATGAAGCGCGCATTGGCCTTGGCCTGCCTGTTCAGGTACGAGGCCCTGTCGTACATCACGACCCAGCTGACGACCGCCAGGATCAACAGGATGCCGATCACGATCCAGCCGTCGAGCGTCACCGATTTCAGGATCACCGCGAAGTAGCCCGACAGCCAGCTCGCGGTCTCCTCGTCGACGCTGAAGGTGACGAGCTTGGCCTGGTTCGGTCCCTGCCCGATGGCGGCGAACTTGATGAAGCCCGGCGACCGCGCGATCTTTGCGATCTGAAGCTCGTCGATGTCGCCGACGAAGCCGGTCATCGCCGCGGCGGCAGCAGGTGCGGCCTCCGGCGCCGGGGCTGACGCATCCGGAGCTGCTCCACCGTCCGTTGCGGATGATGACTGCGCCGCCGCGGGAGCGGCCATGGCCGTCGCAGGCACCGCGTCGCCTCCGACGATGGCGTTCGTGCCGAGCGCCGGCAGCGTCGCAGCGAGCGATGCATAGGGCGTACCGTCGAGATAAAGGACGACCTGGCCGCCATTGGCGACGACGGCGAGATGATGCCAGCCATTCGGCGCCAGCGGCGCGGCCGCGCCGCTACGCTGTGCCGCTCCCGCGTTCGTCACCTCGACGAACGGCACGCCGTTATCCAGTCCGACGGCAAGACCGTTCGCGCCGTCACGGCGGCTGTACAACGCAGCGTTCGGCTGCATCGCTCCCGGCTTGATCCAGGCCGACCAGGTAAATGCCGCGTTGTCGCTCAACGCGAGCGACGGGGCAGCCGGCAGGGTCAGCGCGCCACGACCGTCGAGGCGCAGGCCGGTGCCGATCAGCGAACCGTCCGCGGGTTGGCCGACGCTTTGCGCATTGTTGGCCCAGACCGAGGCGTCCAGCGCCGGCGTCCCTCGCTCGTTGAAGTGATAGACCAGCAGCATATCCGGATCGTAGGTCCCCTTCGCATCGCTGGTCGCGACCGCCTTCTTGTTGCCGGAATAGAGCCAGATGTCGGTCTTGGCGCCCGGCTGAAGGTTGGGTACGGCCACCCAGAGCAGCGCCTCGCCGAGCAGCGAGTCGTATTTCTCGATGTGGTGCTTCAGCGGCGTCTTGTCGTCGCCGGCCACGAACCGCAGATCGCTGCCGTCGTCCTTGGCCGAGGCGAAACGGAAGTTTCCGACGTGCAGCCGGACCAGGACCGGCGCAGCCCCGATCGGATCGGTGATGCCGGCACCCGATGCGCTGGTGTCGATCGTGATCTTCTTGCGAAGCTGCCAGTCGTCGTTCCACCACGCCTTGGCCGGCGACGGACACAGCATCAGTGCCGCAATCAAGACGGGCACCAATTCCGTCAGAGCCCGCCCAGCCGCTCGCCGAAGCGTCGACCGGCACGCGCCAGCCATGTGATCCCATCCTGCAATCATCAGAATTCACCCCAGATTCGGAAATTGACGCGCGGACTTCTCGCGCTCGAGTAGGTCTGACTGACCATCGGCACCGAATAGACCAGCGTGCCGTTCAGGTAGTCGAACATCTTGAAACGGCTGCCGACGCCGTAGCTCCACAGATTGAATTGCGATTGCTGCTCGGGAAGCGCGTTCAGCATGGTCGCCATGCCGGCGTCCGCGAATGCAAACGCCCGCCATTCGTTGAAGATCGTGAAGCGCGCCTTGCCCTGCCCGGTCTCGTCCTTCATCTGCTTTTGCAGCATCTCCCCCACATTGGGGCTGCGCAGCTCGAGATTGCCGACAACGCCGTTGTCGCCGACCGTCTCGGACTCGAGATAGCCGCGCACGGTGTCGAGGCCGCCGACGCTGAACTGCTCGCTCGAGACCAGCGGCCCGTCCGCGACCTGTCCCTGCACCTTGCCGTAAAGCTGGAAGCCTTCCGGCAATTCCTGGGTATGCGCGACATCGACGTTGAAATGAGTGAAACTCGGGGACGCCCCGTAGCGTTTGGTGTCGAATGGAACGACGCCATCTCCCAGCGGCCGCAGATTGTAGGTGACGGCGGCATTGAACTGGGTCGTGACTCCCTCGTCCTGGAATGTCGCGCCATAGCTTGCGACAAACGGATAATAGGTTACCGGAGACGAGAAGCCGGCACCACCGAGCTTCACGGTCTGATCGAAATGCTTGTAGTCGACCCCGGCCGAAAGCGTATGGAACAGGTTGTCCCGCGTCGGCAGCGTCATCACCGCGCGGCTGCCGATGATCTCTCCGGGTCCGATCACGTTCGTGCCGCCGACGGTCGCGACATCGCTGCTCGATTTCACGCCGTAGAACAGCACGCTGAGCCAATCGACGTTCTGCACCCGTGCGAGATACGAGCCGGAGAACACCTCGGCGTCGCCGGGACGTTCCGGCGCGACCTGATAACTGAAGTTCACGGAGTGGCCGAGCTGCCAAAGATTGTCGTAGTGCACCGTGCTGCTGACGCGCAGCGCGGTCGTGTTGGGGGACTTGCGGTTATTCACCTCGACGTTGGCGTGTATCGGGACCTTGTCCTCGACGTTCAGATCGACATCGACGGTGCCCGGCGTCACGCCGGCACGGAGCGCGGGAGTCACGCGTCGATCGGGCCACTGGTTGAGCGCAACGATATCCTTGGTGACCTCGTTGAAGTTCGGGACCGTCCCTTGCTTGAGAGAACCCGCCCCCTCGGTGATCTTGTCCAGCCGGAAATAGCGCGCGTTCTTGACGCGCAAGCGGCCGACTTTCAGCTCCGTCACCTTGAGGGTGATCATCTTTGACTGCGCGTTCTGCTGCGGAACGGAAACGCTGACGGTCTGATAACCCTTGTCGTGATAGGCCTTCTCGAGGGCCGCCCGCGCCTTTTCGACGTCGTCAGCGCTCTTGTTCGGTCCGAGATATGGATAGACCGCTTCTTCGATGTCGACCTGCGGGAGCGTCTCGGCGCCCTCGATTGCGAAATCGTCGATATCGAAACGTTGCACGATGGCTGCCGGTTTTTGCGCGGCAGCAGCTTCCGTTGCCGCGGGAGCGGACGGGTTGTTCGTCTTCGGCGCGGCGACCTTGGCCGCATGGGCCGGCGGCGCGGCAGCAAGGCCGCCGGCCAACATGCCCACCGTCAGACAAAACAACGCCGTGCCCGCCGACGCACGCCGGCGGTGCTCGCAATCGATTCCACTTTTCACAGATGCCCCGCCCGACTCCCGAACCAGCTAAACGAGGCCACGGCCGGACACCGTGATCACGTCCCTCGCTCTAAAGACGACTGGGCCGCATCCAACCCGCAAAACTTTTTTTGCGAGATCGGGAAATGTTAGCGATCATTTTAGGAGCAGTGTCTGGCGTGACGTGCCAGCGTCGATTCGTGCGGCAACGAGAAGGACGCGGCCAGGGGCTCACGTTTGTTCGTGTCGAGCCGGATTGCGTTCAACCGAGCAGCACAACGCCGCCAGGCAGCGACCGAGCCTGGGCTCCGAACAACTGCTGAACCTGGGGCACGAAATCCCCGAGCTTGTCGATCTGGAACGTGCCGTTGACCATGCGCCGTTTCAGATCCGCATTGGTAATGATGATCTTGCCGGACCGATAGCGATTGACCTCTTCCACGACATCCGCAAGCGGTCGATCGCGGAAAATCAGCAGTCCTGCCTGCCAGGCCGTCACCTGCCCGGGGTCGACCTGTACGGAGGCTTCGATGCCGCCCGGCGAATAGGACACCTGCTGCGCCCGGCCGAGCCGCACCGTTCTGTCGCCTTGCGCGACATTCACGCTTCCGCTCAAGCAGGTCACCGAGACGGCACCATCGAGACAGCGCGCGTTGAAATCCGCCTCCACTGCGGAGATCTGGCCATTCGCCGCCAGCAGGACAAAGGGAGTGGCGGCGGATGTCGCCACCACGGAGGCTTCGCCCGAAATCAATTCAATCCGGGTTTCGTTTGACGCCGAACGCAGCGCGATGCTGGTCTGCGTATTCAACTCAAGGGACACGTTCGGCGCCACTGCGATCTTGCGCAACTCGCCTTTTCCGGTCCGGTAATCGGCGGAGAGCTCTTCGAGCGAGGGCCAAAGGCCAAGCGGCGGGCGCACGATTGCATAACCCGCAGCGGCCGCAGCCACGGCGGTCGCGCCACGCAGAAAGGCGCGACGTCCAATGGCCCTCGGCACCGCTGTTCGCGAGGACCGTGCAACGCCGCCTGCAGCGCGCTGATCGGCCAACTCGAGCGCCGCGACGCCCGCATGACGAAAGACCCGGGCCGCGTTCTTGAAGGCGGCCTCGTGCGCGCCGCTTTGCTGACGCCACGCTTGCAGCGCATCGACGTCGGCCCTGGTCGGCTCACCCGTCTTGAGGCGAACGATCCAGTCCAGGGCTTCGCGCAGAAGCGCGTCCGGCTCAGGTGTTTCGTTGGTCGCGGTCAAGATCCATAGCCCATCTATCGCACTCGCCAGACCGGTAGCCAAACCGGGCCAAAGGCAGTCACAGGCAAGATATTATCGATTTCCCTCAATTTCGAACAGCATTCCGCGGCCCGGGACAACGGCGGCAATGTTCCGGCAATCAACTGCAAGACACATCCGCGGTCAGGGAAGCGAACGGCCGCGACGGCCGCATTAGCGCACCCTGCAACCGCCGTCACTGCCACCGCCTGCGTCATTCCCCCGGAATCCCCTGTTCAGCTTGCGGCGCGTGACGCCTGCTGCACGGTGTCTCTACTCGATAGACGAATGGCGCCCGGCTATCCCGAAGAAAAACTGCGCAAGGGCGGCCTATTGATCAAATTTTCCTGCCTGCGCGGGGCGAAACAAGACATCCGATGCGTCGGCTTGCAATATCGACGCGCTCACGATCGCGGACGCGGGCCGCCGAGACGGCGTCGCAATGTATGTTCGAGGCTGTCGGCACAATGGCCAAGCGCCAGCTTCAGGTCGCTCTCGACGGTCCGGATGCTGACCTTGAGCCGCGCGGCGACCTGGTGCGCCGGCTGCCCCTCGATCGAAATGCTCTGCAGGACCTCGCGAGGCCGTGGCGGTAACTCGGCAAGCGCGCGCTTGAAAGCCTCGATTTCCGAACGCGCCTCGACCACCCTGGCCGGATCCGGCTCGTCATCGCATATGTCGAGAAGCACGTCTATCTCCGACGCGCTGACACGGTAATTCTGCGCCTTGCGTCGGTCCTTCGCGATGTTGATGGCGGTACGAAAGATGTAGTCGGCAGGACTGCGTACGGGTTCGGCATCCGTTACCCTGTCGAGGCGCAGGAACGTCTCGTGCAAGGCTTCGTGGGCGAAATCGGCCGACCCCAAGCGACGCGTAAGCTTCCGGATCAGGCCTTCATAGTTCTCGACCAACTGCCCCCGCAGCCGTATTCGATTGCTATCAGCCACGTTTCACGTGCCCAACATACTCTGGTATTTCCGGCGCAAACATTGCCTACGCAACGACCGCAAAAGGTTGCGAAGGTCGTACCGGTGCGGGGCTACACATTTATGACACAAGGTGCAAGCCATTGCACGGAGGCCCCGTGCCATCGGCGTGGCCCGATCTCATGACGGATCAAAACTCGAGCTCCAGGTGAATATTGAGCCGATCCGGCAACTCGGGTGGAATTGGCGGCAGCGGCTGGGCTCTCCGGATGGTCTCGATCGCCTCCTTGTCGAGCAGCAATTGACCCGAGCTTGTTCGCACCCAGACGCCGAGCAGCGTGCCATCCCTCGCCATGGCGAACTGCGTGTCAACGACCTTTCCTTCGAGATGCATTGCGCTCGCCGCCTTGGGATAACGCTGATACCGTGAAACGTGCCGAAGCAAGGTCTGTTGAAATTTGACGGCCGCGCTGCTCGCAGGCCCGCTCACGGCCGCAGGCATCGGCGGAGTGTCTCCGGGCGAGACAGTTCTCGCTCTCGGAGCCGGAACGGGATCGTCGGATGGTGTCGGATCCGGGTCCTTCAATGAAGTATCGGCGCGGCTCGCAACATTCGCCGTGTCCGGTTGAGAAACCGGGGCGACGGCTATCGGAACGGCTTCGGGCCGCGGAAGTAGCTGAACCTGCACAACCGCGGCCGACTGTTGCCCGGGAGAGCCGGCCGGCACTTGCATCCTGATCCAGTAGACGCCACCGACGAAAAGAACGGCCGCCAGAGCGGGAATGCCGAGCAGGCGATAGAACTCTCCCGATGACGAGGCGGCATCGAGGTCATCGTCCTGGAAGGATCCAAGCACCGCAGCTCGTCCCTTCTCGTTTCCGCGGCGAATATCGCTGTCGCTCATTGCAGGGACTTCACCACGATGACGACGCGGACCGGCTGTGGCGTATTTGCCGGCGCCGGCTTGCTGATCGTCAGGCCCCGAAGCGCCGCCGAAACCGCAACGTCCCGCTCGCGGTCCCCGGTCGAGCGGAACAACTCGGTTCGCTCGATCGTGCGCGCGGGATCGATCCAGATATCCAGCACCGCGCGATAATTGCCATCGCGCGTCCTTGCGTTCTTTCGAAGCGCATTCTGAATGTCCATCTGCACTCTCTGGCTGTAGTCCTGTAACCGGGCCGCGTCGTCGGCATCGCCGTTCTGACGCACGCGCAGCCGCCCCAGGGACAGATCCGATGTTGCGAGGGGCGCCGCCGGAGGTGCATAGCCGACGCCCTCTGCGCTGGGAAGAGCGAGCGTGATGGCATCGGGACGAATGTAGCGCACCTTCAGCTCCGTGCCCGTGAGCAGCAGGTTCAGTGCTTCGTCCGCGGCATACGTTCCTTCAACCGCGACCGACGTCCGGCCGACGGCGGAGTTGCTTTCATAGAGCACTTGAATGCCGGTGGTCTGCCCATAGGCCTGCAACGCACCGGCCAGGGACTGTGCCGGAATGTGGAATGCCATCGGCCTTCCCGCACGCGCCGACCGGTCTTCCTCCGCGGCATTGGCGCCGAAGATGACCGTTATCAGCCAAACGGCCAAGACCGCCAGCAGGCGGAACGCCCCGCGGATACCGCCTCGAGGGCGGTCGGCATGTAAGGCGATGGCGCCGTGCAATGTAGCTGCTTTCATCGTGCTGCTCTTGTCGACCAGAAACAGCACGTCGGCCATCTGGATCGTTGAAGCCCGGGCGAATGTCTCCTCTATATCGTTTGCATGACAGTGATCTAACCGGCCGGTCGGCCGGATGGCACGATCGGACGTCGGACCCGAATGCCTGTCCGGGATCCCGCCTTAGAGCGACGCCTTGCGCCCCAGCCGCTGCAACAGCGCGGCTCGCTCAGCCTCCGTCAGGTCCTTCAACTGCTCGGCCGTGAACTCGCCGTTGCCGAGTACGCGGAACATGCCGTTCGGATCGTAGCTCTGCTTGTCGGGAGTCCGGCGCTTCTCATCCTCGCCCGGGTCGGGCTGCCGCCGCTCGCCGTCGCCACCACCGTACCCGAGAACTTCGACGATGATCACCGACGGCCGGTCCGACGACCCCTGCCTGGTCACGTCTTTCACAGCGTCCGTCGCGGCCTTGTCCTTGGTCTCGAGCGAGAGCGGCGCAGTCTTGACCTCCGCTTTCGGCACACCCTTGCTCTGGCCCGAGACCTGGATGTTGTCCACGTTCACGATGTTGAAGCAGGCGCAGGTGAAATTGCCGCTGACGCGGATGCCGGCGTCACCGGCATTCACCGTGCCCTTGGGGGCAATCAGGTTGACGTCGCCTTCCATCACCCCCGTGAAGCCGATGATCGTTCCGATGCCGCTGCCGGAAATATCAGCCTTCTCGATCACGCGCGTCACGGCATCGATATCAGTCTGGATTTCCGGCGCCGACGGCACGCGCGCGGTCTTGGCGCCGCGGCCGGCGTCGATGTCGCCCTGCGTCGACCAGATGATCTCGTTGCCGCCGGCGAAGGTCAGGATGCGCGAGCGGTTCACGGTGACGCTGTCACGAGCGAACAGGTTGATGTCGCCGGGCCCCAGCGTCACGAGACCGTATTCCACCGGCGCCGGCTTGCCGAGCGCCGCAACTTGCAGGCCGCCGCCAGGCGTCAGCACTTCGATGCCGCCGCCCGACATGGTGCGAAACTTGGCATTTCCGGTCCTGACGTCGCCTGCCCAGTCTGTACCCGGGAACAGCGTCTCGATCGCGGCATAGCCACGGTTGTATCCGCCGTTGCGCGGCTTGCCGTTGCCGTCGGGTGTGTTCTGGTCGTTGCCTGCGGCGCGCAGCTCCTGCATATAGACTTGCCGCACGAAGCGTTCGCGCACCAGCATCGGCAGGGCCTGGAATTTGCTCCAAGCATCGAGCGGCGACAGCAGCTCGCCGGTCACGTCCGCCATGAAGGAGATGATGCCCGCGCGCGTTTGGTGCGGCCCGGAGGAACGTAGCTCGAATTCCTCGGTGTAGAGCGGCACCACCGTGCCGTCCGCCAGCGTGATCTTGAGATAATCGGGCATCTTTCCGACATTTGCCGGATCGAGATAGGTCGCCAGGAATGCGTCATAGGACGGCTGCTTGCCCTTGAGGCCCGCCATCACCGTGATCGCCGCACTCCGGCCGGGCAGGCCGATGATCTCCGTGAAATCTTTCGGCCGATTGTTTGCATCATATTCCCGGTTTCCGGTCCCGAAGATCGACAGTTCCGGCGCGTAGACGTCGCGGCCCGCGCTCACCTGCACTGCGCCCGGCCCCTGCACATAGATCGAGCCCATCACCGGGCCGCCCATTATGTCATTGCCGGCCTCGAGCAACGACACGTCGGTCGGATGAATGTTACGCAGTGAGTAGTTGATGTTGCGGATGTCCGTGCCGGCGCGGAACCAGGTCTGCTCGTTGGCCATGACGCCGGCCGTGAAGATCGAACCGCTCTGGGTTGTGAGCGAGCCGACGATCGACCCGTTCAGGGCATAGACGCGGCTCGGCTCGTAGTCTCCCTCGTTGGGCAGATGCGCGGGATTGCGAAGGTTGTAGAGATGCAGCGCGTGGCCGGCGATGTTGCTGGCCGGCGTGGTGAATTGATTGATCAGAACGTAGTGGAGCCCGCTCAAGGTATCCGGCGAGGAACCGCCGAGGTTGACCGGAGAGGAAACTGTACCTCCGACAGGCTCGAACGGCGACGGAATCATCTCAAGTGCGGCGCGGGACATCACGATCTCGCCGGCGAACACGTCATTTGCAGCGAGAATCCGCAGCTCCGGATGGCTGCTCGGCATCGTGTACAGCGTGTTGTTCAGCACAGAGCCGTTCAGCGCGGTCACGCGCGTCTTCGACGGATAGATGTTTGCGGCGAGCGAGTTCACGTTCGCAAAATACTGCAGAGCCGACGTCGTGATGTCCTTGGAGAGATATGTCGCCTGCCCGACCAGGATCACGTCGCCGCCCGTCGAGGTCAGGTTGAGCGCAGTGCGCTCGCTCTGACTGCTCATGAAGGTCAGCTCATGCGACATCCCCTTGCCGACCAGCAGCGGATCGAGAACCGTCTGCAGCCGCAGGTCTCCGGCGGTTCGCACGTCCAGAGTTGCATCGCCGACCGACAAGATCGGGGCGATCGGATAGGTGACGATCTGCGTCGCCACCAGCGCCTTGACCTCGCGCCCGACCGCGAATTCGCCGGCGGTGATCGTACCGGCGCCGCGCCCGATGTAATAGTAGCCGGCGCGAACGGCACCGCCCGCCTCGACGGTCATCGCGCCGCCGTTGCGCAGTTCGAGGAGCTTGCTCTCCGTCGTGGAACGCCCGCCGCGCACGCGACCATTGGTCGGCAGCGCGACCGTCAGATTGTTGAGATCGCCGCCGGCATGGACCTCGACATTGCCGCCGCCGAGCGCGCCGACGCCGCGCAGGAAGTTGGCGTAGTCCACCCACCAGGAGCTTTGCTGAGCTGCCATCTGGCCGTATGCGGAATGGCTCCAGGGACCGAAGACGTAGGAGCTATCCGTCGCGCCCTGCCGATTCAGCCACTCCGTGTAGTGCTGCATCTGCGTGCGATCCGCCGGCAGGGCGACGTCGATGTTGCCGCCGACGGCAATGTCGAGATGGCCGCCGCCGACGCCGTAGGTCGCGCTCGCCGGCGCGGTGGTGAAATCGTTGAAAACGGCGAGATCGCGCCGGCCGGCGGTATAGATCGAGGCGCCGCCCTTGAGCTGCAGATCGCCGCGTGCAGCGATGCTGACGTCGCCGGTGCCGGTGCGCACCATCGTCACGGGATTGACGGTGGACGTCGTCGCCCCGGGCTTGATGGTCGCATAGAGTGAAGCGATCGTCGCAAGATTGGGGACGATCTTCGTCAGATAGAAATCCTTGAAGGTCGAGTACCGCGTGATGACGCTGAGACGGTTGCCGCCGCTCGCGGCCGTGTTGGTCCACCTGAAGTCGGCCTGCGGTTGCGCAGGGTTGGGATTCAGGCCCTTCGCGGCTGCGTAATTATTCCAGAGGTCGAGCACGTAGCCGTAGGCCGGATCCGTCGGCAGGCCGAAAGATATCTGCGCGCTGGAATCGTTGTTGAGGCGGGTGCCGGAAGTGGACTCCAGGCTCGCGGGCCAATCCGCAGGATTCATCGTCGTCGAACCGGGTGAGCTGCCTGAGCCATAGGAGGCGACCGAGTCGACAAGAGCGGTCGCCGTAACGGAACTCGAGCCGCTGACATAGGTATACGCCGACTGCTCGCTGAGCGTGATCTTGCCCGTCGCGCCGCTGGCGAGGCGCGTCGGGTCGGCGCTTTCGCCCATTGGCGTGGCGCCCGCAACGAGTCCCAGGCTCCAGGACGGCACCGCCACCCTCGAGCCATCCGGCTCGGTGATGGTTGGGAACAGGACCGAATTGGCCAGCGTATTCGGCGCGCTCGCCCCCGGCGAGTTGGCCTCTGCGCTGTAGGGAACGCCGATCAGGGTCGGCGGCGTCGTTGAGGTTTCGGTTTTCCTCGTGCCGAGCGTCGCGAAGGTGATGCCGGCATAGGCCGACGGGTTGGTCGTGCTGGTGCTGTCGTAGGGCGTGAGATTCGCGGTGGTGCTGGTGCGGCCGACGTTGAACACCATGCCCAGGTTCGTCGAGGTGGTGCCCTTGACGGCAACATAGTTCGAATCCAGCGGGTTGGCGAACTGGAAGAAGCCGTCCGTGATACTGCCCTTCAGGTCGATATTGCCGCCGGCGCGCATGGTCAGGACGCCCGGCTCTCCGAGAATGCTGCCGCCGGTGCGATAGACCATGGTCGTATGGTCACGCAGCAAGGCACTTTCCTTGCCGGCGACGACATAGGCCTTGCCCAGCACCGGTTCGATGGCCATCACGCCGGCCGCGAGCGCCGAGGCCTGATTGACCACGCCTGCGCCGAGATTCCAGTTGCTCTTGAGCACGATGTCGCCGGAGAAATTCAGCTCCATGCCTGCGCGCGCGTGGAAGTTCGACTGGCTCGTCAGGCCGCCGAGATCCGCGTAGCCGGCACTGACGTCGAAGTCGCGCACGAACTCGACCAGCGTGCCGGCGCCATAATCCGCCAGCACGTTGAGCTTGCCGGCCGCGGCCTTGGTGAGATCGAGTTCGGCCTGGCCGCTGCTATTGACGGTGACTCCGACGAAGCGCGGATCGGACGCGAGAGTCGCGAGGTCGAAGCGCTTGTAACCCTCCAGCACGATCTCGCGCGCGCCGTTGATCGTGCCGGCAAAGCTGACGTTCACCTTATCGGCCCCCGGCTGCTCGATGACGGGCGCACGCAGGGTGACCTTGCCGCCCTCGCCGCCCGCCACGTCGATCACGCCACCGAGCACCCGCAGCACGCCGTTCGAGATTCCAAGGGTGATCCGGCCGGAGCCGAGCCCGTCCACCGTGTCGGTGGCGCCTGCCCGCAGGAGCGCCGCGTTCGTCATGGTCAGGCCCTGGCCGCCATAGATCGAGATCGAGCCGCCATAGGTCGCACGTGCGTCGATGGTGCCTGCGACGGTCACGGCGCCATGATCTGCGGCGAGCGAGAACTCCTCGACCGTAGTTGCGCCGTCGAGCGTGACGCCGCCGGAGCGAATCCGGAAGCTGCGCGATTTGGTGAAGCCGGCGCCATTCAGACGCTGGTTGAGCCCGCCGAAATCCGACAACGCAGTGATGTCGAGCGAAAAGGAGCCGCCCCGTTTGCCCGCCGCAGCCTTGGCATTGATCGTGCCGTTCAGCGTGACCTGGCTGCCGTCCTGCTCGATTGCGAGCGTGCCCGCGCCGCCGCCGATGGGACGCCCGTCGGCGTCCCGCGCGGAGCCAAGGTCGAGGGTCGCGCCTGCTCCGAACAGCACCGCGCCACCGTGGGCGCCCAGCGAGATGGTCCCGGCATCGGCATATTCGGACACGTCGAAGAACTTTTTCTCGAAGCCCCCGACGTCGATGCGCGAGCCCGCAGTGAGATTGACGTTGCCATTGGTGGCATTCAGCTTGACCGTTCCGCCCAGCGCATCGATACGTCCGGCGAAATCGACGGCGCGGCCGGTGAGCGTCCAGCGCGAGCCGAGGCTCTCCTGGTCGCGCGCCGGGCTTACCGTCTCGTAGGCGGCAACCGTGAGCACGCCGGTCGTGGTGATCGATTGCTGGCTGCCGCCCCGGCCGGTCAAGACCGGTGCGGACAAGGTCAGCGCCGCGCCCGCGACATCGAGCGAGCCCTTGCCTTCGCCGGCAATACGCGTCGTTCCCGTCAGCACGATGGTGTCGAAGCCGCGCAATGCTTTGGCGCCCGCGCCCAGGGCGAGCTCGGTTGCGGTGAGCTTCAAGCTGCCATGACCGGCGCCGACCGGCTCGCTGAACGTGCTCGCGGTATTTTCCAGCACGACCCGATTGCCGTTCACCGCGATCTCGCTATTGCCGCGGCCGACCAGCCCTGCGGTGTCAAGCGTCACGGCCTGCAGTCCCGACAGGTCCACCGCATTGTAGAAGTCGATGGTGGAGTAGCTGCGCAAGGTCAGGTGCTGGGTGTTGTTGAGCGCGGCCAGCGCTGCGGCATCGAGCACCAGCCCGCTACCGCCGCCGAAGCCAATCCGGCCCGACGCCAGGGACAACGCTGCGCCCGCCAGTCTGGCCTGGGTGACGAGGGCGTTCCCCGTCGCGTCGATCAGAAGAGACTTGCCGCCATCGAGGACCGCACCGGCGCCGATCTTCACCTGGCCGCCGACGGTCGTATCGACGTTCTTGCGGCGGACCCGCACCGCGTCGCCGTTGGACAGGCGGATCAAGGCGCCCCAGTCGCGATCGGACGCCTGCGGGGCCATCACGAGATCGCCGGCGCCGGTCGGCGCCTCGCCGCGCGCGACGATGACGCTGCCTGCGGAGACGTCGATCGTGTCGCTTGCGGCCAGAATGATCTCCGGTCCCGTCAACGCCGAATTGGCGCTGTTGCGCACGACGATGTCGTGGGCCTGCACATCCACGCGCAGACCGCCGACGTCGCCGCTGCGGAAGCCCCCGATCAGCAGGCTGCCGGCACCGAAGCCGGACAGGGCAGCGGCGTCGATGACCAGATAGCCATCGGCCCGCAACGTGCCGGCGCTCTGGTCGGCGCCCAGGATTGCGATCTTGTTGGCGGCGATATCGACCAGTCCGCCACGGCCGCCTGCTGCGGCCTGAGAATGCAGCTCGCCCTTCAGGATCAGGTCTTGCGTCGCCTTGAACACCACCGAACCGCCGTCGACCGGCAGACGCGGTGTGACGATCTGCTGACCGGTGAGCCGGTACTGCGTCAGCTTGAATGCATCGGAAGCGAAGAAGGTGTTGGCGAACGCTTCGTTGTACTCGCTGTACTGCCGCAGCACCGAGCCCGACATCACGCGCCACGCAGACGACTGCTGGTCCCGGCTGCCATCGAGCGCATTGGCGCGATAGCCGGACACGATCGCCGTACCGTCTGCCAGCACCGTGGACGTCGTCGCCTGGCCTGTCGAACCGGCGACCGCCTGGATCGCATAGGCGCCCGGCAACATCGCGTAGGAGGCCGGCAGCAGCGTGTACCAGCCCGCCGGCAATCCGCTGCCGGCGTCGAGCCAGATACGGTCGCCGCTGCGTATCGAGGCCGAGCTGGGTGCAGTCGCCCCGCCGAAAGCCGGCATGACCGCGAACAGGCCCGGCAGCGACAGCATATCATGCGAGCCGCCCGGTCCGGGCACGTGCTCCCATGCCATCAGGTCGCCGCCGCCCTTGATGTTCACCACCGATCCGGGCGCAAGCTCGACGGTCGGCGCCTCGAGCGTCACGCGCTTTTCCGGCAGGCTGGCGATGGTGGTCGGCTGCGGCCCGGTCGTCACCGTCCAGTTTTCGTTGTTGCTGAGAGCACCGTAAGGCAGCACGAGGCCATCGCCGGTCACCGACGTGACGCTGCCGGCACCGAGGGTGAGGCGCTGGCTGGCCTTGAGCGTGATCTGGCCGAACGGCGCGCGCAGGGTGCCGTTCTGCTCGATCGTCGGCGCTTCGAGCGTCAGGGTCCCGCCGACCGACAGCGCCAGACCGGGAGTTCCGTTCTGCTGCACGATGAGCTTGTCGCTGGCCCTGATCGTCGCGTTGATCTGCAAGGTGGGATAGATCTGGCCGGCCTTCACGATCAGCGTGCCGTCGACGTCCAGGAACGCGGGCTGGCTGACATTGCTGTGCGTCAGCCGGATGTCGTTCGCCTCGAGCACGGTTCGTTCGAAGCCGCGGATGTTTGCCTGCACGACGTCGATCACGGAGCCGGCCAGCGTCAGCGTGCCCGAACGCACCGGATTGCTCGGCGCCAGGCTGAACAGCGAGATGTAGGGCGCCCAGAAGCGCGAGCTAGCGCCATTGCCGTTGATCAGTGATCCCGTGATCGAGATCGAGCCACCGAAGGCGAGGTCGACACCGTCCAGCCGTGTCGTCGACGGGAGAACGAGATCGGCGAAGCCGGCGCCCTGAAGGCTCGAACTGCGTACGACCAGTCCTGACTGCGCAGCGGCGGTTTCGGACAGGATCACGGTCGATGTCGCAGTCGCCAACGTCACCTTGCCGCCGCGCGCGCCACTGCCTCCACTCTGGCCGCGCCACGTCCCCTGGGCCAGGCCCTGCTGGGCCTTGACGCTGATCGAGCCGCCATTGCTGGCGAGGGTGACGGGCGCGAACTGGCGGTCTCCCGCCTCGATGTCGAATTCGCCACTGGCACCCGCGACGTCGACCAGTGAGCCGGATTCGAATGCGACTGCGGCGGACTCGAACGCGACCGAACCGCCATTGCGCACGACGCCGATCCGGTGCCCCGCGCCATCGGTTTCGCCGACCGCCGTTCCGCGCGCGATGATCGCGCCGGTATTTGCCACGACGACCGATCCGGCGCTTGCCGCAAAACTGATCGTGCCAGCCAGCGCCTCCACCGTGCCGGCAATTCGCAATGTGCCGGTCGAAGGACCGAGCAGGGACAGAGCGATCGTACCGCCGGTGTCCGTCCCCACCGTCGCGCCCGCGCCGACCGTCAGGGATCTGCCGGTGAGCGAGAGCGACGTCGGCTTGAGCGCCAGACGCTGCGAGGGCGACAACACGGCGAGCGGGCCCATCGCGCTGATCGGCGTACCCGTGGCAAAGCCCGAGACGTCCACACCCTTGAGATCGACGTTGTAGGGGAGCTGCGTGACCTTCACGCCGTCGGGAATCGTGATATCGCCGCCCGTGGAGATCAGAAGCGAGCGGAAGCCGCGTTCCGAGAACAGCGTTTCCGACAGGCGAACGGTGTTGGGCGAGGTCGGCGCAGCACCGCCGATCTGCAGCGACGCCGTCGTGAGGTTCATGGACAGGCTGCCGCCGGAGCCGGCCGCATAAGCTCGCATGTCGGCGTTCGCCAACTCCGTCACGTCGATGGTGTTGAGCGTGATCTTGCCGGCGTCGCCGAATTTCACCTGCGGCTTGCCGTTGCGCAGGCGGTACCAGCCGCCGCCGGATACGTCGAGCACCACGCCCGGCTGATAATGGGCCTGGTCGAGCGCGATGCTGCCGCCATTGACGACCGGCGGCAGCGCCGAGCCGGCGCCGCCCTTCACCTGGTTCACCCATTGGCCGCTGACGTCGATGGCCGCGCCGGCTCCGAATGACACGTTTTCAGCGCCGAGCAGGTTGACGCTGCCGCCGGGAGCGTGAATCACGCCGTCGATCTTGAAATCCTGGCTGTAAGCAACGGTGGAATTGGCCTTGATCGAAAACGTGCTGCCCGGCGTCAATTCGAGCGTCGTGCCTTTCTCGATAGTGACGTTGTTGGAGACGTAGAGCTCGATCTTCCCTAGCCCGGCATCTGCAAGCACGTCGGAGTCGAGATAGGTCGTACGCAACCGGAACGAATCCTGGTTGCCGGGCGCGCCCGAATACCAGGTGGACGGAAGCGACGATGTCGCCGTGAAATTCGTCGGCAGCTGCGTCGGATCCTTGGAGATCACGAGCTTGCCGAGCAGCCAGAGCCGATCTTCATCGCCGTCGCCGCCGAACGTCAGCGAGCCTGCCTTGGCGATGTTGCCGCTTGCGGCCTGACGCTCGCCGACGATCACGCCGCCCCAGTAGCCGCCTTCCAGCACAACACCTTCCATGGCGTAGAACTGGATGGCGCCGGCGTCACGTCCCTCGGTGAAGCCACGTTCGAAGTGGCTCGCCGACCATGGCGTGCTCCAGGACTCCGATTTGCCCCAGTTGCCGTGTGTACGCGTGAACCCGCCGGCGAACCCGACATAGATCCTGTCCGGCGTTGCCGAGGCGATATCATAAATTCTGCCATCGGCGCCGAGCAGCTTGGTCGAGCTGACCATTCCGTCCTGATAGCGGAACGACCCGCCGGAGACATCGAGCAACGAGCCCTGTCGGGTGATGATCGAACCGGCCGATTTGAGCGTGATGTTGCCGCCAATGGTCGACAGTTCGGCGAGATTTGTCTTGCTGTTGCCGATCCAGGCCGAGACGTCGCCCAGCGGCGTCCCGATCCATTTGCCCGCGGCGCCTCCCCAGCTCACGCCGGCCATCGGACCATCGGTGAAAACGCCGCTGGCGCTGCGATCGACCGTGATCTTCTGCCCCCGCAGCCAGGAATTCCGCAGCAGCGGAGAATCGCGCAGCTCGTTGATGCGCAATTCGGCCTGCACGAATCTCCGCGACATGGGGACCAGGACATCCTGCACGCCGGCAGCGCTGACATAGGCGTCCTCGCCGATATAGATCCGGCTGCCGTCACGGATCGGCTGCTCGTTGTTGATGGGCTCCTCGGTGGGCGCGGGCGAGGTGCTGGCCACGATGCTGATCGTGCCGGCGGGGACGAGGATGTTGGCCTGCGCCCCGATATCGATCAGGTTGCCGCGCAATTCGACGCGCCCCGGCTTGTAGCGTGTGGCCTTCGCCGTCTCCTCGATCTCGCTCGTGTCGGTGGCATCAGGCAGGACGGCGGTGACGCTGCCCGGTAACAGATGCAGGTCGCCCGTCTTCCAATACACGAGCTGGGCATCCAGGCTGCCGCTCGATGCCATCATGCCATTGCTGTAGGCATCCAGCCGAATCGATCCTTCGCGGTTGTTGAGCGCGGTTGCCGCCAGCATCACGCCGCCCTGGAAGATCTCGCGACCCATCGCGGTGATGTTGCCGCGATCGGACTGAACCACGCCGGTGTTCACGACCTTGTAGCCGACCGAAGCCGCGCGCGCGTACATCTCGGGAAGCAGGATGTCGCGAACGCTCTCGCCCCACGGCTTCTCCGTGTAGAGCTCCCAGCCGGCGATCGCCCCCATCAGATGATTGTAGTTGAACAGCCAGGGCATCGGGGCGGTCACCGCGACGTCCACACCGCGCGTGTCGCCCGGATTGGTCCTGAGATAGACCTGTTCGCCGGCGGCCATGATGATCTGGCCGTCGGGGACGCTGATCTGGCCGGCGTTCGCAACGATCGGCGCGAATAGCATCGCCTTGCCGCCGGTCTTCGCGCTGATCTGAGCTCCGGTCTGGATGGTGACGTCGCCCGGCACGCCATCCGGAGTGAACCGCGTGGGCTGGCTTGGATCGGTGGCCGGCTTTTGCGAATTGGCCAGCCGTGGATTGTATTCGCCGAACGTCGGCAAGTGAATGTCGTTGGTGAGCGCAATCGAAGTATTGATCCCGGCCAGGAACTGCGCGTTCGACAAAGCGAGGGACGAGGCCACGAGCGTGCCGACATCGACCTGGCTGGAGCCGCCGAAGATGATGCCGTTCCTGTTGATGATGTAGACCTGTCCCTCGCTCCTGATGGTGCCGAGGATCTGGCTGGGGACGAGGCTCGGGTCGAGCACTCGGTTGAGCGCGATCCAGTTGGCGGCGCCGCCACCTCCGGCGGACTGGTTGAAATACAAGTCGGTCTCGCGTCCGACGTTGAACTTGTTCCAGGTCAGGATCGCCTTCTGCTGGTTCTGCACGACCTCGACCTGGACCCGGCCATTCGAGCCGGTCGATTGGGTCGGCTGCGCGGCGCCGGTCCAGGCCGGCTGCCCGTCGATCACCGCGGTGGGATTGCTGGTCGGATTGAGGCCTCCGGGGGCAAGTCCGTTCGGCACATTCGGAAGCAGACGGCCGGGATGATTCTTGTCCAGGCCGAGATTGTTCGGGCCGATCAGCGCGCCGGCTCTCGCTGCCGCCTGTACGTCGCGCATCGCTCGAAGCGAAGCATTAATGCGGCTCATCGCCTGTGCCGATGCGATCGCCCCTGCCTGCCCCGCAGCGTTGGTCGTCACGGCGACATTTGCCACCGGGCTCGCGCTGCCGCTGCCCAGGTTGCGCGCATCGGCCGCAGCCGCCCCCACCAGCAACGCGGCCACACTGGCGCCGCTGAGGAACATCGCGTGTCTGACGGACCGGAACGGGCGAAAACGGACGGTGCGGTGGGACAAGACGGCATTCCTTCTGGCAGCACGGCTAAACCCAGTGAAGGGTCGTGCCTCGTCATCCCCTGCGATGACGATCTAGCTCTAAGACGGAAGCCTGTAGGCGAACGCGCACGGTTTCTGTGTGAAAGTTTCTTGTCAGCGGACGTCAGCCCAACAGAACCAGGCCGCCCGGGAGCTTGCGGGCCTTGACATCGAAGGCCTGCTCGAGACGCACGAGGATTTCATCCATCTGGTCGATGCGGAAGCGGCCACTGACCGGCCTTTGCGCGAGGCTCGGATTGACAAGAAGAATCCGGCCGGCGCGATAACGATTGACCTCTTCCACCACATCCGCGAGCGGGGTTGCCCGGAATAGCACAATTCCCCGCTGCCAGGCGGATTCCGCCTCTGCGTCGATCGCGGCAACCCGACCGAGCCCGCCGGCATCGTAACGCACGCTCTGCGCCGGGCCGATGACGGCAGAATTGTCGTTGCGCTCGATGCGCACCTCGCCATCGAAGCAGGCGACGCTCACTACCGGACCCGCCGGACCGTTCATGCAACGCACATCGAAACGTGCATGGCGGCCGATCGAGCGCCCGTCTGCGGCCAATACGACGAGCGGACGAACGCTCTCGACCGTTTCGAACAGCGCCTGCCCCGCAAGGAGCTCCAGACGATCGCCCTCCCCGTCGGCGGGGTGGACCGCAATGCTGGTCTGCGTATTCAACCGCACCGCGACGTTCTCCGCCGGCCTGATCTGCCGCTGTTCGCCAATGGCTGTCCTGTAGTCGGCATTCAGTTCGCGGAGGGACGGCCACAGGCCCAGTGGCGGATTGACGACGGCGACACAGGCCGCCGCGGCGGCAGCCAACCCGCCACCCAGAACGAGGCGGCGGTCGAGTACCGGGCGTGACGTCTGCCGGACCGGCAACGCCTCGAACTGGCTGCGCGGAATGCTCGCGCCGGCGCGGCGGATATCGCGCCATACTCCGCTCGCCGCGGCGAAGGCCGCCGCATGCTCCGGGCTCGCCGCACACCATCGCCGCAACGTCTCGGCATCGGCAGACGTCGCATGTCCGGAATCGATGCGCTGGACCCACGCGATCGCCTCGCGCTGCAACAGGTCGAGCTTATGCACCTGTCCTTGAGTCATGGAGTCATTCAGCCTGGTCATGGTCGTGATCACCGCGCGGCGACGGGTCTCGATTCAATGACGAATTTCCCTGGTCCGGCGTGCATTCCGTCTCTTTCATTTGCCTTTGCCGCGCCAGACAATATTCATGGGCGAGCTGCAGCTCCTTCGAGACGAGGCGCAAGGATACGCCAAGCCGGTCCGCAATCTCCTGCCGCGCCATGTTGTCGACCCTTGCCGCGAGCAGGATGGTGCGCCGGCGAGGCGGCAGCTCGGCCAGGATGATGGCCATCGCGTCCAGATCCGACCGCGCCTCCGCGACTTCGGCGGGACCAGGCGTCTCATCGGCGACCTCGAGCAGATGCTCGATATCGACCTTCGTCAAATGGCGCTTTTCCGCGCGACGATGGTCATGTGCCACGTTGAACAGCATGCGCAGCAGGTAGCTGACCGGATTGTGCAAGGTTCCAATCGTCGTGTCCGTGCGGGCCAGGCGCAGCCAGGTGTCGTGCAGGACATCGCCGGCCATTTCGGACGAGCCCAGGCGCCGCGTCAAACCCCGCTTGAGATCGTCATATCGGTCGAGCAGCAGGCGGCGCAGCATCGCCACGGAGGCTTCGGTCACCGCACGCCTCCGGCCGCCTGCGGTAGGGCGGCCGCGCCGCAACTCATTGTGACGCCCGAAGCCTGCGGCAGGACCACGATCAAGACCGGCTGCGCAAAGCCTGGGGGCACCGGGGCACCCACGCTGAAATGCCGAAGCGCGGTGTCGATGCCGCGGTCCAGCTCGACCGTGCCGGCCGATCCAAGTCGTTCGAACCTGGAGACGGTCCCCGATGGCGCGATCCAGACCAGGGCCGCGATGCGATAGCTTCCCGGCCGCGCCCCGCTGGTCCGGCACAGTGCATCACGCAACCTCGCCTGAACGACACCATAATATTGGTGCGCGAGAGCGGCGGCACTGCCTTCCGGCGGTCCGGCGGCTTCGGGAGCCGGGACCAGAACGAACGAATTGTCCTTCAGGAAGCGGGCGGCAAGACCGGTTCCCGCAAGCAGCAGCTGTAGCGCCGTCTCCGGCTCAAAGCTGCCTTTGACGGCTTCTGAGATGCGGCCTTGCGCAAGCGCCGGATTGTAGAGGACCTCGCGACCAGTCGCATCGCCGTATCGATCGAGTGCGGAGACAAGCGGCTGGGCCGGAATGTCGAACGACAACGGCGCGGTCATTTCCGAGTTCGCGCGCGGCGACCCGATTATTGCGCCTTTTGGCTCCGCTTCGGCTGCAAGGGCGGCAAACATCAAACACACAGCCAGATACGGCACGCGACGTGACACCGATCAATTGCTCCGGCAAGCCATCAGCATCGCGAGAGGCGAATGACGACCGTCCCGAACTTGCCTGGATGCCACAAGAAGTCCCCAGCCTACGAAGGTTCCTTGACACGAATATGTCACCGATCGCTTTGCAAGCCGGAAGAGCACAAACAGCGCGGCGCTCGCTTTTGAGCACTGGTCATCCTGCATGACTCACCCGCGACGGCGCACGAACTGCAAGATCTGGGACTTCTAAACCACCCGACTCACGGTTGGAACAATCCTGGAACGACGAAGTCACGGCCCGTAGATCACCAGCTCCGAGTCAGACAGATCGGCAAGCCGGGGGCAATGCGGACCCTTGAAGTACTTCCGGCCGATCGGCTCCCTGTAGATGCCGACGAGGCCGGTCACAGGGCCATTGGCATCGAGAGCAATCGACATCCAGCCGCGTCGAACCAGGAAGCGTCCCATGGCGCCGGCGCAAACGACATAGTCGGCCAGATCGGCGCAATAGATCAATTGCATCACCGGCTGCCTGATGCGACCGACCCGCATCGGCACCGACGGGCGCCTGGTCATGCTCGAGCATATAGCCAAAGCGCGGGAAGCGTCGGGCGTCTCGCGCACTGACAAGCGCCTCAGTCCATCGATCCAGTAATCCCGCGATCGTATTGGAAAGCACTTTGTCAGAAGATCGGCGACGGCGTCGAGATCGGCTACTCCTATCTCACGGCATCGGACCATCGTCTGAGCTCTCACTCCTTGTATCCGAGCCGCCTTGTGGTCGCCGGGTTTGGCGAGCGCGCCAGACGAGCGGATGGAGCGGCAACCAACTTGCGTCCGCGGCGATGCGGCGGAATTGGGGCCGCAGCGAGAGCTGCTTCTCGCACCGAGTGTAAACGTCGGGCTCGCTGCAACACAATGTAGCGTAACCAGTTGCGGTATATCCGCTGGGCCGGAAGGCGCCAGGCGTTGCTAAGGTCCTTCGCCAGCTGATCGGCCGGAAAATCGGCAAATAGTTCCGGGTTTCTGTCGGAAAGGGCCTGCTGCCGGAAGGCGATCAGCATCTTTTCCGCGCCCTCATTCAGATAGCCCCTCGGTATCGTCGGACAGACTTCGTTATCCCCCCGGAGGAAACGCCCCATGTCTCTTCGATATTCACCCAGCAGGCTCTGGGTCTCATATTCCGGGTGGCCCTGGAAATGGACAAAAAGACTGTTCCTCTGCTGCTTGACGAAGCAGTCGGCTCCAGCGTCCGCCGACCAGCTGAGAACCGAGTATCCGCAGTCCGTGAGATCCTCCTCCTGCACCTCGTTCCACCGGGCGTGCGGTATTCGGAAGGTTCTCGGTACATCCTGCATCAAGGGATGACGTCTCGTCTTTGTTTGAGCGAAGACACCGAAGCATTTGGCAGGCAGCTTGTGGCGCGCAACGCCGTCCAGGTGCAGAACGGCTCCATGAACAGCCAGGCAGGAAAACACCGACGACACGGTATTCTCCCTCGCCCAATCGGCGATCTCGGCGAAGGTGGTCCAATATGGTTCGTCTGTCAGGCTGGCGGCCCTGGGTTCGGCGCCTGTCACGATCACTCCATCCAGGCTCCTGTTCAGCAGATCGCCGATGCCACGGTAGTATCGACGCACGTAGTCGCGCCCCCATTCGGAACGGGGAGTCGACTCCATCGTATAGAAGTGCAGCCTGACGCAAACTCGTCCCGCGGCCGCATCGAGCAGGTCGAACAGCTGGCGCTCGGTCGACATCAGGGCGGCATCCGACATGTTATTGATGAGCCCGATGTCGAGACAATCTCCCCGGCTTCCCGAGGGCTCCTTCGCATAGGCGCCGCTCGGTGCCCTGGAGAAGAGGTGGTGCTCGTGCGAATCTATATCGATTAGGACAGTCATCCGAATGCCTTCACGGTTGCCGAAACATTCGCGGCGCAGAGCGCCTGATCGAGATCCGCAAGGATGTCGTCGATGTGCTCAATTCCGACGCTCAGCCTGATCATCTCGGGTCGCACGCCGGCCTTCTCCTGCTCTTCGACGGACATTTGCCGGTGCGTTGTCGATGCGGGGTGGCAGGCCAGCGTTTTCGCATCGCCTATGTTGACGAGCCGCTTACACAGCTTCAGCCTGTCGTAGAATCGCTTGCCCGCCTCGAAGCCTCCGGCGACACCAAAAGTCAGCAGCGAACACGCTCGACCATCCAGATATTTCTGCGTCAGCGCGAAATAAGGGCTGTCAGGAAAGCCCGCATAATTTACCCACCCGACACGGCCGTCGTTGCGCAAGAATCGCGCGACCTTTGCGCCATTCTCGACGTGGCGCTCGATCCGGAGCGCGACGGTCTCGATGCCCTGGAGCAGCAGGAATGCGTTCATCGGCCCCAGCACCGCACCCGTGGTTCTCTGGGAAACGGCGCGGCAACGCGCGATGTAGGCAGCGGCGCCGTAGCGCTCGGTGAAGACCAGGCCGTGGTACGATTTCTCCGGTTCGTTCATCATCGGGAAGCGTCGACGATGCTCCGTCCAGGGGAACCTGCCGCTGTCGATGATAATTCCACCGAGCGTCGTGCCATGCCCGCCCATGAATTTCGTAAGAGACTCCACAACGACGTCAGCGCCGTACTCGATCGGCCTGAGAAGGATCGGTGTCGGCACGGTGTTGTCGACGATCAGTGGAACGCCGTGCCGGTGCGCGACCTCAGCCATCCCCTGGATGTCGCAGACGTTTCCGGCCGGATTTCCGACGCTCTCACAGAACACTGCCCGTGTGTCGTCGTTGATCAGCCCTTCGACGCTTTCCGGCCGGTCGTCTTCCGAAAAGCGGACAGCAATGCCCTGCCTCGGCAGGATATGCGCGAACAGCGTATGTGTGGTGCCGTAGAGCTGCGGAACCGAAACGATATTGGAGCCCATCTCGGCGATGTTGACGACCGCATAGTTCACCGCGGCCTGCCCACAGGCGACGCTGAGTGCCTCGATGCCTCCTTCAAGAGCTGCGACGCGCTTCTCCAGCACGGCGTTGGTTGGATTGCCGATCCGGGTATAACGGAAGCCGTCGACTTCGAGGTTGAAGAGTGCCGCTCCATGGTCGGCGCTGTCGAATGCATAGGAGGCCGTCTGGTAGATCGGTACGGCAACGGCCTTCGTTGCCGGATCGTCTTCGAAGCCGCCATGGACGGCGACGGTCTCTCTTCTCATGGTAGCTGGCCCTTCGGCTCTCCTGCCCCGGGCTAGCTCCCGACTTCCCTGGCGCATCGGACCTCCTCGCTTGCTGAAGGTGCTCGGCCGTCGGTCTGCGCTAAGCCCAGCAGCTCGCGCACGGCGGTCGGCCACAGGTCGACGTCTTTGCCGTGGGTATGGAACATGGCGACGGCCAGACGATCCATTCCGAACGCCACGCAGGCAGTGTGGGCCGGCTCGGAGGCTGCATCGACGATGCCCCAGGTCGTGCCGAAATGATCCCGGTGGTAGTTGAAGCTCATGCAGGCAGTCGGTTGCTTCTCGGAGCGTAGCGGCACCAGCAGTTCGAACTTCAGCGATTGCTGCTTTTGGCTTACCGCCATCATCTGGCCGACCCGGCCGAAGAACGGGTCGTTGGCATGGTCGATCCTGAAGGTTAGCCCGAGGTCCCGGGCAATCTTCTGCGCACGTATGATCCAGCGCTCCCGGAACGCCGAGACGTGATCCGCACTGCCGATGCAGACGAACTCTCGCATTCGGAAGGACTGGAACCGGTCGAGATGGCGCGAAGGTTCGCGGCGGAAACAGTCGGCGGCCACATCGAAGGTCCAGCCGCCGGCCGGCACAGGCCCCCGGCTCGCCGCGATCGGATAGACCGGATAGCAGGCCGCCGGCGTCAGAACGAGATCGGCAGGCGATAGCGACGTGGTCCAGTCGCCGCCGGCATCGAAGCGGCTGACCGCCGCGTCAATCTCACTTTCCATGCCGTGCAACCCACAGACACAACCGAGGAGATTGGGAAAGCTCTTCAGGTAACCCGACCTCTCGAGCTGGGCGCGATTCATGACCGGCGGAAAACGCATCACCTCGGCGTTCGGGTCGCGATTCCGTGAGATCACCGCGGCAATCCGCTCCAAGACGTCTTCGTAGAGCGCGGAGCGGCCATAGACGCCGGGAGAGCCCATCTCGTGGAATAGCACGTCGGCAAGATGGTCCAACGGATCGACTTTGGGGGAAGTGGGGGCCGCCGGTGCTTCGACAATGGCCAACTTCATCAGGCCTTTTCCTTTCTGAAGAAAATCAATCGCGCAGAGAGGCTGGAATCGTGCTCATGAGCGTCGCCGGCCCGATGCTGGCGAGGATGCGATCGTTGTTGATCATGATCGGAGCGGAAAGCACGTCCCGCAGGTGGCGGCCGATACTTACGTCGGTGTCGTTGCGGTAACCGGACAGGCCGCAGGTGCGCATCGCGTGCATGACGGTCGCAACCGCAAGCTCGGACGTCTCCACCTTGAGAAGATTGATCGAGGACTGGAAGTCCACAGACGACAGCGCGCGCACGTCTCGTCCGCGGGCTTCGTAGAGCTGCAGACTTGCCGCAATGACTGCGCGCAATTTCGTCAGGGTCATCCTGGCGGAAGTGAAGTGCGCCGCGGCAGGAGGCGTATTGCCGCCCGACCCGCGAGCGGCCTTGCGGACGAACAGCTGCGCCCGGTCCACAGCCGCCGCCGCGATCCCTGCCCAGACCGAAGACCAGCAAAGATGGGCGACGGGCGTCATCGTGTGCGCATGGATCTTTTCGTATGCCACGGGGAATATCTGGTCCGCAGTCCCCCTGAAGTTCAGCTTGAAACCCGCACTGCAGGTCCCGCGCATACCGAGGGTCTCCCAGCCCAGCGTGCGCTCCAGCGTGTAATCATCACGCGTGATGGCCAGTAGAACTTGATCGGATCCGGCAGACGATTCAGAGCGACGGGCGACGGTGATGATGCCGTCCGCCTCGGCGCCGTATGAAATCACCGTCGCGTCGCGCACCAGCGAAATCTCGGTGCCTGCACGCTCCACTGCGGCGGAGCTGAAACGTATGTTTCCGCCGTTCTGGCCTTCCGTGGTCGACGATGCCAGCAGCAGCTGCTCGGCAGCCACGCGTCGCATGAGACTTTCGTGCCACCCACTGCCCGCCCCGTGGCGAACCAGGCACGCGACCTTGGTCTGATGCATCGCGAAGATCATCCCGACCGAAGCGCAGGCGCGGCCGAGCGCGTAGCACATGTCGGCGACCTCGGCGATCGAGGCCCCCTCCCCGCCGAACTCGATCGGAATCTGAGCTCCCAGAAGTCTTTCCTTCCGCGCCGCGTCGATCGCCTTTCGCGGGAAGCACGCCTCCCGATCGACCGCTTCTGCCTCCGCAGCAGCGATCTCCGCGACATTTGCCGTTCGCTGTTGGAGCGAGGAGTCGGCGGCAGAGACGGCAATTCGACCAATTTCAGTGGCGCTGTTGCGGAACTGAACTTCCTGCACAGTCATGGGCCAGAGCCTCCCGCTACATGGTTGTCATGATTGGACGTTGCGAGCCGGGTCGAGACGGATTCCGATGAAAAACCGACAACTAAACCACTTCCCTCGCCGCGTCCTTGGCGCAGAAGTGGGTATCAGGAAGCTTCCGCTCCCGGGCGAGGTACCTCCGAAGCAGAGCTATTGGCCGAAGGGACAGTTGGGTATCGTCGCGTTCCATGTGATCACACTTGGCCACGGCAGGAGACCGGCTGAAATGCACGACTTTGCCGTCAACGTTCAGAATCGCGTCCTATCGGTCGTCAGGAGCGTCCTCCAGCAGAACGCAATCATCGCTGAGGTCCACCCGGAGTCACGACTCGTGGACATTGGGCTGAGCTCGATGGGCATGGTCGAGTTGATGCTCAAGGTCGAAGCCGAGTTCGATCTCATCCTTCCCCAACTCGAGATCACTCCCGAAAACTTCCAATCGGTGAAGGCGATGGAGCGGATGATCCTCAACCAGCTCGGATCCGGGTCGGGATGAAGCCAGTTGAACAAAGATTGTGCTTCGAGAGCCAAGCAAGCCGCATCGAGCAGGTGCGCGAGGATACCGATCCAGCCCGGCCGCACGATCAATCCATAAACAAAGCCGCGATCCAGCGCGCGACCAGACGCGACACTTCGCGCCGCTCCGCCGCCAAGACTTGGCTGCAGGCCATCACACTGACTGCACGGCTCGAAGCCCAGCCGCATCGTCTGTTCGCCGACATCGTCGAGGATTGGGCACAACGGCAGCCCGGGCGCCCCGCCTTGCTCTCGGATGGCCAGTCCTTCACCTACGGCGAACTCAGCAATCGCATCAACCGGTATGCGCGTTGGGCACGGCACCTTGGCCTTCATGCCGGCCGCACCGTCTGCCTCCTGGCACCGAACCGGCCGGACTACCTCGCCTGCTGGCTCGGTATCAGCAGCGCCGGCGGAACGGTGGCGCTGATCAACACCAGGCTGGTCGGCCCGTCCCTCGCCCACTGCATCGATGTCGCGCATGCCGACCACCTCATCCTGGCTGCCGATTGCGTGGACGCCTTCGAGGGCGCCCGTCCCCACCTGCACCGCGTGCCGCAATGCTGGGGCCTTGGCACCGGCGATCGACGTGACGACCTGGATGCGGCGCTCGCCGCCTTCGAGCCACGACCGCTGTCCTCCGCCGAACGTGGCGACGTCACGATCGATGAACGCGCGCTCCTCATTTACACCTCGGGCACCACCGGCCTGCCGAAGGCGGCGAACGTCAGTCATCGCCGCGTTCTCGCCTGGGGCGGGTGGTTTGCCGGACTGACGGACGCGTCCACCGACGATCGCCTCTACGATTGCCTGCCGCTCCATCACTCCGTGGGTGGCGTCGCGGCTCCCTGCAGCATGCTCTGCGCGGGCGGCTCTGTCGCGATTGCGGAGAAATTTTCCGCCGGCCGCTTCTGGCACGACATCGAGCGTTTCGACTGTACCGCCTTCCAGTACATTGGCGAGCTCTGCCGGTATTTGCTGAAGGCGCCAGTGTCCGAACAAGAGACGCGGCACCGGCTGCGGCTGGCTGTCGGGAACGGGTTGCGCCGCGACATCTGGGAGATGTTCGCCAACCGGTTCGCGATTCCGCAGATCCTCGAATTCTATGCCGCAACCGAAGGCAATTTTTCGCTGTTCAACGTGGATGGAAAGCCAGGTGCGATCGGCCGGATACCGCCAGTTCTCGCGCATCGCTTTCCAACCTCGATCGTCAAGGTCGACGCTGACAGCGGCAGCCCAGTCCGTAACGAGGCCGGGCTCTGCATCGCGTGCACCCCCGGCGAGACCGGCGAGGCTGTCGGACGTATTGGCAAGGCCAATTCCGACGGTCGCCCCTTCGAAGGCTACACGGATGCCGTCGAGACCAAGAAAAAGATTTTGCGCGACGTCTTCGCAATGGGGGATGCCTGGTTCCGCAGTGGAGATCTGATGATGCGCGACGCGCAGGGTTACCTCCACTTCATCGACCGCGTCGGCGACACCTTTCGCTGGAAGGGCGAGAACGTCGCGACCAGCGAGGTGAGCGACGCAATCGCGGACTGCCCCGGCGTTCTCGACGCCTCGACCTATGGAGTTGCGGTGTCCGGGACCGACGGCCGCGCCGGCATGGCGGCCCTGGTGGTCGACCAAGACTTCGATTTCGGAATGTTCAGCGAACACCTTTCGTATCGCCTGCCGCCTTATGCAATCCCGGCTTTCGTCAGGTTATGCCCGTCGCTGGATACGACCGACACTTTCAGAAAGAAGAAGCAGCGATTGATCAGCGAGGGGTTCGATCCTTCGGTCGTGGGTGATCCCCTGTTCGTACGTGATCCGGCGACCGGTCGCTATCGTTCGATCGACCGGGCCGTCTACGCGCGCATCATCGAGGGCGCAATCAGGCTCTAACATCGGCCGGGAGCCGAAATGGGAGGTGTTTATCATGTCGGTCAGAACGAAGATCTTCTCCGCGATGAAGCAGATCGCCGAAGAACAGAAAGTCACGCTTCCACCGCTTCAGGACGACCTGTCCCTGAACGAAACCGGATTCGATTCGCTGGCTTTCGCCATCCTGGTGGCAAGGCTGGAGGACGAACTCGGCGTCGATCCCTTCACTGTCGCCGAGGATGCAGCCTTCCCGTCTACCCTTGGTGAGTTCATCAGGGCCTACGAGAATGTTCCCGCCTGACAGCATCGCGCTGCGCCACTACCTTGGCCGGGGGCCGAAAGACCGCACGATTTCCGATGCCCGGCACAGTGTATCGCTGACCGACATTATCGAGCACAGCTGCCTGACTGGCGGATGTTGCGAGTTGTCCGGTCGCTCGGTGCTGATTGCGACATCGCGACAGCTGTTCTCCGCGCTCGCAATGATCGAGCTCGACGGCGTCGCACGCCGCATGCTTCTATGCCCGCCCGATCTCGATTGGGAGCGCCTGCAGGCTCTGGTTGAGCAGGCCGGGATCGACACCATCGTCACCGATCAACCGCTATCCGGATATTGTGCTGGACGATGCAGTGTTATCGGCATCGACCTGCCTGAACGGAGGGCCGCAGGACGGATGGTCGACCATGCGACTGAATGGTTGATGCTGACCTCGGGGACGTCGGGGCTGCCGAAGATCGTCCGACATACACTCGACGGGCTCGCCGGCGCGATCATTGCCGAGGGGCCTGCGCGTCACAGCGATGCAATCTGGGCAACGTTCTACGATATCCGCCGCTACGGCGGCCTGCAGATCCTCCTGCGAGCCGTGATCGGCGGTGGATCGATGGTGCTATCCGAGCACGGGGAAACCATCGCGGCCCATATGGCGCGGCTGCGCGCCGGCGGCGTCAGCCACATCTCCGGCACACCGTCGCACTGGCGCAAGCTCCTGATGAGCGGCGCGGCCGCCAACTTTTCGCCGCGCTATATCCGCTTGTCAGGCGAAATCGCCGACCAGGCCGTGCTCGACGGCTTGGCCCAGGCATTTCCGCGCGCGTCGATCGGTCATGCCTATGCCTCAACCGAAGCCGGAGTCGGGTTTAGCGTCGACGACGGGCGCGAGGGGTTTCCCGCTCACCTGATCGGGCGAAATCGGGACGGCGTGGAGATGAAGGTCGTCGAAGGCTCGTTGCGGATCCGCTCCAACCGTACTGCGCGCGCCTATGTCGGCGCCGATGCGCCGCCGCTCGCCGACGCGGAAGGCTTCGTCGATACGGGCGATATCGTCGAATTGCGCGGCGAACGATACCATTTCGTCGGCCGGCGAGGCGGCATTATCAATATCGGCGGGTTGAAGGTGCATCCGGAAGAGGTGGAGGCTGTGATCAATCGTCACGCCTGTGTTCAAATGTCGCGGGCGCGATCGCGCAGGAGTCCGATCACGGGCGCCATCGTGGTTGCCGATGTCATCCTCACGGGCGGCACCGATGAGAAGCGCCACGAGACCATCCGCGCAGAGATACTCAGCCGATGCAAGGACGGCCTGGTCGCATGGAAGGTTCCCGCGGTGATCCGTTTCGTCGAGCGGCTCGAGGTCACGGCTGCGGGGAAACTGGCGCGCACCGATGCGTAACACCGGCGGCAGCCGCGGTATCGGCTTGGCCATTGCGCGCAGGCTCGCCGCATCCAGAGACTACAACGTGATCGCGCTGGCGCGCCGCGAGGGCGAGCAGCTTGCTACTGCCGTGCGAGAAGCGGAAGGACGCTTGCATTTTCGCTCCTGCGACCTCGCGCTGATCGATGCGATCCGGGCCTTGGCAAGATCAGTGCGCGCGCAGGACGTATGCAGGTTGCACAATTCAGCTCAGCCCCCCGTCAGATGTCCAAGCATCGTGTTGCAGGCCTTCTCGGCCTCCGCGAGCGTTACAAACGCCGAACCGCCGATTTTGATCGCGCCGTTCCCCCCATAGAGCGGCCGCCACGACGCCACATAACCCGCGCGTCCATGAAAACCAGCGCCAGCTGGGCTCTCATACGTGATGACAAACGAAAAGCCGTCAGCGGTCGCGCTCCAGATTTCCATGTCCTCGACGGCACGGTGAAACTCGAGCGACATCTAGCTGCGCCCCATACTGGCCTTCATCTGAACCACAGAGTTGTCGTCCTGCCGGCAAGGCCCGAAGGGAGAACGGCCCTGACCACTGGGGGGGCAGGAAGGAAGGCCAGGGCCGCCGCTCCGCAGTTGCCGAGTTCCAATCGGCATATCTCTGCGATGCTATCTCGAGCCGTTCGCATAGCCCGTGACGACGCTTTACCTGACAGCGGACCACTACGATCGACCCAGAGCCGCAGATGATGAATGAATAGCCCTCTCTCTCCTTGTATTGGCTGCCATTCCGGATGAACTGACAGTCCTGACGGATTACCCCATTCAGCTTGCGATGGCCACCGAAGTCGGAGGGCTATCGTGCTCGCGACTGAGACTTGACCATGCGCCAAGAAAGCGGGCTCGTGGCGCGCTCGCGAGATTCTTTCGGGGCGGACCGGCGCATCCGGTTGAGGGCGCCTGCTCATTGTACTCGGAGGCGTGACCGGGATTTAGCGGACCGCGACGATCCTCTTAGCGCTCTCCGTCTGTCGGCGGATCATGTTGCGCGAGAGCTATTGCCGCGAGCACCGTTCGATTGCTGATTTCAAGTTTTTGGAAAATGTTGTGAAGGTGAACTTTAATGGTGCCGACGGAAATGGTCAGCCGTCGCCCGATTTCCTTATTCGACAATCCTTCGGATACCAGACGCATGATCTGACGCTCGCGGTCCGTCAGAGCTGTCATCATCCTGTCCGAATTCGCGCCCTGCTCCTGCGATGCGATCGAATCGGATGACATAATCGGCAGCAGATTTCGGCCATTGGCGATGTGTCGCAAGGACTGCACCAGCGCCTCTGGCTCCACATCCTTCAGGACGATGCTGCAGGCAAGAGGGGCTACATCCAAAAGCAATCCGCAATCTTCACTCGAGGCGAAAAACACCAAATGCGTCGAACGATTTTCTGGACTGACGGAAAGGACTATCAGCGCGGCGAGCTCGGGCATCGCGGGATCAACAATCGCGATGTCGGGCGCCAAGCTGCGAATCGCCTGGATGCAGCTTGCAGCGTCGCTACAAGTCGCAATGACGTTGAAGTCCGACTCGGTACCGAGCACGTTGCTCAATCCCTGCAGGACGACCGGATGCCGGTCTGCAATGACTATATTAGTACGTCGCATTGGGCGCTCCTCAGCGCGCGCCCCCTGAACACTTTAACGCCTGAAACGTTCTGCTATTTCCCCGAGCGCAGAACGGATCTTTCAAATTTCTTTTCTAATACAACTGACGTCCATGTCGCAGCGCAACATCGGATTGGCCGACGCGCTGCGCTGCTCCCTCCCCGACGCTCACGCAGCGACTTGCGATTCCGATGTCCGCAACGCCCTGAGACTACACTACGGACGACCAAAGCGCCGCGAAATTCGGTCGCAGAGCGGCGTTCGCGCGGAGGCAGCATTGGTTACCAAAGTCCGCCTTTTCCACTTTGAATAAACATGATCGTGCAGCTCACGCAGAGACTGCGCCAAAAGCAGCGTTGCGGGTCGGACTGCAGCGGCTGCACGCATATGACGAAGGATATATAGGGCTATCGCAAATTCCCATTTAACATAATTTAAAGCTTTAGCAACATGGAGGGATAGAGATTACCGACGTAGGCGTTCGGAGTAACGAAATTTCATTAGTCCAAAATTGCGCAAGCGGGGCGAAGACGGCCACTCAAAAGGCGTGGTCGTCCATCGCGAGACTACATTGAGTTGGTTTCTGTTGTGTCAGTGCGTTGGTTGGAGGACAAAAGATGAGGAGGCGTCAACTTTACGGAATGGCACTTCTCGGCAAGAACGTTTTGATCCGTGAAGGTATTGCCAGAATATTGCATACGGCAAATTTTCGCATTGCCCTATCTGCTTCGAGCCCTGAGGAGCTGCCAAGCTCCCTTCAAGCTGAGAAACTGATGTTTCTCATCATCCACTCCGGCGATGATTTTGGCATCGAGATAGCGCAGATTGGATATTTGAAAGATCGCTATCCCGACGCGCCCATTGCAATCGTGTCCGACAATTATCGGCCGGTTGAACTGGCTTCTGCATTTCGTGCAGGCGCCAACGGCTACTTCGTCAACATCATTTCGTGCGACGCTTTCATCAAGTCCGTTGAGCTCGTCACGATGGGCGAGACCGTCTACCCACCGGCATTTCTGTCGTTCGCTCTAGACGGCAATCACGAACGCGAAACGACAACACTCAACGAAAACGAGCACGCGATCCTCGTCACGTCGGACGACGCGATCTCGCCGCAGCTTTCGCCGCGCGAAAAGGCAATTCTATCCTGCCTTATCGAGGGCGATTCCAACAAATGCATTGCCCGAAAGATCGACATCGCCGAAGCTACCGTGAAGGTCCATGTCAAGGCGATCTTGCGCAAGATCCGGGTCCAGAACCGGACGCAAGCGGCGATCTGGGGAATGAACCACGGATCGCTGGTACGCGCGGTAAACGGTCGGGCGCTCACATCCGTCGATCTGGACAGAGGGATCGCGAAACCTCTCCAGGTGATTTCCGAGATGGAGCCGATCACCGAGCCGGCTCCATTGGCCCCCCAGTCTAGTCACGTAGCGGTACCCCCTATCGACGACCTACTCCGCAAGGGCGTGGACCGGGGGACGCGCGCCGCGGCAAGGCTCTACAAGTAGACGCAGGGACAGACGACTGAGTCGCACGCACGATCCCATCGTGGAGCAAAGCTGCGATAATTTCGTCGACTTTTTCGACGTCCTGGCCGCGGGCAGAATGTTCGCTGCTGCTCTTGTGTGATAGCACGCAAGATTGCGCGGACAGTCTCCTCTGGTTGACGGCGCGCGGCGCGCAGGCTGCGGGAGCCCAGTTTGTTTGTTGCTCCCGCAGCAATTCCTGCGTGTACCTCGCCAGCCGAGAAGACAACTGACGCGGTCTTGATCTCGACCATCGTCGCCGAGCCGGGACCGGGTTTCGACAGCTTGTCCTCCATCTGCATGTGCGTGCGGTCGAGTGAAATACGCGCTGCATATTCCAGCTCCTGACCTTCAGCTCACCGCTGCTTTGCGCCGCGCCCGATGCCCGGTCATTCGGCCCGCCTTGTTCCGCAAGATTTTGCTTCAGCCCCGCGGAGCGCTCGCGCTCCCGTTCAGGGATTTTTGCAGCGAATTCAGACCGCGCCGCTTTCGCTCGTATGATTCCGCTGGGACGCTTTCTGGCTTGCTTTCACCGCCAGCGCGGCCGATTTTCAGCTCGAACCTTCGGCAGTGCCGTCGCGCCATCGTAGTTACCTAATTATCGCCAATTCCCATCCACTGAGCGGCAAGGTACTGATACCCGGAGATGAGCGACTGGGTAGTAGAGGCCATGGGTCATGCATTCTTCACCAAATTGCCGGCCTCTACACAGTTTCCGGCACATTTAGTCGACGGCGGCAGGGCTGCCCCACCAAGCGTCGGTAGGGGCCGGCTAGTTGCCTCGTGCGACTTCATCTGCGGCGTCTTCCGCCAACCGACGATCGCCTTATCGGCATATTTAGCCTGGTCATCGTCGCGAAGCCTCAACTATCAGCGCTGGTGCGAAAATGGTGCAGACCAACAGAACGGATAATTGGGTAAATCGGGACAATATGCCGCCTGACTTTCGTCCGGCACCCACCATGTCCCTGGTAGAAGTGCTAGCCTTCATACGACGACATCTCTCGATCATATCGCTGGCAACCTTGGCAACGCTTGTCATTGCCATAATTTACCTCATTAGCGCGGCACCCACGTATACGGCGAAGGCGGAACTCGTGGTGGACTCGAGAGCGGTCGACCCTACCTCGGTGTCAACGATCGTGGAAAGCCAGATTAAGATCATAACGTCTGAGAGCATCGCTAACGCTGTGATCGAAAAGCTCGGTCTTGCTCAAGATCCGGAATTTGAGGCCAGCCAAGCCAACCCCCTGCACACCTTGACCAGCTCGATATCCCGTCTGCTCGGCTGGAGTAAGCCGGAAACGAAAGCTAATGCGGCGCGGTATATTGTGGAATCGTTCCAACGCAAGCTTTCAGCCAAGCGTCTCGGCCCTACGTATCTTGTCGAGATTACCTTCGACTCCAGAGATCCTGATCGAGCGGCGCAGATCCTAAACGCCGTCGCGGAAAAATATATTACCCGTCAAATGGACTATGCCGGCTTACGAGATGATTCGTGGATCAAGGATCGATTGAACGAATTGAGCACTCAAGCATTAGCTGCCCAAAAAGCATTGGAGGATTTCAGCAGAAACGGGAAAGGTACAGCGGATTCCGCTGCTACTATCGATAGACTGGCAGCCGCTGCTGAATCATCCAAAAGCGCCCATGATAACTTTCGCCACGTGCTACGTAAGATGGAAGCCACGCGACAACAATCCTTGCCGGTGTTTGAGGCGAGTCTCATCACTGGGGCGTCGCCTCCTTTGAGGGCCAGTTCGCCAAAAGCCAGAGTCGTGCTTGGAGCAGCGATTTTTGCGGGAGCGCTTCTTGGCATCGCTATCGGAATACTGCGCGAACTGTCTGAAATTCTCGCCATCGGGCGGGAACCTCGTCTAAGCGCACAAGACGACTGGATCGAGCGACCTATTCCGGACGTGCTCCGATCAGATCATCAATCTGAAATATCGGCAAAGACAAGGCCAGCGCGCCTTACGGGTTCGGGGTGAGCGCGATCTCGCGGCTCCCCCATGGAGGCGCTCGACCCCGGTGACAGATTCAACCTATTCGATCGCGTGGATCGCCTGCATTCCTAGGGGCTCTCAGCTTGGGCGATCACGCGCCTCACACCAGCTGCGGAGCCGCCCGGCGGTGAACACCTCCCTCGCTCGCGATCCTAAGCTGCCATGCCGATCGACTTCCCTGCTTAACGCTCACCTCGTTCCGCGACGTGCTGGGCTTCTGATGATCGAGAATGGGTAGTCCCAAAGGGTCGAGCCGCGGACCGGTTCAAAATACTATGCTCGTGAGGTGTGGGTTTGGATGCCATGCGTTGACGTCCTCTTATCGGGTGAGCCTTTTCAAGCATGTGCGGAATTTCTGGGATTTGGGAGCGTAATGGCTGCAGCCTTCAAGACCTGAAAAGGCGGGCGTCTGCAATGACGCAGACCCTGAGCCACCGCGGGCCCGACGACAGCGGAGTTTGGTTAAGCGAACAAGTCAGCATTGCCTTCGGGCAACGTCGCCTTGCAATTATCGACTTGTCCCCAATGGGCCATCAACCGATGGTCTCGGCCAACGCGCAATATACAATTACCTTCAACGGTGAAATATATAATTTCCGAGAACTGAGGGCCGAATTGGAGCGCCGCGGAGTTCAGTTTCGCGGACATTCGGATACAGAAGTTATTGTCGAAGGCTTCGCCCAATGGGGGGTCAAATCGACTATCGCCCGCCTGAACGGGATGTTCGCAATTGCCGCGTGGGACGCCCGAGAGCGCCAACTGTTCCTAGCTCGTGATCGAATGGGCGAGAAACCGCTCTATTGGGCGATTTTCGATGGACTAGTTTTGTTCGGATCAGAATTGAAGGCGCTGCGCGCTCATCCCGGTTGGAAGCCAACTCTCAATCGTGGAGCGATCGCCGCCTTTCTTCGGCATAGTTATGTGCCGGGTCCATTCACGATCTATGAAGATGTCTACAAACTGCCGCCCGCCGGGTTCGTCAAGATTGCGCACGGCGGCGGCCCCGAAGTGGGCGTGTACTGGGACCTGGCCGGTGTTGTCTCGCAGGGGCAACGCAATACGCTTCGAGCCAACGAAGAGGAACTGGTCGATGAGCTTGAGGCTCTGCTCGATGATGCAGTATCGCGCCGCATGATAGCGGATGTTCCGCTTGGCGCCTTTCTGTCGGGCGGCTATGACTCATCTACTGTCGTCGCACTGATGCAGAAAGCTTCTCTGAGACCAGTCAGGACGTTTACCATCGGCTTCGAGAACCCGGTATTCGACGAAGCGAAGCACGCTGAGGCTGTCGCGCGACATCTTGGGACCGACCATACAACGTTTCCCGTTAGCGGCGCTGATGCCCTCGATGTAGTGCCGAAGTTGGCCGAGATGTATGACGAGCCATTCGCCGATCCCTCCCAGATCCCGACCCATATTGTTTCCGCCTTGACGCGAAAACGCGTTACGGTGGCCCTGTCAGGAGATGGTGGAGACGAATTATTTTCCGGATACGACCGGTATCAACGGACGGAGAACGTTTGGCGACCAAGTGCGAAGGTGCCGCTTGCCCTCCGCCGCCTCGTGTCTTCAAGCATTCGCGCTGTGCCTCCTAGCACTTTCGACAGCATAGCGCGCTATGTACCATACGTTCGGCGCCTGCCACGTGTTGGCCAAAAGGCTCATCGGTTGGCGCAAATCCTCTCAATGTCATCGATCGATTCCGTGTACTATCAAGTCATCTCACAGACCCAAGACGACGATCTTGTAAAAGGATCGCAAGAGGTGCGGACGGCCTGCTGGGACCAAAACCTCGAGGCCCTCTTGCCAGATCCGGTGGACTGTATGCGCTATCTGGATATGTGCGCGTATTTGCCCGATGACATCCTGACCAAAGTTGATCGGGCCTCTATGGCCGTGGCTCTTGAGGTGCGTGTGCCGCTCCTCGACCATCGACTGGTTGAATGGGTCTGGAAGCTGCCGTCAATTCAGAACGCGCGTGCCCGGCGCCCCAAACATCTGCTCCGGCGTGTTCTTGCTCGTCATGTGCCCGATCGTTTGGTCGAGCGCCCGAAAATGGGATTCGGGGTTCCGCTCGGAGATTGGTTGCGCGGTCCATTGCGGAATTGGGCCGAAGACCTGATGAGCGAAGCTTGCCTGAGCGCCGATGATATCTTTTACGTCGATGCCATTCGCTCGCTCTGGGCCGAATTTTTGAGCGGGGATGATCGGCGGTATTTCCTGATTTGGAATGTCTTAATGTTTCAGGCGTGGCATCGTCGATGGGGCGAGGCAGCGGTGGCCGACACCGGAGCAAGACGCTTGGAATCCCTTTTAAATTGAAGATATGGCGACACCTTCATCGTTTTTGCCGGAGTCCAGCAACGCGTGCGACTGTCCCACTAGGCTCGGGGTGGCAGGTGCGAATTCTCTCGATAGGTTTTACGTTCCCGATCTATTGAAGGATGATAACTATCCGATTGGCGGCTGGATCATCCAACTTTCAATATGACTTCGCGCATGCGACTGACGACGCCCGGCTAAGATTTGCCGAGGATGACATACCGGCGCCCGGCCCGGCACATCTACGCGGCCGATCTCATTCGGCCGGTTGGTTGCCGCCTCCGAAGTTCGAGGTCGACGACGTCGCGATATCTTCATCGCTGCGCACGGCAAGTTCGGTCGCAGAGCTCGATCAGGCTTTCTCCGGCCGAACCAGTTGGCCTTCGTGGACATTGATGGCCCGAACGACGCTGGTCTCCAGCGGCTGGATCAGATTGGTCCTGCCGCTGGGGATGATCTTGCCGGTGGCCGTGGCCACGATGTCGACCGTTGCCATAGGTAGCCCATACAATTGCGACGCAGAAGATCCGCTTCGTCTACCGCTCCCGCAGCGATTCCTGCTTGTACCTCGCCAGCGGCGAGAGAAGGTAGCTGATGATCGTGCGCGCACCGGTCTTGATCTCGACCGTCACTGCCATGCCCGGGCCGAGCTTGACGAGCTTATCCTCCACCTGCATTTGCGTGCGGTCGAGTGAGATTCGCGCCGCATACTCCAGCTCCTGGCCTTTCGGTTCACTGCTGCCTTGCGCCGTGCCCAACGCGCGGTCGTTCGATCCGCCCTGTGGCCTGTCGCGCGTGATGGCATCCGTCGACACGCTGAGTACGTCCCCATGCAGGAGCCCATAGCGCGTGAAATTGAACGTATCGACCTTGATCTCCGCCTTCTGCCCGGGGTGGACGAAGCCGATGTCCCGGTTGGATAGCATCGCCTCGATCTCGAGCTGGCTCTCACTTGGAACCACGATGGCGAGCGCCTGCGCCGGCGTTACCACGCCTCCCACCGTATGCACCGCGAGCTGTTGCACGACGCCGTCGACCGGCGCTGTCAACTGCTGGAGTTTCGTGCGACGCTCCGCCTTGACCACCTCCTGCGCGGCGCTCGCCGCCTTCTGCTCGGCTTTGGCAAGTGCGTCATAGGTCGCGCGCCGATACTCCGCGGCGGTCCTGTCCTTCGTTTCCTTCAGCAAGGCGATGGCTGCGTCGGCTTCGTTCAGCCGACTCTGCTGGAGGACGAGATCCTGCTGAAGGCCGACCAGCTCCTGATACTCGGACAGATAGACAACCTTCGAAGCCAGGGCCTTGTCGACGAGCCCCTTGCGAATATCGACCCGCTCCTGGAGCACCGGGATCGTCGCCTGCAGCTTCGCTACGCTCGCTGACGTGGTTGCCCGCTCCGCTTCCTTTTGACCCTGCTGGCGCGCGATCTCGGCGAGCTTGGCGTTCTGCTCGGCACGCTGGCTGATCAGAAACTGACGGTGCATCTCGATCTCCGCGGCACTTGCACTCTGCGGTGGCCGGAAAGTTGCAAGCGGATCCTCGGTGAGCGCTGCACGCAGCCGCGCGACCTCGAGCTCCGCCCCAAGGAGATCGCTTCTCTGCCGCTCCTGATCGGCTTCCGTCATCGTCGGGTCGAGCTCGATCAGGACCTCGCCGGCCTTGACGGTCTGTCCGTCGCGGACGCGGATGGCGCGGACAACGCCCGTCTCAAATGGCTGGATCAGCTTGGTGCGTCCGCCCGGCACGATCTTGCCCGTTGCGGTGGCGACGATATCGACGCTGCCGAACGATGCCCATGCCAGCGCAATGCAGAACACCGCGATGATGCTCGCCCCGATCGCGCGGCCGATCGGCGACGGCGGCGATTCCGTGATTTCGAGCGCCGCGGGCAGAAATGCAATCTCGTGCTCACGCCGTCGAACCTCGGCTCTCGGAAACGTAACGATATTTCGGCTAGCGGACGTCATGGATACCGGCCTGCAGATAGTGGAGGTTTGCATAGCGCCCATTCGAGCGGATAAGCTCGTCATGGCTGCCGTCCTCGACGATGCGACCATGCTCGAGAGTGATGATCCGGTTCGCATTGCGCACGGTCGAGAGACGATGAGCAATGACGAGTACAGTCCGGCCGGCGGCAATTCGTTTCATGTTCTGCTGGATGGCGCGCTCGCTTTCGTAATCGAGCGCGCTGGTAGCCTCGTCGAGGATGAGGATACGGGGGTTGGTAATGAGTGCGCGAGCGATCGCGACACGCTGGCGCTGCCCGCCGGATAGACTGCTCCCGCGTTCGCCCACGATGGTGTCATAGCCCTCGGGCAGTTCCAGGATGAAGTCGTGAGCGCCGGCGAGTGACGCCGCCTCGATGACGCGCTCCATGGGCATGGCGGGATCCGCGAGCGCGATGTTCTCGCGGATCGAGCGATTGAAGAGCACGTTCTCCTGCAAAACCACGCCGATCTGGCGCCGAAGCCAGGTCAGGTCGACCGTCGCCAGGTCAACGCCGTCGACCAGCACACGCCCGCTTTCCGGCACGTAGAGACGCTGGATCAGCTTGCCGATAGTGCTCTTGCCCGAGCCCGAAGAACCCACGATACCAACGACCTGGCCGGGCTCGACGCCGAACGACACGTCGTGGAGCACTTCGGGACCGTCTGCGCGGTAGCGGAAGGTTGCGTGATCGAATGTGATCTTGCCGCGGATCGGCGGCAGCGCGGCGCGAGCCGAACTGAAGCTTGGCTCGGGAATGGTGTTGAGAATGTCGCCGAGACGATCGACCGACAGACGGGCCTGATGGAAATCCTGCCATATCTGCGCGAGCCGAAGCACCGGCATGCTCACCCGCCCCGCCAGCATGTTGAACGCGATCAGCTCGCCGACGCTCAGATCGCCGCCGATGACGAGCCTGGCGCCGAAGTAAAGCGTTGCGGCGGTGACCAGCTTGTTGATCATCTGGACCACCTGGCTCGCCGTATTGTTCAGGCTGAGCACGCGGAAGCTCGCACCCACATAGCCGGCGAGTTGCTCCTCCCAGCGGCGTTGCATCTGCGGTTCGACCGCCATCGCTTTGAGGGTCTCGACGCCCGTGACGCTCTCGACGAGGAAGGCCTGATTCTCCGAGCCACGATTAAACTTCTCGTCGAGGCGTCGGCGGAACAGCGGCGCGACGCCGGCGGAAATACCGATGTAGAGCGGGAACGATGCCAGAACGATCAACGTCAGCGCCGTCGAATAGTAGAACATTACCGCAAGGAAGACGGCCGTGAACAACAGATCGACGACAAGCGTGAGCGCCGAGCTCGTCAAGAACTGACGGATGTTCTCCAGCTCGCGAACGCGAGCAACGGAGTCGCCGACGCGGCGCGTCTGAAAATATGCGATCGGCAGCGCCATCAGGTGACGAAACAGCCGCGCGCCGAGCTCAACGTCGATACGGTTCGTCGTGTGCGCGAACAGATGGACGCGCAATGTGCCGAGAACCGTCTCGAACAAGGTCAAAGCCACGAGGCCCGCGACCAGCACATCGAGAGTGCTGAGGCTTCGATGCACCAGAACCTTGTCGATGACGACCTGGAAGAACAGGGGCGCTACGAGCGCAAAGACCTGAAGGAAGAACGAGGCGATCAGCACTTCGCCGAGAAGGCCGCGATACTTGTGGACCGCACCGAGGAACCAGCCGATATCGAATCGCCTGGAGAGATCCGTCAGGGCAGCCCGACGGGTCATCAAGATGATGTCGCCGTCCCAGATGGCCTCGAGTTCGGCCTGCGTCACCGATTCAGGTCGGGAGGACAACGGGCGCTGAACGAGGAGCTTGTCCTCGACGATCTTGCCCAGGATCAGGAAGCTACCATCACGTAGCGCGGCGATTGCCGGCAACGGCGTGACGGCGAGCCTGTTCCAGTTCGACCGTTGCGCACGGGCCTTGAGGCCGAATTCCCTGGTGCAACGCAGGATTTCGGTCACACCCACGCGCGAGGTGCCCATGCGATGGCGAATTTGCTCCGGGTCGGCGGCAACGCCATGGCAACGCAGCAATATCGCCATTGCGATGAGTCCCGACTCATCGCCGTCCACAGGCCCACGACCGGGATCCTGGACGGGCGTATCGCGACGAACGAAGGGATATGCCCGCATTAGGGCGTCTCCGGCACGGACAGCCACATCGCGCCCACGCGCGATCAGACCGGCAAATGCCTGATGCGCCCGGTCGGCGAGGCTTTGAGATCCGCTCAGGATCAGTCGGCCGTCCCAGATCTCTTCAAACTCCGCACGCGGCATCAACTTCGGCTGTGTCGCGGTCGGATGCAGCACAAGCGCGGCGTCTTCCTCGACCTTCCCGAGCAGCAGGAAGCCGCCATCACGCAGCCCTGCGATTCCGGGGAGGCCGATGCCTGCGAGCTGTTTCCAATGTGTCGTGCGCGAAGCGACCTTCAGTCCGAAATCGCGGGCGCAGCGAAGCATCGCACGGATGCCGATTTCGCTGTCTCCGCAACTGTCGCGGAGCTGGTCGGGCTCGGCGTTTACGCCATGAAGGCGCAGGAACAGAGACAGGGCTCGCAGCCCGAGGTCTCCGGCATGGGCATTTCCATTCTGGATCGCCATTTAATACTCAACCCTTCGCGGCTACCGGCCGCGTATGATGTTCCTTCTCATGCATTCCAAAACATTGCGGGTGCCGCACCCAGGCGCGGAGCCTGGGTGCGGCTCGGCCTTAGTGTTGCGGCCTGGCCAGCAACGCGTCGTGCCCCCAACCGGTCGCCTGCGACACAGCCGCCACGATCTGACCGGGATCCACCTGGCCGGTGTGAGCGGCCAGATACTGGTTCAGCAGCGCAAAGCTCTGGCTTGCGAGCGAGGCCATCGAGCTCCCGGTGTCGGACGGATGATCTGCCGCCATGACCGGATGGGCAGCGGTCGTTGCCAGGCTACTGCCGGCCGGGTCAAAATGCTGCTGGAGCAGCTCAAAGGCCCTGCTTGCCAGGAAGCCCGGATTTGCAGCCGCCGCCTGCCGATGATCCGTGGGCTCGATCGTCTGCGAGGCCGCCGAGGTCACGGCAGTCGTGGCGGCATCAGGCTGATGATCCGTCACAGTGTGATTGCCGTGCAACGACGTCGTCGTGGTCGCGTCCCTCGCAGGTCGGGGGTCCGTCACGGTGATGGTCTGCGGCGCAGCCGTCGCAACCGCACCGGTTGACGGATCCGTCGCGGTTGCCGTCAGCGTAAGTTCCGCAACCGGATGACCACCGCCCCTGTAGGTCGAGGTCAGAGTCAGCCCGCTGTTGACCTGCGCGGCCGTCAACGTGATGTCTCTTCCGTGGAACGTTTGACCGTCGAGCTTGTCAGTGATCGATTCGTATTTCGGCAACCCCGTGATGTGCAGGGTCACGCGGTCGTTGGAATCGGTCGTCGTCACCTTCGTCCCGAGATCGACGGTACCGCCTCGACCCGCCACCCAGAGCGAGTCATCCGCAATGGTGAGGTCAGGCGAAATCACGGAGGGAGTCGATGGCGGCGTGGGCGTGGTTGGCGCCGTGGGCGTGGTTGGCGCCGTGGGCGTGGTTGGCGTGGTTGGCGTGGTGTCGATCTGCAGGCCGGAGAAAGTCTTCACCGCAGCCGACAGGTTTGCCGCAATACCGCTTGCGTCCTTGATGCTCGTACCGCTCGGAAGGTTCACCCCCGTGATGGCGAGCGCCGAGGTGCTGGTGTCGGTCGAGGCGACGGTCGTTTTGAAGGTGAGCGTACTCGAGCCCGAGCCGCCGACATAGGTGGCCTTGCCACCATCATTGAGCGACAGCGTGGGCGTGCCCGTCACGGTCACCGCCTCGTTGAAGGCGAGCGACAGCGTGATCGCGTCCCCGACGTGCTCGGTACCTGTTCCTGGGGAGGCCGTGGCCTGCGTCACCGCCGGCTGGACCGTCGGGGTGGTGGGCGAGGTTGTCGGCGTGCCCCCGCTCACCGCCTTGAGCAATGGAAGGAACTTGTTCACGTCCGCATCGAGGGCTCTGTCCGTCGTCGCATCATAGGCGTTCTGCTGGATGCGAAGAGCGGTCTGGCCGCCTCCCCGCTCGGTGATGTAGGCGCCATATTGCTGGAGGGCACGGAATACCTCCTGGCCCAGCGGCGAAAGGCCGGACGGCATCGGCGTTCCGGGCTCAATGGCCAGAAGCTGGCCTTCCTTCAAGGGAGCACCGGCAGTGTAGCCGTCGCTGCCAATGGCGGGGGCTACGTAGCCTGGCGCCAAGAGTGAGTTGTCGACGGCGAGCTGCAGGGCATGATCGATCGTGCCCGTATCCGTCTGCGCCTTGATCAGGAGCCCGCCGAGCTCGCTCGAGCCGTCGGCAGAGACGCCTGCACCCAGATGGGATGACCAATTATTTTCCGCAGTGGGTGTCTGGAGGGCGCCCCAACCGGTGCCCGTGACCACATTCGCCTCGCCATACGCCTGGGCGGTCGCGGTCGTGTTGCTCGTCCAGCTCCATCGCCAGAAATTGTAGGCGATGTCGCCGTCGATGACGATGATCGGGTTGTCGGGATTCGGGTCTGACCCATATCCCGCGCCGCCCCCGCCGGTCGCCCCTACCGGGATATGGACGCTGATGGTCCCGGCGGGCCATCCATAGGTCTCGGGAACAGACACCTGCACGACGGGGTCCGACGACGAGGCGACGTAGACTGGAAAGAGGTCCGTCGCGGCGTAGTTCCATCCGGTCGATGTGGGCCAGTTGATCGACGTATATGTCGCTCCGGTGTTGACCTGCTGGTTCCAAAGCGACCCCGACGAAAACGGAGTGGATGACAAGTTGAACGACATGCGTACCTTTCGTTCTGTTGCTGAGTCTTTGACGTTGACAAGGGAATTCCACTGCCGCGCTTCAAGAAGGCGCGCGACATACCACGTGCTCGCAACCTCAGGCCGCAAGCAGATTCCAACGCATCACAGTCACGGACCGCGCGCGGATTCCAACGCATCGCAGTCTCGGACCGCGAGCGGACTCCAAAGCAGTGGGATTTTTGAAGGTGCCCCCCGACTGCTGGATCGGTTGCCTAATGAGCAAAAATGGCGAAAAAACTTTCAAAGTGTGATTTATACTCAAGTAGGTAGCGCCCAGCGCTTGCCTCATACGCGCCTATATTGCGCCACGTATTGATTGGTTGGTTCAAGACACGCACGCGATTTTTCGTGTCAGCTTGTGTCGCAGTTCGGAAAAGTACAGCTGGGTCCAGTGCCACGGCGGGAACGTCGCGTAGGAAAGCACATCAGTCTTGGGCACTGGCGCCTGCCGCTTGGGCGAATGGTGGCGATGGAAGCGGAGACGCGCGCCGTCAGCCTTTGCCCGCAAGCGCCAGCGCGTTGCGCATGAAGTGCACGTGGCAACGCTGCGCCGATAAACATGCGATGTGGCGTTGCTTCTCGATCTGTTTGGAGCAAGTGGCCTTGCGAGTCCTCTGAGCGGCATGGCGGAGTCATCTTGCCGCCAAACAGATTGCGCTCCAGGTGAGGCTGACCTCAAGTACGATCTGGACGTTGAACGCGTTGCCGGTGCCTGCGCCCAGCATCCGGAAGAGAGGCGAACCGGGTGGGCTACCAAGGCGCGCGGCACACGGCTGCGGACCCGTCCATCAGCATCGGGGCCACTTGTTCGTGCTCCTCAACTGATAAGATCAGGCGCGACGTCTATCGCAGCGTAGCCGCCCTCAGGGCCGATGATTTACGATCGCATTCAAACCTGCGGACAAGAATTGAAAGGGATAGACCAAAAGAGGTACCGCCCCAGACACATAGACGTAGGCGACCTCGCGATCGACCAGTTCACCCGATCCAGCGCTGAGCTAATTGCTTCCGCTCTTAGGGAGCATTCGAATTGGCTGGTGTCCCTGCATGTGCGCGCGCGCGCCTCGGCACCAACTGCGCATAGGCGGCCAAGAGGGAACGCTTTTCGACCTCCCATTGAAACTCGCCGTAAGCACGTTTCCTGCCGGAGTTCCGCATCCGCTCGCGCCCGACCTCATCTTCAAGCAGCGCGAGGATTCCTTCGCCGAGCGCCCGCGGCGTCGGCTCCGCCACCACCAGGCCAGCGTCGCCTGCATCAGCCCTCGCCTGTGCCAAGTCGAACAGGACGAACGGCAGCCCGAGGGCCATGTACTCAAAGACCTTGATCATCGACATAACCACGTTGCAGGCATTGGGCGGATCCGGAACGACGCCGATGTCGCAAGCCGCCAGCATGGCGGGAAGCGCATCGCCCGAAATGTAACCGGCAAATTCGACATTGTCGGCAATCCCGAGTTCGCCTGTGAGCGTCCTGACCCGACCTGCTTCCGGCCCATCGCCGATGATCAGGCAGGCGATATCCGTTCGATGCATGCGCTTGACGATGTGTTCCATCGCCTTGACCAGGAGGTCTACTCCGTCCTGGTCGGCCATCATCCCCACATAGCCGACGAGATATCGAAAGGTCCGCCTGACCGACAGGTCGGGCTTGACCTGGCTGAAGCGCCTAACATCGGGGACGCTTCTAACGATCCAGACCCTGTCTGGCGGCATTCCCCCTCGCTCCACGGCCTGCTGCTCTAGGGTTGGGTTTGTCGCGAGGACCCCGTCGGCCAAGCGAAACGTCCAGCGTTCAAACAGGAGCAGGAGACGATAAAAGAAATCCCGGCGGCCGAACTTGACCTCATAAAGTTCGGGCGAGGGATCATGCTGATCAAACAGAAATTTCTTGCCAAAGAAGAACTTGTAAAAAATCGCGATCAAGAATGTCAGATCCGGCGGATTGCACGCTTGAAGAATATCGAATCCATGCCTGTGCGCCACCTTCAACGACAGAACGAATTGCCAAAAAAGGGCGACAGTATATTCGAGAAGATAGGTCACGGCGCCCGAGCCTTCCACACCCCGTGGATGGCGGTAGATATGCACACCGTCTATCTGCTCGTATGCCTTGTCGTATCCCCTCCCCTTCGGACAAATGACTGAAACGGTGTAACCAGCCTGTCGCAGCGCTGTGGCCTCCGACCAGACCCGGCGATCGACCGGCACCGGCAGGTTCTCGACGATGATAAGGACCGCGCCGGGCGGGTCACCTCCCGCAGATGTGTTCGCTGAGAGCCCCATTGCGCCGACCTCTGTCAGTGGAAAGCGAGCTTTTTGTATAGGACTTCCCAAAGAGGAGCACAATTCGAGGTCGCGGTTCAAACCGGAGTAAGCCAAAGGGGCAAGGTCAATTCGATCCAGCATGATGCTATTGTAATGAGGCTAAGTGAGTTCATCTCGCTTCTCGGCGCATCGACCGTGTGGCCGTTCCCGGGGCCAGCGCAGCAGTCCCGCCAGATGAGACGGATCGGTGTAACTGATGGAGCGCCTCAAGCCGAGCGATCAAGTCACGGCAACGCCGTGGTCCTGCCAGTGGTCACGCGGCCGTACGCGTCCGCCAGGCCTTTGCAGCCCGGCTTGATGCGCTGCGCTGGCCAGAGCCAGGCTCATCCGGGTCGCGCCCTCGGAAGGTCTCGCTGTTGGGAGTAATCCCTCCGGGCTGTTGCGCTCGACGTATTGGAGATAGCTCGGGCTCGACATCCAGTTCAAGCTCTGACACGGCGGCCACTGTTTCCTGACAACCCGTGAGCTTGGACTCGCCAAAAAAGTGGCAACGCGAGTCACTCTTCAGGAGTTTGCTCAAAATGATCGAGAGCCGCGTTGACGAGACGGTCACCGCCGAAAAGGCAGTAGTCGACGTCTACGTGCACCCAGCGATCAGCTCGCTTGACCCGATGATAAAGGATCTCCTGGAGAGTCTTACCCCTATACGGTTCAAGGACTGCCAGAATCTCTTCGAGCGCCGGCCTGGGGATGTCGTGCTCAGCCTTTCCGGGGACGAGAGAGTCGCGGAGGAATTATGGAAACGTCAGGTCCGTCACTTTCACGCGATGCCCCGCCGGGTTGAGCGAGGGGCCAGCGGCAATAGCAGCAAAGTCGTGTTCACTGCGTCCAGGCAGCTCAAGCCCCTCCTGCGGAACCGGGCATTGCGACACGCTGCATTATCCAACGTACCCGTGCTGCGAGATCCTGGTGGCGAAGTCCTTGCATATTTTGATCGCCGCCCAGTGTGGATTGAAACAAGAAAAGACGGATGCGTTGGCCAGAGGGTTTCTATTCCTCTGCCAGATTTACGACCGGGGGAACAGCCATTGGATTATTTGAATGGCAGCAATTTCATGCAGCTCTTACCCCTGTTGCAGTTTTTAGTTAAGGAAACTGAAGAAATTGGTTGGAGACACGCGCCACTGCGTGCGTGCTTTACTCTCGATGATCCGAATTTGCGCTTGCCCTCGTACGGGTTTTTGAATTATCGCGACCTTATCGAGCAAGCGCAAAAGCACCACTTCCATGTTGCGCTGGCGATGATACCAGTCGACGTTTGGAGCACGCATTCAAACACTGTGAGTTTAATAAAGCGCAGCTCACAGTGGGTCTCGCTTCTTATTCATGGCAACGATCATACGCGAGCCGAACTAGGCTGGTCTCGCCCACGCGAGCGCACTTTGGCAATTTTGGGCCAAAGTCTGTCGAGAATCGAATGGCTGGAGAAAACCACCGCGCTGCGGGTGGACCGGGTGATGGTGCCACCTCACAACGCCTTATCCGACAAAATAGCCCCGCTTTTGCTGGCGTCGGGATTCGAAGGTGCCGCAGTTGCAATGACAGATCTACGTGATCGGAACCCCGAAATGGTAAATCGGTCGACTTTCGGGTTACGAATGGCCGAAATGACGAGCGGCGGATTTCCTGTATTGGGGCGAATTGAGCTGTCTGCGGCCTGCGAAGGTGACGTTGTCATCTCCGCGACTCTCGGCGCGCCGATCATATTCGGTGGGCATCACGAATGTGCGGCGGGAGGCCTTGACCTGTTGTCCGATTGTGCCGCGACGGTGAATTCCTTAGGGGACGTGCAGTGGTGCAACCTCGAAACAATACTGCGGTCGAACTACCTTTCTCGGCAGGAGAATAGTAGGCTGTGGATACAACCATACTCTTGCCGCCTTGACTTGCGCGTGCCAGAGGGCGTGTCATCAATGATGATAATTGGGCCAGATCTCCAAAAAGCTGGCGCGTTCCGATTAATTCGAAAGAGCGATGTTGTCCCCGGAAGGCGAACCGTGCTTGTCCACGCGAACACGCCATTTGACGTGGTGCCCGGGGAGGCTGTTGAGTTGATTTCATCGAATTTAGGTACGATTGACCATCGTCACATCAAGATGGCGCGACCGTCTGCGTGGGCGCAGGTCAGGCGATTCCTGTGTGAAGCTCGCGACAGGGGGCGAGCATTCCTTCCTGTGGCGCGTGCGGCGCGCAAGCCACGAGAGATGCCGATCGCTCCAGAGAAGACCTGAAGGTGCGCAAATCTGGTCCGCTGAGCCCGAGGATTTGTCGGGCGACCTCCTAGCCCAGCGCGGCATGGTGACCGAGCACCTCAACCGGCACTAGGGGCGTGTACTCATAAATCCTCGCCGCAGATCGCGGCGCGATGTCTGCTGTACCCCTGCTAGCGGCGCGATAGCAGACCCCGCCATAGGTCCGGGTTGGGCCAATACCGGAATCAGATTTCGTTTCTCATAGGGTCGCCGATGCTCCCCGTGGAAATCGGCGACGTGTACAGTTCAATGGTAGAGGACACGCCGTCAGCCACAGCGTCCATTGTTTGCCGAAGATGAGCAACCAGACGTTCCGGGCCGATGGTCAGGCACCCACCGTGTCCCCCAGGCACCTGGATGACCTCGAGTTGCGAACTGAGAGCTCGCCATGCGCGACCGTCGTGGTCGGCTGCGTAGAACGTCACAGGAACCTCGAGCGGTGCCGGAAGATATTGCGCCATTGCGAGTGAATAAGGCTCCCATAACGCGCGCGGAACCGTATCATAGGGATTGAAGACAGCATCATGCAGTTTCTTGGGATTGGTTAGAGCGGTATACAGCTGGCTAACCCTCTTGCTCGTCGACCCGTTGAAGAACTGCTCGAGCCGGACCATCAGCTGATAGGTCCAGCGGAGACTGTAAGGCGAGACTAGTCGCTTCATCGGTCTGAGGATCGCTTGCGCCGCCGCACGGGCACTAACGGTCGGCGGGTCAACCATGACGACCCTATCAACCCTGTGGCCGGCTGCCATCAGCAGGCGAGCTGCTTCGAATGCCACAATGGCGCCGTTGCAGAAGCCCCCCAGCAGGAAAGGTCCGCTCGCCTGTCTTTCCAAGATGAGCGGCAGGCGGTCGGCAGCCATCTTCTCGATCGACGGCGGAATCGCCTCCCCGTGAAGACCATGGGGATCAATGGAATTGATGGGGTAGTCGGGCCCGAGAAGCTCCACCATCCGCTGCATAGAGGAGTGGCCGCTGACGAGGCTCCCATTGAAGAAGTAGAGTGCAGGCCGATCGCCACTGGCATTGAATTGCAAGAAAGGGGTTGGCTGCGTGCCCGGCTCGATAGCGATTTTCAGAGCCAATTGCCGGATCGTCTCTGCCCCGAACAGGATCGTATCCGGCAGGGCACGGCCGATGCGCCGTTCGACTTCAAGGAGCATTTCCATCGCTAGAAGGGAATCGCCCCCGCTGGCAAAAAAATCGTCGTCGATCGTCAAGGCGTCGGCCTTGAGCAGCTTCCGCCACAGGGACAGCAATTCCGCTTCCAGACCCAATGGTCCCCTGTTCAGATCAGGCTCGGTCACTGCCTCCTGATGGTCGGCCGCCCTATCGATCAACTCGCGCAGCCGTCGCCGCTGAACTTTTCCCGTCGGTCCCTTTGGCAGTTGGTCGAGGATCAGAACGCGATGTGGAATCTTGAACGAGGCAAGCTCACCTTGCAGGAACTGGCGGAGCTCTGCAGTCGTCGTCTGCGTATGGGGATGAGAAACGATCGCGGCTGCAACGTCTTCGCCGAGGCGTGGATGGCGGACTGCGAAGGCAGCGGCCTCGGCTACGGCCCGATGGCGCAGCAACGCCGATTCGACCTCGGCTGGCGCGATCTTCTCACCGCCGCGGTTGATCACTTCGCTCAGGCGCCCGTGCAAAGAAAGAAAGCCGTCTTCGTCGAGGCTACCGATGTCGCCCGTACGAAACCAGCCATGGACGAAAGCGGCTTGATTGAGCTCGGGCGCGTCCAGATAGCCGGAGAATACCGTAGGGCCACGAATCCAGATCTCGCCGCGCTCGCCCGCCGTTAGGAAATGTCCATCCTCACCGGCGATGGCCAGAGTCCCAGGCCGAGGTTGGCCGCAGGTCCCTGGCCTATTCGCGCCGGGCGGCGGCAGATTGGCGGCGATCTGCGCGGCTTCGCTGGAGCCGTAATGCTCCAGCACGGGCACGGCTAAAATGCGCTGCAGGCCGTCCAGTACGTCTGGCGGCAGCGGCGCGCCGCCCGATACGACAAACCGCAAAGTGTGCGCCGCGTGCGCATCTTTTCTCGCTTTGTCCAGCACTGCAGCATGCAGAGCTGGACCTGCCGAATACCAAGTCGGACTGAGCAAATCGAGCCACTCATCCAGCGCCACGATGGCATTATTTCCTGGGACAGCAATGCTGCCTCCGGTCAGGAGCGGTGTGAACACCGTTACTTTGAGCCCATGGGAATAGCACGGGGGCGACACGCTCAAGCAGCGGTCTTGGTGCGTCAGGCCGAACCAGGCCTGAAGACGCGCGGCCGCGGCCAGCATGTTGCTGTGGCTGAACGGAATGAGCTTTGGCTGCGCGGTCGTGCCCGACGTCTGCAGGATGAAGGCTGGCGAGTGAGGAGCAGGTTCAGCGTCGATAGCAGCGGAGTCGGCGGCCCGCACGGTGACATCAAGTCCAAGCTGGCCATATCCGACCGGAACGGCTTCGATGATGGCGATCCCACGCCGCTCGGCCGCTTGCCGCGCTTCTGTGTCACTGCCTTGCGGCACGAGAAGAGCGTTCAGCTGCAGCATGCCGAAACGCTGATCGATCTCTGCCGGAGACAGCCGCGGATCAAGAGGAACCGCAGTGCTGCAGCAAGCCACGGCCAAGATGGCGAGAACCGCCTCCGGACCGCACGGCATGAGCACCCCGATCCGAGCTCTGCAATCGAACCCACCCACACGCAACTGCCCGCGGATGTCGTCCAACCGGCGCTGAAGATCGCCGTAAGTCAGCGGCGCAAACCTGGTGGAGACGATCGCAGTCCGTTGCGGGAACCGGCTGGCAGTCCGACCAATGACTTGACCCAGCGTGCATTGCGCGTCGGGATCTGTGCCGTCGAGGACGAACGTGATTTCCTCGGACGACTTCGCGATCTCTCGCAGCAAATTCGTCACGGCGGGCCCTGCCATCTTCAGGGGGACGGGCAAAGCCGCCGCGAGGCCCATTGCGAAGATTACGGCCGCTTTCCTCCAAACCGCGCAACTGGCAATGAGGAGTACCTCCTCGGGATGTCTCCTTTGGGTGGGACACAAGCGGATACGAGGTGTGACCCGTGGAGTCCGCTAAGGCTGTTATCGGACTGCAGACGGAGGTCGGTCAGATTGTCCCGCGATCCGCCGACACGAGCCCTATTGAGCCCGCAAGGGCTGGTCGATCCGCCCTTTTTTGCGGAAATCAGAGGCATGTCGCAAACGCCAGCGAATCTACGTCCGCGGGCGCAGAGTCATCCGTCTACGGCTCGAATTTGAATTCAATACATTCTGCGCCACCAATCGCTGCAGACTTTTCGCGGGATCTTTCCTGGATTGGGCCCCGGGTTCCCCATGGACCCGTTGTAATATTCTTCAGAACGATTTTGGCTGGATTGCCCATTACGATGGATCCCGCTGGCACATTTTGCAAAACGACGCTGTTTGGTGACACAATGCAATTATTTCCGATTTGAACTCCTGGCATTATCAATGAACCCGCTCCGATTAAGCAGTTGTCGCCAATAAAAACGTCCTTGTACTTTCCGTTTACGAAATCATGACTAAGGATTGCAGATCGAAAAGCAACCGCAGTATTCTTACCAATGTGCACACCAGAGGGATTTACCTTATCAAGTTTTGCGCTAAGCGAGATGCGTGTCCCCTTTTTGATATCCATTTTCCAAACCAAAACAAAATACAACCGCCTCAATTCATAGTTGAGCAAAGCTAACTTAGATCTAACAAGCGAGATCATCGGTATTGGCATATTATCACTCCGAACAATACTAACTGTCGCAATTGTCGCGCGCTCGACTCGCGCCTCCTCGAGGAAGCGGCAGACCGGCTCCTGGTCGTCCGGACCCGAACCAGCCTGCTGCGCCGCCATTGCCCCAGCGCCGGTGGACAGTACCGTGGCCATGGCTTCGACCGACTGCGCCGACAGAAAGGCCGAAAGCGGCATGGGACGCCCAGCATAGCCCTCGATCTCAAGCAGCAGGTTCACCAGTGCCAGCGAGTCCGCGCCGAGGCCGAGAAGATTCTCGGACCAGCCGATGGGCGAGACGCCCAGCATGTGCTCGCAGATCGCCTGCAGCTCCCGCCGCAGCCGGTCACCATCCCGGATCACCCCACCGGCCGGCGCCGGCCCGCGCGATGCCCTGATGGCCGGAGGCGCCCGGAGAACTGGGTGCTCGGCAATCGTTTTGAGGCATTCCGGGTTCTGCAAGGCATCACGGTTCCGCACAGGGCGGCCGTTCACCGCATCCCGCGCCGCCGCCTCGGACCGCTTGCCGCTAAAGGTGACGGGAAGTGCCGCGACCTGTGCGATGCGCGCCGGCGCGAAGGCGGGAGAGCCGCAGCGCGCAAGCTCCGAGCGGATGTGCTTCGCCAGCATGTCGTCGATCACCAGGCCTTCGCGCAGCACGATCAGCAAAATCATGCGCGAGCCGCCCGCCTCCTCCTCGGCCTGCTGCTCGACCGCCATTGCCTCGCGGATCTCCTCGATGTTGTCCAGGATCCGGTAAATCTCCGCGGTGCCGATGCGGATGCCGCGCACGTTAAGAACGCCGTCGGAACGACCATGCAGCCGCCAGCCGCCTTGGGGAGTAACCTCGATAAGATCGCCATGCGTCCAGAAGCCGGGGTTCTGGGCGAAGTAGGCGGCATGGAAACGCGTGCCGTCGGCGTCACCGTGAAAGCCGAGCGGGCGGGAGGGAAAAGGATTGGCGCAGACCAGCTCGCCGATGCCCGCCTCCGGATCGTCGGGCCGCGGCAGCGAGCGGACATCGAGGCCAAGGCTGCGGCATTGTATCTCTCCGCGACGGATGGGCAGGTTCGGATTGCCCAGCACAAAGCAGCCAATAATGTCGGTGCCGCCGGAGATCGACTGCAGTGGCACCGCTCCATTCACTTCATCCCGAACCCAGTCGTACTGACGGGGATATAAGATCGAGCCCGTAGAGAGCACAGCCCGCAGAGCGGAAAGGTCGAACGCCCGCCCCGGAGAAAAGCGCCTCTGCTCGCAAAAGTGTAGATAGCCCGGATTGGTGCCGAACACGGTCACACGTTCCTCGGCGACGATCCGCCAGAAGGTGTCCGGCCCTTCGAGCGGCCCATCGTAGAGAACGAGCTCCACGCCGGAGGCGAGCGCGGAGAGCTGCCAATTCCACATCATCCAGCCGCAGGAGGTCTGGAATAACAGCTTGTCGCCCGGGGCGAGATCGCAGTGCAACCGGTGCTCCTTCACATGCTCCAGCAGAGTGCCACCAGCGCCATGCTGGATGCATTTCGGCGGCCCCGTAGTACCGGAGGAGAACATCGTGAACAGGGGCTGATTGAATGGAAAACGCAGCCAGCCCGGTCCCTCCTCGTCACCAACGGCATCGCAGAAGAGATCGGCGAACCTGTGCAAGGGCACCGTCCTCTCGCCGGCCGGAAGAGAGCCGTTGTCCAGCGCAACGATCGCGGCGAGGCTCGGTAGACCGGCCGCCGCACCGGCGACACGCTCGGCGACGGGGGCCCCCGCGTCCCACGGCTTCGCCCCGAGACATCCGAATAGCACTACGGGATCTAAGGGGGCGAAGCGCGCGAGGATGGCTGGCACGCCCATGTCCGGCGCGCAGCTGGCGAAGGTCGCGCCAACGGCAGCGGTGGCGAGCGCGGCAATGACCACTTCCGCATTGTTGCGTGCGATAGCCGCAACATGGTCGCCACGACGCACACCCAACCGCTGTAACGATGACGCCAGCCCGACTACCGCAACGCGCAGCGCGCCGCGCGTGAACCTCTCCCGGCTACCGCCCCCATGGCAGGCCGTCAGGACGGGTTGGTCTGGACTACCGGCGAGGAGGCACTCGGTGTAGTTAAGACGGAGATCCGGGAAAAAGCGGGCGGTCTCGCAGGCATCGCCGACACAGATCGGCTCGACTGCGCCCTCCCGAGGTAGGTCGCACCACTCCAGGAAGAGGCGCCAAAAGCTGCGGAACTCCTTCACCGAGAAACGGTCCATCGCAGCATGATCGGACAGGTTCTGCCCCGTCCGAGCCTCGCACCATTGCCTGAAGGCGGTCAGCTGCGAATGCGCGACAGCCCCGTCATCGGGACGGTACACCACTTCCTCTCCCGTTCCGGCAGAGGAACGACCGTTGCGCAAAACCTCAGTCAGCGGATCGGCAAAAGCTCCTGGCTGGGTGAGTTGGACAACGTTAGCGTCGGTCATGGCGTAGCACTCCTTCGGTGGAGAAGTGGGAGGCTTCGAACACCCCCAAATACGCTCATGCCGTCACCAATTTTCGCCCATAGCTTGCCGGATCTCTAGCTCACGCTCGCTGCGGGTCGAACGCAACAGCCCCGATGGATTACTCCCTCCGGTTTCGTCGCTTCAGTATGGCCAATCGTCAGGGATAGCTCTCGAGTCAAATGCTCGGATCTCGGATTGGCGAGGTCGGCACTGTCGCCATGGTGAGAACTCAGCGCGGTCGCAATCTGCCAGCGCCACCTGAGTTCCGATGTCGACGACGCCGAAAGGTCCGGTGCCGAGCTGCGCGTTGCGGCGGTTGGCGGCGGCAGGGCCAAGACCATCGTCAGCGACAACGGCACGGAGCTGACCAGCAACGCCATTCTGAGCTGGGCCGACCAAAGCAAGGTCGGCTGGCACTACATCGCACCAGGCAAGCCAATGCAGAACGCCTTCGTCGAAAGCTTCAACGGCCGTTTGCGCGACGAGTTTCTGAACGAGACCTGTTCACGTCTCTGATGCAGGCCCGTCTGGCGCTCGAGGACTGGCGGCGCGACTACAACCATGTGCGACCTCATTCGCGGATCGGTTGGCTGGCGCCCGCGGTCTACGCCGCAAACTTCTCACCGCAATCGCGGCCAAGGCGCTGCGCTCCGCAATGGCTCCGCGCCTTGGCCCCTTGCTCCAACTGTGCAAAACTCCCTCAGCGAACCTGGATAAGAGCCGGGGGCAACGTCACTGATTTTAGAGGAGCTTAGTGATGCGGTTTGAAGAAATCCGGGAGTTGCTTGGTAACATACCATTTATTAGCCCCGAACGGGGACATGTCCTCTACCAACACATTCGACAACATAAGCCTCAACATGTTCTCGAACTAGGGATCGGCCACGGCGTCAGTAGCTGTTATATGGCGGCAGCTCTTCATGAAAATGGTGCAGGACACCTGACTTGTGTTGATTTGATTGACGCAGCATTTTTTCCATCTGCTGAAGAATTGGTGAGCCGGGCAAATTTGACGTCTTTTGTGTCCATCGTTCGCGAAAAGTCATCTTATACTTGGTATCTAAAAAACCTGATTGAGAAGCGTACTCCTGCTGGCGGAATCTGCGAGCCGCAGTTTGATTTCTGCTTTATCGACGGACCTAAAAACTGGACCATAGATGGAGCCGCGTTTTTCATGGTCGATAAACTTATGAAAGCAGGCGGTTGGATCATTTTTGATGATTATGATTGGACCTACAACTCCGTTTATGAACCTAAAACAGGGGGAACTAGCTGCGATGGCATCAATATACCGGAGTTGGCTGAGGACGAGAGGACCCAACCGCATATTGAGGCGATATTTCGTCTCCTGGTTACCCAGCATCCAAATTACGGAGCTTTCCGGATAGATGGAAACACCTGGGCGTGGGCACAGAAAGTCCAGTCTAACGACCGTAAAATCAGTCTGACCTACACTCCAGATTTCCGTTACAGTTTCTTTTCAAGATTACGCTCCCTATACAAGAGATTTCGTTTGAGCTGACCTGACGGCCGCATCGAACTCGACAACAATACGATCGTCCTCAGCGCGAGACCGGCTGCTGGGTCTGACGTTGCCTCCTTGGTTTTATCCAGGTTGAACTGGAGTCTGGCCCCTGAAGGAGGACCAGACGATGAAGCGGAAGCGGTTTACGGAAGAGCAGATCATCGGGATTTTGCGGGAGCACGAGCTGGGTACGAAGACAGCCGATCTGTGCCGCAAGCATTGAAGAAGCTGTTGGCGAACTCGATGCTGGATAACGCCGCGCTGAAGGATCTGCTGTCAAAAAAATGGTGACGCCCGCTGTGAAGCGAGAGGCCGTCGCCGATCTGCGGCAAGCGCACGAGATGAGCGAGCGGCGGGCGTGCCGGGTGATCGGCTGCGGACGCTCGCCAAGGAACGGCGGCGCTTCGGCTATCGCCGGCTCCACGTCCTGTTGGCGCCGCGAAGGGTTCGTCGTAAACCATCTATCGGGAAGAACGGCTGATGGTGCGCAAGCGGGGCGGCCGCAAGAGAGCTCTGGGAACGCGGGTGCCAATCCCTGTCCCGCTGCGACCCAATGACCGCTGGTCGCTCGACTTCGCTTCCGATCAGTTAGCCTGTGGCCGGCGTCTTCGCATCCTGGCGGTTTTCGACGGCCGGATCTTGCCGCGCTTGACGTCGCCTCGGGGTTCGTCATCGGCAAATGCTACAAGCGGCACAGGGCAGTCGAATTCTAGAAGTTTTTAAAAGAGATCGATGATGCCCAAGTCCCTGACGGCCTCGATGTCCATATCGTCATGGACAACTACGCCACCCACAAGACACCCAGGATCAAAGCGTGGCTTGCTCGCCGGTTGCACTATCATGTCCACTTCACACCAACTTCCGCGTCATGGATAAATCAGGTCGAGAGTTGGTTCGCTGAACTCACTAGAAAGCAGATCCAGCGAGGTGTTCACACCTCCGTCAGGCAGCTCGAGGCCGACATCCGTACCTTCATCGACCTGCACAACAGAAACCCGAAGCCCTTCAAATGGACCAAGTCAGCCGATCAGTTCATGATCGGTCGAGATGTCGCGCCGCGGGTATCATGTTTCCGTATCATATTAGCCTACGCTTCGGTTCGAGCTCTGCAACAGGCGTTGTCGTCGCCGCTATCACAGCAGACTCGCCGCCAATCGCCCAAAACTTTTAGCGCCTTGATTCAATTCGCCGCAGGCTCTCAAACCAAGGACCAGCATGCAGACCGCCGAGTTGACGGCGGTCGTCAAGATGCTCGAGCAGCACGCTGCACGGCACGCGCTCGAAACGCTTGCGTAGCGATACTGAGCGATGAACAGATTGCCTTCGTGCTCAACGAGATCGCGACCGGTGCAGCAGCAGCCGAGGCGGAACTGGCGGAAGCGGCCGGCACGGAGAAGACGAAGCGAGCGCCGCAGCCGCGCAAGGAGTTCGGCGCGCTTCTGGAGGTCGAGACCATCATCGAGCCGGAGGTTGCCTGGTTGCGAAGGGTTGGAGAAGGTCCTGGTCGGCGAGGACGGGTTGAAGCGCCTGGTCGTGGCGCCGGTGAAATTCCGCCTGATTGTGACGTGCCGCCCGAAAGGCGGAAATAGCCCAAGAGACCGACACTTGATAGACATGACGCGTCGCTAGAGGCCGCAGATCAGGCGGGAGTGGCGGCGCCGACCTGCAGGTCAGCCCTCGCGGGGAGATCCGGTTTGCGGATCATCAAGATGATGTCGTCGTAATCGGAGCTCAGGCGGCCGAGAGACAGGACGTGAAGCGTCTTCTTGTAGGCTTCCACCAAGTTCTGTCTAAGGCTCTTGTTAGTCAGGGTGCCTGAATACCCATATTCGGCGGCCAGGACCAGTCCGTTCTGTCCGCAGAAGGCCCGAATGCCTTCGCGCGACACCACCTTATCGTAGGTGACGCGGTAGGGGGCGTAGCCTGGCTTGCCGGCGTTCTTCGATCCGCGGATCAGACGATAGAAGAGCACGTGAAACCAGTGCGGCGTCATCCTGGAGGTGAAGCCGAATGCAGAATAGGGATCGGGGATCACGATGATGATCAGCCCGCCCGGTTTCACCCATCTGTTGAATTTCTCCAGGACCTGCTGCGCCCCCGACACGTGCTCCAGGACAAAGCAGTTGAAGATCACGTCGAAGGTCCGCTCACCGAAATCAGCTGTGCGCAGATCCCCGAGGATCGCTTCGTGGAGGTCCTTCGTTTCGTCGCGCCGGATGCGAAGGGCTTCGGGGTCGAGGTCGATGCCGGTCAGCACATAGCCGCCATCGCCGATGTCGAGATCCCACTTCTGGCCGCAACCAGCTTCGAGGATCTCAAGAACCTTGCCGGGATCCTTGATCGAGCGAATCTCCCGGGACATCACCTGCACCGCGTGATCCCAACCGGTCGTCAGCGGAATTCGGCTTCGTGCTTTCATCGACTTAGCTCCATGCTTGCGGAAGATCTCGTGTGACCGAGAATTCGGCAAGATCATCGGGACAACGATAGTGACAGGAGCGCCTCAGGGTCGGTTTGTTGCATCTGTTTTCTATCTAAGCATTCCCTCGTCTCGAACGCTGGCTGGACCAGAACCGACACGAATCCCTCTCTCTGCCGCCAACAGGCCGGCTTGCGTCACTAGCGCTCGACTTTCTTATTACAACCAGCCCAGTGGAGAGCGCACTATTGAGGACTACCCCCTAACCATGAGCAGCGCGAAATCACCGCGTCGCAACCGCTAAATTCTTGGCGCTGATCGATAAGCCCGGGAAACGGGTCGTGTCCTCAGTGATGGTCTAGCTCGGTATAGCAAAGCCGCTCGAGGGCGGGCCAGTCCCGCCCAACACACATGATACTTAATTGCATGTGCAGCTGGCTTCACCTTCGGGTAGGAACTGGGGTCGCGGCAGACCGCGTCCTCGAGTCGAAAGAGCGGACGGGCGCGAGCCGGACTGTTGAGAAAACGGAGCTTTCGGTGGAGCTGCTGCTTGCTGCCAAGGTTCTAGTTGCCGCACTGCGGCGTCTCTTGCCAGAAGCGCTTGGCCTGGTGGGGGATCGTTTTGGCATCGGCTGCAGTCTCGACTAGTCACCGAGTCACCAGGTCGCGCTGAAAGGACTCCATCGTGTGTGGCATTTGCGGGCAGTTTAACTTCGGCAGCGGTGCGCCCGTCAGCGCTTCCACCATCGAAGCGATGATGGGCACCATCATCCACCGCGGCCCCGACGATGCCGGCCAGCATTTGGACGGGAATCTCGGCCTGGGTTTCCGCCGCCTGGCGATCATCGATCTGTCACCCGCCGGCCACCAACCGATGTTCGACCAAGCCCAGACGGTGTGGGTGGTCTTCAACGGGGAGATCTACAACTATCAGCAGCTCCGGCGGGAGTTGCAGGGGCACGGCCACGTGTTTCGTTCCAACTGCGACACCGAGGTGATCGTGCACGGCTACAAGCAGTGGGGTGACGCCGTGCTGAACCGCTTCAACGGCATGTTCGGCCTCGCCATCTGGGACGTGAAAAAGCGCCGGCTGCTGTTGGCGCGCGATCCGATGGGCATCAAGCCGGTCTACTACGCAATCCACAACGGATCGCTGGCCTTTGGTTCGGAGATCCGGCCGGTCCGCATTGCTCTCGGCGAGCCGCCGGGCATTGATCCCGAGGCCGTCGCTCTTTTTCTGCGCTATCGCTACACGCCCGCCCCGCGCACGATATTCAAGGGCATCCACAAGCTCGCCGCGGGTGAAAAACTCGTTGCCGAAAACGGGCAGGTGCACGTCTCGCGCTACTACCAGTTCGCTCCGGTGCCATTCGCCCCGCAGCCCCGCCCGGAGGAGGCGGCGGAGAAATTGATCGAGCTCTACAAGGCGGCCATGAAGCGGCATCTCATCAGCGACGTTCCGCTCGGACTGCTGCTCAGCGGCGGCCTGGATTCGGGCCTGTTGCTCGCGCTGATGAGCTTCTATGGCCGCGACTGGCACACATTCAGCGTCGGGTATGGATCCTCGTTCGCCGATGATGAGCTCGAGGATGCCGCTAAAACGGCCCGGACCTACGGGGCCAAGCACAATACGGTTCGCCTCACCCGGGAAACGTTTGAAGACGTCCTGCCCCGCGTCGTGAACGTCCTCGAAGAACCGGTCGCCTCGTCGTCGATCGTGCCGATGTACTTCGTCTGCCAGCGGGCCCGTGAAAACGTGAAGGTGGCGCTCATCGGCCAGGGGCCGGATGAGCTGTTCGGCGGATACACCCGACACCTTGGCGTGCACTATGGCGCCACCTGGCGCGCGCTGCCCGGCTGGTTGCAGACACCCAGTGCCGCACTCGCGCGCGCCCTCCCGCGGAACGATACGGTCAAGCGTGGGCTTTACTCGCTGCACGAGCCCGACCGGCTTCGTCGTTTTCAGCAGGTATTCTCCCTCGTATCGGACAACGCGATGCAGGGGCTTTTTCGCCCCGAGCTGATCGCCGATGGCGAAGCCACCGTGGCCGCCCGCTGCTGGGAGGAATACCGGCCGGCCTTCGAGAACCTGGACGACCTGAACGCCTTTCAGTTACTCGAGCTGCGCTCGTCGCTACCGGACGAACTGCTCATGTATGGCGACAAGCTGTCCATGGCGCACGCCCTCGAGGTTCGCGTACCCTACCTCGATCGCGAAGTGGCCGAGCACGTCCAGCAATTGGGCGCGTCCTTCAAGGTGCGTCATGGCGTTCGCAAGTGGCTTCATCGCGAAGTGAGCAAGCGGCTGTTGTCGTCGGAAATCGTCCATCGCAAGAAGCGCGGATTTGCAGTGAATGTGGTCGATGGGTGGCTCCGCCAATCCCTCGACGGACGGATCCGGCAATACCTGGCCGATCCGCAGTCACAGGTCTACCGGTTCTTGGAGCCGGCTGCGGTGCAATCCATGCTGCGTGACCACGCGGCGGGCCGGGCCGACCACCACAAGATATTATTCAGTGTCGTCCTGCTGGAGCAATGGATCCGCATCGCCCGCGAACGCGACGTAAACATCCTCTGCATCAACAGGCGCAACGCCTTAAACGAGTCTCCAAGCGGGGTGGCAGCGAGTAGCTCCCCAGCGAGCACCTAGTAGACCCATGCGCACGTCCAATTATCGGAACTTAATCACTCGCTTTCACTTGTTCGCGTCGGCCAACGTCGCCGCTGTCACGGGCTATTCGGACGTGGACTTTGTGGTCAGTAGGGGAGCGTGGCCTCCAGCGAACACGAAATGTACCCGCGGCGCGGGACCGTTTGGACCGGTTGTTGGTTGGAAATCCCCTTCTATCACTCTGCTGCACTTGCTGTGGGCATGTGGTCAACGTGTCTTCTTGTTCCTAGCCATTTTGTTTTTGCCCTCAATGATTGCTTCGACCGCAGCGTTCGGTGTCACGTATTCTGTAAATCCCGGAGACAACATTTCGGCAAAACTAAGCGTACTAAAGCCCGGAGACACGCTCATTTTCAACGACGGCACCTATTACCAATTGTACATTAACCCAGCGAACGGCACGGCGCTGAAAGGAACCGCGACCGCTCCTATTGCTCTCAAAGCTGCCAACGACGGCAAAGCTGTTTTCGACTCTGGAGGCACTGCAGAGCCGATCTTTATTACCGGAAGTTCCTATTTGACTCTTCAAGGCTTTGTCGCGCGCAATTCCTCAGCCAGCGTGGTCCATGTTTATGGAGGAGGCCGCGGCGGGCAAAACAACGACCATATTACTCTGCGACGGATCACTGCTTACAATGCGGGCGCTGATAACCACCACGTCTTCAACATTGAGTACCCGCAAACCAACATTCTGGTCGAGGATTGCGCTGCTTGGGGAAGAGGCAGGTACAAGTTTGTCGCTTATCATTCCAGTTACGTCACGTTCAGACGAGATTGGGCTTTTTGGGAGGGAATCACTACCTTTGGCCCCGCCCCGCGCGCGCCCTTTGCCGTGTATGGCGCAAGCAATGTGAGCCTGGAGAATGTCATCGGCACCAACGCGATCCCCACTCAGGTTGACGACAATTACTACACATCGCTTTGGCACACCACCGATGATGCCATCAATTATCCGGCCAACAACATGACCATTCTTGGGTCCATCTTTTACAATAACTGTGAAGGTCATTGGGAGAACGAGTCGGCTAGTGCTGGCACGTACATGAAGGACAATTACTTCTCCATTCCCGTCAACCCAGCATGCCCACAGTTTACGACGCGCCCCTACGGCGATGGCTTGACGTGGAATTACAATACCAACACAGGGATCATCACCAACGCAGTATTTGTAAACAACAAAGTTGGGCTCAACCAATTTGGCGCGGTCGGCTCGCCCTTACTCAGCAACTCCGTCATGCTCAGCAACACAACCGCGGTCGTTTCAAGCGCCACCCATAGCTACGTCGATTTTTGGGGCAACGGTGATAATGGCATCGCCTTAAAGTCCGGTGATCAAACCATCAACCCGGGCTACGACAGCAACACCTTCGGAACCGGCGCCTACTTTTTCGTGCCCGCGCGCTCACCCCTCAAGGGCGCAGGATCTGGAGGCTCGGACATCGGTGCCAATATCATTCATCAATACGTCAATGGCACATTGACCCAAACGCCACTTTGGCCGTGGCCGATGGAGGGAAGGATCCTCGCTGAAAAGGGCATCAGCGTGACTTACGCGAGCAATGGCGGTTTCTGGAATACCCTTAATGGCGTATACTCAACACGCGCGGATAAGTAGAAGCCCTCGTCCCGCTAAGCTTTGACTTCTTCTCCCATGAGATTCCAAGAAGCTTCGAAGTTCCCACGGCGAGCCCCTGTGCGGCTGTTGTCGCCACTTTTCGCGTGGCGCCGCAAGGCGAAGGCCTCTGGGGTGGTCGTGCTGTTGGCAGCAGCCCGAGCAAGCCAGTCAAATTTGCGCGCTTTGAAGCGATGCGGAGCGACATGGTAGAAATTGTTTATCAGCGACAACGATCCTCATCCACGCGCCCCGCGCCAACCTCTCCCCTCCGGCAGCTTCAGGAGAGAACGTGCTCGTACAAAGATTGTATTCGCCTGCCGATCTTCGCGAGCGAAATTTCATCGACCGCGGCATAAGCGCCGGAAAGACGCTTTCCACGGACCAGTACCTTCGCGACAGCTTCCGCGATAAATGCCGGTTCGTCAGGCACGATGTAACATCCTTCGAACTCTCCAATTCGCTCGGCCACGTCGCCAACATCGACGGAAACAATCGGCAGATTGCAGGCAAGAGCTTCTTTGACAATGTTCGGAGAACCCTCATGGGCGGATGTAAGCAGCAAACAATCGACGGCGTTCAGGAATCGCGCGACTTCCTGTTGAGGTCTCTTATCAAGAGTGACCAATTTGGCAGATGGATTTGACTTTCGAACCAACTCAAAAGCGGCTTCGGCGAGCGGATATCTCTTATAACCCCCTGCTGAGGGCCTGCCTGCAAATAGAACGTGCCGCTCGTCTTCCTTCAGACCCACTTCGCGCTTAGCGACCGTCCTGGGATAGAAGATATCAAGATCCACTCCATTGGAGATAATCGACGTTGTTTTGGCGCGGAGATACTTTGCAAGACCGGCACTCTTCGCAATATTGTGAGCCGTCGCGTACGACAATAAACGGGAGAATAGTCCGTGCAACACTCGATTGGAGGATCGATACTCTCCCCACTCGCTGCAATCTCCATATACGTCGTTGCCCATAAAAGACACAACGAGTGGCAGGGCAGTAGCTAATCTGGCAGTCCAGCCTGAGTACATATAGTGCGCGTGAACGATATCGTACTCCCGCGAGCGCACAGCCTTCCGCACTTCAGCAATGCCCTTGATATATTTGCCAATGCCAGTGCCCTTGAGCAGGCAAACATCGACATCAATCCCAAGCTTCGCCAGCGACTCCACCTGAGTGCGGATGAAAACTCCCTCAGACGGATTCTGTTTAGTAGGGTATGCGCCCGTCACATGCAGAACCATCATCGCGGCTTGCTCCTTGTAGTCTCCAAATGGCGACCGCCTGATAATTCGCTATCAACCACGCCTCGAAGGAAAGAAGGCGAATTTCATCCGCATTATATATCTCGCCATTGTAACTCACGACCCACGCCAATCTGCCGACATCATGGGCTGCACTCCGGCCTTACCTACGTCAATTATGGCAAGTCGGCGGCGTGAAATCCCGACGCCAATCGCTGCATCAATCCACCCCCTCACCGTCTGGTCCGCGGATGCGCAATCGCATTCGCAATGTCACGCGCCGAACACTCCTGCAATCCCGCACATAGCGACCAATAACCTTTCAGCAGCCTCCGAATATGACCGTTCGATCAACTTGAGGCCCCATCTCGCAATCAAACTTCAAAGCGCTCTATTCCCACTTGCCAATCGCCGAAAGAGTTCTACGTGCTTCTGCACCATTTGCTCAATCCCGAACTTCTGCTCCACGAGCGCCCGTCCTGCCCGACCGAACGCGCTTCCAACGTCAGGACGGTCGACAATTTCCCTTATCCGCAACGCCAGTGCATTTTCATCTCCGAATGGAATTAGGAATCCATTCTCCCCGTCCTTGACGATTTCGCGATTGCCAGCTGCGTCTGTGGCTATGACCGGCTTTTCCAGCGCCATGTACTCCAGAATTGCATTAGCTATTCCCTCTCCGTGGTATCTTGTGTCCGTTACCAAGACTCCGACGGAAAACGTTTTGACGATTTCTTCGACCCGTTTGCTGACTCCTAGAATGCGTATATTCGCCTGACTGTCGCTCTTCAGACGCTCCCTGAAGCTTTCCAGATCCGGTCCCTCACCGACAGCAACGAATGTAATGTCCTTCCGCTCGCTGCACAGCAATTTTGCCGCTTTAAAGAACGTACTGTAATCCTTCTGTCGATGGAATCTCGCGATCATACCGACCACATGGCTGGTTCTTATCTCCAACGAACGCTTGACTGCGTTGACGTCAGGAAGATCGCTTATTCTGTTAAAATTGAAACCGTTGTGTATGCAAAGACCTTTTTGTCCATCAACTCTAAAGGCTCTAAGTCCCGCCAATGAGTTCGCCAAGATTACCGTTGAAAATGGAGCTGTCAGAAGTAAACGTCGGTACGCTTGATCTTTCAAATTCAAAACGAGCGGTGCGTATCGTATCATCCCATTGATCAAAGCCGATCCGAATAACAACGCAATTGGTGACGCATACACCGAGCACATCGACTCCCAGGAGTATATTATATTCGGCCGGTAGCGTTTCGCCACGCCATACAGCTTTTCGAAAATACGGAAATCCCATTTTCGGCTTCTTCTGAAGATGTGTATCTTTATTCCCAGTGTCCCAACCTCATCGTAGTGGATGGTATCTGAAAGAACGACCAGCTCGTTAACGAACCCATCTATTTTGTTGAACCCGCGCAACAATTCAATCAGTTGTCGCTCCTTCCCCCCGGAGCCCAACGTGTCGGTTATATGCAGGACCCTGATCGCAGGCCTTGACGAATTCAGCATTCCATCACCCGACCGTTATCACCGCAGTCCCAGCGCTCAACCAAAATTAGGATCTTGATACATGTTGGTGACGCCGAGGATCCACACGATTGTGTTCGCTCCACACTTGGTAGGAACCATCGAGCGAGACGTCATAGAAAATCACCGCGTGCGGCCCGATAGAACAGTCGGCGCCGATATCGACCCACGCCTCGAAACGCGGCGCGAGCGACAACGCGCCGGCTCCCTTGGCCGCCTTGCCGATATAGGCTCCCGGAAAGATTTCGACGTTGTCCCCGACTCTTGCGCCGCTCTCGATCACGACATGCGGGTGAATGACCACGCGGTTGGCAATCGTAACATCAGGCCGCACGACGGCGAACTCGGCGATCGCCACGTCCGCACCGATCGCCTCGGTCTCGACCTCCGCCCATGCGCTAATTCGAATCATCGCCACGCGCTCCCGCCATCCGCGCGAAGCGCGGCGGGCGAAAACATTGACTTCGGCTGCAATTTCTCGTGACTGTCCCGCTCAGCCGCAGCGCGTGCAATCGCGGCGATGCGGAGCACCTGGTCGCGTGTGAGCTCCGGGAACATGGGCAGGGACAATGATCGCGCGGCCAACGTTTCGCAGCACGGCAAGTCGCCCTGCCTGTAACCGAGATGGACGAGAGCAGGCTGCAGGTGGAGGGGCAACGGATAGTGGATCCCGGTCGCCACGCCGGCCTCTTCGAGCTCATTCCGCATTGCGTCACGGTCGTTCGTGTCGATCACATACAAGTGGTAGACGTGCGTCGACCCCTTTCGAACGAACGGCGTCTTGATCCCCGACTCCGCCAACTCCGCGGCGTACCACTCCGCGGCGCGCCGCCGATTGGTGTTCCATTCATCCAGGCGCCGGAGCTTGATCTGCAGGACCGCCGCCTGGAGAGCGTCGAGCCGGCTGTTGAACCCGACCTCGGCGTGGCTGTAATGGGTGGTTCGACCGTGGTCGCGCAGTCGTTCGATCCGCTCGGCGATCGCGGCACTGTTGGTGGTGACCGCTCCGCCGTCGCCATAAGCCCCAAGGTTCTTCGCCGGATAAAACGAGAAACATGCGATATCGCCGAGCGCGCCGGTTCGGACCCCCTGATATTCCGCCCCGTGCGCCTGGGCCGCGTCTTCTAGTACATAGAGTCCGCGCCGCCGTGCGATGTCATTGATTGGACCCATGTCAGCCGGCTGCCCGAAGAGGTGGACTGCGATGATCGCTCTTGTACGATCCGTCAAGGCGCGCTCGATCATTTTGGGATCGATCGTGTAAGTGTCCGGATCGATATCGACCAACACGGGCCGCGCTCCCGTCGCCAAGATCGCGGCAGCGGTGGCAATGAAGGTGTGGGCGGTTGTAATCACGTCGTCACCGTGACCAATACCCAAGGCCCGCAGCGCCAGATGAATCGCGTCCGTTCCGTTCGCCACACCGCGCGCATGGCGCACCTGGCAATACGCGGCGAAATCTCTTTCGAACGAGGCAAGCGCCTCGCCGCCTATGTACTGCGCGGAGTCGAGAACGCCCCGAATTGCTTCGGCCACCTCATCTTTCAGCGTCTCATATTGCGCTTTGAGATCGACAAACGGAATGTGCATTTTGCGAACCTCACGAGAATCCGTCTTTGCTTCTTGAGAACGTCATCGGGCACCGTGCCCCCGCAGCACCACTGGAAACGTCAGGGCAATCAACTTCAGGTCGGTCCATAAGGTCCAGTTCATTGCATATTCGACGTCCATCTCGAGCATCACCTCCGGGCTGACACGACCCCGACCGCGCACCTGGCAAAGTCCGGTTATTCCGGGCTTCACAATGTGACGCGTATGGTGCCAGTCACTGAAGTATTCGAGCTCATAAGGAATCGCCGGCCGTGGACCGACGATGCTCATTTCGCCCCGCAACACGTTGAGGAATTGGGGCAGCTCGTCGAGGCTGGTTCTCCGCAGCCACCGTCCCACGCGCGTCACGCGAGGATCGTCTGTCAGCTTGTATGGGGCGGCGGGGTCGTTCGAGAGGGGTTCATTCGCCCAAGCCCGCCGGATCGCCTCGCGATGGACGTTGTCGTCGGCGTTATGGCGGAGTGTCCTAAATTTGAAGCAGGTGAACGGCTTCTCGTCTCGTCCGATCCGACGTTGGCGAAATAGCGCTGGTCCTGGACTATCGAGATGGATTGCTATCCACACCGCCGTGGAGACGAGGGCCAGCATCGGGATCGCGAGAACGCAGATCGCGACGTCGAGCGCCCGTTTGCCGAATTCCCGCGGGGTCGCCTTCCGTCGCGTGGCTTCATGCGACAGCAATTTCGGGACCTCCCGCCGGCATGTTCCGCCGCCGAAATATCCGTTGATCCTTACCGTTGCTACGGTGTTTGTGCTTGAGCCGTAGACACGCCGATGCCGCCTCGAGCGCTTCGACAACGCGCAGTGCGTGCATTGCGTCCGCGCGTGGCCGTTCCCCGGTCATGATCGCGTTGACGAAGTCGAGTATCTCGAGTTTCAGCGGTTCGCTGCTGGATATCGCGGGAATATGCACGTCGCCGTGATGATAGGCCGACTGGAAGTCGGCATAGGAGTCGCCGTCGATCCGCGGCCTGAATCGCTTCTGGTAAACGCGCACTTTCTCGGACGGCTGCACGTCGTCGAACACCAGCATCGCATCGCTTCCGACGACAGTGATCTGCCGAACCTTAACCGGGTCCAACCAGGAAACATGCACATGGGCGGTCGGGCCGCTCTTGAAGCCCATCTTGGCGTAAACAACATCCTCAACGTTGGGCAGAACGTGCGCGCACCCCCAGGCGCCGATGGTTTGAGGGACCTCTTCCAGCAAGCAGAAGATGATCGAGAGGTCGTGCGGGGCCAAGTCCCAAAGGACATTGGCGTCCTGCCGGTAGAGACCAAGATTCAGGCGCCGCGAATCAATGTAGTAGAGCTCGCCAAGAGAGCCGCTCTGGATCATCTGGCGCATAACGCCGACCGCCGGGTGGTACTCGAACGTGTGCCCGACCATTAGCACACGCTTGCGCTCTTCGGCGATCGCATTCAACTCGCGGCATTGCGCGCTCGTCATGGCCATCGGCTTCTCGACGAGCGCGTGCTTTCCGGCTTGGAGCACCGCCCGCGCCAATTCAAAGTGCGTGTGCACAGGGGTGGCGACAATGACCCCGTCTATAGAAGGATTATTCAGTACCGCGCCGATATCGCGCGAAAAGGCGACAGAAGGATATTGTGAACGGATATACTCCAATCTGTCAGGGCGAGGATCGACGGCCATCACCATCCTTGCGTCGCGTATATCGCAGCCGACACGGATGTGTTTCGAACCCCAGTAACCGCAACCGATGACCGCGAGCGACGGGCCGCGGTTCGCGGTCTGATTTTCCGCGTCCTTATTCGCCATGTTGGCTCCTGTTTGAAGGCCGTCATCGTGGTTCATTCAAGATAATCAATCCGGCCCGCGGGCTGTCGAAGAACATGGGTGATGATCTACGCTCTTTGGGAGTACTACCAGACCGAGCGCCAGGACAATGATCGGTTGAGGAAGGCGAAAAACTCCGGCGGACCGGCCAATTGCGCAATTCGCAAGCCCTATACGCGTGTTGATCCGCTCTTCGGTGGTCCGTTCACTTAACTCTCGGTCGCGCTCACCGCCAGCGTCACATCGCGGCTCCGCTCATTGTATTCCGTCTCCCTCGACGAGAGACCGGCAATCTCCGGAGCTCTGTGCCTCCATTGCGTCAGCTTGAAACGAGCAGCATTGTGTCCTGATAGCCGCGGGCGAGATGGAACGCTGGGAGCCTCGGTGAGAGGTCGCCCCGCCTGGCTCGTGGAGCCACTTTTATCCCTTCAGCATTGGTTGCTCCCAAGCTGATCACAATCCCGCGGACCTGTTGCGATTGCGTGGCCGGCGTCAGCCTCAGTAACTGCTCGGTCAATGCTGCTTCCGGACCTTTATAGCTACGCCATGGAGCCCTGCATTGATCGGCAAGGTCGTTCGGACGCCTGAGCGCTGATCATTGGTGGAACAGATCGAGACTGCAGCCGAAAAGCTCCGAACATGGAGGCGGGCTTCTGATCCTCTTCCCTTAGCTGTTTCCTCTGCACCTCGAGCAATTGAAAGGCGCCCCGCACGTTGAGAAGCTCCGCCTGCTTCAGCCGATCGGTGCAACACTCTAATCATTTAGCAGAGATGGATGCTGTGCCAGTATCTTCCGCCTGCCACCGACATGTCCCTGTTTAGCCAGGCCAAGCTCAGCGCGATCGCAAGGAGGCTAAATGAAAGGCCTCGAAAGACTTTGCTCTATCAGACCCGAGCTGAGGAGTTCGTAGAATGTGTTACGGCGATCCGTTGTCATCATCCTGCTTTCAGTCAGAATAACCGACTTGGCGCACGCACCGCTGAAGACAGGGACTGTGACCTACCTACTCTGAGGTACACAGGCGGGAGTACCCGCGCGCATACGCGGGGTACCCACCAGCATCGCTCATGATTCTTGTTGGAATATTTGGCGCAGTCGTGGGTAGATTGACCGCCATGATCGGAACGTTATGCTTGGCCTCGCTCTTAAGCCGGAGGCCGTTCGGCTTTCCGGACTGACGCTGGCGCTATTGGCTCATGTCGTCGTCAATTCGAGCGATGAGATTTTAACCGTGAGCACATACCTGCAACAGCGAGCGGATACCTGCAGGACAGTTTTGCCAAGCCGAAACCAGTCGGCATAGACCTAGGATGTCGGTAAACCAACCAATGTCAACGAATCTGACGCTCGACCATGCCTCTCAATTGAGGGGCAACATTCTAACTCTAGTACTCCTTGGCATTTCCGCGGCGCTGATCGGTGGCGTGACAGCATTTCTCGGCGCGTCTGCCTACGGTCTTCTCTATTGCAGCTTCTTGTTCGCACTGATCATCTTTGCCGACTATCGGAAAGGCGTTTGGCTGCTCGCATTGCTGTTGCCATTCGCCTCGAGCCAGCTCGTTCCACGAGAACTTTTCGAGATAACCGGATTGAACCCATTCAATATCTTGTTTGGGCTAACACTCTTATCGTTGTTCGCGGCTTCCGCATTCAGGCGAGAGGGTATTCAATTCGTCAGCTTCCCAACTACATTCTGGATTTATGTGGGCGTCATGACACTTGGCGCCTGCCTCGGTGTCGGTTCGGTGGAAAGGGCGATCGTACTTCCTAACCTTGAGCCCCTAACAAAAACCGCATATCTGCTGGACTTTGCAAAGTCGATGATAATGCTGGCCGTGGCGTGGTTGGCGGCGGTTCTTTCCCGAAACGGCAATGGACGCCCCGTAATCTGGGCTCTAGCAGCTGCTTACACTACCTTTTTCGTCGTGATTGCCAGTTACTTCGTTATCGATGGCATCAGCCTGCAGGGCCTGGCGGCTGGCGACAGAGATTTTCTAAGTTGGATCGGATTACATGCCAATGAAATCGGCCTGCTGGCCAACATTGGCTTCGCGATCCTCCTCCACGCCGCACTAGCCACCTCTGCGCCCTGGTCGCGTGCAATACTGCTGGCATGCGCCGGCGCTGCCGCAATGATGGCTGCGTTGACTTTCTCACGGGCCGCGTTCGTTGGGATTGCCATCATACTGGGCTCCTACATATGGAAACAGCGAAGCATGGGTCAGTTCTTGCTGGCGCTGTTTGCAATCGTGACGGTTGTATTGCTATTGCCCGACGCGTTCATTGAACGGGCATCGACCGGCCTGGCAACCGGAGACGAACAGGCGATAACCGCTGGTCGGCTCGACCTCTGGCTTACATTGATAGGTACTTTTTGGGAGGCACCCATTATTGGTGGAGGCCTCTATTCGACGCTGTGGGCGACCCCGAACCTCCGTGGCCTCATGCTTCCGGTCGCTCATCCGCATAATGCCTATCTGGCCGTCGCCCTTGACCTCGGAATAGTGGGTGTTGTGGTTGTGGCGGTTTTCTTCTGGTCGGTATGGCGGACGTTTCGTCATTTATCCAAGCACCACGTCGATCCGCAATGGCGCGGTGTATTTGAAGGCTGCATGGTTGGCCTGTTGTGTCTTGCAGCCGACGGATTCACGGATGGTCGATTTACTCCGACTCCCCCGCAGGCGGCCCTATGGCTATGTTACGGTCTCGCCCTCGGTCAGGCCCAATCAATGGGTTCCATCAAGAGACCGCCGCCATGAAGGTGTGTTTCGTCGGTTTCGACAACCTTCCGGTCCTTGCCCGCGAATACAACCACCATGGCAATGGCGGGGCGCAGTTACAACAGACGTTGCTCGCGAAAGCACTCGTTGCTCGTGGATACCAGGTTTCCATGATCGTCTGGGATTACGGTCAGTCAGACGCAGCAGCCTGGCATGGCGTCACAACCTACAAAGCGTATCGTCCGGATGCAGGTCTTCCGGTACTTCGTTTTGTTTATCCCCGTTTGACCGCAACGTGGGCGGCGTTGATGCGCGCCGATGCCGACGTTTACTACACGAGTACCGAGGGTGGGCTTGTCGGCTTGGTCGCGATGTTCTGCCGCCGGCATGGACGTGGCTTCATACACCGGTTAGCACACGACAACGATGCCGATCCTAAACCTAAACGACTGAGCATCCTCCATACGCGAGACAAACAACTGTACAAATATGGATTGAGACAGGCTCATACTATCCTTTGCCAGCACGCGGGCCAGCAACGCGCGCTCATGCAAAATTTCGGGGTGACGAGCGTGGTCGCCGACCCGCTGGTGGATTCCCCGGGTCGGCAGCTGGATCGTGAGAAGCACGACTTGGAAATTCTTTGGGTCAGCAACCTGCTTCCCTTCAAGCGACCCGAACTCGCCATCGAGTTGGCGCGTCACATGCCTTCCCGGCATATTCACATGGTCGGTGGTCCACAACCGGGCTTTTCAGATCTGTACAGCAAGATCGAGTCTGCCGCGAAGAGACAGCCGAACCTGACGTTTTGCGGTCGCGTGCCTTATCACGACGTAGGTGACCTCTATGACCGCGCCAAGATCTTCGTCAATACCTCCGACACGGAGGGTTTTCCGAATTCCTTTCTTCAGTCCTGGAGTCGCGGCGTTCCTGTAATATCTTTTTTTGATCCTGGTGGACTTATCAGTCGCGAAGGCCTGGGCGTCTCGCTCCGGTCCATCGATGAGATGGCTTGCGCTGCTGAGCACTTGATTGCCGATGAAACAGAATGGCGAAAGGTGTCCGTGCGATGCAGGAACTATATGGACCGGGTGCATGGCGATCACGTGGTGCTGAAGCCCTACGTCGCAGCCATCGAGGAAGCGGCTCGCCGAAGGAACAAATGACGCGCGCCGAGCAAACCGCTCCACTTCGCAGGAAGTACGAAAGCCTCCTGGGGCGGGCCGCATACAGGAGGCGCGCGCGCGGCATGGGATCGGGTATTCGCCGGAAGGCAGGATTTCTCGCGGCTGCAGGGTTGCTCGAATATGCCATGCAGTTGGCGGTGCCTGTCATCCTGGTCCGCCACCTGACCAAGCAGGAGTTCGGGGACTACCGCCTGATGTGGCTGCTCGCCCAAGCGGGGTTGATCCTCTTTCCCCTGTTCCTGCCGCAGTCCCTGTTCTATTTCCTGCCGCGCGCCGCTCCAGGAACCCGCCGAAAGCTCGTGGGCAATACGTTCGCAACTCTCTTCGCTATTGGGGCGCTCTCGAATCTGTTGCTTTTAGGGCTGATGCCCGTCTTGCCGAGTTCGATTGGAGGCCTCCAGCCTTACTCGCCCCTCGTTCAGATCTTCGTTGGCATCTGGATATTGGCGTCGATTCTTGATGTCTTGCCGACGGCGGACGGAAAAGCGCAATGGGGGGCCTGCGTAACGATCGGGTTTGCGATAGTCAGGACAGCGGCATTGGGAGGTGCAGCAGTCGCATCTGGCGATGTCGGATGGATTCTGGTGGTGATGTGCGGCCTGGCCATGCTGAAGGTCGGCCTTGCCGTGTTCTATGCCCTCTTTGCCGCGCAGGAACGGGGTCTCGGATTCGACGGCCAGTTGGCCCGCGCGCAATTGAAGTACTCGCTGCCCTTTGCGATGGCCGATGGCTTTTTCGCCTTGCGTGGGCAGGCCAGTCAATGGGTCGTGGCAGCGAACTTTTCGAGCTCGGCCTTTGCACTCATCTCGATTGCATCGACGGCCATGCTCCTCGGAACCTTGACCCGCCAGCCTCTAGGTAACGCGCTTCTGCCTAACTTCAGTTCCTTGGTGGGCGACGGCAACGTTGATGGCGCCCGCAAGCTGGTGTCGAAAGCGTATCTGCTGCTGGCATGCACGCTGCCGCCACTCTTCGGGTTGCTGATCGCGACCGCGGACGACCTTGTGGAACTGATCTATACACGCGAGTATCTCGGGGCAGCGCCGCTCATGCAGATTTATTCCTTGGGACAGATCGCAACTGTTTTCGGGGCCGGCCAGCTTCTTTGGGCGTTAGGATTGGGCCGGCAGGCCGCCACGATTAGCGCGATCTCGCTTTTGCTGTCAGTTGCCTTGAGCATCCTTGGTCTCCAGTCGTTCGGCCTCGCCGGTGCGGTTGCAGGAAGCATCACCGGTCTAGTTCTTTGGGAGTGGTGGGCGTTGATCAAGGTCGCCAAGGCGCTCAGAACCAGTATCGCCAAATTGATACCGATGGATCAGACCTGGAAAGTCGCCTTCGTGGTTGCCCTCGGTGTACTGGTCGCTCACATCGTCTCCTCCGAGCTAGACGCATCCGTTTTTTTGCGACTCGTGGCGAAGTCTTCGGCGTTTATGACGACCGTGCTGCTTGGGTTCGTGCTCACGAAGGTCCATCACTCAGTGCTACCTCTCCTTTTCGGCGCGAGCGAAGAGCGCGTTTAGTCCCTGTGAAATTCATGGGCAGTCGGAGGACTGTATGGAAGAACGACGACTGCGTGCAACAGCCGAACGAGCGATGACGATTCGCACTGGGCCGCGCGGTCAGTTCATGCCCTGGCAAAGAGTGCCTGGACCGCAAGGTTCATTCGTCGAGCGACCCACTCAATCCTTGTTCCGCATCCGCGGCTTTCAATCGTGGCATTGGGCAAATGCTTCTCCTTGGGGGTACGACGCATGCACGTTTGCCCCCTCTTCCTCTCAGGTATCGACTACGATACCGTGGATTGCCCAGTATCGCAGGACTCGTGGTTTAACATGAGGTCAAGACGACGATGCGCAAGGAGCACATTGTACACCTCTGCTGTCCGTCCTGTCGGTCTGGGCTCAGAATTGTCGACGGCAATTCCGAGGGTGCGATCACCGAAGGTGCCCTGGAGTGCGAAGGATGCGGTTCCATTTATCCAATCGTCCGTTCGGTTCCGCGCTTCGTACCAGAGGAGAATTACACTGCTAGCTTCGGACTTGAATGGACGGAGCATGCACGTACGCAATACGACACGACAAGCGGACGTGCTCTGTCCAAGCAGAGGTTCTTCGAAGAGACGCGCTGGCCCTACAATCTACAGGGTCAGATTCTGATCGAGCCGGGCAGCGGATCGGGACGGTTCACTGAGATAGCAGCTTCAACCGGAGCGATGCTCCTTTCACTCGATATGAGTGTGGCCGTGGATGCAAACTTCGCAACCAACGGCCACAGCGAAAACGTGCTGATCGTCCAGGGCGACATCACGCAGATGCCATTCCCGTACGAGTACGCCAACCATCTCTTCTGCTTCGGCGTCCTGCAACATACGCCCGATCCGAGGCAAGCTTTCTTGTCGCTCCCTCGCCATCTGAGACCAGGTGGCCGTCTCGTCGCGGACGTATATCAGAAGAAATTTACGAACTACGTGCTTGGGACTAAGTACTGGGTAAGGCCGCTGACGCGCAGGATACCGCCAGAGCGGCTGTACCGGCTCGTGCGTCGCTACGTCGATCTCATGTGGCCCACCGCCCGCGTTGTTCGCACGATCCCGCGCATCGGCCCGACCCTCAATTGGCGGCTACTCGTCGCGGACTACAGTCGCGAGCTCGGTAAAGAAGGCGCAATCGATGATGCCGTGCTGAAGGATTGGGCATACCTCGACACGTTCGACATGCTGTCACCTCAGTTCGATCAACCTCAAACACTCGGCGCGGTGCGACGCTGGTGTAAAGAGGCAGGCCTCAACGATGTTGAAGTGGTCGTCGGTTACAATGGCATCGAAATTCACGCGACAACCTCCCAGTTAGGACGAAGCTAGTATCCAATTGCGCCCACGCGCACACAAATAAACCACGACTGCGCCGAACACCGGCTGGAACGAGGTGGCGACGAGTATGGGCCATCCATCACCAGTGAACCCCAAGCCGAATGTGAGAAGCGCTTCTCCTCTGATCCTGCAGCAACTAGAGTCTCTTTCGTTTTTGAACAGCCCGGGGCAAGCATGTGCGGAATTGCCGGTATAGTCGAGGCCGAGAAGCCGGTTGGCTTTCAATTGGTGCAAAGCATGTGCGATGCACTCGCACACCGAGGTCCGGACGACGCTGGCACCTGGCTCAGTCCTGATCGGCGGGTCGGCTTAGGTCATCGGCGCTTAGCCATAATCGATCTCAGTCCTCTCGGGCATCAGCCAATGAGCTCGGACGATGGCCAGATAACGATTGTCTTTAATGGTGAGATTTACAATTTTCAGGAAGTTCGAGCCGAACTTCAGGCGCGCGGCAATAGCTTTCGCAGCACAAGCGATACCGAGGTCGTGATCGCCGCGTATCGAACGTGGGGCCCCGCGTGTCTCGATCGTTTGGTCGGAATGTTCGCGCTCGCGATCTGGGACGGCGCCAAACGACGCCTGTTCGTTACTCGCGATCGGGCCGGCGAAAAGCCTTTATTCTATTTGCACAAGAATGGCCGGTTCGCTTTCGCGTCCGAACTGAAAGCTATTCTCGTTGATCCGAACATCCCACGGAACATCAATCGCGAGGCGCTCGACGATTACTTGGCGTATGGTTACGTTTCCGGGTCACTTTGCATCTTCGACGGATTCGCAAAACTACCGCCGGGGCATTGGCTGACTTACGAACCCGATCTGGATCGACTGCGGATCAGCAGATATTGGGACCTACCGATACGTGCCACCAACACCGCGCAGAGCGATTTGCAAGAGCTCACGAGCGATCTCGAAGTCCTGCTGACGCAGAGCGTGCGCTGTCAGCTCATCGCTGATGTGCCGATTGGCATCATGCTGAGCGGTGGTCTTGATTCGAGCCTCGTGGCTGCCGCGGCCGTCAGGAGTTCGGGGCGAGCTGTTCGCACTTTCAACGTCGCCTTTCCAGGCTATCCGCGCTTCGACGAGTCGCGCCACGCGCGTCGGGTCTCTGATTATCTCGGTTCAAACCATACTGAACTCGTCGCTGAGCCGGGCTCGGGCGAGCTCCTGCCTTCACTCATCCGTCAATATGACGAGCCTATCGCCGACAACTCGGTGCTTCCCACCTATCTGGTGAGTCGCGCAATTCGAAAGGAATGCGCTGTCGCCCTGGGAGGCGATGGCGGCGATGAACTCTTCGGTGGCTACATTCATCATCCTTGGCTTCTGAAGATCGCGCAACTACGGAAGTTTGGTCTGCATCGGCTCGGATTGGAGGCATTCGCCGCAAAATCGATACCGTTGGGAATAGAAGGACGCAACGCGATCATGGGGCTACTCAGCTGCAATGAGCCACAAACAGCGCTGACGCGACTACTTGATCCGATTACGAGGTCGCGACTGACCGGCCGGCCGATGTCGGCTACCCCGGAACTTCGCCGCGCTGGATTGGAAACAGTCTGCGGTGGCATAGATGCGATTTGTGCCGCCGAGTTTCGCAGCTACTTACCAGATGACATTCTCGTCAAAGTCGATCGGGCCAGCATGCTCACATCCCTGGAGGTGCGCGCGCCGCTCTTGGATCATCGAATCGTCGAGTTTGCTTTTGGGCGATTGCCCGGAAGATTCAAAGTCGAGAACGATCGAAGAAAGATCATTTTGCGTGCTCTTGCACAGCGCTGGCTACCTCCCGACTTTGATAGTCACCGAAAGCAGGGTTTCTCGATCCCTCTGCATGAATGGTTCCAGGGGCCTTGGAGGCCGCTCGTGGACGATCTCATCGCGACCGGTTCGCCACTTTTTGAAAAGCGATTTTTGGCGCGCCTCGTGTCAAGACTTCGGTCGACAGAGCGCGGAAGTCGCCGCTTATTTCAGCTCATGATGATCGAGATGTGGCGCCGCGAGTATCGTGCTTCCGTACCAGGGTGAAGCGCTCGTCCGCGATGGCCGTACTGTTCTTCAACGATCGTCATCTGCGCGCCCATAGTCCGCACCGGCTACGAGCAGGAACTCGGCACCTGCCGCCAATAGTAATAGAGCGGCCAATCTGCCCCTTCCAACGGCCTGCGATCGCCGTGCCGCCATCGACCGGATCTGCCGGAAGCTTGGCGGAGGCCGGCAAAACGGGCAATAAGTGGGTAACTACGATGGTCGATTGAGCCGCCACCGCGCGGGATTAGATTCGGGCAGCGATGGAAGCGCCCGTCCCAATGGGTTCGATGGGCATGATAGAGAACCGATCAATCGAACTGAGCGGAAGAAGGCGCCGAGTGGTTCGGACTCAATGAGAGAACGGAACGTAATTTTGCGGATCGCCTGTCGGGACGGCTACTCGGACCGTTGTTCACGTGCTGCCTTCCGCGAACAAATTTGAAAGACTTTCACCTCGGTGACCACGTTCATTCGTACAGGGAATGACGCCATGCCGAACTCCAGACTGCGCAACAGCTTCCTTGTCGACGTCCCTGGCAGCGACCTGGGACGTTGCATCAAATGGGCCTTGGTGGCTGTTGGCCTGACAATTTCCGCCACTCAAGCAAAGGCGGAATATCTGGTAAACGTCGGAGATGTGCTGGAGGTTGCGGTGGCGGGCGTGCCGGAGCTGCGGCATCGTGCTCCCGTGCAAATGGACGGGAATGTTTCGTTGCCACTGGTCGGAACGCTTCCAGTGGCCGGCCTGCCCTTGCCCCAGATCCGAGCCAAAATCGGGGCTGCACTTGCGCGCAAGGTATTTCGACAGAGGACGTCCGATGGACGTGAGACGGTCGTCGTGATCGACGCAGACGAGGTCACGACGATCATCGCCGAATACAAGCCCATATACGTAAATGGGGATGTATCGAAGCCGGGTGAGTACCCTTATCGTCCGTCTATCACCGCACGCCAAGCCGTCGCGGTCGCGGGCGGCTACGACATCATGCATATGAGAATGAACAACCCGTATCTTGAGTCAGCAGACCTGAGAAGCGAGTATGGTTCGCTTTGGACGGAGCTGGCCAAAGAACAAGCGCGTATGTGGCGCATCAAGACCGAACTTGGAGAGGGAGCCCAGATCACTCCAGGCGCTCTGATGGACGCGCCCTTAGCTCGATCGGCGATTTCGGAGATCGTTAATGCAGAAACGGAGTATCTGAAGACCAAGCAGAGTGATTATCAGCAGGAAAAGACGTACCTTCAGCGCGGCATTCGACAGGGAGACGACGAGGTCCGCGTGCTGTCAGAGCAGCAGAAGAAGGATGAAGAGGGACTTCAGGGAGATCTTGAAGAACTGCAGAAGGTGACCGAGCTCTTCGGCAAGGGTTCCTTGATCAGCCCTCGCGTTACGGATGCACGTCGCGCAGTGCTGCTGTCATCAACCCGGAAGCTGCAAACCTCTGCGCAACTGCTGCAAGTCAAGAAGCAGCAGGACGAGTTCGTCAGGAAGCTGGCAAAGCTAGATGACCAGCGGAGGATCGACCTGCTCCGCGAGCTGCAAGATACCAGCGTGAAGCTCAATCAAATTCGCGAGAAGCTGCAGAGCGTCGGCGAGAAGCTTCAATACACTGCGATGGTTCGATCACAACTCGTGCGAGGCGCCGGAAACCACCCGGAGATTGCCATCGTCCGGAAGGGCGACAAGGGGCCGGAACGGATCATCGCAAGCGAAGATACCGAGCTGCAACCGGGTGACGCCGTGGAGGTCAGCCTCCAATACCAGGATGGTCCTGCCGTCCCTCCCCGAAGGGTAGGCAGTTCAGATATTCCATCAGGGACAGGCCGGACCGATGCGACCGCAGGCGATTCGGTGCGCGTGGGGCAGAGATGACAAGACGATTGGCGGATCGCCAATCTGCGCTACTTCAATCCGGTTGGCGCGCACGAAAGGGGGCTCGTCGGAAAACACCCGCCGGGCGTTCCTCTTGGCACGAGCAACGGCAGCAGCGTTCTGGACGTCGTTCGCACATTCGAGTCAGCGAGCGGGCGTTCAGTCCCCTATGAAATCAGGGAGCGTCGGGCCGGTGACGTCGCCGTCTGCTTTTGCAGACCCGCCCCTTGCGCTCGAGGCATTGGGTTGGAAATCGACCCGGTCGTTGCAGCAAATGTGTACGGACCATTGGCGTTGGCAGCCGCAAAACCCCGACGGCTACAATGGTAGCGAGCTTCCGAAAGTACAGGAGCGGTCCGGGCATTTCCGCCGTCACGGCTGAGTGTGTGCCCAGGGGTGTTCCGAACGGGCGCCGAAGGCTCCGACCGAATGAGCGTGTTCGAGCTACGGCGATAGGCATACCGCTCATCAGAGGTAGCTCGTAATGACCCAAAATCTCCAAGCCGCAGAGCAAGGCTACAGGTAAGATGCTCTCGCGTGGGGATTTCCGATGCCACACTATCGTGCATTCGTTCTGGACGCTGACGGCCAATTGGGGGGCGTGGTCAACCTTCACTGCCCAGATGACGCGTCCGCGACCGAGCGGGCTGGGCGGTTGGCGGACGGCCACGAGGTTCAACTCTGGCGGCTCGTTGCCGAGCTCAAATTTGGCGATCCGCGGCACCGACCCAAGCGGCGCCGCGGCTCCCGCGCACCAATGCACTGAGCTCGATTGAGCGTTGCGCGTTTGCCTCGCGGTCAGCTCCGTTGACAATCTGCATACGGTTCAACTGTGAACCCCTCACCGGCTCGCGCATCAGCGACGCCCTGCCAACGGTAGACGCCGCTAAAACCGCCTGACCGTGGCCGTGGCTGACGTGCGCGACTCGCCGCGTTTGAGAGAAGGTGCCGATCCGCCCGGCATGTGGCACGCAAGCTGCCTTCCGCGAGGCCGATGAGCCCCCCGTTAAGGACGTTCGCGCGTCAATGGGTCGGGATCTCCGCCAAATTGCGCCATCATCCGGTCGGCAGCTGCGCACAACGCGAAGCCGACGCAGGCCGAGAGCGCGTCGACGATAAAATCCCCAAACCTAGCGTGTCGTCCCGGCACCCATAGTTGCATGATCTCGAGCAGGCCGATCAACGCAACGGCGACCACTGAAGCACTCCAGCGGCGCTGCGGATAGGCAAACCCGAAGACGATCCCGACCAGAAGGAAGGCGAGCGCGTGATCGGCGTGCTGTCCGAAAACAGGGTGAGGCCGAACGTTCTGAGGTCCGAGCGTTACGAAAGTGACAGCGGCCGCGAGCAGCCACGCAACGAACCGAAGAAGAGCGCTAATAATCACCCGAGCGCCTCGATTGGCAGCCCCAGCCGGGGTTTCTGAGACTAGACTTCAAGAACATGCTCCCTCCACTCAGCGACAACGGCAACGTCAATAATCGCACCCTTCAGCAAGTATTCTTCGTACGCCGCGCCGAGGCCGCGAACCTTCAACGATCCAGTCGGCGGCAGGCGCCCGGCTCGAGCCAGATCGACCTGCCAGTTTCCACGCTGAGCTTGCGGGACTGCAGCAGGATGTGTTCGTGCGCAATTGCATCATGTAGCGGCGCTGGCTTCTGAGCGGTGGGACACTAGGTCGATCGTTACCACCTGCTCCTGACATATGAGTGCAGCATTCCTGATGTGCGTGAACGAAAGGAGAGTACTCCAAAAGGATCGGACACTGAGCCAAAATCCGGGCCTTCTGCAACGGCTCGGCGATGCGGGCTTGCGCGCTTTGCTCCGGATCGGCACAGGCCGATTAGGTGCGAAATATCATTGGACGTTCGACATACAATTTCAAATAGCGGTGGTACAGGCTGATCCGCACAGGGAGTACCCATCCATGGCAGTTGTTAGGCGCTGCTTCTTGGAAACAATAGCTCTGCTTTCCTCGGGATTGCAATGCAATGGCGGTCCAGGAAGGCGCTACTCGCAGGCGCGGGATTGGACGCCCCAGGCTCGAGCCCGCTGAGGCCATCGCATGGTTCACGGCGTGGATGATCGGGCTAATCCGTAGCCTAACCCCAAAGTGGTGGGAGGGTCCTCCATGCGAGCTATATGATTCGCATAAAGATGGAGCGCATAATGAGGCATCTGAAAGCATCTGAAGGATATCAGATCGCCAGGCGACAGGTACTTGCAGATGGCTCGCACGGTCATGCTCAGCGGCGAAGTGAAGATCTCCCTCGCGCGGGGTCGATGCGCCCCCCGGTGGATAGCAGCGGTCATGGTCGCTATGACATGGGCGTCGGAAACGGAGGCTTCCCAGGATCGGGCACGGCACCTCTCAGACGCGCAACTGGCAACGACTGCCCACAATCTGGATTCTGACGAGTTCAAGAAGTTGCTGCCGAGCCCGGGTGGCGGCGACAAATCGATACAGGTTGCACAAGCGACGACTACTAGCGACACAGGGGCCCTGCAGCAGCCCCCTAAACAGCAACGCGACTGGCCAGAGTCCCTCTCATGCGAACTTGCCCTCGCAAGGCGCGACATCGCGTTGCTGCAACGCCTGGAGCAGGAGCACGATCGGGCCGATTGGCTGGCGCAGGGTCTTGACGCTGCGCGGCGCGAGATCGAAACCCAAAAGGCGCTAGCGGCGAAGGCCATCGAGGACACTTCCCGACTGAAGGAAGCTTCCCGACTAAATCAAGCGGGCGAGAGTGGCGCGGCTGAGCTGCAAACATCGCTGCAGCACGAGCGCGAGCGGTCGGCGCGGCTGGAGCAGGATCTGGCAGCCGCGCGGCGCGATGTCGAAACCCAGACTGCGCTGGCGGCGAAAGCAGGCGAGGAAACGTCCCGGCTGAAGCAGGCGGGCGAAAGCGTTGCCGCGGAGCTGCAGACATCGCTCCAGGAGGAGCGCGAGCGGTCGGCGCGGCTGGAGCAGGATCTGGCAGCCGCGCGGCACGATGTCGAAACCCAGACTGCGCTGGCGGCGAAAGCAGGCGAGGAAACGTCCCGGCTGAAGCAGGCGGGCGAAAGCGTTGCCGCGGAGCTGCAGACATCGCTCCAGGAGGAGCGCGAGCGGTCGGCGCGGCTGGAGCAGGATCTGGCAGCCGCGCGGCACGATGCCGAAACCCAGTCTGCGCTGGCGGCAAGGGCAAACGAGGAACTTTCGCAGCGAAGTCGGGCGGCGGAGGCCAGTGCCTTGAGGCAATCGATGCAGAAAGAGCGCCCCGGGCCCGACAGCCTTGAGCAAGATCTCTCCCTGACAAGAACCGCTATTTCTGCATACCAGGTACAAACGGCACCGGTGGCGAAAGCCGACGAAAACGCCTCCCTGCGGAAAGTGGCAGGAGAAAGCAGCGCAGCAGAGTTGCAAAACTCCCTGAAACAGGAGCGGGATCGGATCGGCCAGCTCGAGCAGGCGCTTGCGGGTGCGCGACGAGACATTGATGCGCAGACGGCGCTGGCGGCAAATGCCAGCGAGGAAGTCGCCAAGCTGACGCAAGCAGCCAAGGCTGGCGCCGCGGAGCAGAGACGGTCAATGCAGAAGGAGCGCGAGAGAGCCGATGCGCTGGCGGAGGATCTCTCGATCGCCCGCAGCAAGATCTACGCATACGAAGCTCAAGCGGCCAAAGCCAGCGAGGAAGCGGCACAGCTCAAACAGACGGCAGCGAGCGATACGGCCTCGTTGGAGCAAGCGCAGAAGCGGGAGCGCGAGCGGGCTGAACAGCTGGCCCGGGACTTTGCGAAAGCAAGCCGCGAGCTCGACGCGCAGACCGAACGGGCGTCCAAGGCGAGCGAGGACGTGGCACGGATCAAGCAGACCGGAGAGCGCGAATCGGCCGAGCTGCGGAGCCTGTTGCAGCGTCAGCGCGAGCGCGCCGAGCAATTGGAAAGGGATCTAGCGTTGGCGCGTCGGGATAGCGGCGCGCTTGCGGCGAAAACTCTCTCCGCTGCGCCTCCGCCGGCTACCACCGGCAAGGCCGCGCGCGAGGAGCCGCCGTCGGCGCCGACCCGGCCAATCCAAAACCGGCCTACGCAAGATGGACTCGTCCACGACAAGCCCATCCAACAGAAATCGATCGGAGACAGACCAGTCCAAGACAAGGCCATACCGGCGCGCAGCAAGGGCGATGCTGACGTCCAGCCTAACAACAGCGCGCAGGCGGAGAAATTGGTCGCGCGCGCGAGCGCACTACTTGAACAGGGAGACATCGGCTCGGCGCGGATCGTACTGGAGCGCGCCGCTGAGATGGGCAGCGCGAAAGCGAGCTTCGCGCTCGCGGAAACCTACGATCCGCTGATCCTGCCGAATTTCGGAACGTACGGAACGCAAGGGGATTCCACTAAAGCGCGAGATCTTTATGCGCGAGCCGAAGCCGGGGGCATCAAGGAAGCAAAAGCGCGATACGAAGCGTTGCGCCGATAGAAACCCCGAACACGGATGCAGCGTGCGTAAAGGAGTTCGTCGATGGAAGGGTTCATAGAATTCCGCCGGTTGGCCTTGCTTGCGGCGTTCGCATCATCGCTCATGGCCGTTCAGCCCTGGGCGGATGCGCGGCCGTTGAATTCGCAGTCCCACAATGCGCGGCCGGTTCGCCCCGCGCCTTCGCAGCCACGACCTGAAGTGCTCTCCATGAACGCCTGGACTGTTGGACTGGCCGGAGGCCTGCTCGAGGGCGCACCGATACGGCTGGCGGCGGAGATCGCGCGTGTGGTCGACGACGGGGATAACCTACACGTTCTGCCGGTCGTCACTCGCGGAGCCACTGAAAACGTTAATTCCCTGCTCTATTTACGCGGCATCGATGCGGCAATCATCAATTCCGACGCGCTCGAGGAATACAAGAGCCAGGTGCCGGACATCCAGCGACGAATTGCATATGTCCTGAATCTGTTCCCGTCCGAGCTGCATATCTTCGTTCGACCGGAGATCCAGAGCTTGAGCGATCTTTCCGGCAAGAAGGTCAACTTCAACACGCAAGGCACCGCTGCGGCCTATTCGGGCCCGCTGATCTTCAGCCGCCTCAAGCTCGAGGTGGAAAAGACGTTCATCCCGCACCAGATCGCGCTCGAGCAGATGCGCAAGGGCGAGATTGCAGCGGTTGTCTTCATTACATCGAAGCCGGTGGATGCCTTCGTGCGGGGCCGCTGGGAGCCGGGTTACAAGTTCCTGTCCCTCCCCTATGACGGCAGGTTCGAGGACTACTATCTCCCCGCCTCCCTCGGCGAAGCCGACTATCCCAATCTGATCAAGCCGGGCGAACGGGTTTCGACGATCGCCGTGCCGACCGCACTGGTCGCCTTCAATTGGCCGATCAAGTCAAACCGCTCCGAGCGCGTCTCACGTTTCATCGACCACCTGTTCTCCCGGATCGACAGGCTGCAGGCGACCGGCTTCGACCCGAAATGGAAATCCATCAATCTTGCTGCAACAGTTCCGGGTCTCACCCGCGTCCCTGCGGCGCAGGCGTGGCTGGATCGTCAGCACCGCGCAACACAAGCATCACAATGAACCGGGCCGCGACCCTGCTTCTCTTGGCGCTCGCGGCTACAGGCGGCGTAGCGTCGGCGCAGGATTCGATGAAGCAACTGCGCTCCTGCCTTCAGAGGCAACACGCCGAGCGCCTCGAATGTCTGGACAAACTGACTCGCACCGTGGCGCCTCAGCATCGTCAATCCCCCGAAGACGACTGGGTCGTTAGCCAGACGACCTCGCCGATAGACTACTCTCCGATCGCGACTGCCACGACATCCTCACGCAGCGGAGCCGGCGAGTCCGCGATGCAATTGTCGATTCGCTGCCGCAGCGGGCGGACCGAATTGGTGCTCACGGGACCAGGCATCTCCCGTGGGGGCGGTGACGATGCAATTTTTTACCGCATCAATGATAACCCGGCGATGCAAATCGGGGCGGCCGTCCCGGCCTTCGGGCCCGGCGTTGCGTTTACGGGGGAAGTTGTTCGCTTGGTGCAGTCGCTTCCAGATAGCGGGGACCTCATTGTCCTGTTCTCGCGACGGGGCGGCGCTGCCCATGACGGATCGTTCTCCCTCGCTGGGTTGGACGAAGCGCGTGCGAAGATAGCAGCGGCATGCAAATGGCCGCGCGCGCTCGCGACACCGAGTCATTGATGACATGCAAAACGATTTTCTCGATGGAGGCGGATAATGATGACGTTCCAAAATACTGCCAAGGTGTTCGCGATGGCGGCGGTTACAGTTCTGGCTTCTGCATCGTTTGCGGCCGCGGAGCAAGGCGGAAGATACTGGACGCCGGCAGACGGGCAACAAGTCCAGCATAGGGCGCACGCGAGACAACACGTGGCGAAGCCGGCAAAGCGAAAGCAGGACGCGTTCGCCCATATGAAGAATTCGGCGGCGCCGAAGGAAAGAGAGCATCATTTGATCCTGCAGGTAAATACCAATGACGCCCCGGCGATGAATCTCGCGCTCAACAACGCGATGAACGTGGCGCAATACTACAAGGACGCCGGCGAGAAGGTGAAGATCGAGGTCGTCACATTTGGGCCCGGGCTACACATGCTGCGTGACGACACTTCGCCGGTAAGAGCGCGCATCGAGGAAATGGCCCTGAGCACGCCTGAGATTTCGTTCAAGGCCTGCGGCAACACCCAGGAGAAAATGAAGAAGGCCGAGAACAAGGACATACCGATTGTGCGTCAGGCGGAGATCGTGAAATCGGGCGTCGTGCGCGTGATGGAATTGCAGGAGATGGGTTGGACCTACGTCAAGCCGTGACAAGTAGCGGCAGTGACGTTGGCCGCCATCGCGGCGTCTGAGAACATTTCATCTGAAATTCGCGGGGGCGAGCATTGTCTCATTCGCTGCTGAGAAAGCCATGCCGGAATCAGCCTGCACCAATCTCGGGTTTCCCCCGGGCTCACGCGTTCAGGTCAAACCTGAAGCTGGTGCTCGCTTGGCTGGAAAAACCGGACGCGTCATTGGCGGCGGATTTTATCCGAGAAGCCTCCGTCTGGTTCTGGACGGATCGAAGGTTCCGATCACTCTGCACGTAAACTATGTGGCGACGATCGACGACGACATCGACCGGGTGAAATCGGATTGAAGGATGGGGCGCGGTCGGAACGCAATCGACTCCCGTTCCGGGAGCGTTCCAATTCGCTGCCGTCAAGTAGGTCGCGACGCCGCAGGCTGGCCGGGCATCAGTGACTTGAGCTTGCTGGCGGTACGGATGACAAGGCCTAGCGGAGTCCGCCGGCAGAAGGCGACCTTCTTCACGCGATCTACGACGTGCCACTTGGCATGCGCACCGGTGCGGAACAAGATCACGTCTCCGGCGCCATAACGCGTCGGCGCTGCACCATCGACCTCGAGCATGATTGATCCTTCGAGGATCACGACGGTCTCGTCGAAATGGTAATGCCAGTTGAACTTGCCTTCGGTGCAGGACCAAATCATCGTCCACCAAGTCTTGAACGCGCTCTTCGACAGAAGGTGCGAACGAGCTTCCGGGCGACCTTCAATGATCCACGACGGCTCGATGGGTGACGGCGTGAGTTCAAACGTCTCGCAATATGCCGCTTCAACAAGTCCGCGCATCTGCATCACTCGCATTGTTTGATGTATATTTGGCTCCTTCTCAACATATTCAGGCCTCAATTGAAGCCCGTGAAGATGTCGCCTTGTCGCACTCCCCGCTTCGTCGCGCACCATTACGGGGTACCTCGGCCCGGTAGGTTCGCGGACGGTGTTTTGCGCTGCTTCTGAGCGATCGACAGCTCCGCAACTTTCCCGAGTAGTGCTGGCAAACTGCGTGCTTCAACACCGCGCAGCGCGCGCTTCCACCGCTATCTCAAAATGGGGCTTGCCGGCTGATATGCTGCCCTCTTTTTACGGCAGATTGTCGCGCAGAAAAATGTCGATGCGGATGCGCTCCTGGTCCGGGCTGATGGGTTCGCCCGAGCAATGCGCGAGCAGGACGCGCGCCGCGGAGCGCGCTTCGTGGCCGGGATCCTGATTGATGATCGCATCGAGCGTGCCGCGGACCAGGAAGCGCCGCGTGTGCTGGGTCAGTTCATGGGTGATCCAGACCACCGCGCGGGCGCGGCCCGAGGCCTCGAGCGCATCGGCGATGCCGCGGTTCCCGGCCCCGCAGCAATAGATGCCGCGGAGATCGGCATGGCGCGCGACCAGCGCGGCCGTGAGCTTCCGCGTCCGGTCACTGTCGTCGCGGCCCTCGAGGACCGGAAGCGCGCGCAGGTTCGGATACTCGCTGGAGAGGATCTGATGGAAGCCGAATTGTCGCTCGGTGTGGTCGCGCAGCGACAACGATCCCGCGATCACGGCAACCGTCCCCTCGCCGCCGGCGAGGAAACGTCCCATCAGCGTTGCCGCGGTCCGGCCCGCGGCCGGATTGTCAATTCCGACGTAATGGAGACGGCGCGCGCTCGGTGCATCCGACACAAGCGTCACGACGGCGACCCCGCGCGAAGCGAGTTCGTCGATCGCGGCGCGCACCCGGGGATGGTCGAGCGCGATGACAGCCACGCCCTGATAGGCCGGCGACAGAGTCTCCAGCGCGCCGGCGAGCACGTCCGGATCGAACACGTCGACATGGAGAATATCAATGAAGCCGCGCTGGCCGGCGAGCCACTCCGCGGTGCGCTGGACCTGCTCGGTCAGATTGGTCATGAAGCTGTTGCTGCCGGTCGGCAGCACGAAGGCGAAGCGGAAACTCTGCCCGCGCGCGAGCCGCGCCGCCGCGACGTCGGCGCGATAGCCGAGTTTCGCCACTGCAGCCTCGACTCGCGCGACCGTCTTGGCGCGCACGCCCTCGCGCCGATTGACGACGCGGTCGACGGTGGCGAGCGAAACACCGGCCGCGCGCGCGACATCCTCGAGCGTGGCGCGAACGAGCGGCTGGGCCGCGCCGGCTGTCATTCGCGCGCCGCCCACAGCATGCCGCGGGTCATCAGCGTCCGGATCTCGGGCACGTCGAGCTCGTAGGCCCGGTGGCCGAGCGAGGAGTAGAACACCCTGCCGGCGCCGTAGCGCTTCTTCCACACCACGGGCATCACCACGCCCTCAATCCAGGGCGCGTGTTCTCCGGTGAAGGTCGTCGTCGCCAACACCTCGTTGGCGGGGTCGACATGCATGTAATACTGCTCGGAACGATGCTCGAAACTCTTGAGACCCTTCATGATGGGGTCTTCCGGCTTCGTCAAGTCGACCTTGTAATCGATGATGTTACCGGGATGGGCAACCCACTGCCCGCCGCACAGGAACTGGTAGTCGACCGAATCGCGGAATGCATCGCACATCCCGCCATGATGGCCGGCGAGTCCGACCCCGCTGCGCACCGCCGCGCAGAGATTGAGCGCCTCCGCCTTCTCGATCTTCGACATGGTGTAGATCGGGATGATCAGCGACAGATCGTGGATCGCGGGATCGGCGAACGCCGCCGTCGTGGTCTCGATCCGCACCTCGAAGCCCTCGGCCTTCAACCAGCCGCGGATCATCGACGCGCAGAGATCGGGATCGTGCCCCGGCCAGCCGCCCCAAACAATCATTGCCTTGCGCATGTCTCTGTCCTCAGTCGATCTGTCCGGTTTCGCGTCCGGCCGGCAGCATCGCCGGCCGCTCGACGCGGCTCTCAATCTTGACCCGCCGCCCTTCGTCGGCGGAGGTCTGGAACGCCTCCATCACCTCCAGCACATGGAAGGCAAGCGCGCCGCTGGCGCGATGCGGCCGGTTGCCCAGGATCGCGGAGGCCATGTCGGCGACGCCGATGGAACGGAACTCGCCCTCGACGTGACCGTGCGTGAGCGGCACCGTCTCCCACTCGCCACCGGTTCTGGCCAGTTGCACCTCGCCCCCGAAGCGGTTCGGGTCCGGCACCAGCATGGTGCCCTTGTCGCCCCAGATCTCGATCGGGGCATGGCGGTGCTTGGGCACGTCAAAACTCATTCCGATTGAGACAACCGCGCCGCTTTCGAATTCGAGCATGCCTGCGACATGCGTTGAAACCTCAACCGGGATCAGCGTGCCGTTCATCGGCTGGCTGGTGACCAGGCGCTCGGTTTTCGGACGCGCCGTCGAGCCCATTACGCTCGCAACCGGGCCGAGCAGTTGCACGAGATCGGTGATGTAATAGGGACCCATGTCGAGCATCGGCCCACCGCCGCGAAGATAGTAGAAACCCGGCGCCGGATGCCAGCGTTCATGGCCGGGACAGCCGAAGAAGGCGCTGCCCGCCACGGGCGTACCGATCGCGCCGTCGTCGATCAGTTTGCGCGCGGTCTGGTGTCCGCCGCCAAGGAACGTATCGGGCGCGCAGCCGACGCGGAGGTTCTTCTGCGCGGCAAGGTCCATCACCTTGCGCGCTTCCGTGGCGTTGATGCCGAGCGGCTTCTCGGAATGGACGTGCTTGCCGGCGCTCAGCACCGCAAGGCTGACGTCGGTGTGGGCCAGCGGCACCGTGAGGTTGACGACGATCTCGACGTCGTCACGTCTCAGCAATTGATCGACCCGCATCGCCGGCAGCCCGAAGGCCGCACCCTGGCGCTCCGCGGCATCGCTGCGCATGTCGGCGAGCGCCTTGATCTCGAGGACGGGGAAGCGCTGGGCCGCCTTCAGATAGGCGGTACTGATGTTGCCGCAGCCGACGATTCCGATGCCTATCTTTCTCATTATGTTCTCCGTGAGATGCCGTTCAGCCCTTGACCGCGCCCGCGGTCAGGCCGGCGACGATGTGCTTCTGCGCCAGAAGGAAGAGAATGACCGTCGGCAGGATGGTCAGCGTGATGAAGGCGAGGATCAGGTGCCACTCGGAGGAATACTCGCCCTGATAGACCATGATGCCGAGCGGCCAGGGATACAGCGCATCGGTGTTCAGCATCACCAGCGGCAACAGATAGGCGTTCCAGCTGTTGACGAAGGTGATCGTGCCGACGGTCGCCAGGATCGGCCTCGACAAAGGCAATGTCACGTAGCGGAAGAATTTGATGTAGCTGCAGCCGTCGACCAGCGCGGCCTCCAGCAGCTCGTAAGGGATATCCTTGAAGAAGCGCCGCAGCAGCAGCACGCTCATGGCGAGGCTGAAGGCAACCTGCGGCAGCGCAACGCCGAAATAAGTATCGAGCAGACCGAGATCGCGCACCTTGATGAAGAGCGGCAGCACCGCGGTTGCGGCGGGAAACAGCAGGCCGAGCGTCAAATAACTCAGCAGCATCGAGCTGCCGTAGAACCTGACATGGGCGAAGGCGAACGCCGCCATCGAGGCCACGATCAGGGTCAATGTGACCGCGAGCGCCGAGATAATCAGCGAATTGCGCAACAGCTGCCAGTAGCGCGCGGAGAACAGGATGTCCGCATAGTTCTGCCATTCCCAGTGCTGCGGCAGGCCGAACGGATTGACGCGCAGTTCGCCGAGCGATTTGAACCCGCCGAGCACGGTCGCGAGCAGCGGCACCAGCACGAACACGGCGATGGCGGCAAGGAACAGCGCCCTGGACAATGCCGCGGGATCGAACGCCGCACGGGTGGTGCCGGTCCTACTCATCGCGCATGAACCATCGCTTGTAGGTGAAGGCAAAGGTCACGCAGATCGCGAACAGAATGACGCCTATCGCGCTGCCATAGCCGACCCGCATCCGGGAGATGCCGTTGTTGTAGAGGAAGCTCACCATCGTGTTGGAGGAATCCGCCGGCCCCCCGCGCGTCAGCGGCATGACGAGATCGAACAGCTGCAGCGAGCCGATGATGGCGAAGAACACGGAGAGCCGGATGGTCGGATAGAGCAAAGGAATGACGACGTGGCGCAGGGTCTGCGTCCGCGTCGCGCCGTCGATGCGCGCGGCCTCGACTAGGCTCTTGTCGAGGCCCTGAAGCGCAGCGATGAACAGCATCATGTGGAAGCCAAAATATTTCCAGACGATCACGATCAGCACCGCCAGCATCGCGGTGTCGGTCGAGGCGAGCAAATGGGGCGGCTCGGCGCCGAAAGTGCGCCAGATCGAGGCGACGAGGCCGTAATCGCCATCATAGACGAAGCTGAAGATTAGCCCGGTCGCGATCTCGGCCAGGATATAGGGCATGAAGAACAGCATGCGCAGCGCCACCGCGCCACGAAAGCGTTCCGCGAGCATCAAGGCGAGAGCGAGCGCAAGGGGCAGCTGGATCGCAAGCGAGACTGCGATGATCAGGCCGTTATTGCGCAAGGCGAGCCAGAAGGCGCGCGTTTCCAGCACGAAACGGTAATTGTCGAGGCCAATCCAGTTGGTCGGCCTGCCGAACCCGTTCCAGTTGAAGGCCGAGTACCACGCGGCTTCGCCGATCGGCAGCACCACGAACAGCGTGAACAACAGCAGTGCCGGCGGCAAGAACAGGATCAGGACCGTGAAGCGGCCGTCCCAGCGGGGGCCGCGGACCGCGATCGGTGAGAACGATGCCTCCGCAACGCCGATCGCCGGCGAGCTCGCGATCCGCCGGGCCACCCTCAATTGCCCTGCTTCCAGGCCGCCTCGATCGCCTTCGCAGCATCCTGCGGGCTCATGCTGCCGCCGGCGATCTCGGCAGTGACGTCGTTGACGACGCGGCCGACCGAGGGGCCAAGGCTCTGGTCGTAGAAGTTCTGGTGATAGTTCGATTTCGCGAGATTGGCCGCGATCAGCTTCATGAAGGAGTTGTTGAGACCGGCATCCGCGCCCTGCACCACCGGAATGATGAAGTTGCCCGCGGCCAGCCGCGTCTGCACGTCTTTGGAGACGAAGTACTTCAGGAAGTCGACCGCCTCCTTCGGCGAGCCCTTCGTGATCAGCCAGCCGGTGATGCCGCCAAGCGTATCCGTCGGCGCGCCCTTGCCGCCTGATACGACCGGGAAATCGAACCAGCAGATCTTGTCCTCGGAAAGGCCCGTCTTGTCGGCCGCGAGCGCGCGCTGCAGATGATAGACGGTGCTGATGGCGAGCGTCATCGCCGCCTTGCCGTCGCCGAAATAGCCGACCGCCTGCGGATTCTTGAAACCGAGGAAGCCGTTCTGGAACGGCTGGAGATCGACGAGCTGCTTGAACAGCTCGCCGGATTTCTGGAAGGTCTCGCCGGCGAAGCCGCCATTCTCGCCGCGCAGCGCCGCGTCGAACGCCGGCTTGCCGCCGATGCGCACCGCAAGATGCGTCCAGTAGAAATGCAGCGGCCATTTGTCGGCGCCGCCGACCACGATCGGCGTCACGCCGGCGGCCTTGAGTGTCTTCACAGCCGTGAGCAGATCATCCCAGCTCTTGATAGCGCCGGGATCGACCTTCGCTTTCGCCATCAGCTCCTTGTTGCAGAGGAAACCGACCTGCGACAGCGCGGTCGGCAGACCGTAGACGCGACCGCTGCTGGTGAAGGCGGCGAGCGCGGCCGGCGTGAGGCTGTCGCTGTAACCCTTGACCTGATCGGTGATGTCGTCGAGGACGCCGGCTTCGATCTGCGTCTTCAACACACCGCCGGCCCAGCTGTAGATGATGTTCGGCCGATCCTTGGATTGCAGGATGGTCGGCAGCTTGGCCTTGTAGGCCTCGTTCTCGAGGAACTGCATCTCGACCTTGACGCCCGAATGCGACGCCTCGTAGCTGCGCGCGACCTCCTCCCAGATCTTCACCTGGGCCGGATTGGCCTCGATGTGGAGCCATTTCACGGTTGTGTCGGCTGCGGCCAGATTGGCCCCAAGCAGGCATGCGGCAGCGGCGAGTCCCAGCTTCCCGAGCAGCCTCATCACATTCCTCCCAAGAGGTTCTTCTATTCTTTGGCTGCAATCCTGCCTTCAAATTTTGAGGTACGCAACTAAAATTCTGATCTATGAACCTCACGACGGAAATGACTAAGGTTTGCGAGGGAAACGCGCGGCGCTTCGCACCGCCGCAAGCAAGTCGAGAGGTGTCCATGGCCGCCATTTATTCTGACCTCGCCGGCAAGGTCGTTCTCGTCACCGGCGGCGCATCGGGAATTGGCGCTGCGATCGTGCGGCGGTTCGCGCAGCAGAACAGCAAAGTCGTGTTTTTCGACATCAAGGCCGACGAAGGCTTTCGCCTTGCACGCGAATTGTCCGATCAAGGCCTCGATTCACATTTCCAGCACGTCGACCTCACCGATATCGCTGCGCTACGCGCCGGCGTCGTAGAAGCGCGCAACGCGCACGGCGCGATCAACATCCTCATCAACAATGCCGCGCATGACGAACGCCACAAGACCGAGGAGATGACGCCGGAGTTTTGGGACGACCGCATCGCGGTGAACCTGAAGCACCAGTTCTTTGCCGCGCAGGCCGTGTTGCCGGACATGAAGGCAGCGAATGCCGGCGCGATCATCAATTTCGGTTCGGTGTCGTGGATCGCCGGACAAGGCGGCATGGCCGCCTACACCGCCAGCAAATCGGGCGTGATCGGTCTCACGCGCTCTCTGGCGCGCGACTACGGCCCGTTCAATATCCGCGTGAATGCGATAGCACCGGGGTGGATCATGACCGAACGCCAGCTCGAGAAATGGATGACGCCACAGGGCGAGGTCGAACTGATGCAGCGGCAATGCCTGAAGCGCAGGCTCGTCCCCGACGAGGTCGCGAAATTCACCCTGTTCCTCGCCTCCGACGAAGCCTCCGCCTGCACCGCTCAACACTACGTCGTCGATGGCGGCTGGGTGTGACATGCTTGAGGCTGGTCGCAGCACCCGGACGCGAACTGGGAGCCGCGGATCCATCCCGCTGCATTGATCTTCGCCTGCTGCACCGCGAAACCATCTGCGCCGCAACATTCAAAAATGAGACTGCTCGTCAAGCCGGACGAGGCATCCACGCGTGCACCGCATTCGACTTCGGCTAGCTTCCCCATAAAGTCGCGGGCCCATCGAGAGCCACGGGCGTCACGCCAGTTCGGCGCGGCAACAAATCGACGACACAGGGAGGAGCACAATGTCGAAATGCAGTATCGGACTGCTCGCGCTGAGCAGCCTGTTTCTTTCAGGCGCAGCGATCGCCCAGGAAAAGATCAAGGTGGGCGTGACCGCGACCCTCGAAGGCACCTACACGGTGCTCGGCGAGGACGGCATGCGCGGCCACCAGACGGCGCTTAATGTCCTTGGCAAGAAGATCGGTGACAAGGAGCTCGAATTCATCGTCGCCTCGACCGACGCGACGCCGGACTCCGCGGTGCGTGCAGTCCGCAAGCTGATCGAGCAGGACAAGGTGCAGATCCTGCTGTCGCCGCTCTCCGGCGACGAGGGCATCGCGGTGAAGAACTTCGCGAAGACCCACCCCGAGCTGACCTTCATCAACGCGGCATCCGGCGCGCAGGAAACCACCTATGTCGACCCTGCCCCGAACTTCTTCCGCTACAACATGGACGGCGCGCAGTGGCAGGTGGGCCTCGGCAAATACGCCTATGACGAGAAGAAGTATCGCAAGATCGCGACCGTCGGCGAGGACTATTCCTTCATCTACACCCAGGTGTTCGGGCTGGTGCTCGAGTTCTGCGGCGCCGGCGGACAGGTCACCAACAGGCAATGGGTGCCGCTCGGCACCAAGGACTTCGCCTCGGTCATCGCCGCCCTGCCCGACGACGTCGATGCCATCTATCTCGGACTTGGCGGCGCTGATGCCGTCAACTTCCTCAACCAGTATCAGCAGGCCGGCGGCAAGGCGCATCTGATGGGCGGTTCCATCATGATCGACCAGACCATCCTGTCGTCGAAGGGGAACGCGAAGAACGCCCTGATCGGCACCATCGCGGCGAGCGGCCAGGCCGACACCTGGGAGGACCCGGGCTGGCAAAAGTTCGTGAAGGCCTATCAGGACGCCTTCCCGCCCAACAAGCGCTTCCCGAGCCCCTCGCTCCTGGCCACCAACTACTATGACTCGACCATGGCCCTGATCCTCGCGCTGCGTCAGGTCAACGGCGATCTCTCCAACAACCAGGGGAAATTCAGAGAAGCGTTGGCCAAGATCGAGCTCGACGCGCCCAACGGCAAGATCAAGCTCGACTCCAATCGCCAGGCGATCGGCACCAATTTCGTCACCGAGGTCGTCGATGACGGCAAGGGCGCGCTGTTCAGCAAGGTGGTGAAGGTGATCCCGAATGTGAACCAGACGCTCGGCTATGATCCGGCGGTGTTCTCGAAGATCGGACTGCCGAGCCGCACCGTGCCGGAATGTAAGAAGTACTGACGCATCACATCGGCAGGACGCAACCGGGGAGCGACTCGCTGACGCGGTCGCTCACCGCTCTTGCAATCTCGGCGCCTTTGTTGAACGCTGGCTGAAAAGAAGAACATTCGGGAGGGGAAGGCATGAGCCGTGCGCTCGCCGTCTTCCACGGCCGCTTCGGCCGGGCGACGGTTTATCAATTGAACCGCCCTTTCAATATCCACGCCCATCGCGAAGGTCATCTGATCTTCCATGTCGGCGGCGTGCCGGCATGCATCGATGTCTCCGACGGACACTATGATCTCACCGAGTCCTCCGTCGTCGCCGTCAATCCTTGGGAGCCGCACAACTTCCTGCCGACCGACCTCGATGGCGGCGCCATCTTCTTCGTGCTCTACGTCAATGCCGAATGGTTTGCGCCCGACGCTTCGGGCACCGACCGGCTGCGGTTCGGCCGCACCCAGTTCAGGCGCACGCCTGCACTCGACAAGCACATCAGGCGGACCGCCGCGCTCGTGTGCGGCGCACCATCCCTCTCCAGCCTCGATTCCGAGCTGAGGCGGTTGATCGACATCTGCTACGACGAAAGCTGGCAGCAGGCCGAGATCGCGCGCGATCCACGAGCAAACGGCGCCGTCACCGATTTTCGCGTGCGCAAATGTATCAAGATGATGACCGAAAGCCCCGGCGCCGAGATCGAGCTCGACACCATTGCGCGCGAATCCGGCCTGTCGCGGCCGCACTTCTACCGGCTGTTCCGCGTTCAGACCGGCGTCACGCCGAACCTCTATCTCAACACGTTGATCATGGAACAGGCGCTCGAAGCACTGGTGGCCAGCGAGACGCCGATCGCCGACATCGGCTTCGATCTCGGTTTCTCTTCGCAGAGCGGTTTCACCCGCTTCTTCGCCGCCAATGTGGGGATGGCTCCGACCGATTATCGCCGCGCAGCCAAGGTTTTGCGCGCCTGACCGCTGCACGAAAAGATACTCACGATCAAACGTCGCCCTCCCCGCCCGGCTAGGATGCGGGGCAACGCGATCCCGAGATGATCGCGACCGACGGGAGCGCACGTCCATGGCAAGGCCTGCAGCCGCTGCAAGGCTGTTCGACCTGCATTCGATGAACGATCGCCGCGTCGCCCGGATAAACGGACGGCGCACATGAGCCGTTTCATCGAACGCCATCCCGCCTGGGCGCTGACCACGATCATTGCCATTGCCGTCTTACTCTGGCTGATCTTCTCGGTCTGGCCCCCGGGTCTCGAAGAGGCGATCGGCCGCAAACGCGTCTTCCTCAATGCCGTCTTCAACGGCATCACGCTCGGGGGCCTCTACTTTCTCGTCGCCAGTGGCTTCACGCTGATCTTCGGCCTGATGCGCAACGTCAATCTCGCCCATGGCTCGCTCTATCTGTTCGGCGGGTATGTCGGCTACGCCATCAGCACATCGACCGGCTCCTGGATCCTCAGCTTCATCATCGCCTTCATCCTGACGGCCCTGGTCGGCGTGCTGCTCCAGGTGATCGTGTTCCGGCGCATGGAGGGCCAGGACCTCAGGCAGACCATGGTGACGATCGGACTGTCGATCGTGTTTGCCGATCTGATGCTCTGGGCCTGCGGCGGCGATTTCTACCAGATCCAGACCCCGAGCTGGTTGATTGGGCCCGTGGACCTGCCGCTGATCACGGCGGTGAAGTCCTCGGGCGAGCCGGTCTATCTCAGATATCCGATGGTCCGGCTCGTGATCTTCGCCGCTTCCGTGATCATCGGCGTCGCGATGTGGCTCGCGCTCAACCGTACCCGGATCGGCATGATCATTCGCGCCGGCGTCGATGATCGCGACATCCTTGCCGCAACCGGCGTGCGCATCCAGCTCGTCTTCGTGCTGGTGTTCGCGTTCGGCGCCGGGCTTGCCGGCATCGCCGGCGTGGTCGGCGGTACCTTCCAGTCCTTGTCGCCGGGCGAGGACATCCGCTTCCTGCTTGCTTCGCTGGTGGTCGTGATCGTCGGCGGCATGGGCTCGATCCCCGGTGCGGCGCTCGGCGCGCTGATCATCGGCCTCGCCGAGCAGCTCGGCTCGGTCTACATCCCGACCTACGCCATCGTCGTGACCTTCCTGATCATGGTGCTGGTGCTGGCGATCCGGCCGCAAGGCCTGTTGGCGAGGCGCTGAGATGTCGCTCGCTCACGATGCCCGCGTCCCCGTTCGTCCCGCCCTGGCGCAGCAGGGCGCGCGGACATGGCCGGAGATCAACAATCCCGCCGCCTGGGTCGTCGCGGCCATCCTTCTGATCATGCCGCTGATCGCCAACGGCTTCTTTCTGATCGAGATCTTCGCGACCACGCTGATCCTCGGCATCATTGCGCTGAGCCTGATGTTCCTCGCGGGCTATGGCGGCATGGTCAGCCTGATGCAGCTCACTATCGCGGGCTTCTCGGCTTACATGGTCGCCGTGTTCGGCGTCAGCGGCAACGCCAATATCAGTCTCGGCTGGCCGTGGTGGCTCGCCGTCCCGATGGCGCTGGCGCTGGCGACCGCCTTCGGCACGCTCGGCGGCGCGCTCGCGGTGCGCACCGAAGGCATCTACACCATCATGATCACACTCGCGATTGGAGCTGCCTTCTACTATTTCACCAATCAGAACTGGGCGATCTTCAACGGCCATACCGGCATCAACACCGTGGCGACGCCTCACTTCTGGGGCGTGAACTGGCGCGCGGACATACCGTTCTACTATGTCGTCCTCGCGGTCGCCGCGCTCTGCTATTTCGCGGTCGAATATATCTCGCGCGCCCCCTTCGGCCTCGCGCTTCAGGGCGTGCGCGACAATCCGCGGCGCATGGCGGCGCTGGGCTTCAACGTCAACGCCCATCGGATCGCCGCCTACGCTTTCGCCTCCTTCGTGGCCGCGCTCGCCGGCGTCCTCCAGGTCTGGAACTACCGCCAGATCTCGCCGGGCTCGGTGAGCGTCGGCGCCTGCATCGACGTGCTGATCATCGCCGTGGTCGGTGGCATCACCCGCCCGATCGGCCCGTTCATCGGCGCGCTGATCTTCGTGCTGCTGCGCACCTTCGCGCTCGACTTCCTGGTCAGGCTCGGGCTCGACGGCAACCGCTTCCGCCTGCTGATCGGGCTCGGCTTCCTCGCCATCGTGTTCTGGTCCTCGGACGGCGTCATCGGCCTGTGGCAGCGCTGGCGCCAGAGTCAACGCCACGACGCCCGTCGCTCCGGCGGAGGGCACCGCCATGGATAGCGTCGCTCACCGTCTTTCAGCCGTCGGCGCCGGTGCCGCTCTGGAGCTGCGCGGGGTAACGCGGCTGTTCGGCGCGCTCGCCGCGCTGACCGACGTCACCATCACAGTGCGTCCGGGCGAACGGCGCGCCGTGCTCGGCTCCAACGGCGCCGGCAAGACCACGCTGTTCAACTGCATCACCGGCGACTTCCCCCCCTCCTCCGGCACCATCCGCTTCTTCGGCGAGGACGTCACCCACTTCCCGCCCTATGAACGCATCCGCCGCGGGCTGCGTCGGACCTATCAGATCTCGGCGCTGTTCCCCGGCCTCACCGTGCAGGACAACGTCTATCTCGCCTGTCGCGGCGTCTCGCGCGGACGTTTCTCGTTCCTGCGCCCAGGGCAGAACGACGCCCTGATGCATGCAGCGGACAATCTGGTCCAGGCCGTGCATCTGTCCGCCGTGAAGGACCAGCACGTCGCCGAGCTCGCGCACGGCCAGCAGCGCCAGCTCGAGATCGCACTCGCGCTGGCCGGCGCCCCGCGCTTCGTCCTGTTCGATGAGCCGGCCGCGGGCCTGTCGCCGACCGAACGGGCCGAGCTGATCGAGATCCTGACCTCCCTGCCCGCGCATATCGGTTACATCATCATCGAGCACGACATGGACGTGGCGCTGCGCGTCGTCGAGAGCGTCACGATGATGCACAACGGGCGCGTCTTCAAGGAGGGCCTGCCGCAGGAGATCCAGTCCGATCCCGAGGTGCAGGAGCTCTATCTCGGAGGCGGCCATGAATGAGGCCCGCCGCTCTTCCCCTGCGCTCGAGGTCCGCGGCCTCGACGTCTACTACGGTCACTCCCACGCGCTGCAAGGCGTCGATCTCACGCTGGACAGCGGCGTATTCTCCGTCGTCGGCCGCAACGGCATGGGCAAGACCACCCTGTGCAAGGCGATCATGGGGCTCGTTGGCGTGAGCGGCGGATCGATCCGCGTGCGCGGCGAGGATGTCACGCGGCGGCCGTCGGCCCAGATCGCCCGGCTCGGCGTCGGCTATGTGCCGCAAGGTCGCCGTCTCTGGCGCTCGCTCAGCGTCGACGAGCATCTGCAGCTTGCCGGCGGCATGCGGCAAGGGGCCTGGACCGTCGAGCGCATCTACGACACCTTCCCGCGCCTCGCCGAACGCAAGGGCCACGGCGGCGGCCAGCTCTCCGGCGGCGAGCAGCAGATGCTGGCGATCTCGCGCGCGCTGCTCACCAATCCGCATCTCTTGATCATGGACGAGCCGACCGAAGGCCTCGCGCCCGTCATCGTCGCGCAGGTCGAGGAGATGCTGCTGCGGCTCGGCGAGGACGGCGACATGTCCGTGCTCGTGATCGAGCAGAACATCGGCGTTGCCACCGCGATCTCGCGCAATGTCGCGATCATGGTCAACGGCCGCGTCAACCGCATCATCGACTCCGGCCGCCTCGCCGCGGACCGCGAGCTGCAGCAGCGCCTGCTCGGCGTCGGGCTTCACGCCGAGCTCGAGCCCGATAGCGACATCTCCGAGGCCGCCAGCGGCGCGAAGCCAGCGCCGGCGGCGCGCCCGGGCGGACCGATCCGCATCTACGTTTCCAACCCGACGCTCCCGACGCGATGGTCGCAGCCGGTGCCGATCGCCCGCATCGAGGCGGCGGCCCGCACGGTCTCGACGCACGTCGCGCGGCTGGAGGAGACGACGCGGCGCAGGCGCGAGCCGGTGGCGGCGCAGACCGCCGGCCCGCCCATCGTCCTGGTCGTCGGCACGCTCGATACCAAGGGAACCGAGTTGCGCTTCATCCGCGACATCATTGCAGGAACCGGTCTCCGCACCCGGCTGGTCGACGTCTCGACAAGCGGCAAGCATTCGAGCTGCGATGTCTCCGCGCAGGAGATCGCGCTGAACCACGGCCGCGGCGGTGCGGCCGTGTTCGGCCCCGATCGCGGCGCTGCCGTGACCGCGATGGCCGATGCGTTCGCCAATTGGCTGGGGCGCCAGGGCAATGTTGCCGGCGTGATCTCGGCCGGCGGCTCGGGCGCGGCGTCGCTGGTTGCGCCGGGCATGCGCACCCTTCCCGTCGGCGTGCCCAAGTTGATCATCTCCTCCGTCGCCTCGGGCGATGTCGGGCCCTATGTCGGCCCCGCCGACATCACGATGATGTACTCGGTCACGGACGTGCAGGGGCTGAACTCGATCTCGCGCGCGGTGCTGGCTAACGGCGCCAACGCGCTCGCCGGAATGGCCAAGGCGCGCCTTGATCCGCATGCCGCGGCGGCGCGCGAGGCCGGCGGCCTGCCCTCGGTCGGCATCACCATGTTCGGCGTCACCACGCCTGCCGTGCAGAAGATCGCGGCCGAGTTGCACGACGATTTCGAATGCCTGGTCTTTCACGCCACCGGCGTCGGTGGCCGTTCCATGGAAAAGCTCGTGGAGTCCGGCCAGCTCGCCGGCGTCATCGACCTCACCACGACCGAAATCTGCGACCTGCTCATGGGCGGCGTGTTTCCGGCGACCGAGGATCGTTTTGGCGCGATCATCCGCAGACGGCTGCCCTATGTCGGCTCGGTCGGTGCGCTCGACATGGTCAATTTCGGCGCGCCCGACACCATCCCCGAGCGCTATCGCGGCCGCAAGTTCCACGTCCACAATCCGCAGGTCACCCTGATGCGGACGACGACTGAGGAGAACGAGCGCATGGGCCGCTGGATCGCCGATCGGCTCAACCAGATGGATGGCCCTGTGCGCTTCTTCCTGCCCGAGGGCGGCGTCTCCGCGCTCGATGCGCGAGGCCAGCCGTTCTGGGACCCGGACGCCGATGCCGCGCTGTTCCGCGCGCTGGAGCGCAATGTCCGGCAGACCAGCAACCGCCAGCTCATTCGCACGCCCAAGAACATCAACGATCCCGACTTCGCCGCCGCCATCGTCAGCGCGTTCCGAACCCTGTTCGGCCGCACCGGCGCGCGGCGGAGACTAGCGAGGTGACCGATGGCCAGGTTTGAACGCGCAGCCCTCCTGAAGAAGTTCCGCGACATGGCAAGGCGCGGCGAGCCGATCGTCGGCGGCGGCGCCGGCACCGGCCTGTCGGCCAAATGCGAGGAGGCCGGCGGCGTCGATCTCATCGTCATCTACAATTCCGGGCGCTATCGCATGGCCGGCCGCGGCTCGCTCGCGGGCCTGATGGCCTATGGCGATGCCAACGCCATCGTGCTCGAAATGGCCAGTGAAGTGCTCCCGGTGGTCGGCCAGACCCCGGTGCTCGCGGGCGTCAACGGCACCGACCCGTTCCGCGACATGGACGTCTTTCTCGACCAGCTGAAGGCCCTTGGTTTCGCCGGCGTCCAGAACTTTCCGACGGTCGGTCTGATCGACGGCACTTTCCGCGCCAATCTCGAGGAGACCGGCATGTCCTATGCGCTCGAGATCGACATGATCGCGAAGGCGCACGACAAGGACATGCTGACCACACCCTACGTGTTCAGCGAGAAGGAAGCCGCGGCGATGGCGATCGCCGGCGCTGACATCATCGTCTGCCACATGGGCCTGACGACCGGTGGCACGATCGGTGCGCAGACCGCACTCAAGCTGAAGGACTGCCCCTCGCGGATCGACACCTGGGCCACAGCTGCGCTCAGCGTCAATCCGGACATCCTGGTGCTAGCCCATGGCGGCCCGATTGCCGATCCCGCCGACGCCGATTTCATCATGAAGAATACCCGTCACTGCCACGGCTTCTACGGCGCGTCCTCGATGGAGCGGCTGCCGGTCGAGCGGGCTCTCACGGAGCAGGTACGTCAATTCAAGGCGATCGGCGCGCGGTAACGCCGGAAGGTTCGAAGGAGGGAAACATGTCAGGGATGCTGGTCGGTGAATTGATCCTCTGGCTGATCGTCGCGATCATCGTGATCGTGGTTGGCGTCTATATCGTGAACTGGCTTTACCATCGCTCCTCCAAGGAGACGTCGTTCGTCAGGACCGGTTTCCTTGGCGAACGCGTGGTGATCAATGGCGGCGCCTTCGTGCTGCCGTTCATCCACGACTACACGCCGGTCAACATGAATGTTTTGCCGATGGGCATCGTGCGCTCGAGGCAGGACGCCGTGATCACCCGCGACCGCATGCGGGTCGACATAGAGGCCGACTTCTATGTCCGGGTGCAGCCCACCCGCGAGGCCGTCTCGATCGCCGCAGCCACACTCGGCCGCCGCACCCTGGAGCCGGAGCAGTTGCACGCCCTCCTCGCCGGCAAGTTCATCTCGGCGATCCGTTCGGTCGCCTCCGAAATGACCATGGAGGAGATGCACGAGCGTCGCGGCGACTATGTCGCGCGTGTCAAGACCAATGCGGCCGAGGCGCTCGCGCAGAACGGCCTCGAGCTGGAATCGGTCGCGATCACCGATCTCGACCAGACCGACCTCGAATTCTTCAACCCCTCGAACCGGTTCGACGCCGAAGGCCTGACGCGCCTGATGGAGGACATCGAGGCGAAGCGGAAGCTGCGCAACGACATCGAGCAGGACTCGATGATCAAGATCCGCTCCCGCAACCTGGAGGCCGAACGGCAGGCGCTCGAAATCGAGCGCGAAAGCGAGACCGCGCGCCTGGAGCAGGAACGCGACATCGAGATGCGCCGCGCACTTCAGCGCACGGAAGTGGCCCGCGAGCGCGCGCTGCGCGAGACCGAGGCCGAACAGGCGCAGATTTCCGCCCGCGAGGCCATCGAGCGCGCCCGCATCGCCAACGATCAGGCGATCGCGGAAGCCCGCATCGCCTCGGAGCGCGAGACCCGCCAGAAGGAGATCGAGCGGACCCGCACCATCGAGGAGAAGGAGCTGCTGGCGCGCGAGGAGATCGAGAAGACAAGGATCGCCAACCAGCGTTCGATCGACACGACCCGCATCGCCTCCGAGCGCGAGGTGCGCCAACGCGAGATCGAGCGGATGCGGACGGTCGAGGAAGCCGAGATCGCCGCCCGCGAAGCCATCGAGAAGGCCCGCATCCAGCAGGATCGCGCCGTCACCGATGCCCGTATCGCCAATGAAGAAGAGACCCGCCGCCGCGAGATCGAACGCACCCGCGCCGTGGACGAGGCCGAGATCGCCGCGCGCGAGGCCACCGAGAAGGCCCGCATCGCCCAGACGCTGATTGTCAATGTCGAGCGCATCTCCTCGGACGAGCGCACCCGCGCGCTGGAGATCCAGCAGGTGCGCACCATCCAGGAGGCTGAGATCGAGGCGCAGCGCGCGGTCGAGGCCGCCCGCATCGCCCGCGAGCGGACGCTGGCCGCAGACCGCATCGCGGCCGAGCAGAACACCCGGCAGCTGGAGATCGAGCGCAACCAGACGCTCGACGTCGCCGGCATCTCGGCCCGCGAAGCAACGGAAGCCAGCCGGATCGCCCAGGAGGAGCGCGTGCGCTCGCTGGAGATCGCCCGCAACCGCGCGGTCGAGGAAGCCGACATCGCCTCGCGCGAGGCGATCGAAGCGGCCCGCATCGCCCAGGAGAAGGCGGTCGCGGCCGAGCGCATTCAGGCCGAACGCGACACCCGTTCGCTCGAGATCGAGCGGACCGGCATCCTGGAGGCGGCCGAGCTGAAGCGGCGCGACGCCATCGAGCGCCAGCGTATCACGGTCGATCTCGCCCTCGAGGCCGAGCGCATCAACTCCTCCAAAAAGCGCGAGGTGCTCAATATCGAGCAGAAGAAGGCCGTCGAGATCGCAGACGAAGACCGCGTCATCGCCCTCTCCACCAAACGCTCCGAACGGATCGATGCCGACCGCCAGGTCAAGCAGGCCGAGATCGTCGCGCGCAAGGAGGTCGAGACCACCGACGTCACGCGTGAGCAGGCGCTCGAGGCCGCCCGTATCGAGCGGCGGCGTGCGATCGAGCAGCTCGAGGTCGCTCGCGTCCAGTCACTCCAGGAGGCGGAAATCGCAGCGCGCGAAGAAGTCGAGCGCGCCCGCATCGCTTCGGATCGCGGCCTCGACGAAGCGCGTGTCGGCCGAGAACGCGAGCTGCGCAAGCTCGAGGTCAATCGCGAGAAGGACGTCGAGACGGTGCTGATGGAGAAGGCGATCGCCATCCATCAGAAGTCGCTGGAAGAGTCGGCAGCCCGCGCCGCCGCCGAGGAGGCACGGATGCATGCGACCGAGGCGGCCGAGCGTGTCGTCACCGCACGCGAGAGCGAGATCGCAAAGCGCCGCAAGACCGTCGAGGTCCTGTTGGCCGAGAAACAGGCCGAGGAGACCCGGATCGCGGCCGAGGCCGAGCGCGTGCGCGCCGCGGTCGAGGCAGAAGCTCAGCGGATGCTCAACGAGGCCGAGAACGTGCTGACGGATCAGGCCCGCTACTCGCTGTTCCGCCGCAAGCTGCTCGACCGCATCGAGGGCATCGTGCGCGAGAGCGTCAAGCCGATGGAGAAGATCGAGGGCATCCGCATCCTCCAGGTCGACGGCCTCAACGGCAACGGACACGGCGGCGGCAATGGCGGTCGCAGCGCCACCGACGAGGTGATCGATTCTGCCCTGCGCTATCGCGTCCAGGCGCCCCTGATCGACTCCATCCTGTCAGACATCGGCGTCGAAGGCGGCAGCCTCGCGAAAATGCCGGGTTTGATCCGCGAGGCCCGCGATATGCAGGGCATCAAAGATTCCGCGCGCAAGAGCGGCGGCGACAAGCCCGCCGCCCCGCCCCCTGCCGAAGGCGGCGAGCCGCCGGCCGAGCGCGGTCCGCGGAAGAAGAGCTGAGGTCTAAATCATGGCCCGCGTCTACGTCTCCACCGTCGTCAATGCCCGCAACGATCGCGTCTGGGCGCGGGTGCGCGATTTCAATGGCCTGCCGAACTGGCACCCGGCCATCGCCGAGAGCCGGATCGAGGGAGGCGAGCCCTCCGACAAGATCGGATGTGTGCGCGACTTTCGCCTGCGTAACGGCGACCGCATCCGCGAGAAGCTGCTCGGGCTCTCCGACTACGACATGTTCTGCACCTACTCGATCCTGGAATCGCCGATGGGCGTCGAGAACTACGTCGCGACCCTGCGGCTCACGCCCGTCACCGACGGCGACCAGACCTTCATGGAATGGACCGCCGAATTCGACTGCGCGCCGGAACGCGAGACTGAGCTCGTGAGCAATATCGGCGGCGGCGTGTTCCAGGGCGGCTTCGACGCGCTGAAGCGCGTGTTTGGAGGCTAGCCGTGCCGCATATCGTCAAAAGCACGATCCTGGACGCGCCGACCGACGCGGCCTGGTCGGTGCTGCGCGATTTCAACGGGCATGATCGCTGGCATCCGGCGGTTGCGACCTCCTCGATCGAGCGCGCGCAATCCGCCGACAAGATCGGTTGCGTCAGGCGGTTCAAGCTCAAGGACGGCTCCGAGCTGCGCGAGCAATTGCTGGCCCTGTCCGACCTCGAACAAAGCTTCAGCTATTGCCTGCTCGATACGCCGATCCCGATGTTCAACTACGTCGCCCATGTCCGCCTGCTGCCCGTGACCGACGGCGACCGTACCTTCTGGCACTGGGAGTCGCGGTTCACGACGAGGCCAGAAGAGAGCGACCGTATCACCCACATGGTGGCGGAAGACATTTATCAGGCCGGGTTCGATGCGATACGCCGGCATCTGAAGGAGGCCGCATAATCATGGCCGTGACGGTAAAGACTTTTGCAAATGCAAGCGAGGCAGCCGGAGCGCTGTCCTCGGATCGCAGCGCGCGCTATCTCGGCGGCGGCACGCTGGTGATGCGCGCGCTGAACGAGGGCGATGTTACCATCTCGACCGTCGTTCGCGCCCACGACCAGGCGTTGACCCGGATCGACGCATCCGGTCCGCGCGTGACGCTCGGGGCCGGCGTCACCTTTGCGCGCGTTCTCGCCGAACGTGACCTCGCCTTCTTGCATGCCCCTGCCCGCTCGATCGGGGGCCCCGCCGTGCGCAATATGGGGACCATCGGCGGCAACCTGTTTGCGCCGAGCCCGTATGGCGATTTTACCGTGGCGTTGCTGGCGCTCGATGCCACCATCGCCGTCGCGGGTGGATTCGGCGCGCGCGACATCCCGATCGAAGAGTTTTTGCAGGCACGCGAACGGCGGGCCGGGACATTGGTGCTGTCGGTGTCCTGCACCCGGCCGGCGAGCACCGAGGCGTTCCGCTACCGCAAGATCGCACGCATCAAGCCGAAGGGCGGCTCGGTCATCACGCTTGCCGCGCATCTGCCCATCAGCGGGGGCCGGATTGCGGGTGCGCGCATCGCACTGGGTTCGATGGCGCCGACGCAAATCCGCGCCCGCGCCGCGGAGCGCGCACTCGAGGGCCGTTCCCTCGATGCCGCAACGATCGCGGCTGCCGCATCCGCGGCGACCGAGGGAACATCGCCATCGGACAACGCACTCGGCAGCGCCTGGTATCGCCGCGAGATCGTCGGCGTGCATCTGCGGCGCCTGCTGTCGGGACAGGAATAGACCGCCATGTCGAAGATCCCCCTGCAATTTCGTCACAATGGCCGCGACGTCGCGATCTTCGTCGACGGCGGCACCAACCTGCTGGTGGCACTGCGCGAACTGATCGGCGACATGACCCCGAAATTCGGCTGCGGCCAGGGCGGCTGCGGCACCTGCAGCGTGCTGATCGACGGCGAGCTGCACCTGTCCTGCCTGACACTGGCCGAAACGGTCGCGGGCCGCTCGGTCGAGACGCTCGACGGCATGAAGCAGGGCCCGAACCTGCATCCGCTGCAGCGCGCCTTTGCCGACCATTTCGCCGCCCAGTGCGGCTATTGCACGCCGGGCATGCTGATGGCCGCCAAGGCGCTGCTCGACCGCAACCCCTCACCGAGCCGCGACGAAGTCGTCGAGGCCATCTCCGGCAACATCTGCCGCTGCACCGGCTACGAGCCGATCATCAATGCCATCCTCGCCGCCGCCGGCGGCCGGGTCAGCGCGTAAGGGAACGCGACCATGCTGGAACTACGCAAGGACATCTTCGCCGACGAGCGCGACGATAATCTGAAGGAGATCGGCAAGGGCACCCAGCGCCAGGACATGCTCGGCCATGTCACAGGCACATCCAGCTATTTCAACGACCATAAGCTTCAGGGCATGCTGCATCTGAAAGTCGTGCGCTCGACGCAGGCGCATGCAAGGCTCCGCCGCATCGACACCGCGGAGGCGGAGCGCTCGGCCGGCGTCCGCCGCATCATCCGCGGCGCCGACGTGCCGCGCAACCTCAACACGCTGCTCAGCCTCATCAACTTCGGCAAGGACGACGAGCCCTCGCTGGCAGTCGACAAGGTGCGTTACAAGGGCGAGCCGATCGTCGCAGTCGTCGCCGACAGCGAGCGCGAGGCCTTCGAGGCGATCGCAAAGGTGCGGATCGACTACGAGCCGCTGCCGACCGTGTTCGACGTCGAGGACGCGCTGAAGCCCGGCGCGCCCGTGGTGAACGAGACCTATCCGAAGAACACATTCACCTATCACGACGTCTACGATCACCAGCGCCTGCGCTTCGGCGACGCCGATGCGGCACTTGCAACCGCCGACCACGTGCTCGAGCAGCGCTACCAGATGTCGCCGATCGAGCACGCGCCGACCGAGACAAACGGGGCGATCGCAGCTCCCGACACCAACGGCCGCTACGTCGTCTACACCTCGACCCAGGCCTTGTTCTTCTCGGTCGACACCTGCGCCAAGATCCTGGACGTGGCCTCCAACACCTTCCACTTCATCGGAGGAACCGTCGGCGGCGGGTTCGGCGGCAAGGTGGACACTCTGACCGAGCCGCTCGCGATCCTCGGCGCAATGCTGACCGGGCGGCCCGTGCGCTACGTGTTCGGGCGCGAGGAGGAGATGCAGTATGGCCCGCCGCGTGGCGCCGAGCGCATCTACATCAAGGATGGCGTGATGCGCGACGGCCGCATCGTCGCGCGCAAGATCCGTGCCTATTTCGACAGCGGCGCCTATACGCGGCTGTCCAGCTACGCCGCGGTGAAATGCGCCGCACATCTGCCGGGCCCCTACACCATCCCGAACGTCTATGGCGACGTCTATTGCGTCTTCACCAACCGGACGCCTGCCACCGCCATGCGAGGCTTCGGCGTCACCGCGATGGATTTTGCCATCGAGTGCCAGATGGACAAGCTGGCCAACCTCGTCGGCATGGACCCGATGGAGTTCCGCATCCTCAACGCCTATCGCGATGGCGACATGAAGGCGCACCGGCGCGAGGCCAAGAACACCGCGCTGATCGAGTGCGTGCAGGTTGCGGCCGAAAAAGCCAAATGGCCGATCCGCGAGGAGTTCAAGCGCGCCTCCTCGCGCAAGGATGGGGGCGGCAGCCGCGCCGTGATCCCGCCGACGCCGACGGTGTCGCGCAGCCGGCCGGCCGCGCCAGCGCAGCAGCGCACCAGCTATGACCGGCTTCCGCCCACTGTCACCCGCGAACCGCCGCGCGAGCCGCCACCGCCCGCACCGCCGCCCCCCTCGCCGCGGCCAGCGGCGCCCTCGCATGGCGCGACCCGTTTCTCCTCTGTCTTCGGCACCAGGAGGCGCTAGATGACCAGGCATCGCGGACGCGGCATGGCGTCGATCAACTATCCCATCGGCATGAATCTCGGCGGCGATCCGAGCCAGGCGCTGGTGCATTCCAACCCGAGCGGCAAGTTCACCGTGGCGCTGTCGTCGATCGACTTGGGACAGGGCATGAAATCGGTGACGCGGCAGATCTGCGCGGAGACACTGGGCGTACCAGTCGCGGACGTCTATGTCGACACGGCGGACTCCGACACCGGTCCGCACTGCATGGGCTCGTTCGCCTCGCGCGGCACTCACCGCGTCGGCAACGCCGTGATGGCCGCCGCCCACGAGGCGCGCGGCGTGATGATGGAGGCGGCGGCCGAGGAGCTCGAGGTCAACGCCGCCGATCTCGAAACCGACGGCCGGGGCAGCATCCATGTCAAGGGCGCGCCGCACCGTTCGATCTCGACCAAGGACGTCGCGATCGCGGCGCAATTCAAGCAGGGCAAGACCATCTCCGGCCGCGGCATTTTCCTCGTGCCGCTCTCCGACGTCGATCCGGAGACTGGCGAGATGTCGCCGGCGACCTGCTATGCCCATGCCTGTCTCGTCGCCGAGGTCGAGGTCGACGACGAGACCGGCGAGGTTGCGATGGTCCGGATGGACTCCGCCTATGAGCTCGGCCGCGCGCTCAATCCGCGCCTGGTCGAGCAGCAGCTCGTCGGCGGTGCCTGGATGGGCGTCAGCCACGCACTCTACGAGACGCCCGAGCCTTATTACCCGGACCCGGCTCACGGTCCCCGCGACTTCGTCGAATATCTGATGCCCGGTCCCGGCGACATCTGTCCGCACGATATCGCCGTGCTGGAACGGCCTGCCCCTGACGGTCCGTTCGGCGCCAAGGGCCCCGGCGAGATGTGCGCCAATCCCGTGCTGCCCGCCGTTGCCAACGCGATCTTCAATGCCGTCGGCGTGCGCATCGACGATCTCCCCATCACGCCGGAAAAGGTGCTGCGGGCAATCAAGAGCCAGGGCGGTGCACGGCCGCAGGCGCGGCGCTGAGGGAAACGCCGTGGCCGTTCGCAGCAACATCGTCGGCATCGACAGCCCGGAAGCGCTGGAGAAGGCGCTTCGAGCTGCCTACTACCTCGCCGACGAGGGCCTTGCGACTGCCGCCTATCTGGGGCTCGCACTCGGTAAGCCGCTGTTGCTCGAGGGCGCACCCGGCGTCGGCAAGACGGAAGCCGCAAAGGCCATTGCCGCCGTGCTCGGCCGCCGTCTCATCCGCCTGCAATGCTACGAGGGCATCGACTCCTCCGCTGCGCTCTATGAATGGAACTATCCGCGCCAGATGCTCGCGATCCGGCAGGCCGGCGACGACAGCATCGACATCTACGGTGAAACCTTCCTGATCGAGCGGCCGATGTTGGCCGCCCTTCGCGCGCCTGATTCAACCGTGCTGCTGATCGACGAAATCGACCGGGCCGACCAGGAGTTCGAGGCATTTCTGCTCGAATTCCTCTCCGATTTCCAGATATCCATCCCCGAGCGCGGCACGGTCCGCGCGGCCGAACGTCCCGTGGTGGTGCTGACCTCGAACCGGACGCGCGATCTGCACGAAGCCTTGCGCCGCCGCTGCGTTTATCACTGGATCGACTATCCCACCGCCGAGCGGGAGGCGCGGATCATCATGATGCGCGCGTCCAGCGTCGCCGAAGCCACGGCCCGCGCCGTCGTCGCGGCCGTCGAGAGGTTGCGGCGCGAACCGCTGAGCAAGGCGCCTGGCATCGCCGAGGCCGTCGACTGGGCGGAGGCGGCGACGCTGCTCAACAAGGGCGGCGCGCGCTGGCCCGACGCCTTCAAGCGCTCGATCGGCGTGGCGCTGAAGGACGAGGAGGACCTGCACTTCATCGCCCCCCGGCTCGATGCCATGCTCGCGGAGGCGACCGCATGAGCACCGAGCTGCTACTGCCGCACGCTGCCCGCATCTTCATTTCCTTCGTTGCGCTACTGCGCGTCAACGGTTTCGCCGTTGCACCGGAGCAGACCACCGCCTTTCTCGCCGCGATCGCGTTGCTCGGCCCGCGTGACCTCGACGACATCAGGCAATCTGCGCTCGCCACCCTCGCCCCGCCGCCCGAGCGCCGCACCACCTTCGACCGGCTGTTCGACCTGCATTTCCGCGGCAGCGAGGCCATCGAGCACGCCGGCGACGGCGAGGACGACGAGACCGTTCGTCTCCAGGAGGAAGGCCGCGGCGACGAGGAGCCCTTGCACTCCGATGAGACCAATGAATCGGGCCTGACGGCGACGCGCGCCGAGGCACTGGTCGAGCGTCGCTTCGGCCAGCTCTCCACGACCGATGCGCTCCGCCGTCTGGCGCGCGAGGCCCCGCGGCGCCTGCCACGGCGGCGCGGGCACCGCCGTATGCGCGCACGCCGCGGCCCCTTCGCCGATCTCCGCCGCACCTTGCGCGACAGCGTCCGCAGCGACGGCGAGATCCTGCGGGTCGGCCACATGAAGCGGCGCCAGCGCCCGCGCAAGATGCTGATGCTGATCGACGTCTCAGGTTCGATGAAGAGCCGGACCGAGGAGAACATGAAGCTTGCCCATGCGCTGGTGCACGCCGCGCCCAATGTCGAGGTCTTCACCTTCGGCACACGGCTGACCCGTGTCACCCGCGCGCTGCGGCTGAAGCGGCGCGAGCAGGCACTGAGCGCGGCCGCACATCTCGTGAGCGACTGGGACGGCGGCACCCGCATCGGCGACGCGCTGCAAGCCTTCCTCGCGGTGCCGCGGTTCGGCGGCTATGCCCGCGGCGCCGCCGTGGTCATCGTGTCGGATGGGCTCGAGCGCGGCGAGCCCGACGCGCTTCGCGATGCCGTTGCGAAATTGTCGCGGCGGGCCTGGCGCCTGAGCTGGCTGACGCCGCTCGCAACAGGACCGGGCTTCCGCCCGCAGACCGCGGCGCTCGTCGCGATTGAACGCTCCGTCGACGATCTCGTGGACGGCGGATCGAGTGCCTCGATCGTCGCCCATGTACTGGCGCTGGGACGAAGGAGAGCTGCGTGAACGGTATTGTCGACGGCCATCATCACATCTGGCGGCAGGCCGACCTGCCCTGGCTGACCGGCCCCATGCAGCCCCGCATCTTCGGACCGTACGAGCCGATCCGGCGCGATTATCCGATCGAGGAATATCTCGCCGATCTCAGGGGCGCCGGCGTCACCCGCTCCGTCTATGTGCAGACCAATTGGGCGCCCGAGCACTTCGAGGAGGAAGCTGCCTGGGTCCAGCGCACAGCCGACGAGCACGGCTGGCCGCATGCCATCGTCGCCTACGCCAATTTCGCGGCCGACGACGTGCGCCCGCAGCTCGATCGCCTCAAAGGCTATCCGCTGCTCCGCGGGGTGCGCATGCAACTGCACTGGCACGAGAACCCGCTGTACCGCTTCGCCGCTCGTTCGGATCTCTGCGCCGAGCCCGTGATCCGTCGCAACGTCGCGCGTCTGGCCGATTACGGCTGGAGCTTCGACCTCCAGGTCTTCACACCGCAGATGCCCGATGCCGCGCTGCTGGCGGAGTCCTGCCCCAAGGTGACGTTCATCCTCCAGCATGCCGGCATGCTGGAAGACCTCTCGCCGGCGGGCCGAGCGGCCTGGCGTGCGGGCATAGCCCGCCTCGCGACCTGCCCGAACGTGGTCTCAAAACTGTCCGGGCTGGGCACCTTCATCCATCGCAATGACCCCGCGCATATCGCGGCTGTGCTTACGGACACCGTCGCGATTTTCGGTGCCGAGCGTTGCCTGTTCGGCTCGAATTTTCCGATCGAGAAATTGTGGACCAGCTATCCCGAGCTCGTCAGTACCTTTCGCGCAGCTGCCGCCCCGTTCAGTGCGGAGCAGCAGGACGCGATCTTCAGGGCGACGGCGACGCGCGTCTATCGGCTTTGACAGACAAGAAACGAGACAGGAGGGCAACGTATGGCGCTGGAGATCAAGATCCTGGACTATGGCGATATCGAGTTGGAATCGAGCTTCCTGGTGCTCGGCCGCGACTGCGGCCGCACCCGCCGCGTCCTCACCCTCGGCTTCCTGATCCTCGGCGGCCCCTATCCGGTCGTGGTCGACACCGGCTACCGCTCCAACCAGATCATGGAGACGCTGGGCATGCGAGGGCTGCAGTACCATGAGCACATGATCGAGAACCAGCTCGCGCGTCACGGCGTGCGCATGGGCGACGTGCGCTTCGTCTGCCACACCCATCTGCACATCGACCATGCCGGCAAGGACGACCTGTTCCCGATGAACACGACCGTCGTCGTCAACCGCAAGGAGCTCGAATACTCCGTCTCCGGCCTGATGCATCCGCAATATCCGGCGCCCGACATCAAGCACCTGATCGACCGCCTGCACACCAAGAGCGCGCTTCGCTTCCTCGACCTCGAAATCACCGGCCCGATCGAGCTGATGCCTGGCGTCTATTGCGATGCCGCCAACGCCCACACCGAGGGATCGATGAACATCATCGTCCACACCGCCGACGGCATCGCGACCATCTGCGGCGACGTCATCTACGACTTCAATGACCAGATCGTCACGCCCTTCCACGAGATCCACGATTGGGAGCCGCGCACCACCGGCAACCACGGCACCAGCAAACGTGCAGAGAAGGCGGCGATCAAGAAGCTGCTGAGCAGTTCGCGCTACCTGCTTCCCGTGCATGACCGTCCGGCCAAGATCGAAGGCGGCAATGTCGTCGGTCGCCTGCACGACCAGGTCCCCGGACCGGTCGTGCAGTCCCTGCCCCAGCGGAACTGGTTTCCGGCTTGATGTTGTCGAGGATCGACCGATGACGCACGTCACTCTGCGAAGCGAGTTCGAGAACCTGATCGATCCCTATGCGCCGGTCGCGCAGATCGGCACCGGTTTCGACTTCACGGAAGGGCCGATCTGGCATCCGGTCGATCATTACCTGCTGTTCTCGGACATGCCCGGCGACGTGCGCCGACGCTGGGATGCGCGGCGCGGCGTCGTCGAGGTCAAGCGCCCGTCGAACAAATGCAACGGCATGACCTATGACGCCGAGCTCAACCTGATCGTCTGCGAGCACGCGACCTCATCGCTCGTCCGCGAGCGTCCGGACGGACGGCGCGAGGTGCTCGCCTCGCATTTTAGCGGCCAGGAGCTCAACAGCCCGAACGATGTCTGCGTGCACTCATCGGGTGCGATCTATTTCTCGGACCCATGGTATGGACGGATGCCGGTCTATGGCGTCGAGCGGCCGCGCCAGCTCGGCTTTCAGGGCGTCTATCGCGTCATGCCCGGCGGCGAGCCGAAGCTCGTGGTCGAGCGAAACCTGTTCGACCAGCCGAACGGTCTGTGCTTCTCGCCCGACGAAAAGCTGCTCTATGTCAACGACACCGTGCAGGCGCTGATCCGCGTTTTCGATGTCAATGCCGACGGCACGCTCTCGAACGCGCGCGTGTTTGCGAGCGGCATCAGGTCCGAGCTCGAGTCCGGCCTGCCCGACGGCATGAAATGCGATCAGCACGGCAATGTCTGGGTCACCGCGCCCGGCGGCGTCTGGGTCTATTCGCCGCGCGGCGAGCTGCTCGGCAAGGTCCGCGTGCCGGAGCTGGTCGCCAACCTCGCCTGGGGCGGTCCGGATTTCCGCACGCTCTATCTCACCTCGACCCATTCGGTGTACGCAATTCAGACCAAGGTCGGTCCGCGTCACGAGCCCTATATGAGCGGCCGACGCGCCGGCGGCGGCGCAGACCCGAGCTCGTCACCGGCCTCGCCTGTTCTCACCGAGGGCGAGATGCAGCTCGATCCGCAGCGCTGCGCCATGATCATCCAGGATCTCCAGAACGACGTCATCATGGACGGCGGCGCCTTCGCCGAGTCGGGTGCGCCGGGTCATGCAAAGCAACAGCATGTCGTCGAGAATGTCCGGCGGCTGGCGGATGTCGCGCGCGCGCGGGGCGTCGCCATCATCCATGTCTGGTTCGTCGTCGAACCGGGCGCACCCGGCGTTACACTCAACGCCCCTTTGTTCGAAGGCCTCGTCGACAGCAAGGCGATGGTACGCGGAAGCTGGGGCGCAGCGCCCGTTTCCGGCCTGGAGCCGCGGCCCGGCGATTTCGTCGTCGAGAAGATGCGGATGAGTGCCTGGGAAGGCACGCGGCTGGAGACGATCCTGAAAGCCACCGGCCGCGACATGATCATCAATACCGGCGCCTGGACCAACATGTCGGTCGAGCACACGGCGCGGACCGGTGCCGACAAGGGCTATTTCATGATCGTGCCCGAGGACTGCTGCTCGACCATGAATGCCGACTGGCACAACGCCTCGATCAATTTTGCCATGCAGAACGTCGCGGTCGTGACCAGGGCCGATACCGTGATCAGAGCGCTGGGATGAGCCGTGGCAAAGCTCCTGCATCTGTCCTGCTCGCCCCGCGCCGAGTCCGAGTCGAATGCCGGCGCACGCGTCTTTCTTGACGGCTTCCGCCTGGCCCGGCCGGATTGGGACGTCGATATCGTGGACATCTGGCGTGAGCGGATGCCGGAGTTCGCGGGCCCTATCGTCGATGCCAAATATGCACGCATGAAGGCTGAGGCCTTCACCGATGCGCAACGCGACAGCTTTGCCGAGGCCGAGCGCATGGCGCTGCGCTTTTCGCTCGCCGATCGGGTGCTGATCTCGACCCCGATGTGGAACTTCGGCATCCCCTACAAGCTCAAGCAGTGGTTCGACGTCATCGTCCAGCCTGGGCTCACCTTCCGGTTCGATCCGGCGCAGGGGTATCTCCCGCTGCTGAAGGATCGACCGACGCTGGTGATCATCGCCAGCGGCAGCGACTTCGCCACCGGCATGAACCGCGGCCGCATCGACATGGCAACGCCATACCTGCGGGAGATCCTGCGCTTCATCGGAATCGGCGATGTCCGTTTCGTGCTGATCGGTCCAACCACAGGACCGCAGCAGCCGATCGATTCTGCCCGTGAAAGGGCCTATCAGCGCCTTGCTGCAATGGCCCCGACCTTCTAGGCACTTCGGCGCCTCAGGAGCAATTACGTGGCGCCACCAAGATAGAGCCGCTTGACGATATCGTTGCCTCTCAATTCGTCGACCGAAGCGGCCGCCACGACGATTTCACCATGTACAATGATATAGCCGCGGCTCGCGATCCGGATCGCCTGATTGAAGTTCTGCTCCGCCATCAGCACCGTCAGACCGAGGTTCTGATTGAGCTCGCCGATCTTGGTGATGGTCTGCGATACCAGTAGCGGCGAGAGACCCACCGAAGGTTCGTCGACCAGCAACAAGCGTGGTGACGACATCAGGGCGCGCCCGATCGCCAGCATCTGCTGTTGTCCGCCCGACATCGTGCCCGCGAGTTGCGCCTGCCGCTCCTTGAGGACGGGAAATGCTTCAAAAGCGATCGCAAGATTACGGTCGATACTGCGCCTGGCTGCCTTGCGGAACGCGCCGAGCATCAGGTTCTCGAGCACGGTCAGCCGGGGAAACAAACGACGCCCCTCCGGAACCATCGCTACGCCGAGCTCGACAATGTCTTCGGTCGAAAGACGGGACAGATCGTGCGCCGCTCCATCGATTGTAAGCGATATGGCGCCACGTTGCGGCCTCACCAGGCCTGCGATGCACTTCATCAGCGTGCTCTTGCCGTTGCCGTTGGTGCCGAGCAAGGCAACGGTTTCGCCGGCCTCGACACGGAGCGAAACGCCGCGCAACGCCTTCACGGCGCCGTAACCTGCATCAAGATCATTGATGGCAAGGCTAAGTGCCAAGGTAAGCCTCCTGCACGCGCTGGTCGGCCATGACTTCGGATGGCGAGCCGATCGCAATGATTCGGCCGGCGTCAAGACACATGACGCGTTCGGAGAAGCGCATCACGGCCTGCATGATATGCTCGATCATGATGATGGTGATGTCCCGGCTTGCAAGGCTGAGCAGCAGATCAAGCACTTCGTCGACTTCCGAGCTAGAAAGGCCCGCCATGGCCTCGTCCGAAATCAGGAGCTTCGGATGCGTCGCCATTGCGCGTGCGAGTTCCATCTTGCGCAATTCCACCTGACTAAGCTGCGTGGCCGAGACGTTGGCCTTCTGGCCGAGGCCCATTTGATCGAGGATCGACATCATGCTGTCTCGCCGCTGCGCCGCCGAGACGTGCTCGTGCGCAGCAAAATCGAGCGCGACCATGAGATTCTCGGCGACCGTCATGCTCCTGAACGGTCGCGGGATCTGGAAGCTGCGAGCGATGCCACGGCGCGTGCGCACGTGCGGCTGCAGCAGTGCGATGTCCTCGTCACGAAACAGGACCGTGCCGGGTTCGGTACGAAACGCGCCGGAAATGCAGTTGATCAGCGTGGTCTTGCCCGAGCCGTTCGGACCGATCAGGCCGAACCGCTCGCCGGACCGAATGTCGACGCTGACCTCGTGGAGCGCCGTGAATCCGCCGAAACGCTTGGTAAGCGACGAAATCCGCAGCAGGGGCGACTGGGTGCCGGAGAGCGTCATACCTCACCCTCCTTGCGGTCGCCGCGCAGCTTGCGGATCAGGCCGATGATACCCTCCGGGGCGCCCACGACAAACAGCACCAGCATCAAACCCAGCACCAGCACGTTGACTTCCGAGGAGATCGTTACCGTCAGCAATTGCTGCGTCGTGCCGAGCAGGATCGCCCCGATGATCGGCCCGGACCAATGCGCGGTTCCGCCGATCAGAGACATCGCGAGTGTCGTTACGGAGTAGTTGAGATTGAACGCCGACGCAGGGTCGGCATATTGCAAGTACATCGCCGCCGGCGCGCCGACGGCACACATCAGCGCTCCTGAGATCACACAGGCGAGTAGCTTCAATCGCAAGGTCGGCACGCCCGTGCATTCAGCCGCAAGTTCGTCGTCCCTCAGCGCCTGCAGGCCGCGGCCGATCCAAGAGTTCTGGATGTAGCGCGAGATCGCAACCGCCAGCACCACGAGGAGGGCCTGAACGAAGAACAGCATCTGCACATAGTTGTCGAATGGCGCCGTCACCGCCGGCCGTTGGATCTGGATGCCCGCAGCTCCACCGACGTATCGCCAGTTCGTTATTGTCGTCTCGATGATGATCGTCAGCGCAATCGTCGCGATCGAGAAAAAGATGCCTTGCATGCGAAGCGTCAAGAGACCGAGCGCAAAACCCATGAGCGCACCGATCGCGGCGCCAGCCAGGATCTGCAGGGGAAGCGGCGCGCCAAAGGCCTTGACCAGGAAAACCGCGGCATAGACGCCAACGCCGAAGAACGCGCTGGTGCCGAAATTGACATATCCCGCATAACCGCCAAGGATGCTCCATGCCACGGCAAGCGCGATGAACTGCAGGATGACGTAGCCGGCGAAGAACGGATACTGGTTGCCGACGACCTGTGTCATCACAAAGACGGCGACGAGAAAGACGGTCGCCCCGGTCCAGAAAGCAATGCTGTTGCGTGTCATGATCGCCTGCCAAACAGGCCCTGCGGCCGTACGGCGAGAACGCCGAGCAACATCGCAAAGGAAATCGCCGGCGCCCAAGAGGCGCCGAACATGGTGAGCACAATCGTCTCGGCGACACCGAGAATGATGGCGGCGACGAGCGTGCCGCCCATGCTGCCGAGCCCCGCCATCACAACGACACAGAATGTGCGCCCGATATAGGCACGGTCGAGCGTCGGGTCGACAGGGGCGACGATGATGAGAAGGGCGCCGGCGATCCCGAGCACAGCGGTGGCGATGCCGAATGCCCACTGCTTGATCCTGATCGGGTTGGCGCCCATCAACCGTAACGCCTCCTGGTCCTGCGCGACCGCGCGAATGGCGCGTCCCATGAAGGTCCGCGACAAATGCAGCGTGAGCAGGACGGTCAATGCGGTTGCGACGGCAAAGGCGACCAGGAGCCGGTACGGAATGCGGATATCACCGAGCCGCCAGGCCCTGCCGACATAATCGGCGGTGACGGAGCGTTGATCGACACCGAATTGCAGGATGATCAACACTTCAATGATGAAGGCGACGCCGAAGAAGAAGGCGATGCCGCGCACGGCGGCGTCGCTGCCTCGCTTCTCGAACGTTTCATAATACAAGCGATAGGCCAAGAGCCCGAGCAGAAAGAATACCGGCGTGATCAGGAGCCCTGCGACCAGGGGATCAACGGCGTAATGCTCGTTAAGGAAATACACCGCGTACGACGCCAGAACCAGAAACGCCGGATGCGCCACATGGGGAACGTCGAGCAGGCCAAACGACACGGACAATCCGAGGCTGACCGCGCCGTAAAAGCAGCCGAGCAGCACCCCGATCACCACCGCATCGAGCAGGAGATCAAATGAAAACAATTGAGGTCCCCCTTGATCCGCCTTGGCCCGCTTGCCCGATCAACTCGTGCCGGGGTATCCGATCCCCGCCCGGGACGATCTTTCCCTCGCCGCCTCGGCTTATTTCCGCGCGGCCTCAAACGGAGCGATCAACTCGCCGGATTTCAGGTTCTCCGGGAACAGGATCACCTGCTTGCCCGAGCTACGGAACTGCTCCATGTTCTTGTCAACGACGCCGCGGAACTGGGCCTGCAGCACCGCGGTTTCCTTGCGTTCGCCATCAGGCGAAAACGCGATCGGACCGACGATGGTCTTGTGCGTGTTTTCGCGCAGATATTTTGCAAGTGCCTTCTGCTCCAGCGATCCCACCGCGTTGATGGCCTGCGCGATGAGCTGGCCGCTGGCGTAGCCGAACGGCGCCAGATAATAGCCGAGCGGATCGATCTTGGCTTCGACGGCGCGTTTCGTGTACTTGTCGAAGAACTCCTTGGTCCCCTCGAAATACATGCTCTTTTCGGGCAGCCATGTGTTGTAGTTGACGACGCCGTTGAGCAGTGAGCCCATATTCTCCATCACGGCGCCGAACTGCAGGCCGACCATGCCGCCGCCGAAAACCTTGACGTTGTCGCCGATCCCAATCTCGTTCACGGCACGCAGAATGCCCGCCGAGTCCGGCGGATAAGACGCGATATAGACGATGTCGGGCTTGGCCGCCTTGAGCGCGCGGATGATGCTGGAGAACTCCACCGTGTTCGGCGGATAGGCCTGGTCGAATACCATCGGCAGGTTGCGCTTCGCTGCGACTTCACGCGCGGTCTTCGCCAGATTCTGCGCGAATTCCTGGTCGGCGGCCAGCAACGCCATGGATTTGCCGCCGGCCCTCTGACCGATATCGAGGAACGAGGTCGCCCAGCTGTCAGCCGGTCCCCACGGCGCATTGTTGAACCACATGTCATGGCCGACTTTGCTGTTGACCTGGAAGGAGAAGTTACCCATCAGCAGAAGCCCACGCTGCTTGACCATCGGCATGATCGGCGCCGTCGGCACGGTCGCATAGGGCGCGAACAGGAGGTCGACCTTGTCGACATCGATCAGCTTCGAATAGATCGCCGGCGTCTCCGACGCGCTCGATTTGTCGTCGTAGACGACGAGTTCGATCTTGCGGCCTCCGAGCAGCCCGCCCTTGGCATTGACGTCGTCGCGCCAGATCTCGATGCCGAGCAGCGAGGCCTTGCCGCCGCCTGCGAGACCGCCGGTTTGCGGCATGCTCATGCCGATCCTGATCGGCGTCTGCTGCGCCCGCACCAACTTGGCGCCGAGCGGCGTGGCGGCAAGCGCCGCGCCGGCGGTCGCCAGCAGGCGGCGGCGGGAAATCGATCCTGGCTTGGAGACCTTCTTCGACATTGGCAGTTCTCTCCCCTGGGTCGTTGTTGCTTGGTGTAATTGTACTGGTGTTGTGGCGGCGTCCCTCGTCAGATCCGTCCCAAGGCCGTCAGGATGACCTGCGGTGTCAGGGGAATCTCGGTGATTATTGTTCCGAACGGCTTGAGCGCATCATTGACCGCGTTGGCCACTGCCGCCGCCGCGCCTGCCGTACCGGCCTCGCCCGCGCCCTTGGCGCCTAGCTCGGACTCGCGCGTCGGCGAGACAACGTGGCCCACGTCGATGTCAGGCATTTCGCCGGACATCGGCACCAGGTAATCGGCCAGGTTGGCATTGGTCAGCTGTCCCCGGTCGTCATAGACGCACTTTTCAAACAGCGCCGCACCAAGCCCCTGCACCACCCCACCCCTGATCTGCTCATCGACCAGCTGCGGATTGATGAGGGTGCCGCAATCCTCGACCACCCAGTGCTTGAGCAACCTGACGAAGCCGGTGTCGGTATCGACTTCGACCCAGGCGGCTTGAACGCCATTTGTGAACGCGAAAGGATAGTCACGGGGCACATAGTGTCTTGTCGCCATCAGTTCGGGCTGGATGCCCGGCGGCAGGGTGTCGGGGCGGAAATAGACGATGCGCGCGAGCTCATCGAGTTCGATGCGCCGCGCACCGTCGCTGACATTGACCACGGCATTGTCGATGATATCGAGTTCGGCCGGCGTCGATTGCAGAATGACGGCGGCCACATCGAGGATATTCTTGCGCAGGATCTTCGCCGCCTGCAACGCCGCCTCGCCGCCAATGCCGGCGCCGCGCGAAGCCCAGGTGCCGCCGCCGTACGGCGTCATGTCGGTATCACCGAGGATGACGCGGACGCGATCCATGGAAACGCCGAGGACGCTGCCCACGATCTGCGCCGTGAGTGACTGCGAGCCCTGCCCTTGCTCGGTGATGCTGGTCTGGCAGATCACCGAACCTTGCGCATCCAGCCGCACCACCACGCCATCCTGCGACGAAATCCTGGCCCCTCCGACGCCATAGAACGCGGCGCTGGGATTGGTGACTTCGATAAAGCTCGCGATGCCGATGCCGCGATGAATGCCCTGCTTTCGTAAGGCCGCTTGCTCGGCGCGCAGCGCCTCATAATTCATCATCTCGACGATCTTCGCCAGCGACGCATGATGCGACAACTGCTCGAACCGCAGCCCCGACGGCGAGGCACAGGGATAGGCGTCGTCGGCAATGAGATTGCGGCGGCGGATTTCCACCGGATCCATACCGATCTTCATGGCCGCGAGATCGACCAGTCCCTCAGTCACCGAACAGGCGATGGGATGGCCGACTGCGCGGTACTGGCACATCACGTTCTTGTTCTGAAATACCACCCGCGCCCGTGCGCGATAGTTCTTGGTGGTGTAGGCGCCGCCGACGAGGTTGACGACCTGGTTGGCCTCGATCGCGCTGGTGCGCGGGTACATCGAATAAGGCCCGATGCCGGTCAGATCGTCGATCTCGAACGCCGTGATGGCGCCATCGCGCTTGACACCGATCTTTCCCTTGCAGCGATGGTCGCGGGCGTGAATGTCGGTATTGAAACTCTCGACGCGGTCGGCGACGAATTTTATCGGCCGACGCAGCAGCTTGGCCAGCGCGTATGTCGCCATCTCGTCGGCGTAGATGTGCACCTTGATGCCAAACGAGCCGCCGACGTCCTTGCAGACGACGCGGACCTGCGTCTCTCGCAGACCCAAATGCAGTGCCGCGATGTTCTGCACCATATGCGGGGCCTGCGTGCCCTGATAGATCGTGAGCCGCGCTTCCGCGGCATCCCAGTCGGCAACGACCGAACGCGGCTCCAGCGTCACGCCGGTGTGGCGGCCGAAGATGAATTCGGCCTCGACCACTTCATCGGAACCGGCGAAGGCTTGATCCACCGCGCCTGCGTCGAGGATGCGTTCGAACGCCAGATTGTCGCCAAGCGAGGCGTGAATGACCGGTGTCGCCGGATCGAGCGCCGTGCGCATGTCGGTGACGGCTTCGAGTTCCCTATACTCGACCGCAACATGCTCCACGGCATCTTCGGCCGCCGCCCGGCTCGTCGCCACGATGGCGGCCAGCGCCTCGCCTTGCCAGCAGGCCCTGTCGACCGCGATCGCCGATTGTGGCGCGGATTTGAGGCCCTTGAGATGGGAGAGCACGCCGATCCACGGCGTGATGACGTCCGCAAGCTCTTTGCCCGTGACGACAGCGATCACGCCCGGCATCCGCCTTGCTGCGGCGGCGTCGATGCTTACGATCTCCGCATGCGCATGCGACGAGCGCAAGAACACGACATGCGCCATTCGCGGCAGCTCCATGTCGCTGACATAGCTGCCGCGCCCCTGCAGCAGCCGCTCGAGATTCGGCCGGGGCACCGTCTTGCCGATATAGGAGTTCGGCCGGTCCAGGACCGACAGCCGCTGGGGATTGCTGCGGATCGAGCTCATGCCTTCGGCTCCATCCGCGCCCGTGCGGTCGTCTCGATCGCGTCGATGATGGCGTGATAACCGGTGCAACGGCAGTAATTGCCCGAGAGATGCTCGCGGATCTCCTCTCGCGCAGGCGTTCGGTTCTCACGCAACAGATCCTGCGCCGCCATCAGCATGCCCGGCGTGCAGAAGCCGCATTGCAGCGCATTGCGGTCGCGAAACGCCGCCTGCAGGTCGGCGATCTCGCCGGAGTCGGACAGGCCCTCGATCGTCTCGACCACGGCGCCATTCGCCTGCACCGCCAGCATCAGGCAGGAGCGCACGATCTCGCCGCCGACGCGCACCGTGCAAGCTCCGCATACACCATGCTCACATCCGAGATGCGTGCCCGTCAGTTTCAGATGTTCGCGCAGGAAATCCGCAAGATTGAGCCGCGGCAAGACATGCGCCTCCGCGTGTTCGCCGTTGACCGTGACTGAGATTGCCACTGGAGCCGTCACGCACGTCCTCCGATGTTGAGATCGGGACGTTTCAGAAGCGAAGCGACGCAGCACGCCAGCAACACTCTTGCGAGATGCCGGCGCATTGCCGGCGTCGCCTGCTGATCCTCATGCGGATCAAGCTCACGTGAAAGGGCGTCGGAGGTCTCGGCGAGCAGTGTGGGCGTGACCGTAGCGCCAGCCAGTTTGCCGGCAGCCTTCGCCAGGACGGGCTTGTCGCCGACGGCGAAATAGCCGAGCCGGAGGTCGGCGATCCGATCGCCCTGCAGCACTGCCTGTGCCGCAAGGCCGACGATCGCATAGTCGCCGTGCCGCCGCGCAAACTCCTGGAAGAAATGCGCCGAGCCGGTACGGGCGACTGGCAGTTCGATGGCGACCAGCAGATCCTGCGGTGCGAGCTGCGTCTCGTAAATACCGGTGAAAAAATCCGCTGCAGCAATCCGCCGCTCGCCGCCGGGGCCGTGCACGACGATCGTCGCACCCAGCGCCAGCATGCAGGCGGGCAGTTCGGATGCCGGGTCGGCCTGCGCGAGGCTACCGCCGATGGTACCCCGGTTGCGAATGGCGGGGTGCGCTACATGCGCCGCTGCCGCCCCGAGCAGCGGCGCACATTTCACAATGTCGGATGATTTCAGGAGGTCGGCATGCCGGGTCAGCGCGCCGATGACGAGCGTATCACCCTTGACCGCGATCCCGCGTAATTCGGCGAGATCGCCGATATCGACGATCACTTCCGGCGCAACCAGCCGTAGATTCATCGCGGGGATCAGGCTTTGCCCGCCCGAAAGCACCCTCGCTTTCTCTCCGTGCACGGCAAGCAGCTCCAGCGCATTGGCAACGCTGGTCGCGCGTGCATAGGCGAAAGCCGCGGCTTTCATTCAGGCAAGCCCCTCCCCGGAACTGCTTTTCTGCTTTTGAGGGGATTAGAGGGTGGGACAATTCGAAGGTCAAGCGACTAGATTTCGCAGTCTTTTCGACTTTCGGACTTGCCTTGATCGGCCGGCCGACGCACGCTCCCGCCAACAAAAACAGCTCGGGGAGGCACAGCAATCATGAAGCTTGGGTTCTTCACGATGCCGATCCATCCCCTGGACAAGGATTGGCGGCAATCCCTGAAGGAGGATCGGGAAGCCTTCCTGCTGGCGGACGAGCTCGGATTTTCGGAGGCCTATGTCGGCGAGCACGTCACCGACCGCGCCGAAAACATCACGTCCTGCGTCGCTTTCATCGCCTGGCTTGCCGCCGCCACCAAGCAGATCAAGCTCGGCACCGGCACGGTCAACATGCCGAACAGCCATCCGGCTGCAATTGCCGCCTCCATCGCAATGCTCGACCACATGCTCGACGGCCGGCTGATCTTCGGCATCAGCCCGGGCGGCCTGCTGTCGGACGCCGAGCTGTTTGGCAATCTCGAGGCCGATCGCAATGCGATGTTCCTGGAGGCGATCAACCAGGTGCTGGCAATCTGGGAGGGCAAGCCGCCCTATAATCTCGCAGGCCAATACTGGAACATCTCGATCGAAAAGACCCTGATTGAGGACATCGGTCAGGGCTTTATCGCAAAGCCGCTGCAGCGTCCGCATCCGCCGATCGTGGTCACGGCCGTCGCGCCCTTCTCCAAGGGCGTTACCGAGGCGGCCGCACGCGGCTGGGAACCGATTTCCGCCAACTTCCTGATGCCGGCGTGGGTTAAGAGCCACTGGCCGAAATATGTCGAGGGCTGCGACCGCGCCCGCCGTCCGGCGGATCCCGCCAACTGGCGCGTGGCCAAGAGCGTATTCGTTGCCAAGGATGCCGCTACCGCCAAGGCCTACGCAACCGACCCTAACGGACCTTACGTCTACTACTATCGCTCGCTCTTCACCAAGCTGAAGCGGAGTGGCCGCATCGAGCTGTTCAAGACCCGGCGCGACCAGCCCGACGATGAGGTGACGCTGGAGTCGATCTGCGAAAAGCTCATCATCTACGGCACACCGGATAGCGTTGCCGACCAGTTGCTGGCTTTCCAGGAAGAAGTCGGCGTCTTCGGCACGCTCCTCTACGCCGGCAAGGACTGGCGCGACCGCGAGGCCGGCCGTCGCTCTATGATCCTGATGGCCGAGCAAGTCATGCCACGCGTCAACGCCGCCTCTGCCCGAAGCCGCGACGCCGCAGGTTGAGCGCAATGGTTCTCTCCGATCGCATCCCCTATCTGGCGCAGGTCGACCGCCCGAAGCTCGAGCTGCCCGGCGGCAAGAGGCTTGCCGTCTGGGTCATCCTCAATGTCGAGGAATGGCGGATCGAGAACGCCATGCCTCGTACCGTGCTATCGCCGCCGATGGGACAGCCGCTATTGCCGGACGTGCCGAACTGGTCGTGGCATGAATACGGGATGCGCGCGGGTTTCTGGCGCCAGTTCAAGGCTCTCACCGAGCGCAACATCCCGGTAACGCTCGCCATCAACGGCAATGTCTGCAACTCCTATCCCCGCGTCGCCTCGGCCGCGCTGGAAGCCGGATTCGAGTTCATGGGCCACGGTTTCCTGCAGGGGCCGATGCACAAGCTCGACAACCAGACCGACGCGATCGAGCGTGCGGTCGACACCATCGCCAAGTTCACCGGCAAGCCACCGCGCTCATGGGAGAGCCCTGGCCTCACTGAAACCGAGGCAACGCTCGATCTGCTCCGCCTCAACGGCATCGAATATGTCGCGGACTGGGTGATCGACGACTTGCCGCAGGATATCGCCACGCCCCACGGCACCATCACCACCATCCCCTACTCGGTGGAGACCAACGACATTGTCATCCATGCGCTGCAGCATTTGCCGTCCGAGCAGTTTTTGAAGCGCTGCACCGACCAGTTCGACCGCCTTTATCTCGAAGGCGCCGATAATGCGCGGGTCATGGCGATCTCGATCCATCCTTACATCACCGGCGTGCCGCACCGGATCAAATATCTGGAGGCGCTGCTCGATCATGTCATCTGCCATGAGGGCGTCGCCCTGATGACCGCAAGCGAAATCGGCGACTGGTATCGCGCCGAGACGGCGGGGAAATAGCACGTATCTATTTGCTATCGACGGGATGCGTTCGCTCTGCTGATCGACGAGCCGGGTCTGCGCGACGAGCCCAATCGATGCTGGTTGTCGTTTTCCTCTCTCCATCGTTGGAGGACGGTGCTCGCTCCGATCGGGTCAGCGGATTTCATTCACATAGCGATGGCGCGCGGTAGTCGCGCGATGCTCGCTGAGAAGCGCCAATGCGCCGGTCTGATCGTAGGCCTCTTCGTGAATGACGAGGACGGCGCTTGGCGATCGCAAGCCGAGCAGGCGCCGGTCTTTTGCGTCCGCGAGCTCTGCCGACAATTTTTCGCGAACTGCGGCAACGCGGATGCCGTAGACGTCGAGCAGATGAAGGTAGAGAAGCGCCGGCACGCGTGCCGGTTCGCGCGGAAAATCGGGCACGCGACGCGCGAGCAGCTTGATCTGCGAATGCATCACCGGCACGCTACCGACTCTGCGGATGCGATCGAGGCACAGCAGCGGCTCACCCGCCGGCTCCGAAAAGAGCGTAGCTTCCTCGGCGCCTGCCGGCCGTATTGTCATGGACAAGACCTCAGGGACGGAGCGCTGCAGGCCGCCATCCTCGCCGTGCAAGCGGAAGTACTGAAAGAAGAAGCGCAGGCTATGCTGCGGAGCACGGCCGGTGACGACAGTTCCGGTCTTGCGACGGCGCACCAGCATGCCGTCGGCCGTCAGATCCGCCAGCGCCCGGCGAATGGTGCCAACCGCAACACCATACCGTGTTGCAAGCGCAACCTCGCCGGGGAGCACCGTACCCGGAGCCAGCTCTCCAACCAGGATCGCCTCGGCGATCTGACGCTTGACGTGCTCGTACAGGGGAACCGGCAGGCTCGACGAGCCCGTCACCGCCGCTTTTGCCTGTTTACCGGTCACGTCTGCCTCATTCTTTGGAATTGACAGCAATCGGTTCTCATCGTGTATTTCTTTATAGAATATAGAAATGAGCCGCCGCAAATGGTTTCTCCGCCCATCCGTCCAGGGCAGTCCGGGCTAAGCCTGGGATTCGCCGAGATCGAACGTGCCGCCGAAAGCGCGGTCGACGATCTTGCGCGGATGGTCGCGGTCGACACGACCTTCCCGCCCGGTGCGGGCTACCAGGCCTTTGCCGGATTGATGGAGAGCTTCGTCGCGCCGCTTGGCCTCGAGTGCCGGCGCATCGATGTGCCTGAGCATCTGTGGCGTGTCCATGGCGGCCCGGCGCAAGGCGCGCGCACCAATCTCATCGCACGCCGCCGCTCCGGCAGACCGGTGCTGGGCTTGTATTTTCATGTCGATACCGTGCCGGCTGCGCCGGGCTGGGCCACCGATCCGCTGCACTTGACGCGCGAAGGCGACCGTCTGATCGGCATCGGTTCAGCCGACATGAAAGGTACGATTGCGGCCGTGCTGCTGGCGCTGCGCGCCGCCGACCGAACCGGCCTGCCGCTCGGCTATGATCCGATGCTGCTGTTCTGCACCGACGAGGAAGGCGGGCTCTATCCCGGTGTCCGCTATCTCGCGGACCAGGGTTTGCTCGAGGGGCACATCCTCAACTTCAACGGCGCGGCGGCGCCTCGCATCTGGGCCGGCTGTTTCGGGCTCTTCACGCTTCTGGTGAAAGTCCATGGCCGGACGGTTCATGCGAGCGAAGCGGCAAATGCCGGAAGCGGCGCCAACGCCATCGAGGCCGCGCTGCCGATCCTCAATGCGCTCGCCGCCTTGAAGCCTGACATCGCACAGCGCATGTCCGCCCTGCCCGCTCCGCCCGGCGCGACGCGCCCGCTTGCCGCACAGCTCGACATATCCGCCGCGCATGGCGGCCAGTGCGGTGGCCAGATTCCCTCGCGGTTCGAGATCCTGATCTGCCGCCGTTACGCGCCGGAGGAGGACTTCCTCGCCGCGCGTCGCGAGATCGAGGATGCGATCCGCAAGGCCGCGCCGCTGGCCGAGATCGAGATCGTCCTCACCGGTCACCTGATGCCGACGTCGGATCCGACCGGCCCGCACTGGCCGCGTTGGCAGGACGCGCTGTCGGCCGGCTTCGGCTACGCACCCGACGAATTCGCCAAATGGGGCGCGACGAGCTGTTCCGATTTCGGCTGGGTGCAGGCGACCGGCATGCAGGAGATCCTTCTGACGGGCCTTGGTCGGCCGGACAGCCGCATTCACGCGCCCGGCGAATTCACCACGCTCCCCGACATCGTCGCGCTCGCGAAGTCGGTCCTGGCGTACCTCTCCGCCGAGTTCCGTCCCGATCTTTCGCCCGAAGCAATCGCCATTCGCTAACTCGAGGAGCCTACTGCCATGCTGTCCGTCACCCGCCGCCTGTTTCTCGCCGGCACGGCCATCAGCCTCGTCACTCTCCCCAAGATCGCCATCGCCGATACGCCCAAGCGCGGCGGCGTGCTGCGGATGTCGCTCGACCAGGCCGCGTCGGTGATCCATCCGATGCTGGCGCGGGTCAATCCGGAATATCTCGTCACCGAATTGCTTTACTCCAACCTGACCCGGCTGAAGCCGGACATGACCGTCGAGCCGGACCTAGCGATCTCCTGGGAGCCGAACGAGACGCGTACGGAGTGGACCTTCAAGCTGCGCCCGGGCGTGACCTTCCATGACGGCTCACCGCTGACATCGGAGGATGTCATCGCCAGTATCAACGCCATTCTCGATCCGAAGACCGCCTCGCCCGGCCGCACCAATGTCGGCCCGATCAAGGAGGTCGCGGCGATCGATCCCTTGACCGTCAAGTTCACGCTATCAGGCGCCTACGCCGACCTGCCGGTAGCCCTGACCTATCTCAACGCGCGGATCGTTCCGGCGAAGGTCATCGCCTCCGATCTCGCCAGCCTTTCTACGACGGCGAACGGCACCGGACCGTTCAAGCTGGTGTCCTACGAGCCCGATCGAAAGATCGTGGTCGAACGCAACGCCGCCTATTACGACCCGACACGGCCTTACCTCGACCGTGTGGAATTGCTCATCTATCCGGACCGGACCGCCGAAGCGTCGGCGATGATCTCCGGCGAGATCGACCTGCTGCTGACGACGACGCCCGGCGAATACGAGCGGCTCGTGAAGGCGAGCGGCGTCAAGGCGCTGCGCACGCCATCCGGCCAATTCCTCAACATCAACCTCGGATGCGATCAGAAGCCCTTCAACGACGTCAGGGTGCGCCAGGCGCTCGCACTCGCGGTCGACCGCGAGGCGACCGTCGGCTTCGTCGCCGGCGGCTACGGAACGCCGGGCAACGACACGCCGCTGAACTCCGCTTATCACTTCTACAAGAACATCCCGACCAAGAAGCCCGACGTCGCCAAGGCGAAGCAGCTCCTGGCCGAGGCCGGCTATCCCAGCGGCATCGACCTCACGCTGATCGCGTCCGACAGGCCCGCGACCCGCACCCAGCTCGGCGTCGCGGTTCGCGAGATGGCGGCCGCCGCCGGCTTCCGGATCAACGTGCAGACGATGCCGCATGCGACCTATCTCGACCAGGTCTGGAAGAAGGGCAATTTCTACGTCGGCTTCTACAACATGCAGCCGACGGCCGACGCGATCTTCAACCTGCTCTACACGTCCAATGCGACCTGGAACGAAACCCGCTGGAACAACAGCGCGTTCGATGCCGTCATCAATGCGGCCCGCGTCGAGACCGACGAGGCAAAGCGCAGTGCGCTCTATGCAAAGGCGCAGGAGATGATGAACGCGGAGGTCCCCACCGTGATCTCGGCGTTCTTCGACCTTCTTGCCGCACAGCGGTCCTATGTCGAGGGCTACACGCTGCATCCGCGCGGTTCGGTGTTCCGCCTCGATCTGGTTTCGCTCGGCGCCGGCGCGCCGAAGCGCGGCTGACGCGGAGACATCGGTGTCGCTCGCCTGGTTCGCACGCCGTCTGCTGCTGATGGTCTACACCGTCATCGTGGTCTCGATGCTGGTGTTCGCCATCACACAGATCCTGCCGGCCGACGCGGCCCAGTCACTGCTCGGCGAGAATGCGACGCCGGAAATGCTGGCTGCGCTCAGGGCGAAGCTTGGGCTCGGCGCCCCGGCCTTGCAGCAATATCTGCACTGGGCCGGCCGCGTCTTCACCGGCGATTTCGGCATCTCGATGCGGACCAGCCAGCCCGTCGGCCCGGAGATGCTGAGCGCGCTGTCGCGTTCGCTGCTGCTCGCGGCCTCGTCCATCCTCGTCACGCTGGTCGTCGCCGTACCGCTCGGTGTGGTGGCGGCGCTGCGACAAGGCCGGCTCGCCGATACCGGCGTCAGCCTGATCGCGTATCTCGGTGTATCGTTGCCCGAATTCGTCACCGCAACACTGCTTGCGCTCCTGCTGGCCGACACGTTGCATTGGCTGCCGGCGACGGGCTACGTCTCGCCGCTGGAACATTTCGGCGACGGCATCTCTCATTTGGCGCTGCCGGTGCTGACGATCTCGGTGATCCTCATCGCGCACGTGATGCGCATGATGCGCTCCGAGACGCTGGACGTGCTGAAATCGGACTATATCCGCGCAGCGCGCTTGAAGGGGTTGCCGGAACGCACCGTGCTGTTCCGTCACGCGCTGCGCAACGCGCTGTTGCCGGTTGTGACGATCATCGCGCTCGATGTCGGCTACCTGCTCGGCGGCATCATCGTGATCGAGGAGATCTTCGCCATTCCCGGCATTGGGCGGGCCTTGATGGTCGCCATCGCCGCGCGCGACCTGCCGTCGATCCAGGCGGGCGCGTTGATCATGGCGGCGACCTACGCCGTCACCAACACGCTTGCCGACATGGCCTATGCCGTTCTCGACCCGCGGATCCGCTATGATTGAGCTGTTCGTCCGCCTGATCCGCAGACCGCAGGGGCTCGTCGGCGTCACGCTCCTGGCGCTCATCGCCATTGCTTGCCTGTTCGGGCCGGCGCTTGCCCCGTACCCGCCGGAGAAGATCGATTTTCTCGGTCGGTTTCGTCCTCCCGGCTGGCAGAACTGGCTTGGCGCGGACCAATTCGGCCGCGACATCCTGAGCCGCCTGATGGTCGGCGCCCGGTCGACCGTGCCAATGGCCCTCATCGCGACCTTGGTCGGCAGCGCGGCCGGCGCCATCATCGGCGTCGGCTCGGCCTATCTCGGCGGCCGGACCGACGAGGCCATCATGCGCACCAACGACGCGGTGATGGCGATCCCCGGCCTTCTGCTGGCACTGCTGCTGGTCTCGACGCTCGGCAACGGCGCCGGCAACGCCGTCATCGCCATCGCAGTGGCCTTTGCACCCGGCATGGCACGCGTCACCCGCTCGGTTGCGCTCAATGTCCGCAACCAGGACTACGTCAAGGCGGCCATCGCGCGTGGTGAAGGCGCAGTCTGGATCATCTTCCGCGAGATGCTGCCCAACGTGATGGCGCCGATCGTGATCGAATCCACCATTCGCGTGTCCTTTGCCGTGATGCTGTTCGCAACGCTCAGCTTCCTCGGCGTCGGCGCCCAGCCGCCTGCATCAGAATGGGGGCTGATGGTGGCCGATGCCCGGCAGTACATGTACCAGGCGCCGTGGGGGCTGATCGTGCCGTCCGCGGCGATCGCGCTCACCGCCATTGCCTTCAACCTCGTGGGCGACGGCCTTCGCGACGCCCTCAATCCGAAGGACGAGCGGTGATCCCGGCCCTTGCCATCAAGAACTATACGCTCGACTACGCGACGGCCGCAGGACCGCTGCGTGTGCTGCACGACATCTCGCTTCAGATCGGCCCGGGCGAGGTGCTGGGCCTCGTCGGCGAATCCGGCTCGGGCAAGAGCTCGCTCGCCTGGGCGCTGATGCGCCATCTGCCGGACAATGCCCGCGAAATCGCAGGCTCCCTGCATCTCGGCGACACCGACCTCCAGCGCCTAAGCCCGCGGGAACTGACCAGGATCCGCGGACGCCGGCTCGGCATGGTGTTCCAGGATCCATCGACCTCGCTCAACCCGACCCTCACCATCGGCCGGCAGGTGACGGAGACGCTGATCCAGCATCGCGGCCTCAAGCAGCGCGAAGCGGATGCGCTGGCTATCGACCTGCTTGGCCACGTCGAACTGCGCGAACCCGCCGCGATCATGCGACGCTATCCGCACGAGATCTCCGGCGGCGAAAAGCAGCGCGTCATCATTGCAACGGCGTTCGGCTGCCGGCCCGACATCATCCTGTTCGACGAGCCGACCACGGCGCTCGACGTCATCACCGGCGCGCGCATCCTCGAGCTGTTCGCCCGGCTGCGCCAGGAAACCGGCGTTGCCGCGCTCTATATATCCCACGACCTCGCGCTCGTGACGCGGGTTGCCGATCGGGTCGCAGTGCTGAAACGTGGCCGTCTGGTCGAAGAGGCTCCGGCTGCCGACATCTTCCGCGCGCCACGCCATGCCGATACGCAGGCCCTCGTGCAGGCAGTGCCGAGGCCCGAACGGCGCCTCGTTCATGACAAGTCCAGTGACGAGATCCTCCTCTCGGCCTCGGACATCGAAGTCCATTACGGCCGCGCGAGCCTCTTCGGCCATGTGCCGCCGCCCGCGACGAAGAGCATCGGGCTGGACGTGCGGGCTGGAGAAATCCTAGGGCTGGTCGGTGAATCCGGATCGGGCAAATCGTCAGTGGCGCGCGCGCTCACCGGCCTTGCCCGCTTCTCGGGCAAGGTCTGCTTCGACAATCAGGTGATCACCGGCGCCCGCGACATGGGCGCGGCCTATCGCCGCGACGTACAGATCATCTTCCAGCATCCGGATTCCTCGCTCAATCCGCGCCACAAGATCGGTGAAATCCTGTCGCGCCCCCTGAAGCTCTATGGCGGCAATGCCGCCGAGATTCCCCGCCTGCTCGAGCAGGTCCGCCTGCCAGCCTCCTATGCTATGCGCTGGCCGCACCAGCTCTCGGGCGGCGAGAAGCAGCGCGTCGCCATCGCACGGGCCTTCGCCGCGCGGCCGAAGCTCGTGATCTGCGATGAGATCACCGCGCCGCTGGACGTGTCCGTGCAGGCGCAGATCATCGAATTGCTGCTAGCGCTGCGCGCCGCGACCGGAACCGCCTTTCTCTTCATCACCCACGATCTCAACCTCATCCGTCAGATCGCCCACCGCATCGCCGTGATGCGCCGCGGTGAAATGGTCGACCTGTTGCCGGCCGAGGATTTCGACGCAGAGCACGTTCATCCCTATACCCGCGAACTGATGGCCGCCTCGCCCGTGCCGGTCGGCTGACGACAAGGATTTGCTTCCATGGATCACAACGCACTTCTCGCCCGGATCGACGTGCCCGCCGCCCTCGAACTCTTGTCGCGCATGGTGCAGCACAAGAGCTACTCCAAGTCGGAAGGCGAGAAGCAGCTCGCGTCCTTCATGGCCGGCCGCATGCGCGAGATCGGCCTCGAAAGCGAGCTCACGCCCTTCGGCGACGAGGGACGCGTCAACGCCGTCGGTCGCTGGAAAGGCACCGGCGGCGGCAAGAGCCTGATGTTCAACGGCCATCTCGACACCAACCCGGTGACCGAGGGCTGGACCGTCGATCCCTGGGCAGGCAAGGTCGACGACGCCTTCATCTACGGCATCGGCGTCTCCAACATGAAGGCCGGCGACGCCGCCTATTTCTGTGCCGTCAAGACGCTGATCGACGCCGGCATCAAGCTCCGGGGTGACGTCATCCTCACCTACGTCGTCGGCGAGCTGCAAGGCGGGGTCGGCACCTACTCGCTGGTCGAGCAAGGACTTCGCGCCGATTACTTCATCAATTCCGAGCCGACCGACCTGAAGGCGATGACCATGCATGCGGCGGCCTTCATGTTCATCATCGAGCTCACGGGAAATACCCGCCACCTGTCCAAGCGCGAAGAGGCCGTCGATGCCATCACGGCGGCGTGCGACCTCATTCCGCGCTTCAACGCGATGAAATTCTCAGGCACCCTCTCGCCGGAGCACGAGGGAATCAACCGTGTCCATGTCGGCGTCGTCCACGGCGCGCTCGGCCGCGAGCTGCACGAATGGCGCGCGCCGCAGGTCGCGGATTTCGTGCGGATCAAGGGCTCGGGCCGCTATGCGCCGGGCCAGACCGAGGCCGGCGCGCTGGCCGACATGCGTCGCGAGCTCGACGCACTCGAAGCACGGTTTCCCGGCCTCAAAGCCAAGATCATGTCCGAGGATCGTTCCGGCGTGCCGACCATGCCGCCATTCGAGGTGGCGCGTACGAGCCCGATCGTCGCAGCGATCAACCGCGCCTATCGTACGGTGCGTGGCGAAGACCAGCCGACCGGGCCCGTCGCACCGAGCTGCTTCTACGGCACCGATGCCGGTCACCTGCACTATTTCGGCAAGATGGAAGGCATCGTCTGCGGTCCCGGCGGTCGCTACAACACCATGCCCGACGAACGGGTCGATATCGTCGATTTCGTCGATATGATCCGCATCTACATGCTCGCCATTCTGGAGATCTGCCGATAGCTGCGCTCCGAGCGCGCATTTGATCCCATTGAAAGTGCATGACGATGTTGTTTCCGATCGACGAATATGACGCGCGCGTCAAGCGCGTGCGCGAGCAGATGGCGGCACGAAATCTCGATGTCCTGATCATCGACCAGAGCGAGTTTCTCGCCTATCTCACCGGCTTCCTGATCTCGGAGAACATGTATCGGGCTTGCCTGCTGCCGCGCGATGGCGAGCCGATCATGATCCTCCGCGCCGTCGACCTCGGCCCGTTCAGCGACAGCTCATGGCTTGAGCGCTCCGTCGCCTTCGCCGATTGGGAAGACCCGATCGAGGTCCTCGCCGATACCGTCCGCAGCCTCGGCCATGCGACGGGCCGTGTTGGGCTCGATGAAGATTCCTATTGCATGCCGCTGTCCCGCTTCAAGCATTTGTCGGCACAGTTGCCGGACGCGCAATTTGTCGACTTCTCCGGCGTGATGGCATCGCTCCGCGCCAGGAAAAGCGCAAGGGAGATCGCCGTGCTCCGGCGCGCCGCCGCAATCGGCGATCTCGGCATCGATGCCGCTGTGAAGGCGGCCGGCGAAGGCCGGTCGGCCCGCGACGCCGCGGCAGCCGTCTATCAGGTCTTCATGCAGGAGGGCGCCGACGCGGCACGCGCGGGCATCATCACCGCCGGCGTCGGCAACGCCTTCCTGCACGGCGGGCTCACCAATCAGCCGCTCGCCAAAGGCGACGTTCTGCACATGGAGCTGTTGCCCTATATCGACGGCTACAGCGCCCGCCTGATGCGGTCTGCCGTCATCGGCGACCTCGGCCCGCGCCGGTCGCAACTCTCCCGCCGTCTGATCGAGATCCAGGACCGGCAGTTCGAAGCGATGAAGCCGGGCGCCGCAGCCGCCGATATCGACGCACTCGCGAGGGATGCCATGCTCGCCGACGGCCTGCGGCCGGACTACCCCAACATCACCGGCTATTCGCTCGGCTGCTATCCGGCCCACACGCCGCGCACCAGCGACTTCTCACGCGTCTTCCTGCCCAACGTCGACTGGACGCTGGAGGAAGGCATGGTGTTCCACATGTATGTTTCCGCCGACGGGATCGCGCTGAGCGAGACGGTGCTCGTCACGACAACCGGGTATGAGTGTCTGACGCGCGCGCCCCGGCAGGTGTTTCGGGTTTAAGCCGCAGATCCTTCGAACAAGCGGGTGCCTCGTTCAGTCGTACTGAGCTGTGTGCGAGCTGCCGCGCTTCACCGCACTTTCCGCAATCGCTGTTCCCGTCGCGGGCGTAGCTCCGCCCGCTTTCGGGAATGTCAGCGTCTCGGTCAGCTCACCGCGCACCATCGTTACCTCGCGCTGGTGCACTGAGCTGAGCCGCCAGCCCTGGTAGTTTCCGTCGAGCTTCAGGCGCAGCGTGGCCTTGCTGGTCTCGTCGACGAAAATGCCGACACTCTGATCGCCGCCGACGACGGTTCCGACCAGCACGAGCCGCAACTCGGCCGGCGGCGGGCTCGGCGGCGCAGGCGGCGCTTTCGACGCAGCCTCCGAAATCGCGGGTGGCGACGGCGGCCGCCGCGAGGCCGAGAAGATCGGCCGCTCGTTCGTATCCGTCAGCGCCGCGAGTGGGACTGCCCAGAGTGGATTGCCGCGCATCGCCTCCCGATTGACCGGAGACCGCGATGGCGCCGCAGAACTGACCGGTGCCAAACTTGTGGGGGACTCCCCAAGGCTGGACGTCGGTCCGTTGAAGCCGGGAACGTCGATGTCAGGGAAGTCCGCCGGCAGCGCCGAGGTTGATGCGGAAACGTCGAGCAGAGGCGCCAGCACGAGCACCAACCCCATCGATACAAGCCGCGCCGCCTTGTGCCCTCTCATGTTCCCAGTCATCGGCCTGTCGGAAGCAACGCGCAAGAATCTCGGTCAAGGAGGCCGGCGGCCAGCTTGGGCGAGACAAGCGGCTCGCCAGGCACTAACCACCGAGGGAAGCAAGGCTTATCGGCCGCCGATGTGACACTTGTGCGAAACAACCGCGACCTCCCCGATGTTTCCCCGGCCTGTTGCGGTCCCGTCATCGCACCTCGACTCCGGCCCCAGGCTCCAGTATGATATTGTTGCCTGATCGTCATACTCCCCTGCTAGAGCGTGGCGTTGCTGAATGGGCTGTGGTGCGGAGACGTGGTGGTGCGTGGGACCTTGTTGCGGATGTTTTCGGCCGCTGCATCATCCGCCCTGTGTGCATTTCCGGTTGCGGCGCAGGAGCGCAGCGCTGTCGCGGCCGCCGAGCTACCGCCGGTCACCGTCGCGGCGGAGGAGCAACAGCCTCCGAAACGGCTCGCCCGCAAGAAGCCGCCGAAAAATGCAGCTACGCGCAATCATTCGACGGCCGTCCGCACGGACAATTCGACCGAAGGCGGCGGCGCGGCCGGTTCGGCACCCGCCGGGCCGCCCGCTTTGCAGCCCACTTCCGCCAGCGCCGTTCGCATCAGCGGCAAGGAGGTCAACGCCATCCCGTTCTCGCGGCCCGGCGAGGCGCTGGAGGTCGTGCCCGGCCTGATCGTCACGCAGCATTCCGGCGAAGGCAAAGCCAATCAGTACTTCCTGCGCGGCTTCAATCTCGATCACGGTACCGATCTCGCGATCAGCGTTGACGGCATGCCCGTCAACATGCCGACGCATGGGCATGGGCAAGGCTACGCCGACATCAATTTCCTGATCCCCGAGCTGATCCGGTCCGTCGACGTGCGCAAGGGACCGTATTTCGCCGACCAGGGCGACTTCGCGTCCGCGGGCGCCGTGGCGATCGAGTATGTCGACAAGCTGCCGCGTAACATCGCGGAGATGACCTTCGGCAGCTTCGGCTATGGCCGCGCCTTGGCGGCAACGTCGAACTCGGTCGGTGCGGGCACGCTGCTGGCGGCGTTCGAAGCCACCAAATATGACGGACCGTGGCGATCGCCGGACGACGTCCGCAAGCTGAACGGCGTGCTGCGCTACAGTCAGGGCACGGCGACCGACGGCCTGACGCTGACGGCGATGGCCTATTCCAATGGCTGGAATTCCACCGACCAGGTTGCGCAACGCGCGATCGACCAGGGCCTGATCGATCGCCTCGGCACTCTCGACCCGACTGATGGCGGCACCTCCAGCCGGTACAGCCTGTCCGGCAGCTGGGCGCAGTCGGGCGACTACGGCCAGACCAATGTCCGCGCCTATGTCGTGCGCTCCGACCTGCGGCTCTTCAACAACTTCACCTATTTCCTCGACAACCCGGTCAATGGCGACCAGTTCAGCCAGCTCGACGGCCGCACGTTCGGCGGCGTCGATGCCCGACATGCGTTCGACTGGCGCTTTGCCGGCCTCGAATCGCAAACCCGCGTCGGCCTGCAGAGCCGCTACGACGACATCCATGTCGGCCTGTTCAAGACCGAGCAGCGCAACTGGCTCTCGACCGTGCGCGATGACCGCGTGCAGGAGGGCAATGTCGGCCTCTGGACCGACACGACCACGCGCTGGACCGACTGGCTGCGCACCACGGTCGGCATCCGCGAAGATGTCTTCGCCGGACACGTCTTCAGCGACACACCGCAGAATTCGGGCAACGCGCAGGCGTCGATGGCGAGCCCGAAGGCCGGCCTCGTGCTCGGTCCGTGGTACAGGACCGAGTTCTACGCCAATGCCGGCTACGGCCTGCACAGCAACGACATCCGCGGCGCGACAATTACGGTCGATCCCAACGACAAGGTGACGCCGCTCGACCGCGTGCCGCTGCTGGTGCGCTCGCGCGGCGCAGAGCTCGGCATCCGCACCAAGCCGATCGAGGGCCTCACCAGCTCGCTCGCGGTCTTCGTGCTCGACTTCGATTCTGAGCTGCTGTTCGTCGGCGACGCCGGCACCACGGAGCCGAGCCGCCCCAGCCGCCGTGTCGGCGTCGAGTGGACGAACCAGTACAAGCCGCTGCCGTGGATGACGGTCGATCTCGATGTCGCCCACACCCATGCACGCTTCACCGATTTCGATCCGGCCGGCGCCCGCATCCCCGGCGCGCCGGCGTGGGTGGCTAGTGGCGCGGTCACACTCGGCGGCGACACCGGATGGTTCGGCGCGCTAAAGGCGCGCTATTTCGGCCCGCGCCCGCTGATCGAGGACGACAGCGTCCGTTCGCGGTCGTCGCTGATCTTCAATGCACGCGCCGGCTACAATTTCGACAACGGCGTTCGGGTGCAACTTGACGTGCTCAACCTCTTCAACGCCCAGACCAACCAGATCGAGTACTATTATCTGTCGCGTTTGCCGGGAGAGCCCATCGAGGGCGTCGCTGATCGTCACGTCCATCCGGCCGAGCCGCTTGCAGTGCGGCTGACGGTGGCGGCGAGATTCTGATCGCAGCGGCTTGCGGCCTGGCATGGAAACAACCTGCGCCGGCCGTCATAAATCCTGAAAAAATCTGACATAGAGCGGATGCTTTGATGAACCGAGAGCACGAGTTCGGCTGACGCAAGACCCCGGCTCCGACCGCCCAGCCGGTCGCGTTCGAAGCAGGAGTGAGGGGAATGCAATCTGAGCCGGACGTCACCATGATTGCCTCGGCAGAGCGGTTTGCGCGCACGGCCGCATCGATGCGCGGACAGGCTGCTCGCCCTTGGGCGCTCGTCCCCATCGTGGCCGCGTCGGGCTTTGCAGGCCTCGGCTACGAGATCGTGTGGACGCGCCAGTTGAGCCTTGCGCTCGGCACCGAGATGATGGCGGTGCTCGGCGTCATCGCCGGATTTTTCGGCGGCCTGGCCCTTGGCGCGTTCGCACTCGATCGGCTGATCCGCCGTGCGACATCGCCATGGCGCGTCTATGCGATCCTTGAAGCCGTCATCGCCGTTTGGGGCCTGATCAGCGTGTGGCTGCTGCCGGCGGCCGGGCGGGCCCTGCCGCCTCTGCTCGGGACCGAACCGTCTCCAATCCTGCTATGGGCCGGCAGCCTGGCGCTGCCGACGCTTGCGCTGCTCCCCGCAACGATGGCCATGGGCGGAACCCTGGCTGCCCTGGAGCGGATGACGCGGCACGCGCGTGGCGAGGCGCGCGTCACGGCCGGCGTGTACGGGGCGAATACGGCCGGGGCTCTGGCCGGCACGCTCGCCTCCACATTCCTGCTGATCCCGGCGCTCGGATTTTCGGGAACGCTGCTCTGCCTCGCCGGCATCAATGCGTTCTGCGCGCTGGCTGCACTTGCGCTCGGATCGGCAGCGGACAAAGCCGATGCCGAACAGCCGCGGCCCGAACGAATTCGCGACCTGCGGCTCACGATCACCTTGTTCGCCACGGGACTGCTCGGAATCACCTTCGAGGTTGTCGTGGTCCGGCTCGCCGCACAGGTGATGGAAGATACCGTCTACACCTTCGCAGGACTACTGGCGGCGTATCTGCTCGGCACCGCGGCAGGCGGCCTGCTCTGGCAGCGGACCGGGCGCGATGCGAATGATGGAAATCTCCGCGGACTGCTCGCCGCAACGGCATTCGCCTGCATCACGACTGCTGCGGCTGCGCCCTATGCCGGCCGGCTGGTCGAGAGCGCATCGGCCGCGGATGTCTTCGGCGAACTCGCGGTGGCGATAGCCCTCTTCCTGGTCCCCGCGACCGCGATGGGCGCATTGTTCGGCCTGCTGGCGCAACGGGTGAGCGATCAGCGCGGCTCGGTCGGATCGGCGGTCGGCATCAACAGTCTCGGCGCCTGCATCGCGCCGCTGCTGGCGGCGCAATTCCTGATTCCGGCCTTTGGCGCCTGGACGGCGCTGCTTGCCGTCGCAGTCGGGTATCTGCTGCTGCTGCCGCCCTGCCGCTCGGCGTTGCTGTGGTCCGCCACACCGGCGATCTGCGCACTTCTCCTGTGGCTCAATCCTGCGCCAACACTGACGCGCGTGCCCGCGGGTGGCGCGCTGCTCGCGGTCCGCGAAGGTCCGATGGCGACGGCGAGTGTGGTCGACGACGCGGCAGGTACACGCTACCTCGAGGTCAACGGTCATTTCCGCATGGGCGGAACAAGCTCGACGCGGTCCGACTACCGCCAGGCGATGCTGCCGCTGTTGCTTCACAAGGCACCGCATCGGGCCTTGTTCCTCGGCATCGGCACCGGCGCCACCATGGTCGGCGGAACGCAGATGCCTGGTGTCAGCGTGCGCGGCGTCGAGCTCTCGCGGGAAGTGGTGGATCTGCTGCCCTGGTTCGTCGATCCGCAGCCGGCCTCGGCACCGCGGCTGACCGTGGCGGACGCCCGCCGCTACGTCGCGGCGGATACGAGCCAGCACGACGTGATCATTGCCGACCTGTTTCACCCCGCGCTCGATGGCAGCGGCGCGCTCTATACGGTGGAGCATTTCGCGGCCGTGAAACGCAGACTGGCGTCAGGCGGCATCTTCTGCCAATGGCTGCCGCTCTACCAGCTCGATATGCCTTCGCTCCGCGCTATCATCCGCGGCTTTCTCGACGTCTATCCCGACGGCGTCGCCTGGCTCAACCACTACAGCGTCCGCACCCCGATGCTTGCGCTGATCGGAACACGCGACGGCGGCCATCTCGATGTCGATGCGCTGGAAACGCGGCTGCACGATCCCGCGACCGCGAAGGTGGTGCGGCCGCTGGGGTTCGAGGCACCGATCGATCTGCTCGGCCAGTATGTCGGAGGCCCACGCGCCCTCTCTGCGTTCGCCGGCCAAGGCCCGCGCAATACGGATGATTATCCGTTCGTGACGTTCGATGCGCGGCGGAATGTGCGTGCGCTCCGGGCAGCACCCTGGTCGCTGCTGCTTGCGGTTATGAAGGAGATTCAGCCGGATCCGAACGAACTCTTTTCTGGCGGCGCCGGGCGCGATGCGTTGAGCGCGCGCCTCACAGCGTACTGGCATGCGCGCAACCGCTTTCTCGAGGCCGGCGCGTCGCTGCCCGGCGATCCGCGCGGTGCCGCCCTTATTGATGCCGCCTCCCCGGGCCTCATCGACGCGCTTCGCCTGAGCCCCGAATTCGATCCGGCTTATGGGCCGCTGATGGGCATGGCGAAATCGCTGATCGGCTCGGACCGCGCAGCGGCCGCTCGCCTGTTGCGCAAGATCAACGAGACGGCGCCCTCCAGGCCAGAAGCGCGGGAGCTGCTGCTGCGCGAGTTCGGCCTCAGAAACGAGTGATCCGCCGGCCTCACGGCGCGAAGTTGACGCGATAGCCCCAGCAGTCGAGATGATCTGGAATCGCGTTGAAGGCGATCGTGATTCTCTGCCCGCCCTGGTTCCTCGGCACCTCATGGTAGAGGTAGCTTGGAAACAGCACGAGATCGCCGGGCTCGGCCTCCGGCAAGGCATACTTGCCCGCGTTGAAGGGTCCGATGGCGGCTTCGCGCGTGTGGTGGCGGAAGGAGAAGTCGAAGCCACCGGGCGGCCGCACGAAGACCGTCTTGCAGGCCGGGTGCGAGGGCGTCAGGTATAAGATGCCGGAGACGAAGCTGTTGGCATGGGAATGCAGCGTCTGGTTTCCGCCGGTCTCAAGCATGTTGGTCCACATCTCCTTGACGGTCCAGCGCAGCTCTTCGCCGAACAGCAGGACGCCGAAATCGACCAGCTTGGGGACGGCAAGCTCGGCGATCTGGCGGAACAGCTCGTTGTCGCGGGGATCGGCGACTTCGGTGTGGAAAAGCTGGCCCGAGCGCAGATTGCCCTCGATCCGGGTGTTCCGGATCGCGGCCACGGCGGCCTCGTTCAGAGAGGGCGGAAGCAGCCCGGGCGAGCGCAGCAGGGGAATCGGGAAAAGCGGCTCGATCTGATCCATGTCGCAACGTCACCCTGTTCTTGAAACGCGGGCAGACAATGCGCGGGCAAAGATGACACTGCGATGACAGCATGCAGGATCTGCAAAATTCTCGGGTCCTGCTACTCGTCGGCCCGGAGCACTTTCAGCTTCTCGCCGGGCCGCAGTTCGTGGCGCCGCTCGCGCACCTCGTTAGAGGCACGCGCGGCCATGTCGAGACATTCGTCGAACTCGCCATTGCCGGCTTCGACCAGCGCCTGGTGCAGGTGCCGTTCGGCGAAGTACCGCGAGAGATGATCGGGCGGCAAGGCGGTCGCCAAAGCCCGCGCTTCCGCCACCGCAGCATTGCAATCGTCCCGGGTCGGTTCCTCCGAGGCGGGAGCGGCAGCATCGGGGGCGGCCACTGCGCAGCCGAGGCCGGCGAGCAGCCCGAATGCGCAGACGGTGATACGAAAGAGATGCATGTCGGTCGTTCCGGGCAGCAACAGCCCGCGTCAAAAACGAGTACGGCGGGACGCAAAATGCGTCCCGCCGGATGGCCTCACATCACCAGTGGTGGTCGTGATGATGATCGTCGTGGTCGTGATGGTCGTGCTCAGCGCGCTGCCCGAGCCGGCGCGCCAGCTCGGCATTGGTCTCGACCAGGAGCTTCGGCGAGCCTTCCGGCCGGACGAAGATCGGGTTGGCGTAGAACCAGACGTTCGAATAGGCCTGAACGTCGTGGGTCACCTTCTTGGCGCCGTTCACCGTCTCCAGATGCGCGGGGCATGCCGGATCGACGCAGCTGACTTGCGCGTTGTTGGCATCGAGCAGCGGATTGCCGGCGGTATCGCTGACGTTCGGAGTGCCGTTCGGAATGTTGGTTCCGCGCGCGCGGATGTAGAACGGCTTGGTGCCCGCGGTAAACGTCGTCGTGAACCGCAGCCGCACGCCGTCACGATCGCCCCGATGCTCGCGATGCATCTGCGTCGCGGGGATCTGCCGGGCGATGGTCGCCGAGGGGTTGTACACGATCGACGCGCCGGCCGTGCCCGCGGCATTCGCCACCGCGTAATTGGGCGCGTTAGGCGCAACGACGCCGGTGATCTGGCCGGTGATCAGATCGACGTGGTCGAGCGACGGCTTGTTCAGCGGCTGCTTGATGCCCACCGGCACCAGCAGCGGGTTGTTGAAGGTGTAGGGAGCGTTGTTCTCCCGCGGGACGGTCAGCTCCATCTCGACCGTGATCTTCTCGCCGGGCCGCACGACCAGGGTCTCGCCCATGGTCTTCCAGTCGTCGCCACGCGTCTTGGCGCGGAACACCAGATCCGGACCGATGAGGTCCGCGTTGACCGAGTACGAGTTACCCGAACGCATGCCGTCGACGACGTGCTGCGACGAGAACCGTCCGGCGTTCGGAACATAAAGCTTGGTGTATTCGCCGGGAATGAAGTCGGCCGTCGTGAAGGAGTCGCGCGCACCGCCCGCACCGCGGCTGTGCCAGTCCGAGCTCACATACATGAAGAAGTTGCGGCCTTCGCCGAGCAGTCCGTCCCAGAGGCCGCCGACCTTCGCGGTGTAGATGCCGCTCATGCCGTAGGTGCCGCCGCCGACCGCGTTGGAGGTGTACGAGCCGGAGCCGCCATTCGCACCGCCTTCCGCGAAGTGGCCGGGCGATTCGATGCCGAACGCAACCGTCGGGCCTGCATTGTTGAAGTCGCGGAAGTGCTCGATGTTGTAGCCCTTGTTGGCGGTCGTGCTGAACGGGCCCTGGCGCTCAGTGTGGGTCGGGATGACGTAGGAGTGCAGCGGGTAGTTCGCCTGCAACCACTTGATGCCCGTGAGCGCCTTCTGGTGGCCCGCCGTGCCGGTGTTGTTGACGTTGTCCTTGCCCGGCCAGAGCTGGTTGCCGCCGGCGTCGATGACGGGGCCGATCGCATCGGTGTCGGCGCGGTCGAAGCGGTATTCGAATTCCGCCATCTTGTCCGCGTTGCCGGGCCCCTTCCTCGGGTGCATCGGGTGCTGCCCGGTGATGACGGCGACGTCGACGTGTTCATGGCCGGGCGCGATCCATTCGAGACCCTCGATCAGCACCTTGTCGTAGCGCGCCGAGCGATTGACGATCGTCGGATACTCGACCTCGCGGATCGACTGCCAGCGCCACATCTGCGCGCCGGTGCCGGAGCCGTTCGGGGTGCCCTTCAGGCTGCTGATGGTGATCCCGTCGATGGTCTGGCCGAGCGTCTGGCTCCAGGTCGTCGTGGTTTGTCCCGGAATATTGGCGCTGGTGTCGCTGAAGCGGCAGTCGCGATTGCCGGAACCGCCATGGTTGCCGAGCGTGAACCAGTCGAGGTCGAAATTGTTGCCACCTGCCGACGCCGTACCCCGCCCGACTGCGCGGTCGATCGTGTACCCGGCCGCAACCGAACCATCCGTGCAAGTATTGTGATTGTGCATGTCGCCGGCGACGTAAGGATTGCCGCGGCGCTCGCCCCGACCGAACTCCTCGGCCGTAGCGCTCTGTGTCAACGCCAATGATGCCGATGCGGCGGTCAACAGGATCGTCTTGCCAGATGGAAACATCTATCGCCCCTTATTCAAGTCGGATATCGCGAAACAACAGAGATTGGGAATTCGAGGACTCTCTTGCCCCGACCGCGTGAACGGATTCCCTGCGCGCGGCGACATGACCAGAGTTCCGATACAGCTTCGTGAAGGATTTATGTTCGGCGCACGCAGATCGGCAATTTCCACGAGGCATCTTGCCTCCAGCGTTTGTCCGTTGCATTTTCCGCGTCGCGTGAAGATGACAGTTGAGATGCTCTGCCGCATCGAGCGGCGGTGCGTGCTGCGAGATTTGTGACAACCATATGTCAATGCCGGCGACACCAGTTGAAGTGCAGTCCTTTCCGATATCGCACGCGGGAGGCTCGGGCCCGGTCGCCGATGTCGTCAGTGGCGCCACGCAGCCGTCGCGCTCCTTCGTCTCGGCGCTTGTACGACTGTCGCGCGAACCCCTGCTGCACTTCACCCTGCTCGGAGCAATCATCTTCGGCATCGACGCCGTGCTGCATCCGCCCGCCAAGGACGAAAAGGTCATCACAGTCACCAAGGCGATGCGTCAATCCTTCATCGACAATTTCGATGAGGACAAGGAACGAGCCCCGTCGAGCGAGCAGCTCCAGAAGATGATCGACAGCTGGGTCGCGAGCGAGATCCTCTACCGCGAAGGCAAGGCGCTCGGCGTCGACCGCGGCGACGAGACGATCCGCGACCGGATTGCCTTCAAGATGCAGTTGCTGATCTTCGACCAGATCCGCGTCCCGCGTCCCACCGACGAACAGCTGCAGGCCTGGTTTGCGGAAAATCACGCCCGCTTCGACGAGCCGGAGCGCGTCTCCTTCTACATCACTCCGCCCACCGACCAAGCGACGGCGCAACGCCAGCTCGACGACATCGTCCAGCAGCGCGAGTCCGAAGAACTGCAGCATCTCACGCGCGCCATCCTCGCCCGGCCGGTCGAGAGTCTCGCCGCAGCCTTCGGCGAAGGCTTCCGCGATCAACTGCTGACGATGCCGGAGGGCGAATGGAGGCTGCTGCAGTCCAAGGACGGCTGGCACGTCGCCCGGCTGGATTCCCGGCGCCCGGGGAATCTCGCAAGCCTCGACAAGGTTCGGGATGAGGTCGCCAGGATCTGGCATACGGACGAGACCCGCAAGCTGGCCTGGGAAGCGGTCAAGCGGCTCAAGGCGTCCTATCAAGTGCGGTACGAGCCGTGAGGGCGATCGGACATCTGCGATTGGCGCTGCTGGCTTTGATGCTGGCGCTGGCCGTACTCATCCGGCCATCGGCCGTCAGTGCGCATGAAGCGGCAATGGGCGTGCTCGAATTCCGCGAGGTCCGGCCCGGCGCCTTCGTCGGCCGCTGGAGCATCGAGCCCTCGATTGGGGCATCGCGGGTCGACCTGCGGGTGCCGCCGCACTGCTTTCTCCGCCTGCCCGAGATGAACTGCGGCGCGAAGGGGCTGGTGGGACCGATCACCATCACCAATCTCGGCTCCAACATGTCGGTCGTCCTGATCAAGGTCATCCCGGTCGAGGGCGAACCGCGCAGCTACACGATCTCGACGGCCAATCCGATCGTCTCCGTCCTTGGCACCGGCGCGCCAACACTCGAGGTGTGGCTCGAGCTTGCCAGGACGTATGTGAACTACGGCATCGATCACATCCTGCTCGGCGCCGATCATCTGCTGTTCGTGCTGGGCCTGATCTGGATCGTCGGCGGCGGCTGGCGTCTGGTGAAGACCATCACGGCCTTCACGATCGGACACAGCGCCTCGCTGGCCGCAGCAGCTTTCGGCCTGATCGGCGTGCCGGAACGACCGCTCAACGCCTGCATCGCATTGAGCATCGCCTTCGTCGGGGTGGAAATCGTCAAGCAGCAGCGCGGCGAGATCGGGCTCACCGCGCGCTATCCCTGGATCGTGGCGTTCAGCTTCGGCTTGGTGCACGGTATCGGCTTTGCGAGCGCGCTGGCGGGACTCGGGCTCGAACGCCGCCTGCTTCCGGCAGCGTTGCTGTTCTTCAACATCGGCGTGGAGATCGGACAGCTCGCCTTCGTGCTGCTCGTGCTCGCCCTGATCTGGGCGCATCGACGGCTCGATGCGGTCGTGCCGCGCTGGGGCGAGGCGCTTCCGGCCTACCTGATCGGGTCGGTGTCGATGTTCTGGTTCTTCGGCCGTCTGGTGCGCGTGTTCGCGGTGATCTGAGCGAGAGTCCCAACACAATGTCCTTGCGCCTTCCCCTCCCCCTCACGACCGCGATCGTTTCGCTCACGCTGACGCAACCGGCCCTCGCGCATGAGCAGGCCGGCGTGGCAGGTGGCCTCGTCAGCGGCCTGCTCCATCCGGTCACAGGCATCGACCATCTGATCGCAATGGTGGCCGTCGGAATCTGGGGCGCGCAGCTGGGCGCGCCGGCCATCTGGATCCTGCCGATCACATTCCCCCTCGTCATGGCGATCGGCGGAGTGCTGGGCGTGCTGCATGTGCCGCTCCCGATGCCGGAAGTGATGATTGCGGTCTCCGCCGTGATCCTGGGATTTGCCGTTGCCGCCCGGCTGCGCCTGCCCTTTGCCGCGGCCGCGCTCGTCGTCGCGGTGTTCGCGATCTTTCACGGGCATGCGCACGGCGCCGAGCTACCGCGTGCGGCGAATGCGCTCGCATATGGCGTCGGCTTTGTCATCGCCACCGGCCTGTTGCATCTGTGCGGCATCGCGATCGGCACGTTGACGCGCTGGCCCGCCGGCGAGCGGCTCATCCAGGGACTTGGGGCCGGCATCGCGGCCATCGGCTGCTATTTCCTTGCGCAAGGCGTCGGAGCCTTCGCATGAAGCTAAATTCTGCGCGCCTGTTGATCGCGGCAGCGATGCTGGTCGCCGGCGGAAGCGCCGCCGAAGCGCATATCGTGGCGGCCCGCCTCGGCGATTTTTACATGGGTGTCGTGCATCCCCTCACCGATCTCCAGGATATCGTTCTCTGGACCGCGACCGGCGTGCTGGCGGGTACGCTGGGAGCCGCAAAGGGGCGCTGGCTCATCGCCGTGTTTCCGCTTGGACTGCTGATCGGCTTGCTGCTCGGGCACGTCTTCGGGGCGGCTTCCACACAGCTTGCGGACGCGGCAATGATGCTCGCAATCGGGCTGCTGCTCGCCGCAGCGGCGCAGGTGCCCACAATGTTGCTCTGCGCGATGGCTTTCGCGGTCGCCGTGATACGGGGCGCCGCGAATGGCGCCGACCTCGCCCCCGAAACCGACCGGCTGCTGTTCGCTGCAGGATTGACTTGCGTCGGCTACGCCGCCATCACCCTGACGATGGCGCTGACCGCGGTGTTCAAGCGAACGAACTCGGACAGCGCAACATCCTGGCGCGCCATCGCCGTCCGCGCACTTGGCGGCTGGATCGCCGCGATCGGCCTGATGATGGCAAGCCTTGCGCTGGCCTGAGAGGGCGCCAGGGCCGCCCTTGTTGTAGGATCAGTCAAGAACTGGTGTCGGGAGGCAATCCTCCGAACCAGCCGCCGAAATAGCCGGCATAGAGCGCAGGGCGTTCGAGATTCATCGAATGCCCGATGCCGGGCACGATCACGAGACGGCAATCCGGCATCGCCTTGGCCATCGCGCGAAGATCGTCCGGCGCAATCCAGCCGTCCCTTTCACCCCACAGCACCATGTGCGGATGCCTCAGTTCCGGCATGCGGCGCTCGAGCTCGCGGCTTTCCCTTTCGTGCGTGAGGTTGACGGGGGTCCCGATCCAGATTCCTTCCGAGACGGCAAACGTCTGGTCGATGATGCGGTCGAACAGCGCCTCGATCTCGCCCAGTCCTTCGCGGAAGCGCGGGACGGCATTCGGCGCCATGCTTTCCGGCACGAACAGCGAGGAGGCCGCCGTTGCCATGACCGTCCGGGTCAACGCCTTGCTCGTCATCATCGACCGGAACAGGCCGATCTGGTCGGCATTGAAGGCCATGCCGAGCGGCGTCACCGGATCGAGCGCGAGCACGCGCCCGAAGCGCTGCGGCTGCATCAGCAGCATGCGCGTAGCGATGATGCCGCCGGTCGAATGCGTCGCGAGATGGCAATAGCCAATGTCCAGCGTGTCGAGGGCCGCCAGCATGTCCTGGGCATGCTGCTGCATGGAATAGTTGGAATAGTTCGCATTCGGCCTCGGCCGGTCGCTGTCACCGCACCCGCGCCAGTCCAGGCCGATGACGCGCAGCCCCTTTGGAAACAGCGGCGCGGCAAGTTCGATCCAGTCCTTGCTGGCGAGATTGCCATGGATGAAGACGACGGTCACGTCGCCCTCTCCCCACTCTCGCCAGCCAAGCTGGACCTCGCCTGCCTGCACCCGTGGCATCAGCGCGTCCTATTTGTTGAGGCCCGCCGTCGGCGCCGCGCCGGGAGGCGTCGGCGCCACCGGCAGCGCCGATGCCACCGCGCCCCGGATCATGCGGTCGGTGCCGAGCGGCGACGACGTGTCGACCGTTCCCTTGGTGACGAAGTCCACCACATCGACGGAGAACTCGACCGGGTTATCCGTATGGATGAAATGTCCGGTCTCCGGATAGATCTTGAGGATCGGCCGGTTGCCGGCATTGGTCATCCGCGACATGAACGGCGTGATGACGTCGCGCCCGAGGTCCGTGAGCCCGTTGAAGGCGGGCGTCGGGATGAACGGCTCCTTGTCGCCGAATGACAGGAATATCGGCGCCTTGATCTGGGTGACCCGCTCATAGAGGTTCTTCGGATCATCCTGCTGAAGCTCCGCTCCGATCGTGTAGATGTCGAAGATGAAGACGTTGCACCATTGCTCGAGCTCCTTCGGATTGCCCTTGGTGAGCCCGACGCGCTGCTCGGTGTGGAAGCGGGCATATTCGCTGTCGCTGAAGAAGTACCCGCTCTTGGCCGCCGAAACCGCGCCGGTGTTCGGATCGCGCTTTTTGAAATAGAAGAAGTCACGGATGTTCTGCTCATCGCGCGCCTTCTCTGCCGCGAGGATGCCGGTCTGGTCCCAGACCTGCTTCCACTTGTCGAAATCACGACCGAGGCCGTCGGCGAAGAGAGGCGCCTTCTTGTCCTTGGCGATGGTGATCTCGCGCGGATATTCCTCGAGGCCGGAGGGTGCTTCCAGGGCGAGGCCCTGCACCGCATCGGGCCAGGTCAGCGCGTAGCCCACCACGAACTGACCGCCAAGCGAGTGGCCGAGATAATAGGCCTTCTTGACGCCAAGCTGATTGACGACGAGATCGTAGATGACCTCGCGCATGTCCTGCATGGTCCGCGCGGGGCTCTTGTCGAGATTGCCAGGCCCGGACATGCCGTAATGCGGCAGGTCCGGAACGATCACGCGCAGGCCGCTGCGCAAGGCATACTGCATGATGTTGCCGTAGTGCCCGCCGAAGGCGCCCTTGCCGTGGATGATGACGAGCACCTTCGGATCCTTGTCGGCGCCGGCATACTCGTCCATGTACCCGACTTCCCAGGAATTGCCGCTCTTGTCCTTGGCATTGCCGAACTTGACCGGATAGGGATAGGTCACGTACGCCTTCCAGAACGACTTCTTCGGATCGATGTTCTGGGCGACGTCGGCCACGCGGTAATTCTTGTCGACGAATTTCTGCGCGCGATCGAGGCTCGCAACGTCGTCCATGAACGCGACGAACTTCGGATCGTTCTTTCGATTGTTGATCAGCGGGAACACGCCGTAATGGGCGACCGGGCTTTCCTCGGCGATCAGATCCGCGCCGGGCACGCGATCAACCGCCTTCTGGGCGAGCTTGAAGTTCAGCCAGAGGTCATTGGTGATGTGCATCACCAGCGTGCGCGCCTGGATGCGGCCGAGATAGGGATTGACGTTGTGCGTCTCGCCCACCCGGTTGCGCCAGACCAGATCGACCGCGTCATAGAGCTTGGCGCGGTTGGTGACGTTCAAGCCGGCTTTCTCGTTCGGCGGGTCCCAGTAGAAAATTTCGGGCTGGACGGCCGTCCAGTTCTGGGTCGTACGAAAAGCGAAGTCATAGCCCGTCATGCCGAGGATCGACCAGCCGAATGCCACGCCCGGCACCGGATGCTTCTCCTTGGGCAGCTTGTAATAGTCACCCTTGGTCGCCTGCCAGACCGGATCGCCCTGGATCGCGGCCGTCATCATCTGGAACGTCCAGTTGCCGACGGGATCCTCGCCATCGGACTGCGTGGTGCCGCCGATCGGCATCAACGCACCGATATATTCGGGATGCATGACACCCCAGACATAGGTCTGGGTGCCGCCCATGGAGACGCCGGTCACCAGCGCGACGCGCGCGACCTTCAGCTCGTCGCGCAGCAGGCGGTAGTTCGCCTGCACCATGTCGTAGTAGCTGTACTGCGGAAACTTGATGCCGAGACCGTCGGACGGCTTGCTCGCACCCCAGGTGCCGAGCGGATCGACCATGATGACGTAGTAGCGGTCGGTGTCGATCGGCCGGCCAGGGCCGATGACCGGGACGCCGCCTGACAGGGCGGCGCCTTTGACCCACTGCTCATACATGTCGGTGGAATCGCCGGAATAATAGGAGTTGATCACGACGGCGTTGGTGATCTCGCCGGCAGCGTTGCGCCGCGCGTTGCCGATCGCGATGTAGCCGGTGCGCAGCTTGCCGCCGCCGAGCGACTCCAGCGTCACGCCGCCCTCGCCACCATTCTCCCATTTCGAGGGATCGGCCAGGTCGTACTTTCCGCCGAGGCGAAAATTGGCGATCTCATAGGTCTTCTTGAGACCGTCATGCTGCATCTGCGACGAGCGTCGCGTGAACGGCTGCGCCACCGCAAGCGCGGTGCCGACCAGCAACACGATCAGGCTGACGATGCAACGCTTGAGCGCGTTTCTCCCGGTCATGGCGACCTCCCTCTTAGCGGTGTTTTGCGCGCACGCTAGGTTGGGTGCCCCCGGGAGGCTTGATTTAGCTCAATGGAATCTCCGCGCCCGCGTCGAGGATCGCGGCCATCATCACCCGGCCGGTGCCCGCAATGCCCTTCCTCAGTCACGGCTCATATCGGATCCGCTATGAGCTCGACGGACCTGCGGATGCGCCGGCCTATGTGCTGGTTAACGGTCTCACACAATATTCCGAGCTCTGGGGCGCCTATCGCGACGCGCTGATCGCTCGGCACTTTCGCGTCGCGACATTCGATCTGCTCGGCCAGGGAGTCTCCGACAAGCCCGCGCTGTTCATTAACCAGGACGACCACGTCGCCGTGCTGCATCGCCTGATCGGCGAGCTCGGCGACGGTCCGGTCTTTCTCGGCGGCATCAGTTTCGGCGGACTGATCGCACTGCGCTATGCCATCGAGCACGGCGCGCGGCTGTCCGGCCTCGTGCCGATGAGCTGCTTTGCCGAGCTTTCGCCGCAACTGCTGCTGATCGGCAATGCCCTGCGCACCGGCCTCATCCTCGGCGGCACCAGTTATCTCCAGGATCTGTTGCTGCCGATGAACCTCTCGGATCAATGGCTGAAGCCGCTGCTGGACAAGCTCGACAGCGTGAAGCGGCAGGGCTGGCTGGTGAACGACGTCTACGCGCTTCAGAACCTGATGGAGTCCTTTCTCGACTTCAAGCCGCTGACGCCGCAGCTCTCCTCCATCGCCGTCCCGACCATGATCCTGAACGGCGAGTTCGACTTCCTCACGCCGCGGGCGTTGCACGAGACCCTGCGGGTCGAGATTCCCGACAGCGCGCTCGTAATCATCCCGAGGGCCTATCACGCCTTCACGCTCGAAAAGGCGGCCCTCACGGCCGACCTGCTGGCGCGCTTTGCGGAGGACGTGATGGCCGGCCGCTGGCACGGCAACAAGCAGGTCCTGATCGCGCCGGACGAGGCCGGCGGAGACTTTTCTCCGTTTCCCGTCGGCTATGACCATCTGCGCGCGATCCCAGTGCCGAGGGCGGCAACATGAGTGCCTTCTTCGGACCGCTGGAAGCTGACGGCCGCGTCCCGCCGCGTCAACAGTCGCGGGTCTCCGCATTCCTGCTCTCCGCCCATGGCGCGCTGGCGCGGCAATTCGCGCTCGCCCTTCCCGCGAAGTTCGACGCCGCCTGGCAGACCGAGCTGAACGCCCAGCTCTATCGCGAGAGCGAGATCGTTTCGCTTCTGATGCGTGCGACCGCCTGGGTCCCGGATCTGGCGCTGGGCCCCATGGCCGCGTCCTGGGAGATGGCCTGGCTCCCGGCACCGATCGAAGGCATCGCCGATCACGTCCGCGCGCAGGCGGTCCAGCTCGCCATCCTCGCGCACGCCGTTCACGCCGGGATCCGGCCCGCGGCCCTGCTGCCGACGGAGGCCAATGCCAACGATCCTTTCGTGACGGCGCTGCGCCGCATCGAGTTCGAGAGCGGTCGGTTGCTGCAGGCGCAGATCCTGTTCCTGAAGGGGCCGGATTTGATTCCTGTCCGGGACGTCGTGAGCGCAGCGCTCGACCGGCGGCATGCCGAGGTGCGCAGGCTCTGGAACGAGGCGCTGGAGAGCATCGGCATCGTCCCGCAGCAATGATCCTGCAGCTTTGACGCAGATCAAAGCTGCGAGACCGCCCGCCTCCAACATCGACCCGCAATCCGCCTGCACTTGCCGACCGGAGGTCCGATCATGAAGGCCGTTTCCGTCGAAGAAGCCGTTGCAATGATCCCGTCCGGCGCGAGCGTCATGGTCGGCGGGTTCATGGGCGTCGGGACACCGGAACGCCTGCTGGATGAGCTCGTCCGGCAGAACAAGGCAGGCCTGTCCCTGATCTGCAACGACGCGGCCACGCCCGGCAAGGGCGTCGGCAAGCTGTTCGATGCGGCGCTGGTCTCGAAGCTGACGGCGACGCATATCGGGCTCAATCCGAAGGCGCAGCAGCAGATGCTCGGAAACCAGATCTCGGTCGATCTGGTGCCGCAAGGCACCTTCGTCGAACGCATCAGGGCGGGCGGATGCGGATTGGGCGGCGTGCTGACGCCGACCGGGGTCGGCACCCTGGTTGCGGAAGGCAAGCGCCAGATCGAGGTCGACGGCAAGCCGTTCCTGCTGGAGACCGCCATCCGCGCGCAGTTCGCGCTGATCCACGCCTTCCTCGCCGACTATCTCGGCAACCTCGCCTACGCGCTGACCGCGCGCAATTTCAATCCGATCATGGCCATGGCGGCCGACACGGTCATCGTCGCGGCCGAGCACATCGTGCCCGTCGGCGTCATCGCACCCGATCACGTCGTCACGCCGGCGCCGCTGGTCGACTACATCATTGCGAACGGGTGACCCCATGGATCCGCAGATCATCATCGCCCGGCGCGTCGCCAAGGAGCTCCGCCAAGGCAATCTCGTCAATCTCGGCATCGGCATCCCGACGCTGGTCGCGAACTACGTTCCGTCCGATCTCAAGGTCTTCTTCCAGTCCGAGAACGGGCTGATCGGCACCGGGCCGATACCGGAGCAGGGCATGGCGCATCCGCTGCTCACCGACGCCGGCGGCCGGCCGATTAGCGCGCTTCCGGGGGCGGCGACCTTCGACAGCGCGATGTCGTTCGGCCTGATCCGCGGAGGCCATGTCGACATCACCGTGCTCGGCGGCCTTCAGGTCGATGCGCACGGCCTTCTCGCCAACTGGATGATCCCGGGCAAGATGGTCCCGGGCATGGGCGGCGCGATGGACCTCGTCAGCGGTGCCAAGCGCGTCATCGTCGCCATGCAGCACGCGGCCAAGGGCAAGTCGAAGATCGTGTCCAAATGTACGCTGCCCCTGACCTCGGCACGGCCGGTGAACCTCGTCGTCACCGACATGGCCGTGATCGGCTTTCCCGACGGCAAGGCGACGCTGCTGGAGACAGCACCGGGCATCAGCATCGGCGAGGTCCTGGCGGTGACGGAGGCCGAGCTCGCCATTCCCGACACTGTGCCGGAAATGAAGATCTGACGGGGTGACCATGCGCGTATTCAGCGATTTCAACGACATCAAATCCGCCGTCGGCACCGAGATCGGTGTCAGCGACTGGGTCGAGGTGTCGCAAGCGCGTATCAACCAGTTCGCGGAGGCGACCTGTGACGAGCAATGGATCCATGTCGACCAGGAGCGCGCAGCCAACGAGATGCCCGGCGGCAAGACCATCGCCCATGGCCTGCTGTCGCTGGCGCTCGCGCCCCTCTTCATCCGCTCGGTGATCGGACTGAAGGGCCTGCGCAACACGCTGAACTACGGCGCCGACCGGATCCGATATCTGGCGCCGGTGCCGGCAGGCTCGAAGCTGCGCGGCCGCGTCACCGTCGCCGAAGCCGAGGACGTGCCGCCGGACGGGTTGCGCGTCAACTATCACCTCGTGATCGAGATCGACGGCGGCAAGAAGCCGGCCTGCATCGCCGAGCTGATCGCCCTGCACTATCGCTGAATCAAAAAAGGTCGAAAACAACCCCATGCACAGTAGCGGGGGCATTGACGACATTGCACTTTTTTTTCCGGCTTTCTTACGGCTTTTGCTGCCGGCCCTTCGTTTGACCCGTCGGGCAAAACACTGGCATGATGCCACGGTCAGCCCACAGCCTCCTGACTGCCAAGGCGGCGCGACGACACGCGGCCGGGCTCAGTCGATGATGTGATATCCGCCGTCGATGTAGAGCACGCCGCCGGTGATCAGCTTGGCGCCGTCGAGCGCCAGAAAGGCCGTGGCGTTGCCGACGTCGTCGATGCTGACGAGACTACGCGACGGAGCCTTCGACTGCGCCTTGTCCATGAGCTCGTCGAATTCGGGAATGCCTGACGCGGCGCGCGTCGCCAGCGGGCCCGGCGAGATCGCGTGAACGCGGATGCCCTTCGGACCGAGCTCGGCCGCGATGTAGCGGACCGACGCCTCGAGCGCGGCCTTGGCCACGCCCATGACGTTGTAGTTCTCCACCACCATCTGGCTGCCGTAATAGGTCATGGTGAACAGAGTGCCGCCGTTCTTCATGAGCGGCTCGGCGAGATGGGCCATGCGCATGAACGACCAGCACGAGACATCCATGGTCTTGAGGAAACCGTCGCGACCGACATCGACGACGCGGCCGTGCAATGCCTCCTTGGGCGAGAAGGCGATGGAATGAAGCAGGAAGTCGAGCTGGCCCCACTCGGCGGCGATGCGCTCGAACACCGCTTCGGTCTGTCCTTCGACCATCACGTCCAGCGGCATGAAGATCGGCGCCTGCAGCGCCTGCGCCAAGGGCTCGACATGCTTCTTGGCGCGATCGTTCAGGTAGGTGACGGCGAGATCGGCGCCGAGCGCACGAAACGCCCGCGCACAGCCCCAGGCGATGGACTGGTCATTGGCGATGCCGACGATCAGGCCCTTCTTTCCCTTCAGGGCCACCTTGCTGTCCGGGAATACTGGGATCATGACACCCTCACAGATTGTGTGTTTTGCGACGAGCCGTTCACCAGCATCGCCAGCGTGTGCTGCGCAATCATCAACTCCTCGTCGGTCGGGACGACATAGACGGGGATGCGGCTGTCGGCATGCGAGATCAGCCGCGCGTGGCGGGCGTTCTCGCCGGCATCGAGCACGGCGCCGAGCCATTCCAGCTTCGCCGCGACACGCGCGCGGATCGATGCCGAGTTCTCGCCGATGCCGGCGGTGAAGACGAAGGCGTCCAGCCCCTGCAAGGCTGCAGCCAACATGCCGGCACTGAGCCCGATCCGATAGACGAAATAGTCGATCGCGAGCCTTGCATGGGCATCGGTGCTCGCCTCGAGCTCCCGCATGTCGTTGCTGACGCCGGACAGGCCCTTCAGTCCGCACTCGCGGTAGAGGAAGTCCTGCACCCTCGTGGCCGACATGCCCTTCTCGGAAATGAGATAGAGAACCACGCCTGGATCGATCTGCCCCGGCCGCGTTCCCATCGGCAGGCCATCGAGCGCCGTGAAGCCCATGGTGCTTTCGACGCTGCGCCCGTCCTTCAATGCGCACATCGAGGCACCACTGCCGAGATGGGCGACGATCACCCGTCCGCGGGCGATCTCGGGCGCGACATGGGGCAGCGTTCGGGCGATGTATTCATAGGACAGGCCGTGAAAGCCATAGCGCCGCACGCCTTCGGCATGAAGCTGGTGCGGAATGGCATAGTGGTCTGCGACCGCGTCGTGCGTGCGGTGGAAGGCGGTGTCGAAACAGGCCACCTGGAGCAATCCCGGGAAGCCAGCGAGGAGCGAGCGGATCGGCGCCAGGTTATGCGGTTGGTGCAGCGGCGCCAGGGAGACGAAGCGCTCAAGCCGGCACACGACGCCGTGGTCGATCACGACCGGCCGCGAATAGTCCGGACCGCCATGCACGACGCGGTGGCCGACCGCGATCGGCGTCACCCGAAGCTCGTTCCGCAACCAGTCGCCGGCGACAGCCATTGCCGCCGGCACATCCGGCACGGCCTCGATCGGATAGGCGCGATCGACCAATGGGCCGTTGCTCGTGCCGCCGGCCCGCAGACGCGGCCGGCTGCCGATGCCGTCGATCTGTCCCTTGATCTGCCGCCGAAGGGTGCCTTCGCCCTCGATCGAATAGACCTGAAACTTGACGCTGGAGGAGCCGGCATTGACGACGAGGATCGTATCCATGGCGTCACGCGGCCACTGTCGGCGCCTTCTGGCGCCGGGCGCGAGCATAGAGCGCGGCAACCGCGCAGGATGCCATGCGCGCGCGCGGAGAATCCGCCCGCGAGGTGAGCACCACCGGCACGCGGCCGCCGAGCACGATGCCCGCGCCGTCCGCCTTGGCGAAATAGGCGAGGTTCTTGGCCAGCATGTTCCCGGCCTCGAGGTCCGGAACAACCAGGATCTGTGCGCGGCCGGCGACCTCGGAGGTGATGCCCTTGATCCGCGCGGCGTCCGTGTCGATCGCATTGTCGAACGCCAGCGGGCCATCGAGGATGCCGCCGGTGATCTGGCCGCGATCGGCCATCTTGCAAAGCGCAGCGGCCTCGATCGTCGAGGGGATTTTCGAGGTCACGGTCTCGACCGCCGACAGGATCGCGACCCGCGGGGTCTTGCCGAAGCCGGCCTGGTTGTAGAGATCGATCGCATTCTGGATGATGTCGCGCTTGGCGTCGAGATCGGGGAAGATGTTGATCGCGGCATCCGTCACGAAGATGGTCTCGGCGTAGGCCGGCACGTCCATGACGAAGACGTGGCTGATCCGCCGGTCGGTGCGCAGACCGCCGACCTTGGCTGTGACGGCACGCATCAATTCGTCGGTGTGAAGGCTGCCTTTCATCAGCAGGTCGCCTTTGGCGGCGTGGATGAGCTCGACGCCCTTGGCCGCGGCTTCGTCGCTATGCGCGGCATCGACAATCTCGAATCCGGACACGTCGAGACCGAATTTCGCGGCCGTATCCCTGATCTTCCGCTCGGGCCCGACAAGTATCGGCCGGATGATGCCGGCGCTCGCACTGTCGACGGCGCCGCGCAACGAGGTCTCGTCGCAGGGGTGGACGACGATGGTCGGCAGGGGCGCGCCCGCCTTCGCCGCCGCGATCAGGCGGTCGTATTTGCTGCCGGAATGGGCTCCCGTCGTGTCGGCCGACATCATGTCACTCCCGCCAATCCGCGTTACGACGCTCTTGCCTTTGAATCGAAAGGGGCGACGTTCGACGTCAGCTCTCCCTCTCCGTCCAGGCCAAAAAGCCCGGCGACCTGCTTCAGACGATGCGCGCGCTCGCCGGTGATGTCCTCGCTCGCCGACAGCACCTCGCGCATCGCGGCGAAGGCTGCGCGCCGCTGGCTCATGTCGTCGGGCAGCATTTTCGGGATCGCAGCCAGCGCGCCGTCGCGATCGAGCAGCAGCATGAAGAACTGCTCGCGGACCAGCATCTTGAATTCGGCCAGCGTCATCCGGGGGCCGGCATGGTCCCGCCGCACCTGCCGGAGCGCCTCGATGCTGCGTTCGTCCACCATGCCGCGGGCGGAGCCGACATAGACCAGCGATCGGATCGCCGCTTCGCGAAGCCCGCCCTCGCCGATGCGCGATTTCAGCTCGGAGATTCGCCTCTCGAGCATCGCGCGATGCTCCGCCGACATCTCGCGGCGCTGCGAAGGCACGGAATTCGGATCGATCCCTACGGCCGCCTGAAGCAAGGGCGAACCGTAGACATTGAGGAAGATGGTCTCGCTCAGGGCCTCCTGCGCGTCGCGCCAGCTGTCGAGCGCATGGACAATCTGCTTCGACATCTGCTCCTGGATTGCCAGGAACGGATTGTCCTTCGAGACCGGCCTGCGGTTGTCCTCGACGCGATCGGCGGCCGCCTGGATGGTGGACATCCAGGGATTCTTGCTGCTGAAGGCCTCATATTGCATTCGCAGCGGATGCATGTTGCGCGCCCAGTCCGCCATTTGCGGGGCCACCATCTTCTTGACCCAGGGCTGGACGAACTTCTGATAGGCGGCCAGATTGAGTTCGGAGACGCGCTTGGCGGCGGCAAATCGCCTCTCATCCTCGGGCGAATTGCCTCCCATGCTGCGGATATCGTCGAGCGTGCGGGCCTCACAGCGCATCACCCATTGCCCGGCCGCGAGATCGGCATTGAGCGTCTCGTCGCCCCTCGCCTCGAACGTCGCCTCATAGAGCCCGGGCGGAAGCACGTCGATCAAATCGATGTTGCTCGAGAACTCGGCATGCTCTTTCTTGGCGACACCACCCGACACGAAGATGCCGAGATGGCCGATGCTCTCGTGAACGGTATAGACGATGGTCTGGCCATAGGCCCTGATCTCGTCGACATCGGCATAGCAGTCCAGGATCCAGTCAAGCGCCTGCTGAGGCGGCGTGACGTTGTCGCCCTTGGAGCAGAACACCACGATCGGCGAGCGGATATTGCGCAGGTCGACTTTCTGTCCGTCCGACATCTCGATGCGGCCCGCGGCGAGATTGTTGCCGATGAAGAGCTCGTCGACGATGAACTGGATCTCCTCGGCATTGAGGTTGACGTGGCCGCCCCACCAGCGCTCGAAATCCAGATAGCGTTCGGCTTCGCTGTCGACCTTGGAATAGACGTTGTACTGCTTGGTCCAGAGCGTGTTGGACGGATTCTGGTTCTCGAAGTTCTGCACCAGCCAGGCGCCGTCGAACTTGCCGGCGCCGAGGTCGCTCGTCAGCGCCGTCAGCCAGCTTCCGCCCAAAAGGCCACCGGAATAGCGCATCGGATACTGGCCATGCACGCCGGCCCAATAAGCCAGCGGCGCGCCGGCGATGATCAGGGGCCCGAACAGCTCCGGCCGCAGCGATGCCAGGATCATGACGGCCCAGCCGGCCTGGCAATTGCCGATCACGCAGGGCTTGCCGTCGGCTTCGGGATGACGGCCGATGACGGTCTCGATGAACTTCGCTTCCGCGCGCGCGATGCGCTCGATGGTCTGGCCCGGCACGGGCTCGGGCAGGAAGCCAATGAAATAGCAGGGATGCCCCGCCTTCATCGCGACGCCGATCTCGCTGTCTGCTTTGAAGCCGCCAATGCCCGGCCCGTGGCCGGCACGCGGATCGACCACCACGAACGGCCGCCGGCTCATGTCGATCTCGACATCCTTGGGCGGAATGATGCGCACCAGCGCGTAGTTGACCGGCTCCTCCAGCGTGCGACCGTCGACGATCAACTCGGCAGCATATTGCAGCACGTGCGGCGCGACCTGCGCGACATGCTCGCGATACTGGTCGCCGCGCTGACGCATGATGTCCAGAAACAGCACACTGCGCTGCCCCGCATCGACCATGTATTCGACGGCGGACGCCACAAGGCCCGACATCGGGCCGTCCGGTAGCTTCAGATTTTCCATCGCCATGTTCGACCTCGTCGTCGCGTCCGGCCATTCAAGGAGCGTGCGGATTGCCGACGTTGATTTAGGTCAACGGTCAGCGACGGAGTGCGAGGTTCCCTGCGGAAGCCTGACGACCTGCCTTTCGCGGCAGACTTGATCTTGTTCAGGCGCAAGTTCCGGCAAATGGCTGAACGGAGAAAGGCGCACGCTCATGGGGACTCCAGCAAGTTTCACTTGCCGGGAGACGCTACGTGACGGCACCGCGATCGAGATCCGGGCACAGCGGCCGGAGGACGAGGTCGGCATGCTCGCCGCGCTGGACCAAGCCAGCATGCAAACACGCCAGCGTCGCTTCTTCGCACCGAAGCGTCATTTCTCGGATCGCGAGCGCGCCTATTTCATGGAGATCGACTTCGAGAATCACGTGGCGCTGGTTGCCTGCGCGGAGGATGCGGGCCGCAACGTCATCATTGGCGGAGGCCGCTACGTCGTCGCGACGCCCGGCTGCGCAGAGATGGCCTTTGTCGTTGTCGATGCCTGGCAGGGACGTGGCGTCGGCACGCTGCTGGCACAACATCTCATCGCGCTCGCGCGCGAGGCCGGGCTGACTGAACTGACGGCGGAGGTCACGTCGGACAATACGGCCATGCGTCGCGTCTTCGAGAGGCTCGGCTTCGGCCCTGCGGCGACGCGAGACCCTCAAACGGTTCATCTGGTGTTGAAGCTGACCTGATTACCCCGGACTGGATTTCCACCGTTCCCTTGATCTTGATCAAGGGTTCGCCAGCCCGCCCGTGGGTCAGTCGACACCATCGCTGCAAAGACGGAGGTCGTCATGACGTGGGGTATGTTCGGTAAGCTGTTTGCTGCGACCATCGTGGTCGGCGCAGGCCTGTCCGTCTCGATCGGCGGATCATCCAGCCAGGGACCATCGCTGACCTTCAGCCAGGCAGATGCACGGGTCGGACGTCCCCTGACTCCCGTGTCGGTTGCCGGCGTCGCACGCCGGACCACCAGGCGCGCGGTCGTCGGGACCGCGGCCGTCGGCGCTGCGGCCGCAGGCACGGCATGCGTTCGCGTGCTGGTCAACGGGACGTATGTCTGCCGCTGACCATCGTTGAAACGGACACGAGGAAGCTGAATTCTGCGGATGATCTGCATCCGCAGGACAGGCTGCACGTCATCCGAGCGCCGGGATGAACCGGCGCAGCGGAATCCAAACAGGCTAGTGGATGGTGGGGTTGTCGAGACGCCTTTCCGCCTGCGCGGTCACGATCTCGATGTGTGCCGTATGGTGCCTTGCCGCCAGGTCGCGAGCAGCCGCTTGATCGCGGCTCCAACCCGGCTCACCGCGCGCACGCCGCTCCCGGTAATCGATCAACCAGACTGTTTCCCCATAAGTGAGGCCCACGAAGACATCGCGTCCCTCGGAATCCGGCCCCAATTCGGTCAAGTAGGTGACGTGACTCCGCAGCTTCTCTGCCGTCATGAGTCATCTCCTCGCTTGGCCATTTGCTAGGCACCCGGTCTTCGCAGAGGAATGATCTGCGCCGACCTCACCGGCTCAGGAAGTTTGGCTGACGTCGATTGCGCTGCCTTCCGAGCCCTGAACTTCGTCCAGCGAAGCTCGGGCGCGTAGCCGTAGAGCACATTGAGCCAGGTTTCAGACAGCGTCGCGCTCGTGAAAGGCAATTCGGGGAGGCTCCAGTCGGTGTCTCTCTCGATGCCCGGGCACATCGGCACTCGAACCGCAGACCCCGCCCATACCAGGCCGCCGGATGGCAATTCGACGTATTCGCAATGATCCCGCTCCGTCCATTCCTGGACTGAATGGGCGAGACTTCTGGGATGGTCGGCGGAGAAAAGGCCGACGATCTGATGACTGTCAATTGAGCGGACGAGATAAGCTGGCATGGCAAAGTCCAAAAATTGAATATTGCCTATTTTTCCCGATCCTGCCAAGCCCCCTCGTGCCGTCGAGCGTGCACCCAGTGATAAGTGCCCGTGCCCGATGATCTCGTCGGATATTGCTGTGCGGAATCTCGAAAGAAGGCTGCTTCATCAACGTTCTGGCGAACGCTTTTCCCTTTTTTCCCGCAATCTCAACCAAGCGGTTGATGCTCTGCGGGGCTGGTTCATACACTCTGCGTGATTCACCAAGGATGCGGATTTGCTTTGATCTAGATCAACGAAATCGCAGACTCGGCCAACCGGGATTTGCATTTCCCTCCCGATGGTCATGAAGAGGGATCGGGCGGTCCGTCTTCGGGATGAAGCGCGGCCTTCATGCTCCGCAGCCTCGCTATTCTCCAAATGATCTGCTCGACCGGGCCGTCATCGAAATCGGACAGCTGAACGACGAGTTCCTTGAATCTTTGAATCTTCCTGTCGAAGATCGAGCAACGATCACACATCGTCTGCAATTGCCTTGGCGAAAGGGCTGCTGACTCGGGCAAAACAAATCAAAAAATATCGAAACGAAATTAATGATCGTAACGCCGGCCGTAAAGAACGCGCTCGCGCGGCATCATGTTGCACATCCTTCGACATGGCAGTCGAGCACCGAAACCAACGCGATGCGTGGTCACGGAATAGATCGCGCCGTCCTGCCGTTGCGCTCCGGCGGAGAGCAAGATTGAGCGGTTTTTCGTCAGGCCATGTCGCCATTCGGAAGAAGCGCAAGTCACTCGAGTGTCCGCGCCAACGAGACGACAGGCTGCTCCCGGCAGGTCCCCGTCGTCCTCATGTCGATGAAGACGATCTTTTCCGGTTCGCATAATGCTCTATAATAAACGCTTTAATCGACGCATTTAATCGACGGGTATTGCATTGCCATCATCCATAGAATTGATCGTTGCCTCTCATGTGGCGCTCAAGGACCGGCGGGGACTCGAAGAACTGCGCGAGCATCGGCGCCAGTTGCTCGAGCAACTGCGCACGGTATCGGGCATTGATCCGAGCCGGACCATCGAGCGGATGGAGGAAGACATTCGGGCGATCGACGACGGGCTCGAGCAACTCAAGCCTCCGCCGGGAACCTTGCCTGAGAATGATTGGCGCTAGGCTCGGATCCGCGCTTTCAAGAGCAGGTTCGTCTGCCGCTCCATTTGAAGCGCCAGTTGCTTGCGCTCAAATCTGACGGCGGCCTGTTGGTCGAGCGTGATGTGCCCCTCTCGCTCGAGAATGTTGATGAGAAACACCTGGTCCTCAATATGCCGTTGGCGCTTCTGGATATCTTCCATGAGGCTTTCCAGCTCGGTTCGAAGATCTGAAATTCAAGCCTTTCAATCTCATTCTGAAATGCATCCACTATGTGTCTGACACCTTAAGCAAAGTTTGCATCGGGATGACTGCTGTCGCTGTCCGTCCTCAACTTGGAAGCGCGTGCCGTTTTTTCCCGGGGCGTGCTGCCCGAGGGACCATGAGGATGGAATCGGGGACATCGCCCTGCCGCCAACCGTGCGCGAGCAGGTCGAGGCACCCGCTGACGACCGGCGATTGAAGGCAAGCCGATTGCTGGTCGAACCTCCCGGCCGTTTATGCGCCCCGGGATCCGAATCGACCAAGGCCGGATGGTGCTGGCCGCCCTTGGGGCGCCCTCCAGCTCCGGGGTGAGGGAAGCATTCAACCAGTGGCGCAAAACGTCGCGGCCCGCCTGCCCGCCTGCAATATCAGGAACCCGACCAATCGAACGACACCACATCGCAGTACGGCAGCAGCGCAATTGATTAGTAAAATCAAGTTGCTAGCGAGCAGATTACACGCAGAATTTGTGCGCCGCAGCAGGCCCTGTTGTCGTCTCAGGGAGGCAGTTAGCAGGCCGCCCGAGTTGGGCACTGTGTTGTTCGCGCAAGAGACGTCGGATCGATTGCTGCAAGCTGTGACTGAAATGTCATAGGTGCGGCCGTAGCATTTTGCTAATTCTTCCCAGGCAATAATATTTGTTAAAAGACTTTTATGGTGGGGACCATGAAGCCGGCGCATTTAGTCTTCGCAACGATCATCCTGGCCGTCGCCCCCGCGAATGCCGAGCAATTTTCAATCAACGACGCCTTGAAACAGGCGATGCAGACCAACCCGGGGGTGGGTGAGGCTTCGGCCAATCGCCGCGCAACCGAGAGCGAGCTCCGCCAGACCCAGAGTACGCTGTTACCGCAGGTCCGCATCGATGCCAGCTATGGACCGGAAAAGTTCGACCAGACGCCTGGTTTCATAGCTCCAAGCATTGCGGTGCCAACGACGGGATCGGGGCCCTGGCGAAACGGGAGCCAGGAATCGGTCGTTGTCCGGCAGCTTCTTTTTGATGGTTTCACCTCGATCCACGAGGTCTGGCGTCAAAATGCGCGCGTGAACGCCGCCGCAGCGCGGGTCAAGGAACGCACCGAACTCATCGCCCTCGACGCCGCCGAAGCCTACATCGACGTCGTGCGCTATATGCGCATGGTGAGCCTGGCCCAGCAGAACGTCGCCAATCACGAGAAGATCTTCTCGAACGTGAACTCCAGGTTTTCGGGCGGCCGGGCCGGCGAAGGCGACCTCGAGCAGTCAAGGGAGCGCGTCGAAAGTGCTCGCGCGGCCCTGGCCGAATTTCGCCGCAGCCTCGAGGATGCACGGGCGAAGTACCGCAAGGTCGTCGGCATAGAGCCTTACAATGTGCGCTTCCCGGGCACGTTGCGGGGGCTCCCAGCCAGCCGCGATGAAGCGCTCGCGGTGACGCTGCGGTTCAACTCCACGATCAACGCGGCCCAGTCCGATGTCGATGCCGCCAAGCACGCCTTCAAGTCCACGGATGGCCTGTTTGCCCCGAAATTCTATCTCGAAGGCCGGGCGACGCATTACGACAACTCCTTCCCCTATGTTGCGGCCGCCGGCTCGCCCGCCGTCACCCATGAGGACTACAGCGGCAAGGTGGTGATGTCCTGGGACATCTTCCGCGGCGGCCAGGACGCCTGGAATCGCTCGGAAAAGGCCGAACGGTTCACGGAAGCGACTGCACGGCACGCCCGGCTGCAGCGGGATGCCTATGAGTCGATCGACAAGGCCTGGAACGCCCGTACGGTCACGCAGACCCGCATTGCGGCGCTGACCAGCGAGCTGGAGGCGGCCCGGAAGACCATCGCCGCCTTCCAGAAGGAGTATGAGCTCGGCCAGCGCTCACTCATCGACCTCCTGAACGCCCAGAACCAGTTCTTCAATGCCCAGGTTTCGCTGACCTCGGCGCGCGCGGTTGTGGTGTTTGCCGACTATCAATTGCTCGCAGCGACGGGAACCCTGATCGAATATCTGAAGGCCCCTCCCCCTGTCGACGCAGCGCCGACCGATCTCAACCTGTTCGGCCTGCCGGATTACAAGGCGCCCACGTTCCGTTGGACGCTGCCGCAGAGCGGTTCGGAGCCGCTGCGGACTGCCGTCCCAGCGCCGACGGCAGCCCCCGTCCGGCTGTCCTATGCTGCGACCGAGCCTGCCACGTCGGCTTTCGGCGATCGCTGGTCCGGTGAGCCGGCGTCAGCCAAGGTTGCCGGCGTGTCGGCCTGGTTTGCGCAGCAGCGGCAAGGCTCCGGCGGGCCGATCGCGCCCGACAGCTCGGCCGACCAGCGCAGCTCATATGCCGCGGCCGAGAAGCCCCACTGGCTGCTGACCGCATTCTCGCCGATTACAAAATAGCAACGTCGGCCGAATAACCATTGAAAAAGCCCGCACATTTTGTGCGGGCTTTTTTGTTTCAGCCCACCCCGATAACGCACGGATAGAATTTCGGGCGCGCGGTTGTTAATCGTTAATCCCGACTGCCCAAATAAGTAAATGAATTAACTCGCAGTTTGTCGTAGTCTTTCGACGACTTTGCCAAGTTCGCGTCATCGCTTTTCATTTAAGGCATATCAGCTTGTTGTTTCGTCAAACAAAGACGGCTTCGGCCCCAGGTGCGCGCCCGGACAGCATCGGCGAAGAGTCCGCGGCGTCGGCCCGGGCCGAGCAAGGCGCAGCGAAACAAGGCGATCCCCTGCTGGACTCGCTCGTCTTTCTGGCCGGACATCACGGCAGAGCCGTGACACGCGAAGGCTTGCTCGGCGGCCTGCCGATCCTCGATGGACGCCTGACTGTTTCGCTCTACGAACGGGCGGCGCGCCGTGCAGGCCTCGAGACCGAGGCCACCAAACGCAAGCTGCTGGACATCCCGCCTCTCGTTCTTCCGGTCGTGCTGATCATGAAGAACGGAACGACGCTGGTCCTGCTCAGCATCGACGAGGCCAAGCGTACCGCCAAAGTGATCGACCCCAGCAACCGGCCGTATGTGCCTGAGATGCTGACCCTCGACGCCATCGCTGCGGGCTATACGGGTTACGCGTTTCTGGTGCGGGCGGCCGCCGAGTCGGACCCGCGAGCCGTTGCGGCCGGCAGCCTTCCCCGACAGCACTGGTTCTGGTCCGTCGTAAAGGCGCATTGGCGCAACTACGGACACATCGCGCTGGCGGCGCTGCTGATCAACATTCTGGCCCTGGCCATGCCGCTCTTCACGATGAGCGTGTATGACCGGGTCATCCCGAACGGAGCGATCCCCTCGCTCGTTGCGCTCTCGATCGGCATGGGTCTTGCGATCGTCTTTGATCTGATCCTGCGGATGGTCCGGAGCAAGATGATCGACGTGACGGGCAAGACGATCGATGTCGTCCTCGCCGCCAACATTTTCGAACACGTCATGGCCGTGAAGATGTCGCAGCGGCCGACATCCGTCGGCATCATTGCCAACCAGCTTCGCGATTTCGATTCCGTTCGCGAGTTCTTCACCTCGGGCAGCGTCGTCTCGGCAACCGATCTGCTGTTTGCGATCCTGTTTGTCGCCGTTCTCTTCGTGGTCGCCGGGCCGCTTGCCTGGGTGCCGCTCCTGATGCTGCCGATCATGATCGGAATTGGCCTCGTGCTGCAACGCCCGCTCAACCGGGCGATGAAGCGCCTGCAAGCCGAGTCGGCGGCCCGCCATGGCGTGCTGGTGGAATCGCTCGCGGGCCTCGAAACCGTGCGCGCCTCGGGCGGTGAAGCAAGGATGCAGACGGCCTGGGAGCGTTCGGTCGCGGCGACAGCCCGCTCCGGCGAGGCCGTGCACTTCTGGTCATCCCTGGCGCTGACCGCAGCCAACTCGGCACAAACGCTAACCAGCCTGCTCATGATCGTGATCGGCGTCTTCCTGATCCAGAACGGCACCCTGACGGTCGGCGCCCTCGTCGCGGCCAACATGCTCGCCGGCCGGGTTCTGGCGCCGATTGCGGGCATCGCCTCCGTGATCACCCGCGGCACTCAGACTTTCTCGGCGCTCAAATCCATCGATCGGATCATGACTCTGGAGCGGGAACGTTCACCGGAACGGACCTATCTCGCCAGAAAGATCGAACAAGGCACAGTCAGCTTCGAGAACGTCTCGTTCACCTACCCCAATGCGCCTGGAAAGGCGCTGGACAAGGTCACCTTCAAGATTCACAGCGGCGAGCGCGTTGGAATCATCGGCCGGGTTGGTTCGGGAAAGACGACCGTCGGGCGCCTGCTGCTGTCCTTCTACGAGGCACAGGATGGCCGCATCCTGGTCGATGGCGTCGACTCGCGCCAGTATGATCCCGCCGACCTGCGTGCCGGCATCGGCTTTGCCATGCAGGACACCGATCTGTTCTTCGGCAAGCTGCGCGACAACATCACCTTGGGTTATCCGGCCGCGACCGACGAGGAAGTGCTCGCGGCCTCGCGCCTGGCCGGCGTCGAAAACTTCATCGCAGGCCATCCCATGGGCTACGACATGCCCATCGCGGAGGGCGGACGCAGCCTCTCCGGCGGTCAGAAGCAGGCCATTGGTCTCGCGCGCGTCTTGATCCGCAAGCCCAAGATCCTGTTCCTGGACGAGCCGACCGCCCATTTCGACGTCCGCAGCGAAAGCGAGTTCCTCGAGCGGCTGAAAAAGCTCGACGATGCGCAGATGACCATCATCATCTCCACGCACCGTCTCTCACTGCTGACCATGGTCGACCGGCTGCTGCTGTTCGACAACGGCCGGCTGGTCGCCGACGGGCCGCGCGATCACGTCTTGAGCCTGTTGCAAGGCAAGACCCCGTCGGCCGAGCCGGTCGTCAATCCCAGAGTGGTTCAACAAGTCTCGCCGGCGCAGAAGTCCAATGTCAGCTGATTTCGCTTACGCCAACGATATTCGCGCGGCCGTCCGATTGAGAACGCCGCGGACCTCCCGGATGCTGCTGTGGGCGTTCCTCGCCCTCCTCTCCACATTCCTGATCTGGGCCCATTTCGCCGTGCTTGAAGAGGTCAAGCGCGGAAATGGCAAGGTCGTGCCCTCGCGGCAGATTCAGGTCGTGCAATCCCTGGAAGGCGGAATCGTCGGCGACATCCTCGTCCAGGAGGGCGCGGTGGTTCAGCAGGGGCAGTCCCTGATGCGGATCGACGACACCAAGTTCGCTTCCGAGTTCGGCGAGATACGGGAGCGCCGTGCCTCGATGGCGGCCCGCCTCGCGCGGCTCGACGCCGAAGCGAAAGGCCGCAGCGAGATCGTCTTTCCTGACCAGATCGAGGGCGTTGTCCCCGTTGCGGTGACGACAGAACGGAGCGTCTTCAAAGCCCGCGCCCTCAAGGTGGCGCAGGATGTCGACGTTCTCAATCAGCAGATCGCCAGGCTGACCCAAACGTCGGGCCTGCTCGATCGCGAGCTCGCTTTGACGCGCAAGCTCTACGAGCAGAAGGTCGTTCCCGAGATCGAAATGCTTCGGCTGGAGCGTCAATCGGCAGAAGCGAGGGGCCAGATCGCCGAGGCCAAGGCCAAGATTGCGACCACGATCTCGACCTTCCGGGCGCAGGCGGACGAGGACCTCGCCAAGTCGAGGGCCGACCTCGCAGTCCTCGACGAGAACATCAAGTCCGCCCAGGACAGGGTGCGCAGGACGGATCTGCGTTCGCCGGTCCGCGGCATCGTCAACAAGCTGAACGTCACCACGATCGGCGCCGTCGTTCAGCCCGGTGCGAACCTCATGGACATCGTTCCGCTCGACGATACCTTGCTGGTCGAAGGCAAGATAAGGCCGCAGGATATCGCCTTCATCCGCCCGGGCCAGGATGCCGTGGTCAAGATCTCCGCCTACGACTCCTCCGTTTACGGCCATCTCGCCGGCAAGGTCGAGCGGATCAGCGCCGACACGATCCTCGACGACAAGGGAGAAGCGGCGCAGCGACCGGAGACCTACTATCGCGTGATGGTTCGCACCGACAGGAACCATCTCGGCACGGAGGAAGCTCCGCTTCCGATCATTCCGGGCATGATCACGACCGTCGAGATCTTGACCGGCAAGAAGAGCGTTCTCGACTACATCTTGAAGCCGGCTCGCACCTTGCGCGACGAGGCCCTGCGCGAGCACTAAAGCACGATGAGATTGGGATGAATCGTCATCGCGCTTTAGGTTGTTGTTTCAGCATGATCTTGTCGGAAAACCGCTTCGCACTTTTCCGGATCATGCACTAGATCCGTCGCTCGATCGCCTTGCTTAATGCGTCCTTAACGCGCGATCGAAAGCTTTAGCATTGCCGGTGGGGCGCGGTTCATCCCACCGGCTCATTCCCGGCCGCCCCCTCCCCGGTCTTAACCCGACTTAAGCGCGCCCACGCGCACGCTGGCTCCCGATAAACAGGTCGGGATGATGATCAGGCGCGTAAAGACGCCGGCGACGTCCCGAAATATGGGGACGGTCAATGAAGTCGCGTTGTGGACAGCGACGGCAGGGCATTCTGGCGTTTGCGGCGGCCATGCTGGTTTCGCTCAGCGGTGCTGCGACCTCGGTCGCATTTGCAGCCGAGGTCGAACCGGCCGAGCCGCGTGAGATCGCGCCATCCGGGGCGGATGCCATCCAGGCACCCGCGACGTTCTTCACGATCAACGCGGTGCTGGCAAAGCTCGACCGCGAGCGTGGCCGCGGGCCAAATGCCGTGCGTCTGGCAGCACTGACGCCTTCCTCCCCCACAGCGACGGATGCCCAGTCCGAGACCGCCGCTCCGGCCGGCGCGCAGCCGCTCGGCACTGAACCCTTCGGCCTCTTCGCGTTCCGGGCACCTGACAACGCCATCTGGCGCAAATGGCGCACGGTTGAAGCAGAGATCGCGAGCGAGCAGGCCCTGCTCGAGCGCTGCCGCTCCGATGCCGCGACCTGCCCGCCGAACGCTGTGCAATTCCTCAGGCTCGTCGGTGCGGTCAAAGCCAAGTCCGGGCGCGCTCGGCTCGAGGAGGTCAATCTCGGCGTCAACACCGCGATCCGCTATATCAGCGATCTCGTCCAACATCGGGAGCTCGACCGCTGGAGTTCGCCGCTGGCGAGCTTTGCGACGGGCAAAGGCGATTGCGAAGACTATGCGATCGCCAAATACGCCGCACTGCGCGAAGCGGGTTTCCCGGACGCCGACATGCGCCTGCTCCTTGTCCGCGACCGGACCGTCCGGCAGGACCACGCGGTGCTTGCGGCTCGTCTCGACGGCCGCTGGCTGATCCTGGACAACCGCTGGGCGGGCCTGCGGGAGGACAACGGCGAGCTGAACTTCGCACCGCTGTTCGCGATCAATCACGATGGCGTGCATCTGTTCGCCAAGCCTTATGCGAAGGTTGCGCCGCTCACAGCCGAAGCGGCGCCGGCGGCGGCCGGCCCGGAATGGGCGGGCGCGGAGCCGGCGGATGCCGGTGGCGGCGGATCACTGAGCACGCTGCCACTGCTTCTTTGAGACAAAGAAAAACCGCCGGCGGGAGCCCCGCCGGCGGTTTTGTCATGCGTCACAGGCCGCTTACGCCACGTGAACAGCGTTGGCTTGGGGGATGCCCGTGCTGATGTGAGCGAGATCGACGGCGTGAGCCGCCGTATTGTCGGCCGAGTAGTACAGCTCGTTGTTGCTGATGTTGAAGAAGAAGTTCGATCCCACGAAGGCACTGTCGTGGGTCTGATCGTTTGCGCCTGTCGTTCCCGAGTTGAACGTGACCGTCTGGGCCGTATTGATGGTCAGGTTCAGATTTGCAACGTCGACGACAATGGAATCACCCAAACCGAGGTCTGAGATCGTTACATTGGCACCGCCATTGCCATGTAGCACGAACGTGTCATTGCCTGCGCCGCCCGACAGGACGTCAGTTCCTGCCAGGCCGGCGACCAGAGTGTCATTGCCGACGCCGCCATTCAGGACATCCGTGCCAGCTCCGCTACCTGCTCCCGCATAGAGGACGCTGCCGGACGGGTGAGCCGTCAGAGTATCCGCAAAGGACGATCCGAAGATGTTTTCGATACCCTTGATGGTGTCACCTGTGGCGCCACCACCCACGACGGCGGCCACCGTATCGGTTTCTGCCGTCAGGTTGACCGTCACCCCGGAGGTCGCGTTGCTGTAGTCGACGGTATCTCCTGGTCCGGTTCCGCCGGTGATCGTATCATTCGCAGCGCTCGCGGCGATCACTTCGGGGGCGGTCGTACCTGTCAGGCTGGCGTTGGTGCCGAGCAGCGACACTGTCAGATTGTCCGAGCTGGCGAACGTATCGCCGTCACCATCGGTGATGGCGAGCGCGAAGTTCAGAGTGGTGCTGGCAATCGTCGTATTCTGTCCATACGAAAGTGTCGTCAGCACGACCTTGTCGTCTTCATCCGGGACAGCAGAGCCGCTGGCGATATTCTGGACGTCGACTTCGCTGAAAGATGAGAAGAGTGCTCCGGATACCGTTCCGGTAGCGCCCCAGTGCGCTTGATCGACAACAATCGCCGTGCCGTCTGCCTGCACCAAGTCCCAAGTAACAGAATTGGTATGCGTCGCATCCCAAACGGTGACGAGGAAATGTTCGTTGGTCGAGTTATTTCCCTTGCCGATGCCAACGGTTATGCCGGTCTGCAGATCACCGAACTTGAACATGACGGTTTCGCCGCCATCCAAGTTGCCGTTGTCAATGCCCAAGCCCGGGTTGTTCTTGTGCAAGACGTGAGCGTTTGGACTCGTGTTGCTGCTGTTCCATCCGTCAATGAGGACGGTGCCGGCAGGCACCGTGGCGGGATCGTTACCGTTGAGGAACGTTCCGGTGCCGTTGACGATCGTCAGATAGTCGCCGTTTCCGCCGTTTGGCAACTGCGAAACGAAGCTGAACGTGGTCGTTTGCTGAAGAGTGTTTGTGTCGACGTGGAAATTGTAGGTTCCATCGATGCCTACGGTCAGTTCAAAGAACTGCTTTGTATGGGCAAGGTCGGTGAATGCAAACATCTCCCCGCTCTTCGTGGCGGGATTGTAGTCGGTGTACTCATAGAAGGAGTATAGCGTCGTTGCGCCACTCTTCACGTCAACCTTGAAGAGCTCGTGGCCTGACACCGCCGTATTCGTATCGGTGATGACATAGGTGAGACCAGCCGGGTTCGCTCCCATTGAGATCGAAATCGGAGCGATTGCGTTCGGGCCATCGGCACCAAACAGCGGCTGCCACGTACCGTTGACCTGCGTATTGTTGTTGAAAGGTGCAATCGCATCTTGAATGGCACTGATCGACGGCGTGTCGTCGTTGACGTTCACCGTCAGCGAACCCGCCGCCTGGTCGCCGTCGCCGTCCGTCACCGTGAAGCCGATCGCGACAGCGAGGTTCTCCTCCGTCGTGCTGCTGGTCGGATGCACCAGCGGCTCAGACTCGGTGAACGTGTACGAGCCGTCAGGTGCGACGTCGAGCTTGAACACCACATTGCTCGAGATCGCGCCCGTCGCGGTCAGGATCGTGTGGCCCGCGACCACCGTCGTCGCGTAGGTCAGCGTCTCCTGGGCCCCGAGCCCGTTGGCGTCCTTGTAGATCGCCTTCAGCCCGACCGGGTTGGTGAAGCTGATCGACTGCACACCGTCCGCACCCGCCGCGAACAGCGCACCCGCCGCGCCCGTCGCAACCATTGAGTTCGCAACGTCGCCCGTGCCGCCCGGATTACCCACAAACAGCGTCTGCGCGTCGTCGTCCAGGACCGGCGTCGCGGTCACTGTGTTCGCTTTCGGACCGTCATCGTCGAAGGTGATCTTGCCGGACACGTCGACCGGCGTGCTCGCCTTGTCGCCGTCGCCGTCGGTGATCGTCACCGTCAGCGCCAGCGAGTTCGCGTTCAGCGACACCCCGTCGTCCGGCGTGTTGCTGGCGCTGTCCTGATGCAGCGACAGATACTGCTCGACCGTCACCGCGCCCGTCGTGCCGTTGATCGAGATCGCAAACGCGGCCTGGCTGGCGAAGCTGCCGGCCTGCACCACGCCCACGATCACGCTGCCGTCGCCGTTCACGTCGACAAGGCTGATCGCCGAGCCGTCGGTCACGAACAGACCGGACACCGCATTGGTCACCGTCAGCTTGTAGGCCGTCGAGCCCGCGGCTGCCGGGCCGTCGGCGCCGAACTGCGACGTCACCGTCAGCAGCGCCACGTCCACCGCATGCGCGATATAGCCCGTCCCGGTCACATCCGGATCGTCGCCCTTGGCGATCGCCCCGGTGTTGATGGTCGCCGCCGTGCTCGTCGGCGGGACACCTGCATCCGTGTTGCCCTCGTCCAGCGCAGCCGTCGTACCCGACAGCACCGCCGTCAGCTTCGGACCGTCATCGTCGAAGGTGATCTTGCCCGACACGTCGACCGGCGTGCTCGCCTTGTCGCCGTCGCCGTCGGTGATCGTCACCGTCAGCGCCAGCGAGTTGGCGTTCAGCGACACCCCGTCGTCCGGTGTGTTGCTGGCGCTGTCCTGATGCAGCGACAGATACTGCTCGACCGTCACCGCGCCCGTCGTGCCGTTGATCGAGATCGCAAACGCCGCCTGGCTGGCGAAGCTGCCGGCCTGCACCACGCCCACGATCACGCTGCCGTCGCCGTTCACGTCGACAAGGCTGATCGCCGAGCCGTCGGTCACGAACAGACCGGACACCGCATTGGTCACCGTCAGCTTGTAGGCCGTCGAGCCCGCGGCCGCCGGGCCGTCGGCGCCGAACTGCGACGTCACCGTCAGCAGCGCCACGTCCACCGCATGCGCGATGTAGCCCGTCCCGGTCACATCCGGATCGTCGCCCTTGGCGATCGCCCCGGTGTTGATGGTCGCCGCCGTGCTCGTCGGCGGGACACCTGCATCCGTGTTGCCCTCGTCCAGCGCAGCCGTCGTACCCGACAGCACCGCCGTCAGCTTCGGACCGTCATCGTCGAAGGTGATCTTGCCCGACACGTCGACCGGCGTGCTCGCCTTGTCGCCGTCGCCGTCGGTGATCGTCACCGTCAGCGCCAGCGAGTTGGCGTTCAGCGACACCCCGTCGTCCGGTGTGTTGCTGGCGCTGTCCTGATGCAGCGACAGATACTGCTCGACCGTCACCGCGCCCGTCGTGCCGTTGATCGAGATCGCAAACGCCGCCTGGCTGGCGAAGCTGCCGGCCTGCACCACGCCCACGATCACGCTGCCGTCGCCGTTCACGTCGACAAGGCTGATCGCCGAGCCGTCGGTCACGAACAGACCGGATACCGCATTGGTCACCGTCAGCTTGTAGGCCGTCGAGCCCGAGGCCGCCGGGCCGTCCGCGCCGAACTGCGACGTCACCGTCAGCAGCGCCACGTCCACCGCATGCGCGATATAGCCCGTCCCCGTCACATCCGGATCGTCGCCCTTGGCGATCGCCCCGGTGTTGATGGTCGCCGCCGTGCTCGTCGGCGGGGAGCCCGCATCCGTGTTGCCCTCGTCCAGCGCAGCCGTCGTACCCGACAGCACCGCCGTCAGCTTCGGACCGTCATCGTCGAAGGTGATCTTGCCCGACACGTCGACCGGCGTGCTCGCCTGGTCGCCGTCGCCGTCCGTGATCGTCACCGTCAGCGCCAGCGAGTTCGCGTTCAGCGACACCCCGTCGTCCGGCGTGTTGCTGGCGCTGTCCTGGTGCAGCGACAGATACTGCTCGACCGTCACCGCGCCCGTCGTGCCGTTGATCGAGATCGCAAACGCCGCCTGGCTGGCGAAGCTGCCGGCCTGCACCACGCCCACGATCACGCTGCCGTCGCCGTTCACGTCGATGAGGCTGATCGCCGAGCCGTCGGTCACGAACAGACCCGACACCGCATTGGTCACCGTCAGCTTGTAGGCCGTCGAGCCCGCGGCCGCCGGGCCGTCGGCGCCGAACTGCGACGTCACCGTCAGCAGCGCCACGTCCACCGCATGCGCGATATAGCCCGTCCCCGTCACATCCGGATCGTCGCCCTTGGCGATCGCCCCGGTGTCGATGGTCGCCGCCGTGCTCGTCGGCGGGACACCCGCATCCGTGTTGCCCTCGTCCAGCAAGACCTGGGCTTCGCTAGCCAGGGTTGCCGTCACCTTCGGGCCGTCATCGTCGAAGGTGATCTTGCCCGACACGTCGACCGGCGTGCTCGCCTTGTCGCCGTCGCCGTCCGTGATCGTCACCGTCAGCGCCAGCGAGTTGGCGTTCAGCGACACCCCGTCGTCCGGTGTGTTGCTGGCGCTGTCCTGATGCAGCGACAGATACTGCTCGACCGTCACCGCGCCCGTCGTGCCGTTGATCGAGATCGCAAACGCCGCCTGGCTGGCGAAGCTGCCGGCCTGCACCACGCCCACGATCACGCTGCCGTCGCCGTTCACGTCGACAAGGCTGATCGCCGAGCCGTCGGTCACGAACAGACCGGATACCGCATTGGTCACCGTCAGCTTGTAGGCCGTCGAGCCCGAGGCCGCCGGGCCGTCCGCGCCGAACTGCGACGTCACCGTCAGCAGCGCCACGTCCACCGCATGCGCGATATAGCCCGTCCCGGTCACATCCGGATCGTCGCCCTTGGCGATCGCCCCGGTGTTGATGGTCGCCGCCGTGCTCGTCGGCGGGGAGCCCGCATCCGTGTTGCCCTCGTCCAGCGCAGCCGTCGTACCCGACAGCACCGCCGTCAGCTTCGGACCGTCATCGTCGAAGGTGATCTTGCCCGACACGTCGACCGGCGTGCTCGCCTGGTCGCCGTCGCCGTCCGTGATCGTCACCGTCAGCGCCAGCGAGTTCGCGTTCAGCGACACCCCGTCGTCCGGCGTGTTGCTGGCGCTGTCCTGGTGCAGCGACAGATACTGCTCGACCGTCACCGCGCCCGTCGTGCCGTTGATCGAGATCGCAAACGCCGCCTGGCTGGCGAAGCTGCCCGCCTGCACCACGCCCACGATCACGCTGCCGTCGCCGTTCACGTCGATGAGGCTGATCGCCGAGCCGTCGGTCACGAACAGACCCGACACCGCATTGGTCACCGTCAGCTTGTAGGCCGTCGAGCCCGCGGCCGCCGGGCCGTCGGCGCCGAACTGCGACGTCACCGTCAGCAGCGCCACGTCCACCGCATGCGCGATATAGCCCGTCCCCGTCACATCCGGATCGTCGCCCTTGGCGATCGCCCCGGTGTCGATGGTCGCCGCCGTGCTCGTCGGCGGGACACCCGCATCCGTGTTGCCCTCGTCCAGCAAGACCTGGGCTTCGCTAGCCAGGGTTGCCGTCACCTTCGGGCCGTCATCGTCGAAGGTGATCTTGCCCGACACGTCGACCGGCGTGCTCGCCTTGTCGCCGTCGCCGTCCGTGATCGTCACCGTCAGCGCCAGCGAGTTGGCGTTCAGCGACACCCCGTCGTCCGGTGTGTTGCTGGCGCTGTCCTGATGCAGCGACAGATACTGCTCGACCGTCACCGCGCCCGTCGTGCCGTTGATCGAGATCGCAAACGCCGCCTGGCTGGCGAAGCTGCCGGCCTGCACCACGCCCACGATCACGCTGCCGTCGCCGTTCACGTCGACAAGGCTGATCGCCGAGCCGTCGGTCACGAACAGACCGGATACCGCATTGGTCACCGTCAGCTTGTAGGCCGTCGAGCCCGAGGCCGCCGGGCCGTCCGCGCCGAACTGCGACGTCACCGTCAGCAGCGCCACGTCCACCGCATGCGCGATGTAGCCCGTCCCCGTCACATCCGGATCGTCGCCCTTGGCGATCGCCCCGGTGTTGATGGTCGCCGCCGTGCTCGTCGGCGGGACACCCGCGTCGGTATTGCCCTCGTCCAGCGCGACCTGCGCTTCGCGGTCCAGGGTCGCAGTGACCTTCGGACCGTCATCGTCGAAGGTGATCTTGCCGGACACGTCGACCGGCGTGCTCGCCTGGTCGCCGTCACCGTCCGTGATCGTCACCGTCACCGCCAGCGAGTTCGCGTTCAGCGACACCCCGTCATCCGGTGTGTCGCTGGCGCTGTCCTGATGCAGCGACAGATACTGCTCGACCGTCACCGCGCCCGTCGTGCCGTTGATCGAGATCGCAAACGCGGCCTGGCTGGCAAAGCCGCCGGCCTGCACCACGCCCACGATCACGCTGCCGTCGCCGTTCACGTCGACAAGGTTGATCGCCGAGCCGTCGGTCACGAACAGACCCGACACCGCATTGGTCACCGTCAGCTTGTAGGCCGTCGACCCCGCGGCCGCCGGGCCGTCGGCGCCGAACTGCGACGTCACCGTCAGCAGCGCCACGTCCACCGCACGCGCGATGTAGCCCGTCCCCGTCACATCCGGATCGTCGCCCTTGACGATCGCGCCGGTGTCGATGGTCGCCGCCGTGCTCGTCGGCGGCGAGCCCGCATCCGTGTTGCCCTCATCCAGCAAGACCTGGGCTTCGCTAGCCAGGGTTGCCGTCACCTTCGGGCCGTCATCGTCGAAGGTGATCTTGCCGGACACGTCGACCGGCGCGCTTGCCTGGTCGCCGTCACCGTCCGTGATCGTCACCGTCACCGCCAGCGAGTTCGCGTTCAGCGACACCCCGTCATCCGGCGTGTCGCTGGCGCTGTCCTGGTGCAGCGACAGATACTGCTCGACCGTCACCGCGCCCGTCGTGCCGTTGATCGAGATCGCAAACGCGGCCTGGCCGGCAAAGCCGCCGGCCTGCACCACGCCCACGATCACGCTGCCGTCGCCGTTCACGTCGACAAGGTTGATCGCCGAGCCGTCGGTCACGAACAGACCCGACACCGCATTGGTCACCGACAGCTTGTAGGCCGTCGACCCCGAGGCCGCCGGGCCGTCGGCGCCGAACTGCGACGTCACCGTCAGCAGCGCCACGTCCACCGCATGCGCGATGTAGCCCGTCCCCGTCACATCCGGATCGTCGCCCTTGACGATCGCGCCGGTGTCGATGGTCGCCGCCGTGCTCGTCGGCGGCGAGCCCGCATCCGTGTTGCCCTCATCCAGCAAGACCTGGGCTTCGCTAGCCAGGGTTGCCGTCACCTTCGGGCCGTCATCGTCGAAGGTGATCTTGCTGGACACGTCGACCGGCGCGCTTGCCTGGTCGCCGTCACCGTCCGTGATCGTCACCGTCACCGCCAGCGAGTTCGCGTTCAGCGACACCCCGTCATCCGGCGTGTTGCTGGCGCTGTCCTGGTGCAGCGACAGATACTGCTCGACCGTCACCGCGCCCGTCGTGCCGTTGATCGAGATCGCAAACGCGGCCTGGCCGGCAAAGCCGCCGGCCTGCACCACACCCGCGATCACGCTGCCGTCGCCGTTCACGTCGACAAGGCTGATCGCCGAGCCGTCGGTCACGAACAGACCCGACACCGCATTGGTCACCGTCAGCTTGTACGCCGTCGCATCCGAGGCCGCCGGGCCGTCCGCGCCGAACTGCGGCGTCACCGTCAGCAGCGACACGTCCACCGCATGCGCGATATAGCCCGTCCCCGTCACATCCGGATCGTCGCCCTTGGCGATCGCGCCGGTGTCGATGGTCGCCGCCGTACTCGTCGGCGGCGAGCCCGCATCCGTGTTGCCCTCGTCCAGCGCGACCTGCGCTTCGCTGGCAAGAGCCGCCTTCACCGTCGGACCGTCATCCAGGAACCTCACCTGCTTGCCGAGGTCGATGCTCGTGTCCGCCGAGTCGCCGTCATTGTCGGTGATCGCTGCCGTCAGCGTGACCACGCCGCTGGCAAGGCCGATGCCTTCATTGGTGTCCGGATTGGTGCCGTCGGCTTCCTTCACTGCACGGTCGTCCGTGAACGTCACCACGCCATCGTTGTCAACCGACAGCGTGAACACCAGCAGGTCGCTCGAGGCGGTATGGCCTTCCACCGTCGTGCCGTTCATCACCAGCACGACATCTTCATTGGTCTGCGCGTCCACCAGCCCCGTCGGCTTGGAGGTATCGATCGACAGCGCATAGCTAATCGGATGCTGCGGATCCGCCACACCGTCCGCGCCGGTCACCGCCGCGAACACGCTGCCGAACGATGCGCTTGCCGTGTTGTCGCCATTGTGGATCGAGCCGTCGATGCCGTTGGTCGCGGCCGTCAGATCGCTCTCGTCGACGATCAGATTCGGAAGTACTCGCTCCTCACCATCCACGACGACGTGAATCGACGGACCATCGTCCAGGAACGTCACCTGCGGGCCGAGGTCGATGCCCGCGGTCGCCGTGTCACCGTCATTGTCGGTGATCGTCCCCGTCAGCGTCACCGCACCGCTGGCAAGGCTAATGCCTTCATTGCCGTCCGGATTGGTGCCGTCGGCTTCCTTCACCGCGCGATAATCCGTGAACGTCACCGTGCCAACGCTGTCGACCGACAGCGTGAACACCAGCAGGTTGCTCGCCGCGGTGTGGCCTTCCACCGTCGTGCCGTTCATCACCAGCACGACAGCTTCGCTGGTCTGCGCGTCCACCACGCCGCTCGACTTGGAGACGTCGATCGACAGCGCGTAGCTGATCGGATGCTCGGAATCCGCCACACCGTCCGCGCCGGATACCGACTGGAAAAAGCCGCCGAAGAACGCGCTCGCGGTGTTGTTGCCGTTGTGGATCGAGCCATCGATGTCGTTGGTCGCAGCCGTCAGGTTGCTTTCGTCGACGATCAAATTCGGAACCGTCTGCTCCTCACCCTCCAGGACGACCTGAATCGAGGGACCATCGTCCTGCAACGTCAGATGCGGGCCGACGTCGACGCTCGCGCTCGTGCTCTGGTTGCTGTTGTCGGTCACGGTGACCGTGAGCGAGACGAGACCGGCGGGCACATGCGTGCCCTCGCTGATGTCGCCATCCTCGCCCGTGCCTTCGTGCACCGAACGCAGATCCGTCAGCGTCAGCTTGCCGTTGGCATCGACGGACACAGTGAAATCCTGCGGGCCATTGACCGCTGCAGCCGCATCCTTGCCTTCGCGGCCGACCACGACGCCGTTCTCCAGGAACAGGAACACGTGATTTCCGGTCTGCGAATCGATCAGTCCGGTGTCCACGCCCGGCGCACTGATCGACAGCGCGAAAGTCAGCGACTGCTGGCCGCCCGGCACATTGAGCGTGACGGGCAAAACGCCAAACGCCACCGTACTCGCCAGGAAAGGCGTGGATCCGTCGATGCCGTTCGTCGCTGATGTCAGGAAGCTCTCGTCCACGACCAGCTCGGGCAACGTGCCCAGCGAAATCGTCGGAGCCGGCGTGGTCGGCGTCTGCGGGATAAAACCGGTTGGCGGCTGATCCGGAGTCCGCGGCAGCTCCTCCGGGCCAGCCAGGATGTTGGTGGGCACCGGCGGCAGCGGATCGACGAGGGGAGCGCTGAAGTTCGCGCCGCTCGCCTGCGCGTTGTTCTGACCCAGCGAATCGCCGGCTGCGGGGAGAACGGCGGACGCAGCGGAAGGATCATTGATGATCGGGAAGGCGCTGGCGAACTCCGCGACGGTGAGATCGCGACCCGGCGCAACCTGGATGGTGAGATTGCCGAGTTGATCGTGGCGGGAGTCGAAGAACGGCTCGACCGTCACCGTGGAGTGATTGTCGAAAAGAATGATCAGCTTTTCGCCGATATGAACGAGCGTGATCTTCTCGTTCGCAATAGCCGAAAAGTCGACTTGAACCTTCTGGTCGTAACCGAGGTTCAAAACGACTGCCTGATCCGCGAATGGCTTGGTCAGCTTGAAGATGCGTGGCGGCGAGGCGTTGTTCGAATTTCCAGCAGTAGCCTGGGCAACCCGAAATTGCTCATTCATGAAATCTCTCCGCCAAAAGGACGTGAAGTGAAAAATTGCAGGAAATTTACGTCGAAGTGTATCTTTAAGCTATTGTTAACCCCCCTGCCGGTCAAGAAAACTATTTGGTTAATCAATACTTTCGATCAGGATGTGGTAAAGGGGACCGCGCGGCCGCGATATGTCGCAAAACGGGCCGGATTAACGCCGCCCTTGCGCTTGTCGCTCCAGGCCCGACGGCGGCAGCTGGAGCAAAGGATGAGGAAATTACTGGTAACGGCCGTGTTGGCCGGATCTTTCGGTTTGCATGCCGCCACCGCGCAAAACCAGCCGGCGCCGGAAGCCCAGATGGTCGAACGCACTGTCAAGGCCCAGCCGAACAAGGACACTCAAATCGGGCTTTACATTAACGTCAGGCCCGATTGCACCTCCGGCCCGCTGCCAACCATCCGATTGGCAACCTCCCCGACCTCGGGAAAGGTCGTCGTCAAGCCCGGTAAGGTGAAGGCGACCAACTACAAGGCCTGCCTGGCGCTGGAAGTGCCCGCTTACGTGGCCTTCTACAAATCGCCTCCGGACTTTGTCGGGGACGATACGCTGACCATCGAGGTCAAATATCCCGGCGGACGGACCGAGATTCAAAAGATTACGGTCAACGTCGCCGGACCCGGCGGCCAGAAGATCTAGGGCAAAACATCGTTGCGGGTTCGGCGCCGACATTGCGTCTTCGACCGGGCTTGAATTCAGTCCACCCGCGTGACCTCGCATTGGCTGCGCGAGTTCGGTCCGACCACGCCGATATTGACGTTCTTGAACTGGTAGCTCGCATGCGCGGGAACGGGCTGGTTGGCCCACACAAGAACTTTCGTGGCGCGCTCTCGATCGTCATCCATCCAGCAGGTCAGCTCGACACTGTCGATCTTCCTGTCGGTGCCGTTGGACAGCACAAAGCTTGCGATCCCGTAATTGTCGGCCCGCCGCGTCGCCTGGAACGAGTCGATCTTGACCAGCTCGCTCAGGCCGGATTGTTCGGCGGGCGGTCGCGTGTCTTGCGCCACCGCCGCGTCAATCACGGCGCACAGCGCTACGGAGCAGACGATTCCAGTCAATGGCCTCATGACGCGCCTCATCCCCGAACGCGGCGATATTTCCGCGTCTGCGGGGTCGGCGCAAGGGCCTGCCGCTATTGCGGCGCGGAAACCGGAGATGCAGCGTCAGTGAGACAGCGTCTTCGCGCCCGAGCTCTGCTCCGCGCCTGCACCGCAATCGCCGATCCGATGCGCCACGACCAGCTCGACCCGCGGCATCTGTCCCTCACTCAGCTCGTTCTGCTCAGTGTAGGACTCCTCGCTGTGAACCGTGATCACCGTGCTGACGGGGCCCATGAAATCGCAACGGTTCGCGAACGTGTATTGATTGTTCTTCTTTTCGGGTCTCGCAGAGACGCAGCTGCCGACCGAGGGAGACGCGAACGTCGCCTTCATCGAGACGGTCGGATCGACACAGGCCGTCAGCTCCCGCTCGAGCAAACGGTGCTTCGGCTTGCGATGAGCAACCATATCGAGCGTACGAACGAAGTGCCAAAGACCTTTGCGGAAGGTCGGCCCCTGGAATTCATCCGCCTTGGCCATCGTGGTGGTCGAGGTGATCAGAAGCGCCAGAGCGGCGCAACGGACGAAGGAGGTCGCAAGGATTGAATGCCGGCCTGTGGTCATCGTCTCCATACCTGCTCGCTTGCTCCCCAAGGAATAGCCGCATGGCCGAAAAGCACGGCCTCAGGTTCAGGCACCGTCGTAAAGCAAACATTAACATTGTGAGAGATCCGTTAAATTACGGAAAACCCGCTTGCCCGACCTGCTGTTTCGAATCGCGCGCGACTACTCCTGCTCCCCACGCGACTTCTTGTCACGGCGTCCGACAACCGGTCAACCACGCACCATTACGGAAGATCAGCGGCAGGGCCTAAAGAGCAATTCACGCGCATTAATTCCGGCGACCGCGGCATTTCGGTAACAGTGAGCCGGACGACCAAACAGACCACTCGCGAGCCACGCCGGTATTTAAATAGAGTCGGGCGAGCCCTAAACGAGCCCGGCGTGATCGCAAATACACGAGCGCGGAGGCGTGAGTCTGCATGCAGATGAAGGCGCAACTCGCGGGGTTAAATGGAATTTATCCTGCGGATCATGCAAAAAATCCGCCGCGCCAGAACATGTGCCTCGCGAACGGCAGCGGGGACCGCAGAGAGGCTTCTGCCTGAAAATGCCGATCCTCACCCCCCGCGCGAAGCGCCGGGATGACGTGCGGCGACGGGTTCAGCGCGCTTCAAAGCAAGCCCGCGCTGATTGACCTTTGACGGCATTTTTGCTCTTTTAGTCGGATATTTCTCGCTTTTGGGGGCTGCGATGCAGAGCAGATTCAGCGGATTTCTTTGGGGAGCGGCCTTTTTGAGTCTGGCCATCGGTACGACCCAGGCCAGCGCGGCCGATCTGGGCCTGATGGCCTCACCCGCAGCGGTCGGAAACTGCAGCGAACTGGTGTTTGTCTGCGAGAATGGCAAGCAATATCCGCTCTGCCCGATCGCGGTCTCGGTTGCCGGTGAGGTTGTGACGGCATCCCTGCACACCGGGCGGGGCGGTGCGCATGTCCGGCTGGTTCCAATGGGCGTCGGTTATCGCTACGCCGGACGGGGCATCTGGCTCGACGGCTTCCGCGAAAATGCCCTGCTGAACTTCGGCAAACACAGCCAGATCGCCTGCACCCTCGCCCATTAGGGCGAGGAGCCTAAAGGCGAGTCGATCAGCCCTTGGTGCGCAACACGGCTCCCTGCGACCTCGGATGCATAAAGGCCTTGGGCTGAACATAGACCGGGCAGTAATTATTCCATTGATACTGCTGCCAATTCCACTTCCAGCAGCCAGCGTCGATTTGCGGTGCGGGACCGAAATCCAGGCGATACGGCTCGTCGCCGAAGGGATAGGGACCGCTGTGAGCGGCGCTTGAAACGAACATAACTGTCAGGGAAATGGCGGTTGCGGCCAGCAATTTCGGCATGTTGCCCTCGATCTTCATGCGCTAATGCGCGACAGTGCCAAAGCGGGAGTTTCCAATCAAGGCCCTAGCGGGCGAATAGTTGAGCGCCGACCGGTTGCTCGCTCGTTTCGCCGGTTTTGGCCTCCTGCCTGATCATCGTGGTCGCCGTGCAAGCCAATCTCGCCATCCTTGCCGCACTTGCGAGTCGTCCGAACGGACGAATTGCGTTTGTCGAGCTCGAGCAGCAACTGCAGGCGCACGACGAGATTGGTGACATCGAAGACCGGATCGAGCAGCAGGTCTCCGCCGGAATCGAGCTGATTGAGGCCGGCCTTGCCGTCGTGAATGGCGACAGCCTGGAGATCACAGAGGCGGGCCGCTCGGTCATCGGGGCCCTCCCCGATCCTTCGTCGCCCCAGTCGGGGTCGCTTGAGAGCATTGATCATCTGATTGGCGCCGAAGTTCCTGCGCCGGACAATGGCGACTGGCGAGCTCGCACGCTCGAAACAATTGCCCGGCCGCTGCATCGCCTGGCTGCGCTATGGCGCCGGCACATCGAGGAGGATCTGCCGACAGTGCGGACGGTCAGCCGGGGCACCAGCGTCAATGGAATCGTCATTGCGCTCATCAGCCTGCTGGTCGTCATCATCTGCGCCGGCGCCGTGATTGCCCTGCGACAGGTCAAGTCGCTGCAGACGGAAATCTCCTCCCTGCAGCGAGAGCTGTCGCCGCTGAAGGAGCGGCTTTCGCGGTTTGAGGCAGAAAAAGCACGGCAGGCCGAGGAGAAGGCGCGGGACGAACGCAGCAAACGAACGGCAGACAATCCGCCGCAGCAAGCGCCTCTCACTCTGTCGCGGGAGGAGATTCAACTCATTCGCGACTATATCAAACCCGCACCAGCCGTCGGCTCCTCGGCAGCGCCTGCGGTTGGCGATCCGCTTCCCGGAGCGACGATCCCCTTCCCTTCACCGGTCACGGAAAAGATACCCAAACTGGTCGGCGCGAGATTCGCGATCCGCAACGGAGCCATCATCATCGTCAGAAGGGACAGCCGTCAGATCGACGCCGTCCTTGGGCCGAACTGAGCGTCCGGTTCGTCAGAGCGCGAGCAAGTAAGGAAATTGTCTCGTCAGATCGAGATCGAGGTAACCGCTGCCATCGATCCATTGATGTGGGCAATAAGCGAGCGTGGATGGATCGACAAGCAGACCGTCTCGAAGAATTGCCTCGCGCGTGCCTATCCGCCCCGTCGGTATCTCGCCTTCTTGTGGATCGATGCGCAACGCATCGAACACAGCGGTATCGTTTGTCACCCGAAGCCCCTGCTGAAATGAACATCTCGAAAGTGACAAAGACTATCGATCCGATTAACCGAGGCAAGCCTTATCGTTTTTGCAGCTGCTAACTCAGCACGAGGCGCGTGCCCCTAATCGCTACCGTTATCACTCGAGAGCGGATAGCCTCTGCTGCGTCTACTCCTGTTTCTGACACCCAATTTGAGAGGAGAAACGCGATGCGAGGCACTTCATACACCCTGGCGGCGGCAGCGCTTCTTGGGATCGGCGCCCTCGTGACATCAGGATCGGCCGTTGCTGGCGGAACGCGGATGGGAACGGGCGGCCTTCCCACCGTCGAAAATGCATGGGGGTTCGGATACGGCCAGGGCCCGTCCTTCTACGGACAGTATGCGCCCGTTGCGGACGACGGCTACGTCTTCAGTTACGAATATCCTGCTTCTGCAGGCCACGACGTGCGAGCGATCGCGGTCGACCTCTCCAATTCGCGCTTTCGACACCGGCCGGTCGCCGGACCTGGAATTATCTACTACCGGGGCCAGTATCCCCGGCCGTATCGCATGAACCAATATTGGTGAGCTGATCGACGGAGCTCCCTGCGCGGCCGCAATGCCGCGCAGGCGAAGAAGGCGCCTCATCCCTCTCCCGCTTGCGCGTCACCACCAGGATCTTCGTTCTTCGATCCGGGCAGGCGCTTGCTGACCAATCCCTTGATCGCATCGTAAGCTTCGAGCAGCGGCGGAGTTAACGAGAAGAACGCGCCAAGCGCAATTGCGATGACGACATGGCGTAGCGAAACGCTCTCGTCCTGAGTTTCGGTCGCGCCATAGTTCATCCCGGCCGCGACAGGCGTGGCGTCGCTCGACCTGCCGACGACATTCGCCGTCCGCGGCTTACGCGGCGGGATCATCACGACGACGAAAAGAACGTTAATCAGCAACCAAATGCCGAGAATGATGAACAGCGTTCTCATTCAAACAATCCAAAAACCCGATACAGCTAAATTCTCGCGCTAGCCGAAGGCTAAAATGTGCCCACGGATCAGTCACAGTTGTCCAGGCCATCCCCTCATGCAAGCCTAAATCTTGGTCGTTAAAGATTAAATCTGCCATAAAAACGTGATCGGTGCGCGGCCCGGGCTTACCCGGCACCGGCAATGGGCCGTTTTCGGCCTGAACGGCCGCTTCTTGCCTGGAACGAGATGCTCACCGCCGGTATCGCGACCGCGCGATCCCTAATCCAGGAATTCAACACCGATACGATTTCCGCTGGACCAGACGACCCGGCAATCCCGGATGATTCGATCCTTCTCCAGCATCAGCTTGATGCGGGGTCTGACGTAGACCTTGTCCGCCATCTCGATGGCGGCGCCAAGATCGGAGAGACTGACGACGCGGCATCGCATGCTGGATCCGTCGCCGGCGATGTATGCGACCTCGTCGACTGTCGCACGTTGCTGTCTGCGACGCTCCTCCACGACAACTCACCTCTTGCTCGGGTTCTTGCCGCGCAGGAAGTGAACTCCAATGTTGTCGCCGTTGATCCAGGCCAGCTCGCAGCGGCGGAAAGCCGCGCCGGTCGTCGAAAGCAGCAGGAAGAACTCCTTCAGCGCAAGACCTTCGATCGAGCCTTCAATCCTGAGCTTCGCTCCGGCTTCCGCCACGTCGGTCATCTTGCACTGCCGGCTCCACGTTCCGTCGATAGCCACCATATGCACGTCGACGCCGCGCGAGAACTCGATGCGTGCCGTTCCACGTTTTTCGGGTGGTAGCGAGTCAGACATATCAGGACGAAACCCGGATTTGAAAAATTCAATCGAGTCGCAGCTCGCCGCCTGCCGGACAAACCAAGCCCGCCGGCGCGAGACGCCCTTACGAAATCACGCACTCCTCGGCCGCCGGCCGAAGCACACGGCGCTGAAATTGCCGCGTCGTTCCGATAGTGCAGGACAAAAATTCAGGAAAGGCTAATGAGCCTGTCGAATTTCGGCAAATCGCAACCGGATTCTTCGGCCTCATCGTGGCTCGGGCCGACTGAGCGCTCGCGGGCCTCGCCTCCAACCGGATTCATGATCGTAAATCCGGCATCAGCCACCGTAAACTCGACTTAACTGGATTTTATGTTCCGGTATTCCTGCGGATTTCAGGGCAGGGTTCCATGGTGCTACGGTTCCATTGCGAGCGACGGAACCCTTGCCAGCCCGGGAGAGCGGCGCCGCAAACGACCTTGGCCCGCCTCCACTGCCCTTTTTTGCCGGAGGCGGGCTTCCTTTCCATTTACCTGGCCAAACTGAAAGGGGCCGCTCAAGAGCGGCCCCTTGCCGGTTGAAATGGTTGTCCGTGATGAAATCCAGCCCCGGCATCAACACCCTAGCGGTACTTCGATGCCAAGTGGATTCCGTTCTATTACGGTGAACCATACTGCCGTAATTTCACCCCGGTTCCCCGCGCCTGAGAGCCAATTTGCCCTCCGTCGCGAAAAAACAAGGTCTCAACGTGCAGGCGTGGACGCCGGTGCAGAGGCTGGCGCGGTCGGCGCCGGTTTCGGTTTTACGGCGGCCGGCTGAGCTGCGGCCTGCGGCGAGGAGGCCGCTGGCGCGGGTTTCGGCGCGACGGGAGCCGTCGTTCGCGGCGGCGGCGTGAGCTTCTTGGGCGCCGCATTCTGCTCCAGACGGATCAGTTGATCCCTGACAGCCTTGATCTGCTCGGCTGCATTCGCATTGTCGCGCCCCGCCAATTCCTGACCGGCCTTCACTTGATCGGAAAGCTTGGCAACGGCGCGGCCCAATTGATCCTGGCTGGTCTTGAGCTGTTCGCCAAGACTTGCGCTATCGCGGACCAATTGATCGCGACCAAGCTTGAGCTGCTCGATCTCCTTTTTCAGGCTTGCGAGATCGCGCGACATCGATTGGAGCACCGGGGTCAACTCGGGTGGTAGAGATCCCGGCGCGACCATGGTCGCAGGCGATGTTTGCGAGGTCGCCTTCGCGGCATCGCCGGACGAGCCCGGCCAGACCACAGCGGCGGCGCCTGCTCCCGCGGCCAGCACGACGCCCGCAAGCCCGAACAGGCCCCATCCTCGCAACGAAATCCGGTTGCTCGAAGCAGCGGCACGTTGCGTGTTTGTGCCCAGCGTCTGCAGGTCAGGCCGGAGGCTTGCGGCCTCCAGCTTCGATGGCGGCTGCTCGGAAGCTCTGCTGGTGCGCTCGTACTCATCGGACCGGGCGATGTGCGCTTCGGGCGCCGGATTTCGTGAAATGCCGGCTTCGCGAGCACTTAGCTGTCCGAAGCTCCCCTTCGGAACGCCAATGCCATGCGCAGGATTGTCGAAAGACTTTGCGGCGCGTTCGCCGGCCGTCGCCCCATCATGGGGCTCAGGGTCGAAATAAGTGGCACGTGATGGCGGCTCGTTGAGTATGCCGGCAATGGTATCGCTCAACGCCTGCAATTTATCTGTGCTCATTCGCCACCTTCGGCCAAATCCGAACCAAGCGCGGTCCGTCTCAAAACGCGACGGGGCGGGATCGTTATTTCTGCTTTAATGGTTGTCAAGATCGGGCGCTGCATGCGAGCGCCGTCGATCCTCGACCATCTCCTCCGGGACGCGGTCGCGATTCACGCCCCGCAGCTTCGATCAATGCTCATCGCGAGACGCAAATGCCGTCGCGCCAAAGGGTTTTACGACGAATTAGTTGGGCGCCCGGACGATGCGAGCTCCCCGCAACCTGTGAACCAGGGCTTCGATTTCCTGATGAACAGCACGGAAATAGAGCAGATGCGTGATCGCAAAGGACAGCATGCAGGTGCCAAGAATGGTCGCCATCACGAACTGGCCACCCGACGGGACGGCGATCGTTCCAAGCGAGGCCTGCCTGAGGGTGGGCATACCGACTTGCCAGGATGCCGCCAGGAAAACGGCGTAGGCCGCGCTCAGATGCGTTGCGATCGTGAAGAGCGGCCGCGACCTGGCAACGAGCCCGAGGCAGGCAAGCACGAAGATCGGAAGCGCAAGCCCGAACAGCTGAAACCCGTCAACGCTGACGAAGTAACTCAGATACGCGTCGCTGCGCTGGAAGATGCCGAACAGCTTGAGATTGATGAACCAAAGGATCTCGGAGCTCGGCGCATATGCGAGCGCTCGCGCGGCGATCTCGGCGCTCAGCGTGGCGGCAAAAAGTGCCAACGGCCCAAGAAACTGCAATTTAAAAAGCCGGTTCATGCGACAAGCCATACGTTAAGAACGTTGAGCTTGTCTTAAAGGTTCCCGGTTAGTCGCGCCGACTCGGGCCCCGAAAGCTGAACAAATCGTGGCACGCGCCTAAATGAAATTCGTATATTCGGAATTATTGGATCGAAGCGGCTCTAGGCTTGGCCGATATTAGCCAACTGCCTCGGCCCTATCCCGCGAATTGCGGCGGGCCTCGTCTGCGCCTCGCAATAATACTCGCAATATGAGCCAGAGCAGAGTGACGAGCAACAAACCGTCGAGCGCCGGTTGTTCAATCGATTTTCCGTCTTGAATGGTCAGCCGCAAAATCTGGAACAAGCCATAGAACCCTGACATGAACGTCAAGCCATAGATTGCGGCGCGCTCGCCCCCTGTTGCCAGACGCGTCAGATCGGGCAACAACAGGGCCATTCCCACGCCGAGAATTGGCAGGTCGTAGTCATAGGCGTAGGGGCTGATCATCAGCGTGGCGACGGCTGAAATGCCCAGGGACCAGCGCGCCGGAAAATCGCGGTAGATCGCGAAGGCGACAGCCGATAGGGCGACCACGGCAACGGCCGCCTGCCCAAGAAAAGCCAATGAAGCAGAAAAGCCGGCAGTTCGCATGATCGCATAGAGAGAAATCGAGCGAAAAAAATGGAAGCGCTCGCTTCCCAGAAAGACGGCAGAATCGTGCGAGCTCGTGAGAAACGCGCTCCAGATTGAGGTCCCGAACAACAAGGTACACAGGATCGAGCTCAACAAGACGACCGCCATTGCAGTCATGACGGTCATCCAGCGACGCGCGAGCAACGCATAAATCCCGACAGCAACCGCAAGATGAGGCTTGATCACCATCATGCCAAGGCTCAATCCAGCTGCGATCGGCTTCCGCTCCATGGTGAGGCACGTAACGCCGATGAGGCTGCCGGTCAGAAAGCCATTCTGACCGCCGAAAAGCGTGAGGAGCAGGACCGGCGCAAGCAGAATCACCACCAGAGCGAAACAGCTTTTTGAGATGGCCCTCAATGTCAGGAGATAGACGCCGAGCGTGCCCGCGACGAACAGAAAATATGAAGCGCCGACGGGAAGCAGCGCCAAGGGAGCGACCAGCAGAGTGAACTGGGGAGGATAGGTCCAGTACCCGAAAATATTGATGTCGCGGCCTATGGCGTCGATCTGCAGTTTTGCGAACTGATCGAAATAGTAGACTTGCGCGACGTCGCCGAGCCAGACTCTTTGCGCAACGATGTAGAACGCGTCAAAATCGAGAAGGTGCCTGAATTGCCCCGCCTGCCAACTTGAGAGCGAGGCAGTCATCAGGACAAGAACGATCGCCAGCCCGTAGAGGACGAAGCGCGCGCCCATCGCCCATTTGCCGCTGAAATCTGGACCGGGTCCACCAACTTGCCTGACGCGGACCTCGCTCATCGGTGGAAGAGCCCCCAAAATTGAGGTCCGGAGGCGCCCGTCGATGATGCGGCCCCTCTGGTGGTTGGCTTTAAATTACTTTCGACGATACTCTATTTCGTCACGGAGGGCGAAAGCAATGGATCTTGGTGCTGAGTTAACGAGGGAGTTAACGCCTCTTCAAAGACATCTTTGTTCGCCGCGGTGACGGTCACTCCCGGTTCGGCGAGTTTTGCAGGGGCCTTGTTGTGGGAAATGAGATAAAGGCGAAGCGGGAAACGAAATGGACCAGGGCTTTCGACCTGCGGGCGGCCTATTTTGCGCTGCTCGTGGTCATGACGCTGCCGGTGCTCTTCCTGATCCCGCGCACGGTGGATCTCGTAAACCACTGGGCCCGGTTGACTATTCTAGCCATGCCGGCGTCCGATCCGCTCCACGCCTTTTACTTCGTTAAATGGGGTGCCTTTCCCAACCTCGGCGTTGATCTCATCTATGTCGCGTTGTCGCCGCTGTTGAATGCCGAGACCGTCGTCCGAATAGTCTTCGTCATGGCGTTCTGGCTGCCAGCGGTCGGCGCCTGGGCTTTGCATCGCGTCTGGGCGCTGGAACCATCGCCGACAATCCTGTTCGCACCAATTCTCAGCTACAATGTCGTAACGACGGTGGGACTCGTCAATTATGGGCTCGGCGTCGGGATCGCTCTGATCACACTCGCCTGGTGGGCCGCCCGGAAGCGCCGACGGACGGCGTACGATCTTTTGGTGATGAACGCGGCCGCGGTCGGGCTATTCTTCTGCCACATCCTGGCACTTGCCGCTTTCTGCGTCATTTTCGGACTCCTGGAAGCCACGCAACGCCGGGAGGAGCCGCTCAAGCCAGCATTGCTGCGCGCCCTGCGGTCCCCTCTCTACGTCGCTGCAGCTTTAGTTCTTGTCTGGTCGATGCCGCAACTGCCGCCCGGCTATGTCGTAACGAGCGGCAAATCCTGGATCGTCATAGCGCCCTTCTTTGGTGGCTCTCCGTATGACCATCAATGGGGCCTCGGGTTGCTTATCCTGCTGCTTTGTGTCGTTCGCTTCATCCGCCTCGCCGAGCCTGCGAGGCTCGCTGTGTTCGGCTTTTTCGTTGTCGCCGTATTCGCTCCCTCCTCGATGAGCACGGCGAACCTGGTCGATGCGCGCCTCATGGTGGTTTGGGTCTATCTGGCGTTAAGCGCGACGATCGCCCGTGTCCCCCAACCCAGGCATATGGCAGGCATCGTCACGATCGCTGCTTTCGCCTTCGCTTTTGCGCGCCTCGCACTGCTGGTCCCCGCATGGAGCCGCTATAACGACGATATCGTCGCGTTGCGGAGCGCGTTCTCCGCCATTCCACTCGGTTCAAGCGTCCTCGCAGTGTCATCGCCGGATTGTCGGGATCCGAACATCAACTTCGAGCACCATCTTTCGACGTTCGCCGTGATAGACCGGCGCGCACAGGTGAGCACATTGTTCGCCGGACAGGGGCTGCAGCCGGTGCGAGCGCGGGATCCGGCGATCGCGGCCGCTCCGCAGGCCATTGTGAACTCAGAGTGGCTGTCAGAAGCTTCGGGACGGTCGAAACTGGAAGCGGAAGCACCCGTGGCGTGGGTCAATCTCATCTCGCATTGGCGCGACCGCTTCAACGTCGTCGTCGACATCCACGGCACCTGCGAGAGCACGATTCCCGCAACGGGCCTCGAGCGCGTCGCGCGTTCGAACATCGCTGATATCTATATCGCTGAACGACCGCGTTGATGCGCGTCCGCGCGCCGGCCGATGCGCTCGAGCGTAGCTCTCCAAGCTACGATTCACTCACGGCTGATTGTTCGGCGGCCTCTCGATGAACTGCCGACTGCCGTTGAGAAGCTCGAGGTTGTTCGCGATGACCGGATTGCCCGGATCGAGCGCGTAGGCCTTCTCGAACTTCCGTCGCGCCGCGTTGAGATTGCCGCGCAGCATGTAGGAATAACCCTGGTCGTTCAGGATCTGCACGGTTTCGCCGCCGAGGCGGATCGCTTGCGCATAAGCCTGATCGGCAAGATCAAAGCGGCGGATCCGATCATAGCTTGCGGCAAGCCCGATCCAGGCCGTTACGTCCTTTGGCGCCTTTTCGACGGCGTCCCTGAAATAGCGATTGGCGATGCCGAAATTGCCGCGGTTGAAATGCTCAAGGCCCATCCGCACCGGCTCGTCGGAGGGATAGTATTTAACGTCCGTCGGCTCCTGCACGGGGTCAGGACCGGCGGGAGCGACGGGCGCAACCACGGCAGCGTCGCGGACGGTTGCTTCCTGCACCGTTTCGCAGCCGGCCAAGGCTGTGGCCAGCAATGCGCAGACCGGCCATACAAGAAGGCGCCCCATAACCATTATCCCCGTCGCACCACCGGCAACAAATCAATCATCAAAATCATCGGCCGCTCACGCCCACGATGGCCGGGCCGCCACCCAGGCTGACGACCCCCCCTGCGTCCACGGCTGCTGCCGTTGCGCCCGCAACGCCCATTGGAGGATGCCCCTCGTCTGGCTTGTTTCCTCCGAACGCGGGCAGCGGATCGCGCGGCTGGTTGCCGCTGCGATAGCGCCTGATGGCGCCGGTGGTCTTCCCCGCATCAACAACGATTCTGCGATCGCCGACACCTCGCGGCCAGGGATTGATCGTATGGGTCGCGGCGTTGACTTGCTTGGCGTCGCCGGCGCTCAGCGTAAGGGTATCGGACCGCTGAAAGTAGCGGTCCATCTCGTCGTTGCCGGCCAAGCCGTTGCAGGCCCCAAGGGTGAAGACCGCGAGTAACGTCGTGCATGTCATGTCGGTCGTCCCTTAATTGAGTGTCTTGACGACGGGCTGATCGGTTACAACAACCGGCGGCGGCGCGGGCACGCGCGCATCGGGCGCGATGATGTGACCATACGGTCCCTTCAGCTCACCACCGGAACTGACGTAGTCGTTGTAGCGCTTCTTCACTTCCATCTGGCCATTGAGGAAGAAATCGACGTCATTGGCCGGCATGCGCGAATCCAGCGGCGACGCCAGTTGCTGGCCGGGCGCCGCCGGCGCGACCAGGCGCGGCGTCACGATGATGACGAGATCAGTCTCCTGCTGCTGATAGGACGAGGAGCGAAACAGCGTCCCGAGCACCGGCACCGACCCGATCCAGGGCAGTTGCGAGATATCCTGCCGGTTACGGGTCTGCAGCAGGCCCGCGATGGCAAAGCTCTGGCCGTCACGCAATTCGACCGTGGTCCGGGCGTTGCGGCTGCTCAGGGCGGGAATCGTCGTGCCGCTGATCGTGACGGCGTTGGTGAAATCGAGTTCGCTGACGGACGGCTCGACGCGCAGATTGATCACGCCACGCGAAAGCACCGTGGGAATGAAGCCCAGTTCAACACCGAACGTCTTGAACTGGATCGAAACAGTCGCCAACGAGCCGGCGACGGCCGGCGACGAAGCCACCGGCACCGGGAATTCGCCGCCAGCCAGGAACCGAGCCGATTCACCCGACAGCGCCATCAGGTTTGGCTCCGCGAGCCGACGCACCAGCCCCTTGTTCTCCAATGCTGTCACAAGCAAATCGACGGAGGCGCCGCTGCTCGTTCGAAGGATGCTGGTCAGGAGGCTCCCAAACGGGGCAGCGGGCGCTCCCGTTACCGTCGCCGCCAACGTGCCGGCCGTGCCAAGCAGAGGGATCGAGCCTTGCGGCGGGCCCGTGTTCGGCATCCCAATGCGACCGCTGTTGGTATTGATGCTACCAAGCCCGGTATTGCCAATGTTCGTTCCGTTTGCATTGGCACCATAGAGATTCATTCCCAGCTCGCGCCCGGCAGACCGGTTGACCTCGAGGAAGCGAACCTCGAGCATCACCTGCTGCGGGCCCGTCACGTTCATGGCGTTGACGACGACGCTGCCCTTCGGAACGGTGCTTTGCGCGATCTCCATCGCGCGCTGAGCGGCGACCGAGTCTGGGGCCGTTCCCCCCACGATCACCTGTCCCTCGGAGGCCGTCACGCGGATGCCGCGGATGCCGGTCGAGGTTTGAATGTTCTGCTGAAGATTACCGATGTCGATCGTGACCTCGACATCGAGGATGCCGATCTGCTTCATCGAGGAATCGAGCAGAATGACGTTGGTCGTGCCGGGCTGCTTGCCCTGGATGTAGATCAGGTGATCGCTCAGCGACTTCACGTCGACGATGTCGGTCGAGCCCGCCACGATGGTGGAAAAGGGCGTCTCGACCCTGAAGGTGCGCGACTTGTTGACGGTGACCTTGACCCGCTGCACGTCGTTCGCTTCGCTGACGAAGACGCCTCCGCCGGAGCTCCGCCGATCGGCCGCGTCGGCACGGTCAACATTGGGACCGACAAGGACGGCACCAAGCAGCAGCGCCCCCACGGCAGCGAGCTTGGTCTTCCCTTGCGTCGAAATACGGACGCCACCCATTCCAGTCCCCCTCGCCGCGATCCGCGGCCATCCCGCAATGCACACTTGGCGGGTCAAGACCTGCCCCGAACAACCCCCGGGGGTACACAAATCGTCTACTAAAAATCGTCAGCCTGAGTTTATCCCCCCAGACTCCCTGCATTTGGGATCATCGTCCGCCGGACGCTTCCACCGCAAGGCGAGAGCCCTCATCCCCCACGTCAATCAGCGAAAAAGTCGCCAAATGTTGCCCCCTTGCACCACTTTGCGGAACCCAATCCCCTGGTTCCCTCGGCGGCGGCTAGTTCCCCGGTCCTTATTGGGCCGCAAATAACATTCTTTTCCGTTAAACTCGTAATCATGCCCCGGACTTGGCGGGCCGCAGCATTGGTGAAAGACCCGATTCGGGCGACGGTATCCCCCTACATCGGGCTAATAGGGGATCGACGTGCTCGCAGTCGGCGTCGAGTTCAATCCGCTCCATGTCGGCGTCATCATCGAGAAGCCGGGTAGAGACGCCGTAATGGTCAGCACGGAACCGCTGTCGCTCGCGCTCAATGTCGGCGTGAGCCCCATGATGCTCGGCACCGACGTCAGATAGGTACTGGTATAGTAGGTGCTGACACTGGTGCAGCCGGACGGCGACAAACTCTGCGTCACCTGCGGCGTGTAGCACTGGATCATCGTCGCCCTGGCACCATCGCTGGCGAGCGCGCGCAACAATTGCATGGTGATCGCATAGCGTCCGAGATCGAAGATCGCGAACACGAATGTGAAAAAGAACACGGCGACGAGGCAGAACTCGAACGCTGCCGAGCCGCGCTGGTCGAGCCTTTTCATCAACGCACCATCGCAATGACCTTGGTCTTGCCCAAGGTGTTGGACGTACAACCGGACGAGCTCAGGTAGCTATTGCCGTTGATCGTGAGCGAGGCGGCGATTACTTCGGTACATTGTGTGTTCGCACTTTGAGCCGTACCGCCGTAAGACACATTGGCATGCGGGAAATACATCGCACCGCCCAGGGTCGACGTATTGCTGCCGCCTATGGTGACTGCAATCTTGTTCGCGTTGGAGTTGTTTGCCTGATCGTCGATCAGGATACCATTGAGGTCACTATCGTACGAATTGGTCGTGGGCGCGGAAAGGTTGACGGTGCCGCCACTGATAGTGAGACTTGAGCTGTCCCCGAGCAAGACGAGTGTTACGCCCGTGCCGGTGACAGTGCCGCTCAAGTTGATCGTTGCGTTGTAGAAAAAGTATGTTCCTGCTGCGAGATTTAACGTGCCGCCGGAATTCACCGTCAGGTTACCGTAGACCCCGCTACCGGCATTTGGGGTCAAGTTGCAGGTGTTACCGTTGGTAACTTTGCCCTGCGAGTTGCACGTGGTTTGCGCGGGGCCCGTCGTTGAATTGAACGATTTCGAATCCAGCCCGGATAGCGGATTCTTTGCGGTCAGCGTGTTGTAATTGTACCCCGCACCGGTCAGGGCGCAATGTCCCGACGACGCCTTACAGCCGTCCACGGCATTCACAGCCCAACCCGAGCCGCTGAAACTCGCAGTGCCGTTGTACTTGACGTTGGTGTTCGACATCATCGCACACCCGCTGCCGGTGATGGCGCTGCTGCCGCCGATCGTGAGCGCATCGCTTCCTGGTCCCAACCCGAATGCACATATCGGCTTTGGATTCTGGATCTCGACAACCGCGGACGACCGGATGGTGACAGTGGACATGCCAAGTATCTGCGCAAGGTATCCCGGCTGCTGCTGCGCCACGGTCGCAAGCACATGCATGCCGGATGCCGAACTGGTCCAGGCGCCGGCAGAGTAGGTTCCTCGGTCGATCGACACGGTTTGCGTGGTATTTGCCTGCGCCGTACCGCAGTTCGAGCCCGGATAGACGGGATCGCCGCTGGAGTTGCAGAACTTGTTCTGCGCGGCCATTTGCTTGCCGCGATAGATGTAATCCTGCGTTCTGTCGCAGTCGCTATCGGTCGTCGAGGTCAGCGAACAAGCCAGCGACAAGCCGCCCGAATAGGCCGCCGCATCGGCGGCATTCTGCGCATTCTGCTTGGTCACGTACCACGACCCCGCCTCGGCGCCGAGAGCGATAAACCCGATCAGCGGCACCAGTGCAATCACCGTTGCGAAGGCGACGGAACCGCGACGGCAGCGAGCCAGTTTGCGCACGGCATCCTCCTACTGAAATCGCTGGGTGTAAGTGATGGTACAGGACGTGCACAGCGCCGAGCCAAGTATCATCGGCGTCAAAGTAAAGGTGGTCGAGAAGGTGTAGTATTTCACGATCGATGCCGCCCCCGAACTGCAGGGAGCCACCGTTCCGGGAGAGCCGCAGTAAACCTGCGGCGTAATCGTAAATCCGCTGATCGAGCCGGGCAGCGAGCTCTTCCAGGCGGCGATCACGGAAGCGTCGGTCACGTCCGCCGGCGGGGAATATTGGGTCCGCTGCCCCATGTCGCGAAGCGCCTGCTGCGCCGAAATGAACCTGAAGCCGGCAATCGCCAGATCGGCCAACGGCAGCAGCAGACTGAACACCAGGACAAGGTAGATGATGGCCATTTCGAACGCGGCAGCACCGCGCTGATCGCCAACGAAGGAGCGTCTTCCGCTCTTGTGCCTGCCTGTCCGAACTTCATTCATGACGCTTCGTTCGTGACTAGAGTCCCTTGAAGGAACGAATGAGATGCAAGAATGAACTGCCGCCGAGGATGACGAACATCGCCGGCAGCAGGAACAACACCATCGGCACCGTGAGCTTGGCACCCAGCTTGTGAGCCCGCTCCTCGAGGCCGGTGATCCGCTCCCGCCGCAGATCGGCCGCGATGGTGCGCAGCGCCTGGCCCAATGGCGTTCCGTACTGCAGGCTCTGGCTGACCATGATGCCGAAGCGGCGAAGCCCTTCCGAGGTGGATGCCAGTTTCTCGAACGCCTCGGCGCGGCTCGGCAGGATCCGCAAGTCGTCGAGCAAACCGCGCAGAACGCGCGAGATGGCCGGATTGGTCTGGCTCATCTCCTCGGCGACCCGCTGCAGGGCACTCTCCAGGCCCATGCCTGCTTCAGCGCACACGACCAGCAGGTCGATCGTATCGGGCGTGCCCGACCGGATCGCGGCAGCGAACCGACGCTTCATCACCAGCAGTATCAGCCGCGGACCCATGATCCCGACGGCCACGCCAAAGAGGCCGATCATCAACGCGCTGGCCAGCGTCCCTCCCGACAGCTGTGCAAACAGGAAGAAGACGATCGGGAACAGGAACATGCTGACGATCTTGACGCCGATCCAGATCGGCAAGACGCGGTAATGGTTGAATCCGGCCGATTGCAGAATGGTCCGCAGCTCGTCGAGATTCTCCTCGGCATAGAACTTTCGATATCGCGTACCGATCGACGAGAACCAACCGATCATGCCCTGGGACCGCGTCGACCGATCGGAAATGCCGAGCACCGCATTCGAGACGCGCGCGTCCAGCGTGCGAATGTGGACTTCGCGGATCACCAACAGGAACGTCACCGCGATGGCGATGACCATGAGGGCTGCCACACTCGCGCCGGCAGTCATAGCGACGTCTCCCTCTGGATCATCCAACGTATGACCAGATGCCCGAGAATGACCGAGCCCACCGCGTAGGCCAGCAGCATGTTGCCGGTCGGATCAAGAAACAGAAGATTGATCGATTGCGGATTGATCATGTACAGCACGCCGCCAATGATCACGGGCGACAATGAAAGCGCGCGCGAGGAGAAGATGACCTCTCCTGCAAGCGCCTTGGCACGAGCCGCCAGCGCGACGCGCTGACTCACGGTTTCCGCCAGGATCTGCAAGGTCTCGGCCAGGCTGCCGCCGGATTTCAACTGGACGGCAAGCGTCACCGAAAACATCGCGTACTCCGCAACTTGCGTACGCCGGTAGACGGCCTCCACGGCTTCCTCCGGAGCCACGCCCAGGCCAATCTGGCTGCAAACGATGGCGAACTGCCCGGCCGTCGGCTCCGGCATCTCGCGAGCGATGGTACGGAATGCTTCGTTGACCGGCAGACCGGCACGGACCGTGCTCGTGACCAGCTGGATCGTATCCGGCAGTTGCCGGAAGAGGCGATTGGCGAAGCGCCGTTGCTGCCATCCAAACAATCCGCGCACCACCAACACCGCGACGATCGCAGCCGCAATAGAGACGTCGGAAAGGGAAAACCCGAACGGCTGATTGGCATAGAACACAGCCAGCGCGGCGAGCGCAGCCGCAAGCAGCACATAAATCGGGTGCACGGCATAGACGATGTCGGGATTGTAGTTCGCCAGACGGTACAGCAGCATCGAGCGGGCGCCGGTTTCAGCCCGGCGGATCGAGGTCAAGCCGGCGGTCGGCGCGGTCTGCAGCGCGATCGAGAGCTGGCGGTTCATGCGCCGTTCCCGCCCGTCGAGCCATAGCGTGACTGCCGTCGCGCACAGCAGCAGGCCCAGAACGATCGCAATCACGTAGTGCGGAATCATAGCTGCCCCATTGCATCGGACCAGGCTTGCTGAAGCCCGTAATAGGCAAGACGGCTCTTGAACTTTGGAAGCGCGCGGGTCGACTTGTAGGTTCCCGATATACGGCCGTGAGCGTCCTCTTCCTGGTACTCGAAAGCCGCAATGTCGTTCGTGGTAATGACGTCGCCTTCGAGGCCGATCACCTCGCTGACCTGGATGATCCGACGCTGGCCATCCCGCATGCGTTCGACCTGGACGATGATGTCGAGCGCGGCAACGATCTGCGACCTGATCGCCCGCGACGGCAGATTGACCTGCCCCATCTGCACCATGTTCTCGATACGAGTCAGAGCGTCCCGGGTGCTGTTGGCATGCACCGTGGAGATCGATCCGTCATGGCCGGTGTTCATTGCCTGCAGCATGTCGAATGCTTCGGCGCTGCGGACTTCGCCGACGACGATGCGGTCCGGACGCATGCGCAAGGCGTTCCAGAGCAGATCGCGTTGCGTCACCTGCCCGGTGCCTTCCAGGCTGGGAGGCCGGGTCTCCAGGCTGATCACGTGCGGCTGTTGAAGTTGCAATTCCGCCGCGTCCTCGATCGTGACGATGCGTTCGCTGTGATCGATGAACTGGCTCATGGCGTTCAGCAGCGTGGTCTTGCCGGAGCCGGTACCTCCGGACACGAGAACGTTGAGCCGCGCCCGCGAGGCGATCTCCAGCAATTTTCCGATTGCCGGCGTCATCGAGCCGTTCTCGATCAGGCCAGCCATGTCCAGACGACGGCTCGGAAATTTTCGGATCGAGATGCAGGGGCTGTGGATCGAGAGCGGCGGCAGAATGATGTTGACGCGGCTGCCATCGGGCAGGCGGCAATCGACCATGGGACTTGATTCGTCGACACGCCGCCCCACCTGCGCGGCAATCTTCTGGGCGACCGAGGCGATGTGATCGTTGTCACGGAATCGCACGGCCACCCGCTCCAGCTTGCCGCTCCGCTCGACATAGACGTTGCTGGGGCCGTTGATCATGATGTCGTTGATCGTTTCATCGATCAGAAGCGGACGGAGCGGCCCGTATCCGGTCATGTCGTCCGCGATATCGTCCGCCAGCTGGATCTGCTCGCGACCGGACAGTTCCATCCGCTCGTCGTTGGCGATCCCGTGGATGATTTCCTCGATCTGGCGTCGCAGCACGTCGCGCGAAACGGTCGCCGCAGCCGACGGATCGATCTGCTCCATGACCCGGTCTCGCAGCGAATTGAGCATCACGGGATGATGGAGGGGCGGTTCGTTGCCACGCTTCGGCGCGAAGCCCGGCACCGGTGCGGGCGACCCCAGACTCAGGGATGGAGGTCGAGCGGCCGGTGCCGGCAAGTCCGGAGGCGAAGCCTGGTCTGCCGTCAAGCCCGGCGAATCCGCGGTCGGCAAAAGCGTGCCTTCCGCCGCCTCGCGCAAGCTCGATGTCAGCGCGGACAAATGAACTATGGGCGACTCGTCTGGGCGTCTCCCGAACGTTTTCATAGCCCGAGCAACCTCCTGAGCCGTCCCTTGCGCTCGCCGGCGACCCCCGTGATCTCCCGCACGATTGGCTTGAGGTGGCGCCGCAGTGCCGAGACGTGCTTGAGCGCGGGAATGCCGAGGTTGACCGCCTGGGTCATCCCCTTCCCGAGATCAGGAATCACCATGTCCGGCTCGGCGCCCAGCGCCTTGACGATCGTCGCCTTGGGAAGCCCCCCGGCACGATTGGCGCGGTTGAGCAGAGTGAAGACCCGGTCCTTGCCGGCGATGTTGGTGACGGCGGTGCGAAGCGCGTGCGCATTGCGCAGTCCCGTCACCTCCGCTTCCAGCAGCACCAGGACGTGACGAGCAAGACTGATCACCGGATAGATCGAGGGAGGAAACGGGACCGGCACATCGACGACGATGTAGTTGAACCGTTGACGCAGCAAGCCCAGGACATGTCTCACGCCGGCTTCGGTGATGTTGAGCTGCGCATCCAGTTCCTCGTCCGCGGAGATCAGGCTGACCCGATCGTTGATTTCAATTGCCGAGCGTTCGAGGAACAGCGTGTCCGCACGCATCGGGTTTTCCAGCGCGATGCGCAGTCCGGGTCCGGGCCGAACGCCCAGCATCACGGCAGTTTCGCCGTTTTGCAGATGGAGATCGAGCAGCGCGACCTTGGCCTTCGTCGTCTCCGCCAGTTGCAGCGCGAGATTGATGGCAATACTTGTCGCGCCGGCTCCGCCCTGCGCGCCACAGATCGAGATCACGTGCCCGCCGCGATCCGGCTGGGCCGGCGCCTCGCCGCCAAGCAGCTTCGGGCGTAGCAGATCCAGCACCATATCCCGCGTGAGCGGCCGCGGCAGGTACTCGGTCACCCCGATGTCCATGAGCTCGCGGTAGAAGCCGATCTCCCTGCTCTCTCCGACCAATGCGACCCGGACATCAGGCGGACAGACGCTGGCCAGCCTTTCCAATTCGGCAAAGGGATCATCGTAGCCACTGATGTCTGCGACCAGTGCGAACAGGTCCGTGTCGGTCTCGAGCATCCGCACGGCGTTGCGAATGGTACCGCGTCTCAGCGACAGGTGGGCGCCATCGAGCCCCTTGCGCAGAGCCGCGGCGCTATCCTCGTCGTTGACGAAGCAGACGATGCGGTCGCGAGTGACAACAGATGGAGCTTCAAGCGGATTCACGACTGCCATGTTCATCATCATCGCTTCTCCGCCGAATTGCCAGAGCCTGCCGATACGGCGGCCTGACGCGCAACTTCCGGCACTCCGTCGCAGTTGACGCTTGCGACGCCCGTGACCTGCTTCCTGACCGTGAACTGCTTGGCTTCACCGCCAGAATAGAGCACCACTGCAGTGGTCTGGCCGGCAAGGGCGTTCTGGCGGGCGAGTTCCGGCGACACATCGCAGCTCGACATGACGCCAGCATCGGCACTATCGCGCTTGTCGACGGCGGCCCTGACCGAAAGCGAGAGCTTTCCGAGTTGCTTGGCAACCGTGATTCTCTGCACCTGCTCGGGCGTGAGCTCCAGCGACACCGTCTGGGCGGGCTTGCCCATAGAGGTGGCGATGCCTCGCCCGCCCTGCGCGATTTCCTGGTCGATCGCGATGATCCGGACGTTGCGGAGAACGGTTTCCGTCAGCGCGCGACGTGAGGGGTCCGCCTTCTCGAACAGCTGGGTCAGCAGGACGTCCACTTGATCGCCCGGCCTGATCAGACCCGACACGCCGGACTCTTCGTCAACCCTGATGCTGATGGCGCGGCTGTCGGGCGCCAGCACACTCGCGAGGAAACCCCGATCCTGAGGGCGCACAATGTCCTGCAGAGTGATCGGATTGCCGGCCTCGACGAACTTGCGCACGAGCGAACCGGCAAGCGACGCCTTGGCGTCGGGCGTTTCCAGGATCGCATCCGCCGGAATCTGATGAGCCTGCACCGAGCGCACTGCGAAATCCTCGTCACGGGCCAGGGTACCCCGCGGCAACGGCCGCGCCGCGACATAGTATCCCACGACTTTTGCGACCGGCTCCACAACTTCGGTCGTCGCCGTTGCCTTGGGCGTGCTCAGGTTGAGGGCGATGAGGCCCAGCGCAGTGATCGCGAGAACCAACACCGCAATAATCGAAAGCCGCAAAGCCGATGACATATCAAAAACCCCTGTTCAAAATCGCTCCGATACCGCCGCAGGCTATGGCGACTCCATAAGGAAGCGGCGCACGCCGCAAATGACGCCAGCGCTCGACTGCATAGACGCGGCGCGGCACCGATGATCCGACCGGCGCTACTCCGGGATGAGGCAAGCTCCGCATCATCACGTGCACCACGGCAAGAACGCCGCCCGCCAAAGCCGTGATCGTCAGCAGCTGAATGACGCCCATCCACGGCAGACCAAGCGCCAGCGCGACCAGCAACTTGACATCGCCACCGCCGATCAATCCGTGCTGGTAGACAATAAACAGCACCATAAACAGAACCGTCGCAATGAAGAGCGACCCGGCGATGCCGGCAGGATCGGTCAAATGAGCGGCCATCCCAAGGACCGCCAGGGTTAGACAAATCTCATTGCTGATGAGGCGTGTCGCAACGTCCATGGTGGCGACATAGAGAAGCAGCAGGATCTGCAGAATCGAGGCTATGGAGACAATCCAACTCATCAGGCACAAACCCCAAGCACGTCTGATAAAGCGGCCTTAAAGAGCCCCAATTAGACGGGCCACGGCGGCCGTATAAAACAATACAAATCGCAGTGGCCTATGGCGGCCCGTTAATGCAACCGCGATGGACGAACGCTAACTGGAAAAATATGTGGTCAGCGTCCGATCCACCATCGCGTGGAACTCACTTAAGCAAGCGCCATGCTACCCGGCGGCAGCGATGACCTTCGCAGAGATGCTAGAAATCGCGCTGCTCAGGGCAGCTGAGATCGGACCGCTTCCGCCGGCGCCGAACGCAAGACCGACCGCGGCGACGATACAAGCGGCAACGATGACGTACTCAAACGACACCACGCCGCTCTCGTTCTCGCGAAGACGCTTCAGAGCTTCACTGACTTCGACAAAATGCCTCAACACGTGACACCTCTTCAGTTGAGTTCAGCGCCCTGGCCGACCCGGTTCGGAACGAACGACGTCAGCCCGCACCGTCCATACATCGCCCTATCGGAATGTCTGCCGACGAGGTCTCTAGCGGTAGACTGGTTGGTGGCACAATCGGTTCAACTGAGATGGCCACGAAGCAGTCGCACTGGAGGCAAAGAAGACAGGGCCACGATCCACCGACCCCGTCTTCTCGTCCAATCGATCGCTCAGCCGACCGCAGAAATGACCTTGGCGGAGATGCTCGAGATCGCACTGCTCAGGGCGCTCGAGATCGGACCGCTTCCGCCGGCACCGAACGCAAGGCCAACCGCAGCGACGATGCAAGCGGCGACAATCACGTATTCAAACGACACCACGCCGCCGTTGTCGGAGCGCAGGCGCTTCACAGCTTCCGTGGTCTTGATGTAAAGCTTCAACATGGGAAATTCCTTTTACAAAGATGAATACTGAAGCGTACGTCGGCCGATCAGAGCCTGAGCCAACGATTTAAATTTTATATACCGACGTAAATGTTTGTCACGTGGTAATCCTTCATTAACCTTACTCCAGAAGGGCTAGTCCTGTAGTCTTACGGTGATTGGAGCTATAAAAGAGGCTGATTTTGCCGCTTTTCGTCGCACCTAACCTGTCAGCGAGGCCTCACCTCGCAAGCCTCGACGTTGCGCTTGCCCCGTAAAAGAACCGTCAGCGGCATTGCCGGATCATATTTACTCGCTTAATTTTCATATATTCCGAATTCCACCGCGTCGGATCCACCTGCAAGGATCGGATTTTCCGATTCAATGCGCTGACCATGACTGGCGTACGGGTGCATGAACCTGGGAAAAAAGTCCGCAACGGCAATATAATACCGTTAATGGCGACGATGAACGCGCCATTGCCGGGCGGCGATCGACGATCCTTGCTCGGCCAACATTCACCTCGGGCTGCAGATGCCCGCTATTTCGGAGTAGCTACGCTTTCTGCACGCGTACGCCGAACGTGGACGACAGCCACGTTGTCCGAATAAACGCGCTCCCATTCAGGCAATCGGTCGAGCAGGCCGACAGCCGGGGTCGTAGGGAAAAGCAGTGTTGAATCGATTTTGTACTCATCGAGCAACTTGATGAAATCCGGCAGATCCTCGAGCGAGGTTACGCGCATATAGCGGCTGATAAACTCCGGACCATATAGTTCGGCGCGCGAATCGATGAACGTCGGCATGCGCTGGAAGATCAAATATCCGCCGAAGTAGTAATCATTCAGGACGCGATCTGCCTTTAGCTCCTTGAGCTTCTCCACGGCAGCACCCGGAACAAGCGGAAGCGATCGATCCTTCGCCACAACGATCACACCGGTCGCGATCGATAAGGCCACAAAAAACGTGATGACATGCGTCGTCCTCGCCGGAATCGCTTTCCGGTGTTCCTGCCGCAAGACATGCTGTGCCAATGGGCCGGCAATCAGGAATGGCGCAACCATCGCGAAAACGTCGACATACCGCTGGTGAGCGAGAGTTTCGTAGACGAGCGCGAGCAGCGCAGCCATCCTGAGAAAAGGCAGCTTAAACCCGCTGTAGAGCGCGTAGGCAGCACCACCGAGCAGGCAAATTGTAAACGGGTGCAGAGAGCCGAAATCTATCGGCCTCCACTCGCCAATTGTTGCGAGGATCGGCCCGAGCCTCAAGATCCGTGTTGTAACCAGGATGGACTCGACCCCATACGGGGTCACACAGCCGGCCCCGAGCGCCAACACCCCAAATCGGAACCAATGCAGCGCGACCGTCATGCGGGACGACTTGTCCGCGTTCCAAACCGCCTCAAGGGCAAACGGAGCGATCAGGGCCACGCCCAACGTGAAGCTGCCATGGAGATTCGCCCATAGCGTGATGATCAGAACATAGGACAATGGAGGCGCCCGTCGCGTCTCGGTCGCCCGAAGCAAACCGTCGACCCACAGCACCATCAGTGGAAAAATCAATACATGCGGCCGGGCCAGGACGTGGTGCACCGTCATGACTATGCCGGCACTCACCAGGATCATGACCGGTACGTTCGACAGTCTTTTGAGGAGACAACGGGCAAGCAGGAAGAACGCTGTAGAGGCCGCGAACGCAGCTAGAAGCGCAGGGCCCAGCCACCCCGCCAATTTGAATGCAAGAAAATAGAGGACTTCTGACAACCACGCGCTGGTGATCCAGGGCGCGCCGTGCTTCGTAAAAGAAAAGGGATCAACGTGAGGTACGGCACGATGATCAACAATCCATTCGCCGACCACAACGTGCCAATAGGTGTCGGCATCCCGTAGTACCTCGCCGATCTTGCCGACGAGAATCAAATAGGCCGTGGTGGCGAGGATCAACGGCAGCCAGGCCCGAAGATGATCACTGCTCGGAATGCTCTCTGTCTGTCCGCTATTCGCATCCATCTGTTGCGAACCAATGCTTAACGACATGATTAGCGTCCTTGAAAGCCAATCATTGTCATCTTAGGCTGCTGGAAGCAACGTTAAGTATTTAAACTGATTAATCGCCCCGCCATCGTCATCGATATCGGCAGATGGATCGCGTGGCCTGACGATACCGCAGGAAGGGCTGAATGGAGTCCGGGGAGACTTGGAGGAGCGGCCCGCGGCCGGAGCTGAGGGCGCTGACAGGACTTCGCGGGGTCGCGGCTGCGGTGGTGGCTCTAGCACACTTCCGCCCGCCACTCCCCTATAGTGCCGAACTGTTCCTCATGTGGGAAAACGCTGCGGTCGACCTGTTCTTCTGCCTCAGCGGCTTCACGCTGTCGTACGTATACCGCCGGGAGAACTTTCAGTTTTCCAGCTATCTCCTGGCTCGGATCGCTCGTATCTATCCTTTGTACTTCATCACGCTGATCCTCATCGGCGGAGCATACATCTGGCCGACGATAGTCAATCCAACGACGTATCCCACCGCAATGGCCACCAACGATTTCTTGCGACAGGTGCTTCTTCTGAACTCGTGGCCCGCAATAGGTTCTGGAGTACACTGGAACTTCCCGGCCTGGTCGATCTCCGTCGAGTGGTTTTGTTATCTCCTGCTGTTTCCCCTGCTGCTGCTTAAAAAACCGCCGCGATCGGAAAACTTCAAACTCATCTGCTTCATTGGATTGTCAGCTATCTCCTACGCGCTTTTCATGATTTGCTTCGACAGGCGCATAATGAATGCGGAGATCTACGCGGCAAAAAGCCAATGGAGCTATTTGGTCAACGTGATCCGTGGAATTGTGGGATTCACAGCCGGATGGATTGCCTTTTCCAGCTTTGAGGAGAAGGACGATCTCTACCGGCTCTGCACAAGATTTTCCACCGGGCTCTGGCTGGGTTTCCTTACCGTTCTCGTCTTGTGGTACTTGGTCGGTGTTCCCTCCCAGATGCTGGTATTCCTCTTTCCCTTCGTGGTGCTGGCCGCGACGGACTCCACCTCGACCATGTCGCGCGTACTCGGATCAGGAGCGCTGCACTTTCTAGGCGTGATTTCCTATTCGATCTATCTGACGCACTTTGTCGTTATCATCTTTATCGGATTTATCATTGCATTGAGCGCGCCCGATACCCTGTCAATCTGGATCTACGCCCTGCTGGTCGGGACAACGTTTGTCATCTCAACCGGCACCTATTTCGCCATCGAGAGGCCGGCGCGTAACGCCATACGAGGCTTTCGCCGCCGATTCGAAAAACAACTGCAAGTACCCCGATGAGATCATGATGTAGCAAACGCCTTGCCAAATACATCTTGCGCATGGATTTTCACCATGACCCTTCCCCGCTCCACGCTCGGATCCCTCTCGGCTCAAACAAAGATCCCGGCGTTAACCCGAAAAGCGCTTTTTGCTGTGCTTTTTGTGCTGTCCGCGGCGAACCTGACGGCTTGCCTGATCGCCTACCTGCTGAGGGTCTGGATTTACGATCGCAACGGATTCGGCATTCCGACGGATTTCATCAGCTTTTGGGCGGCCGGGCGCCTTACGCTCGATGGCTTGCCGGCACAAGCGTTTGACTGGGACATCCTCAGGCCAATCCAGGTCGCGGCGCTGGGACAGGATTTCGCCGGTAGTTTCCCCTGGCACTACCCGCCACCATTCCTCTTCGTCGCCGCACTGATGGCGCTGCTGCCCTTTGGTGCAGCGTATTTCGGATGGGTTGTTGTCAGTTTAGTGCCGTATGTTGCCGTCGTGCGGGCAATCGTCGGTCAGAACCTCGGCGTACTGCTCGCACTCGCCGTACCGATCGTTTTTTTCAATGCGCTGGTCGGACAGACCGGATTTTTGACCGCTGCGCTGATTGGCGGCACGCTCTATCTCATTCCGGTGCGCCCGGGCCTCGCAGGCATTTGCCTGGGTCTATTGACTTACAAACCACAATTTGGGCTGCTGTTTCCCGTTGTGTTGATGGCGGCGGGACATTGGCGCGTATTCGTCAGCGCCACCGTGACGACCATCGCAATGGTGCTCATCTCGGCACTCGCCTTTGGCACTGCGAGTTGGCTGGCATTTTTCTACTGGCTGTCGCACTCCTCGAATGTAATCTTGATCGATGGCAGGTTCAGTTGGTGGAAATTGATGAGTCTCTACTCTCTGGTGCGTCATCTTGGCGGCACCGAACAGCTGGCCTGGGCCCTCCAGCTTATCCTCGTGCTGAGCACGACGCTGGTTCTCGTGCTGATGTGGCGCAGCCGCGTACCTTATGGTTTGAAGGCTGCCGCCCTATCTGCAGGCACGCTGTTGGTCACGCCTTATATCGCCATCTATGACATGCTGATCCTCACGATTTCCATCGCGTTCCTATTTCGCATAGGACTGAGGAGCGGCTTCCGAAGCTACGAGCTTCCTGCACTGGCCGGCACTCTCGTCCTCGTTCTCACTTTCCTTACGGACACGCCAACGGGACTGGGAGCGACCTTCATCGTCTCGTTATTGATTCTTGCGCGTGCCGGTTCGTGGTGGCGGCGCGAGCCGGTGCCGAAATCGATTGCGGCAGGCGTTTAGGGGCCCGTTGGCTCGCCGGCCTGTAAGACAAATTGCGTGAGAAGAACGATCCTGATCCGCACCGGTCAACCCGCCCGCAACAAAACCCAAGTAAGCTTGCCCTGGAACAGGCTGAAAGCCGGTGATGGGTCAAGAGCGCGCAGTCGAACCGCTCGCGTCGCACCTCAGTGCGTCAGCTCGAGCTTCCGCATTTCGTTCATGCGTGCCAAGCAGTATTCGCGATACAGGTCGTTGAGAATTGCCCACATGATAAGTCCCCATCGCTCGAAACCCCGGGATAGACTGGTCCAGCAACGTTTCAACTCGATGTCGGCAATCAGGAAAACGAGTTTCCGGACGGTTTCATAGCCCATTAATTGGGTCAGGATTTATGCCATTTTAATGCGTGCGGGGCTCGGAAAGCTTCCGTCCCTTTAAGGTTTATTTATCCCGGATCGGCCGCCTCTGTTGCGGCCCTGCTCGAGAGAAAACGGAAGCTTGGTTTTGGCAATGTACGGCCGTCCTGATCGGACACAGCCTTGGCATGCTCGCGTGTGTGCTTGGCCTCGGCGATCAGAAGGCAGCGCCTCAGCTCCTCGCTGCAACGCTTTGCCTGGGCGCGCATCTGGCACTTGTCATCGGCGGAGCTGGAGGATTTGGCGAGGCTGCTCCACGTCGCTGCGAGCGACTTCTTGAGCAGCTCAATCTTGCGCTCCAGCTCGTCCAAACGCTGCTCCGTCGATCCTGTCCGGATACATGCTTAGAACGGAGCTAAGCCGATTCTCCTGCGCCGTGAAACCCCGTGGCGGCACTGTCCCCTCGCGCGCCGCCTATGAGGCGCCGAGCCTGGGCCAGACTGCATGAACGCTGCCTCGCCAAACTCGACCGAGGAGCGCTCGTCGTTGCGCGAACGGTGACTGACGGGCGACACCGACCTTGGCCGGCCAATGCAGCATCCAGGATTATCGGACTCACGGAGCCGCTTGGCGGAAGCGAGTCACCCGCGTTAACTGCAGCCCGGCGATTTCGCGGGTTTCAACACGAACACAGGTAAAGGCGCTTGGCGTGGTTCGCCAATATTCCAGGCGGAGATACGGCGCACCTCGCCTTCTAGATTTTACCGATCGCCAGCCGAAGTGATCCTGACGTGGAAGCCTTTTGCCTCAATGGCGCGGATCAGCTGTTCGAGGCTCATCTCGTCCGGCCGCAGCGAGAGCTGGTCCGAAGGGCCCTGATCCTGAGTATTCACAAGGTGAACACCGTCCTCGAGAAACTCAGAGCTGACGTTAAGCACCTTTGCCACGGCTTTTATCGTGGCGGGCTTGGGCACCCTGCCCCGCTTCTCCCAATGCCAAATCGCGGGAGGAGTTACGTCAATCCGCCTGGCCAGCTCGGTGATGGTCATCGACCGCTCTTCCCGCAGCTGTTTCAAGCGCGAACCGAAGTTGGCAATCGTTTTGTTCTTGAATTTAGGCACCTGTAAATTCCATTTGCATGTGTGAGAATCAGCGTTAACGACCGCAATCACGTAAGATTACGGTCTCGTTCGTTTTCAAGTCAATCGTCGATCCGTAGGTTTTCGCCTTCGGAAACCCGTGCGGTTCGCAGCAATCCTGTGCAATCGGTCAGCCCACCTGCCCTCTTCGGTCTCGTTCGGCCGGCCAGGCATGCAAGGCCCGAGCCACAACTGGAAAGACAATCTCACTCAGCGTTAGGCGTTCCTAACTCCATCGCTCGACGCTGGCGTGACAGGAGACCCCGGCTGCGGACGGCCGCTCGGCGGAAGGGAAGGGCGGCCGGTTACGGCCCTGTAATGCCTCGGCGGCGTTAAGTAAACAGGCAAGGCAGTCCCTGCCGCTCCTTCGCGCGATTGATCAGTGATCGCTCCAATGTCACTATGCGCCGGATTTAGCGGGATAAGGGTTTGGCCGGACGGGCTTTTCTTCGTCCCGGTCACAGCCCGGCAGAGGGGATCGCGTGACCATCTGGCGGCGTCTTTTATGTTGGCTGCGGCCCGCGATGTTGCTGTCGACCGGGGTGCTTTTTGCTCTTGCGGCCCCTGGCGTCGCGCAGACGGCCGGGCCCCGTCCGGCAGCAGAGCAAGGTCCGGAGGCTCCCAAACGCATCGAGCATCGTCAGCCTCTGATCGACATCCTCGCACACATGTCCGGCAAGTGCACGACGCTGAAGATCGCGGGTCGCAGCTATGCCTGCAAGGCCGTTGCCTACGCCCATAATGAAGCCGGACGTGTGAGCTTCGCGGTGGCTATCGAGGACCCGGCGGACGACGGCCACGTCGTGTCTTTCTCCGGCGAGAAGGGAAAGCGCTTCGACGACAATTCCTACGAGCTTCCGATCGATCGGATGCTCCTGAATTCCAAGCACCGGCCGAAGGTCCATGGGCTGCCGGTGCCCGCGGAGGAGGCATCGACCGGCATCTGCCGCCAGTTCGGCAACTTTGCCGCGCGGCGGGTCTCGAGTGTCACCTGCACTGCAACGGACTCGCGCGGACAGAGCTATGAGTTGCTGTTCGTTTCGGATGGCTCTCCCATCGGCGTTCGACGCGTGAGGCAGTCAGCAGCGTCGATCGACGACCCGTTTAAATAGTCCTGGAGCTAAACAGTCCTGGAGCGACGCAGGCAGGTTTTCTGCGCTGCCCTTGCGCGCCAAGATTTGGCTGCCGCCTCGCCGAGCACGTTCAATAGCAATTCGGAGAATTGCCCCCGAGCCGGGCACACGCATCCGAATTGGAAGCCCGCCACTGAATCACGGCTAACGGGCTGCGTCCCTGCCCTTCCAACGGCGCTCCTCGCAGCCTTTCCGCCTCTTCCGCCACGATGGCTCTGTGCGCCTTGGCAATCTGGTCATTACGTTCAAGCAGCGAGACCTTGCCGGCCGAGACCTGGACGGCAAGCGCTTTGCGCAATGCATTTTCGCGGTCGAGCAGTTCCGGAAACTGCAAGCTGGGCCGCACCGAGAGCTCTGTTGCCTTCACGATGCAATCGGCACGCGGCACGGCCTGCGCGATCTGATCGGGAAATGCGTTGCGGCAATCTGCAAGGGCCTCGGCCAGATTTACGGAAGATTCTTCACCCTCGTTCTGAAGCGCCAGTCGCGTGCCTCCACAACCAGCAAGCAGGCTAAACAGCAACACAATAACCGCATGGCGCATCATAAAAGGGGCTTTAACGCGTCGATACCGCGCGTTGATGGCAGCCCGACCGCCAGCCGCGCGCGCACGCTCGACCGGGCCCATGCTTCCTATTTCTGGCGGAAGGAGTGATTGAAGGACATGATCAGCGGCCCAACCAGATATTCAAACGCCGTGCGCTGGACGGTCGGGATCATGACGGTTGCCGGCATGCCCGGATAGAGCTTGATGTTCGGCATGGCCGCAAGCTCGTCCTGATCAATTCGAACGAAGGCCGTGTAGTACGGGTTGTTGCTCTTGGGGTCGGTCAGACGATCTGCCGAGACCTGGATGACGTCGCCATGAATGATCGGCACGATCCGCTGCTTGTAGGCCGTGAGGTGAACTTCCGCGCGCGTGTTGGGATGCACGTCGCTGATGTCCTCGACCGCCACCTGCGCTTCGATTGTCAGCCCATCCTGCTCCGGGACGATGTCCAGGATCTTGTCGCCGCGCTGTATGACCCCGCCGACTGAAAAGACGTTGAGGCCGACCACCTGGCCGCTATAGGGCGCGCGGATCTCCATGCGCCCCAAGACCGCCTTGGCGTTCATGGCTTTCGGGATGACCTCCAGAATCTTGGCTTGCGTGTCGCGAAGGTCCTTGGTCACGTCGGTCATTCGATCATTGTCGAGCTGCGCCATTTGCTGCTCTTGCTCGGCAATTGCCTGGCGCGCTTTGGCAATGTTGGCGTTGGAATCCGCGATCTGACCCTCGAGTCCGTAGGCGGTGCGCTCCAGTTGCAGGATGCGCGGGCGCGCGATCAGGCCGCGCTCGACGAGAGGCGCGATATCCTTCGCCTCGCTGTGAACGGAATTGATCTGGTCGGTAAATGATTTCACTTGCGCCTGGGCGCCGACGATCTGCGAGCCGAGCTGGTTGATCTTCTCGCGGATGACGCTGCGCTGTCCCTCCAGCGCGGCCCGGCGGCTCTCGAACTGGCTGACCTGCCCGTTCCAGACGCTCTTGAGATAGGGATCTTCGGAACGCGCCCTCAGATCCGACGGCATCACGAGCCCGGAGCCGTGATCGAGCTCGGTCAGGAGCCGAACCTCCGTGGCACGAAGCACGGCCCATTGCTGCGTCAGAACTTCGTATTCGGCGCGCGCCTGGGTCTCATCCAGCACGATCAGGAGGTCGCCGGAGCGAACCTTGTCGCCCTCCCTGACCCGCAGCTCCTTCACGATGCCGCCGTCAAGGTGCTGGACGCTCTTGCGATTACCCTCAACCTTGACGACCGCGTTTGCCACGACGGCGCCGTTGAGCGGCGCGGTCAGCGCCCACGCACCAATCCCACCGAAGAATACGGCAACAATGATCCAGCCGGCGAGCGAGATGCGCCTGATCGAGTCGCTGGGCGGCCCGGCGGAAAGACCGGCCCGGCCGCCAACGGCGGCGAGATTCTTGGGTGTTCCGTCCAAAATGGCCATTGGGCGAGCCTAGCTGCTGGAGCCTTGCACGGCGTGCACGGGGACAGGACGGGTCAGCCGCGCCATGATCTCGGCACGAGCCCCGAACATTTCGGCGACGCCATCTCTGAGAACGAGAATCTTGTCGACGACTCCGATGGTCGCCGGCCGATGCGAGACGATGACAACCGTCGTCCCGCCTTTCTTCAGTTGCACGATACAATCTGCCAGAGCGACATCACCTTCGGCATCGAGGTTCGAGCTCGGCTCGTCGAGCACGACGAGGCTTGGACCGCCATAGACGGCGCGGGCCAGACCAATCCGTTGGCGGAAGCCGCCGGACAGAATAGCGCCGCCTTCTCCGACCTGGGTGTCGTAACCGTGCGGAAGCCTCAGGATCATTTCATGCACGCCGGCGAGCTGGGCAGCGAGGATGACGTCCTTGTCGCTTCCCTCGTCGAAGCGGCCGATATTGGCGGCGATCGTGTCCGAGAACAGCTCGATATCCTGAGGCAGGTAGCCGACATGATCGCCGATCGCCCGCTTGACCCAGGTCGCGACATCGGCGCCGTCCAGCCGCACGGCGCCCGCCGAGGGCGTCAGCACGCCGACAAGCTGGCGCGACAGGGTCGATTTCCCGGCCCCGGACGGCCCGATGACCCCGAGCACCTCTCCTGCCTCCACGGCGAAGGTGACACCGCGCAGAATGGGCTTGGAGCCCCCCTGGGGAACGAAGCTGAGCGCCTCGACCGAAACGTGCCCCTTGGGCCTCGGCAACGTCAGGCCGGCCTCGAGAACAGGATGCGCCGTCAGCAGTTCGCGAATGCGCAGGAACGCAGCACGCGCCGACACCAGACCACGCCACGACCCCACGATCTGCTCGACCGGCTGCAGCGCGCGGCCGAGCAGGATGCTGGCCGCGAACATCGAACCGACCGTCGTGACCCGCTCGATCACGAGATAGGCGCCCAAACCCAGGATCAGCGATTGCATGGCGAGGCGCAGGAAACGGATCAGGCTCTGGATCGCGGCGGCCCGGTCGCTTGCAGCGACCTGGCGCTCGAGCATCCGGTCGCGATCGCGACTCCAGCGCCGGAGCAGACCGCCGGTCATGCCCATGGCACGCACGACCTCGGTGTTGCGCAGGCTCATTTCGGTGAAGCTGTAGCTGCGCGCGGCGGCTTCGTTCGATTCCGTGAGCGGCAGCTTCACGAGCCACTCACTCAGCAGCGCCATCAGCACCAGGATGACCGAACACCCCAGCGCAAAGGCCCCCAGGAACGGATGTAGGGCGAAGATCACCGCGATGTAGATGGGGGCCCAGGGCAGATCGAAAACGGCGTGGATGCCGGTCCCGGTGACGAACTGGCGAAACGTATCGAAATCGCGGATCGCCTGGCTGCGAGCGCCGCCCGCATTGGCCGACCGATCGATGATCGCCGTCATCACCCGCGAGGCGATCTCGCGGTCCAGGCGGATGCTGGCGCGGGTCAGCACCCTTGCGCGAACTGCGTCCAGCCCCGCCAGCGCCATGAACGCCAGCAGCAGCGCGAGCGTGAGCATCAGCAACGTGATCTCGCTCGCGCTCGAGATCACCCGGTCATAAACCTGCAGCATGTAGAGCGGGCCGGCGAGGTAAAGCAGGTTAATGGCAAGGCTGAAGATGCCGGCCGTCGCGAAATAGCCCTGGCATGTCTGCAGCAGGCGCCGGAGCTCGTCCGGCCTCTTGAAAGGCGCACTCACACAATCCGGCGGATGCCCCCGCCCCCCTAATCAAAAATGACCGCCGGAGCGACAACGCCCGGCCGAATTAAAGACAACTTGGCAGCCGTTACAATGCTTGTCTAATCAAGTGGAATGTTTAGCACAGCCGCCGGGCGCGCGAAATAATCCTCGCTGGAAAGGTAAAGGCGCCCGTAGAGCTACGGGCTCCCGCGCGTTTACGATATTTATCCCGGTTGAATGCAAGGCCTAAATGCGGCGGGCGGAGGCGGAAACCAGCGGAATTCCGACCAGAACCCAAACAACGGACATGGGTTGGCATTCCCGCGGCGCAACATGCGCGAGCTTGAACTGGAAATTTCCATTCCCGGAAGAAAGGGCGCAGGGGTGGATCACAGGTGAAACCGGCACCCCCGGACTTCCCTGCGCGGATGGTTCTAACGGTTTCCCTCGCGCCTGCCCCGGGAGACGAGCTCCATTGCCCCGGTCGCCCGGCAGATATTCGCGTTCACGCCGGTTGGCGCGATACGCCGCCACAAGGCTTGGCGCCAGCTTTCGGGCGCCAGGGCCAAATACGAATTTTTCTGCGAACTGCACGCCTCCCCATGGGGCCATCATCGCGCGCTTGAAACGAGGCTCCGTCACGACCGGATGCAAGTCATCGTCATCCGGTCCGGTCTCGGACAATCCTGCCGCTTCGTAACTCCCGCCGTAACGAACATAAAACCGGATTTATGCGCCGTTAAAGAGATTGCGAAACTTGGACCGCCATCGTCAGCGCTCTGGAACCGCTGATCCCAGTTTAACCGCTCAATTTACCCGCCTTTAATTCGCGCGGCCGTCCGATCCCCGCACCGACGCGCGACATGACGCGCTTTTTTCTTCCGTCGCACAGGGCAAGGAGCTTCAATGGCCAAGCGGGGCGTGAATGATCAGTACGGGAATTTCTCTGAAGCGAATGCAAATGCTCTGGAATGGGAATTCATCGGACTGAACATCGCCTCGGCAAACGTCGGCTCTTTCGTCGGTCCGACCGCGTGGAGCAACACCAAGGCGAATGAAGGAAGTGCCGCAGACGGCGGCCCCGAGGGGTTCGCCGCCAAGAAAGGCGGCAGCGGCACGGGTGGAGGCAACACATCGACTGGCGGCACGGGAACAAGCACTTCAGGTTCTGGCACGAGCACATCGGGCACAGGTACGACCACCTCGAGCGGCACCACCGGTCAAGGAAGCACTACGCTCGTCCTTCATGACGTTCCCACTCACTGGCAGACATTGAACGCTCCCACGGGCAACTCAACGCTGCCCACTGACACCTATTTCAGCCAGCAATGGGGACTCACCAACAGCACCGCTGGGATCGACGTCGTCAAGGCCTGGCAAAACTACACGGGACTTGGTGTCAAGATCGGCGTCATTGATGATGGCTTCGACTACAATCACGGCGACATCAACCCGCATTATCTGCTCAATCTCGACTACGACACCGTGACCGGCGGTGCCGACGCCTTTGGCAGCTCAACGACCGACAAGCATGGGACGACCGCCATGGGTGTCATCGGGGCTGCAGCCAACGGCACGGGCGTCGTCGGTGTCGCGTATAATGCCGGCATCGCCGGGTTTCGCATCGGATATGGCGCAACCGGCACAACGGGTCAGGCGACGGAGGCCTTCAATCACGTCCTCACAAATGGCATGGACGTGGTCAATGCGAGCTGGGGCTATACCGCGCCCTACTCCGACAATTTCCTCTCGTCGGCATTCTCCGCAACAAAGGTCGCGATCCAGAACGACGTCAGCAGCGGTCGCGGCGGCCTCGGAATCGTCATTGTGTTTGCGGCCGGAAATGGAGGCCCGACGGACAACGTAAACTATCACAACTTCCAAAACGACCCGTTCGTCATCACGGTTGCAGCGACCGACACGTCCGGCCACATTACGAGCTACAGTTCGCCAGGAGCTGCAATTCTCATCTCGGCGCCAGGCACTGCCAAGACCGACGATCGCGTCGGAACCGATGGATATTCGACGAACGACTACATCAACATCTCCGGCACATCCTATGCGGCGCCCTACGTTTCCGGTGTCGTCGCTCTGATGCTGCAGGCAAACCCGAACCTCGGCTTCCGGGACGTCCAGGATATTCTGGCCTATTCGGCCAAGAACACGGATCCCACCAATGCGAGCTGGCACACCAACGGCGCCCACGATTGGAACGGCGGCGGCCTCCACTTCAGCGAAAGCTACGGCTTCGGCATGGTCGATGCGACGGCAGCGGTGAGGCTTGCCGAAAGCTGGCAATATCAGTCGACCTACGCCAACATGTCGAGCGAATCCGCATCGCATACAGACAACGCGGCGATTCCGGATGGCGTCGGCGGCCTGACCAGTCAGATGACATTCGCCTCTTCACTCGACGTGGAGAGAATGGTGATCGACCTCAATATCGCTCATGCGAGCCCGAGCGACCTCTTGGTGACGCTGACCTCTCCCAGCGGAACGACAGCAACACTTGCGTCGCACCCGGCAAACGGGACCGGCACAGGGATCGTGTTCCAGACGACGGCGAACAGCTTCTGGGGCGAGGATGCGAAGGGAACCTGGACGCTCACCGTTACGGACAGCGTTGCAGGAAATTCCGGCATCCTGAACAGCTGGACTCTGACGGCGCTCGGCGATTCCGCGTCGACCCCGATTACCTACGTCTATACCGACGAGTTTGCGTCCGCGACCAATCCGGCCAATCTGATCCTCACGGATAGCAGCGGCAATGCGACGCTGAACACGGCGACGGTCACCTCCGGCTCGTACCTCGATCTTCATGCCGGCGCACTCGACACCATCGCCGGCAGGACTCTCCAGATCGCATCGACGACCATCATCAAGAACGTCTGGGCTGGCGACGGCAACGACACCATCATCGCGAACGACCTCGGCGACACGATCCAGGCGGGCCGCGGCAACAATACGATTGTCACCGGCAAGGGCGCCGATGTCCTTTATGCGGCGCAAGCGGGCAGTATCGACACCTTCGTCTTCAATGCGCTTTCGGGCACGACAGATACCATCCTGAATTGGGTATCAGGCAACAACAGCATCAATGTGGGACAACTGCTCAGCTCTCTCGGGTATTCCGGAAGCAACCCGATCACCGACGGATGGTTGAGCTTCGTCTCGGACGCGAAGGGCGGGACTAACATGGTGGTCGACGCGCATAACGGCGCCGCGCCACAATCCGTGGTGGACATCGTGGGCATTGCCCCCACGCTGCTTCACGAGAGTACGACGACGTGGAGCCTGATCGTCTGAGAAACGTGGGCAGGCCTCCGCAATCGCCCCATAAAAAACGAAGGCCTCGTGACGAGCACGAGGCCTAGATCTAAGCGTACGCACGCTGAGACGGTCTTAGGCGATGCCTTGGATTCCCCCCGTCTGATGCAGGGTCAGCCAGAACTGATCGAGCGTGTTCTCATGCTGATTGATGACGTTTACGCCATCGTTGGTCCATCCAACCCAACCCGGCGAGCCCGAGCTGGTGACGAGTTGATTCTGATTGAACGCCATTAGAGCATTCTTCAGTCCTTCGCCATCGGCTTCCTTCCCAAGCGGGGTCCCCCAATCGGTGATGCCGGTGCTTGCGTCCGTAACATCAACGTAGGTCTTGTTCCATGCATTCGAATTCGTCGCGACGCCTGTGGTCTTGTCGAGAATGAGATCATTGTTTGTATCGACATTCACGCCAAGGCCAGCCCAAGCGCCCTTTCCGGTCAACCACATGACAGCTTCGTCGATGAGGTTGTTGGGTTGCACGACCCCTGCATCGATGTTGAGCTGCGTTGCGATCACCTGGGCAAGCATGATCGAGATGGCGTCACCGTTCTTGGCGGCCGACTCGATCGAGAGTGCCGTAGCTACGTCAATCTTGAGGTAGTGAGCGTTGGCGCCATCGTCCTGAATGCCATTGCCATTGGCATCACCGAGCAACAGGTACTTGTCGGTACGATGGGTATTCCATGCGGAGGCATGGCTTCCCCAGTATCCCTGCGTCCTTGCGGAGTTCTCATACCCGTTGTAGCTGCTCGGATCGGAGGCCGTATCCGTACCCGTATGACCCGCAGTGTCGATGAACGAACCGGTTGCCGTACCCGTGTTCGAGTATCCACCTTCGATCGCCTTGCCGGTAGCTTGGTAGATCCAGGTTTCGTTGAGATCCAGCTTGTGGTCGCCATTAGTGTCACCGCTCACATATGTCGGCGTTACACCCTTGTCATCGGTCACCGTAACATTTGAAAGAGCGACATTCCCCGTATTAGTCACCGTGTATTTCCAGGTTAGGGAAGTCCCGGCGATGACATTGATCCCGTCTCCCGATTGATTGCCGGCGGTGGTAATTTTATTGATTGATATCTCGGGATCAGCACCGAAATAGTTCGAAGCGTCTTGCGCCGACGGCGTGGCCTTGTGGCCTGCATCGTCGGTGAACGAGCCGGTCGCCGTTCCGGTGTTTTTGTAATTGCCCGTTACCGCCGTGCCGTCTGCCGAGAAAATCCAGGTCTCGCTGGTATCCAGCAGGCCGTTGCTGTTCGCATCGCCGCTCACGTAGTGCGGATTGACGCCGCCAACCGAGTCGGTCACCGCGACGTCGGAGAGCGCGACGTTGCCGGTGTTGGTGACCGTATATTGCCAACTGATCGCCTCGCCCGACAGAATCGTCAGCCCGTCACCCGACTTCGACCCGTCGACCGTCACCTTGTTGATCGCGATCCCGGGATTGGCACCGAAATAGTTCGAGTCGTCATGCGCCGACGGCGTGGCCTTGTGGCCTGCATCGTCGGTGAACGAGCCGGTCGCCGTTCCGGTGTTTTTGTAATCGCCCGTTACCGCCGTGCCGTCCGCCGAGAAGATCCAGGTCTCGCTGGTATCCAGCAGCCCGTTGCTGTTCGCATCGCCGCTCACGTAGTGCGGATTGACGCCGCCAACCGAGTCGGTCACCGCGACGTCGGAGAGCGCGATGTTGCCGGTGTTGGTCACCGTATATTGCCAGCTGATCCCCTCGCCCGACAGAATCGTCAGCCCGTCACCCGACTTCGACCCGTCGACCGTCACCTTGTTGATCGCGATCCCGGGATTGGCACCGAAATAGTTCGAGTCGTCATGCGCCGACGGCGTGGCCTTGTGGCCTGCATCGTCGGTGAACGAGCCGGTCGCCGTTCCGGTGTTTTTGTAATCGCCCGTTACCGCCGTGCCGTCCGCCGAGAAGATCCAGGTCTCGCTGGTATCCAGCAGCCCGTTGCTGTTCGCATCGCCGCTCACGTAGTGCGGATTGACGCCGCCAACCGAGTCGGTCACCGCGACGTCGGAGAGCGCGACGTTGCCGGTGTTGGTGACCGTATATTGCCAGCTGATCCCCTCGCCCGACAGAATCGTCAGCCCGTCACCCGACTTCGACCCGTCGACCGTCACCTTGTTGATCGCGATCCCGGGATTGGCACCGAAATAGTTCGAGTCGTCTTGCGCCGACGGCGTGGCCTTGTGGCCTGCATCGTCGGTGAACGAGCCGGTCGCCGTTCCGGTGTTTTTGTAATCGCCCGTTACCGCCGTGCCGTCCGCCGAGAAGATCCAGGTTTCGCTGGTATCCAGCAGGCCGTTGCTGTTCGTATCGCCGCTCACGTAGTGCGGATTGACGCCGCCAACCGAGTCGGTCACCTCGACGTCGGAGAGCGCGACGTCGCCGGTGTTGGTGACCGTATATTGCCAGCTGATTCCCTCGCCCGACAGAATCGTCAGTCCGTCACCCGACTTCGACCCGTCGACCGTCACCTTGTTGATCGCGATCCCGGGCGTCACGCCCGTGTAGCCCGACAGGTCCTGATCGGAAACCGTGATGCCAACCGGCGGGTCGCCGCTCACTTCGCCGACGTTCTGGTAGAGGCCGTCAATTGCCTTACCTGATGCGCTGAAGTACCAGGTCTCGTTCGTGTCCAGCTTGCCATCGCTATTGGCGTCCCCGGTCAAATATACGGGGGTCACGCCAGGCTGGTTATCCGTCACGTGGACGTTGGACAGGGCTACGTCGCCTGGATTGGTAATCTTGTAGATCCAGGAGACGTTTTCGTTGGCCAGGATGGTGGCGCCATCGGTGCCGCTGTCGAAATCGGTCTTCACGGTCAGGGCCGAAGTGTCCCCGTCGAACGTGACCTTATCGATCGAGATAATCGCGGTACCCACCCGGCTCACGCCGATGTAACTCGACGGATCGGTGTCCGAGACATGGGTGGTCGTGCCGTCCTTGCCCTTGGTGACGTAATCGCCGGTCACCGTACCGATGTTGTGGTATTGGCCACCCGGAAGGCCGGATGTATCGACCGCAGTTCCCTTAGCCGTGTAAATCCACGTCTCGGTCACATCCAGGATGTCGTCGTGGTTGGTATCGCCGATATTGTGCCCACCGGCGAGAGTGGGTGTCACGGTGACACCGTGGTCGTCGGTCACCTCGATGTTTGACAGCCCGACATTGCCCGTGTTCGTGACCGTATAGGTCCAGGTAACGGGGCTGCCGGTCGTGATCGTCACGCCGTCGCCATCAGTGATCAATCCGCCGGGACCATCGCCCGTCACCTTGTCGATATTGATGCTGGGGCGAGCAGCCGCGAGCACGCCCCATTCCTCGAATCCGCTATTCGCGGCGTAGGTCGCAGCATCGGCGCCGCTCGTTCCTCCGCCGAATGCCGAATAGAGATAGACGTTAGGCGTGGCCCCCGAATGGTCGAACAGGCTATCCGCAATCAGGACGACATAATCGCCCTTGCCGCTGCCGGCATCCCACTGCGCATTCAGCAACACGGTCTTGTCGCCACCGCCATCAAGGTCGAAAATCGGCGTCAGTCCCGTCAGATCGGTGAGCGTGCCGGAGCCCGCCTGATAGATCTTCAGCTGGTCCAGGGAGATGAGCTGCGGGGCGTTCTTGCTGCCGCTCTGGTTGATGTCTATCCGAAACTCTCTGTAGAGGACGCCGATATTGCCGCCGTTCGCTGCGCTGCCGACGACCGTCGGAATGGCGTCCAACAAGAGCGCATTCGTGTGCGCTTGCGACTTGTCATCCAGCGGCAGCGGTGTTCCATCCGTATTGAAACCCGATTCAGTCGGAGCGTTCTGCATCACGAGGAAGGAATCGAACACACCCGTGCCGGTCGAAACCGCCGTCGTCGTGTTCGTGAATATCGCGCCATTGACCTGCGCAGTCGAACTTTGATTGGTGACGTCTACTGCACCGGTGATGCTGTCGGTGAAGGCCGTGGTCGTCATGACGCCTGATGTCGTGTCAGTGGCGCTCAGCACGAACGACTCGCCCAGCGCGTCCTGCCCGACATCCCAGGCGGTGACCACCACGCCATTGGCAAGGCCGTCGAGGTCACCGGCACCGCCATCCACCACTGTCCAGGGCACATTCGTGCCGGCCACGGGATTGCCAGCCACGTCAGTGACTTCAAACGTCACGGTATCGCCCACACCGACGTTGGCCGTGAAGTAGGCAGTCGACCCAGGCGCATAATCGGATTGATTGGTGCTCACGGACGTGGCCGCTAGCGTCGGATCGGCGATCAACTGAGACTCATCGACCGGAACGTACACGCCGCTCGCCGGATCGTACTTGTAAATTGCCATGACCTAAGCCTCCAAAAAATCGCAACAAAAATTGCAAAGTCACGTGGGAGGAGGCAGGAATGCCGCTTTCGGTCGCGCACAAAAAACCGGCACACGCAGACGCGCGCGCCGGCCTATGCAGACCTCCGTCGGCAAAAATCAATCAAAACAGCCCTGCCTGCCCAGAAACAATCAAACCGGGAAATTTAAGCAACTATTTACAATTAACGCAACCTTTAGTCGGCGAATTAAACAATGACGGGCGATCCCATATTCGGGAAATCTCGGCAATCTCCGTCCCGGAGGTTGGTAAATACCTTCGACGGAGCCGGGATGTGCGGAAGGATCAGCCTGCCTTCAGCTCTCGGCTACGACCCGCGAACGGGCATCGCCGCTGCCCTCGCCTGCGCCGCGCCGTGCAGCTCCCACGCGCGCTGCATCCGCTCGGGTTGCGTTTCCTTCAGCTGCCTCCCCCAGGCTGCGCTGAAGGCCTCGATCGCCGTGTCCCTGCCTTGAGCTGCGCCGCTCGCCCATGCCGGAAGGCCCATCGGGATCACGACGAACCACTCCCACGAACGATCGGGCCCGTTCGCATCCCGCGCATGGCGGATCCCGCCGATCTCGCGGCCTTGCGACCAGACAGCGAAGTGATCGGCGATCCCGGGCCATTTCGGACGAATGCTGAGGGTGGTCGCGTTATTCATCATCGTAAATTCTTGCAATGACGGAATTCAAGTAACGCGGGGCCAACGCTGTCACATCTGGTTTAACTCCTGGGGGTCGCCCGCTGCGCCAGCAATGCATCGGCGCTCTTGGTGAGCCCGCCGGCCAACTGTTTCGCGGCGTCCGGTGAGAACGCGTAACCGGCCTGGTCTTCCAGCCGGTGGTTGAGGATGAAGAGCACAAGGCCGCGGCCGCTGGTGTCGGCGGAAATCGTGCAGTTCTTGGGGATTTCGAACCGCACCTCGTCGGCCTTGCCGGTCGCGCCCGGTTTGGTCTGCGCTGCGGCTTCGGCACTGGGGGCGGCTGCTTCGGCGGCAAGGGCCGGCCCGCCGCCTTTTGACGCCGCCGGCTGCGCACCGCCTCGCACCTTTGTCAGTACCGCGATCAGATCGTCGACGCAGTCACTGGCGAATCTCAGCTCCAGTGCACCAGTATATTTGCCCGTGGTCTGGACGATGAATTCCTTTTTGTCGTCCGACATGGTGGCGGAGCTCACCGCCGCAATCCTGATCGCCATTAGCCCAATGCCTCGAAATATGGCTGGGGCCTCGTTGGCCCCTCTGCCCAACTATGCGTCAACTATACTGCCCAGGGCGGCCCGGGATAGACGCATTAACCTTGACGCGTCCGCCTTGCCGCTTCCACACGAGCGACCTAGGATAAAGCCATGTTACGGTCAATTCGCGTTGCAGCACGATGAGTATCAATCCCGCACCCCGGATCATTGCAGAGTTGCGGCCGAAGTACGAGATCAAGATCGACCTCGACGAGCGATGCTTCCTGTTTCCGGCCGGAAAGTCGGTCAGCCAGCTGCTGTTGCTATCGGACGGCCACACCATCCTCATCGACGCCGTGTATCCGTTCAACCAAGCACGCACGCCACCGCGGCTCGCAGCGCTTGATCTCGACGATGCCAGGGAGTTTGGACGGCGGCTGGTCGAAGCGGTCCATACGGCGCGCACCCAGCTGGTGGGCACGAATGGCATCAGGATATCCATCAACGTGGTCGCCAATGGATATCACCTCCAGTTTGGCGACATGAACGCAGCGACCGAACTGTTTCTCGGCACCGGCTGCATCTGGCGTGTCTGCCAGGGCCTGCTCCGCATCGTCGACCTGATCGCACCCATCGAATCCAACTGACGCGGTGCCGGCGGGGGCGGCCGCTTCAGGACGCGGTCTCGACCAGCGGCTCCAGATAGCTGCGATGCAGCGTTTGCGGATGCTTGTGTCCGTCCAGAATGACCCGCAGCGCGTTCTTGGTCTGGGCAAAGCCGATGACCCGACCCGTCCTCCCGTCCAAACGCTTGCTATGCTTGCCGAGGGACCTCACCCGGAAGCGGCTGCCAATCGCAAGATCCAGCGCGAGCGCGTCGTTTTCATTCATGGCGGTCAACTCTTCATCAAATATCTTCCAGACAGGGTCACCCGGTCAACCTACACGCTACGCTTCTCCGCGAGGCTGCTGCAAAGCCGGCGATCGTCCTCCGACATGCCGGCCGGCGTCTCCCCATATTTGAAATAAGCCAGGATATGCGCGAGACGGGCAGCGTGCTCGACGGCGCCTCGCCTCTTCGCGCGCTGCCAGGCAGTGCGCTGGTGTCCACTCATTGCGAGCTTTGTGGCCGTCTGCACCTCCATCGACAACACCGAGATCAGCATGCTGCGATCGACATCGACCAGCGAATTCAACAAGGCCTCTACGTCACGCATTCCGTTCAGTCCACCTCCTGCTAGCGCCGACTACACATGGAAGATGAAGTCGCCTGCCTTGAGGTTCGACGCCACGATGTTCTTGAGCAGAATGGAATCGTTGGCATCGAGCGTCACCACCGTATCGTTGGGGCTGTCTGCCGCCGAAGCCCAGGACACGTTCGTGAACTGACGAACGTCGAGCCTGTCGATTCCCGTCGTGAAATCGGTGATCGTATGCTGGACGGGCGTCGAAGCCGGAGGCGCCCCGAACACGAACTGGTCCCGCCCTCCGCCCCCGGTGAGCACGTCCTGACCGCTCGCAGCGAAGATGACGTCGTTGCCGGAGGTGCCCTGCACGGCCGTCCCCGTGCCGTTCTGGAAGATGAAATTCACGACTTGAGTGGCGCCGGCAATGTCCGACAGCGTCAACGCGACCTTCTCGTACGCGGGCGGCGTACCGCCGGGAGTGTAAGTCACGACCGGCGCAGTCGGAACGCTCGGATCGCTGTCGGTCACCTGAATCCCGCTCACGGTGTACGTGCCACTGTTGAAGTTGACGCTCAGCTGGCTGGTATCGATGACAGGCCCCTGATGATTCCAGCTGATCTTCGCGCCCCCCTGCCCGTCGGAAGCGATGAGGAAACCGGCCGGATCGTAACTGCCGGCGACGGCGAACGAGCCGACGCCGAAATCGACGTGCAGACCACCCGAACTGGACACGCTCACGTTCGCAGGAGCGATCCCGACGAGATCGATCGCGTCTCCAAATGCAAAGCCGGTAACCGTGCCGGTGAAATCAGCGGCATCGGCAAGCACCAAGGTCCCGGGCGTGCTCTTGCCGGTGTCGAAGGTAACGTTGGCGTCCGACGCCGCGCTGAACACAAGGGAAGCATTATAGATGACCGCCGAGCCGCCGCCGGTCACCGCGGTGCCGATGGTCAGGCTGCCGGATTCCACCGCGATCGTTCCGGTATTGGTGAAGCCTGCCAGGCCCAGAATCGACGACGTGCCGGTGCTTTCAATCGTACCGGCGTTCGAGAGCGTGCTGGTGCCGGTGAACGCGCTGGCGCCGCTGAACTGCCAGTCCGCCCCCGCCTCGTTCGTGAACGTCGCATTGTAGCCGAGGACGATGCCCTCAACGACGCCGGCATTGTCTATGGTGACCAGGCCCGTGCCGGTCGTGGTGACGTCGAGCCCCGCCGTGCCACCAATCACGGAGCCGTCGATCGTGACGCTCACATCGCCGCCATCGAAGCCGAACGCCGCAACGCCGTACCGGCCCGCGAACACGCGGGAATCCGACTCGACCGTAACCGCAATGTCGCCGACGCCGTAATTCACCGCGCGGATGCCGTCGGTTCCGGTCGGGGCGACGATCGTTGCGTGATCGTGAACCACGACATTTCCGTGGACCGCATCGTTCGCCGTGTTCTGATTGTTGGGATTATAGCCGGCCAGAATGCCTGCGGCGGGGTCGGCGGCGACGGTGCCCGTCGGGGTCGTTCCGGAGTGGATCGTGCCGGACGCATTGACGAAGACCTCGGACGTCGAGGCCACGACCACGGTGGAATTGAGCGGATCTGCCGTGGTCGCCTTGTTGACCGCAGCAATGCCGGAGCTACCGGACGTGATCGAGGTGGTGGCCGAGGTCGTCACATGAATGCTGCCCGGCCCGAAACTCTGCGCGAGAATGCCGACTCCCGTTCCGTTCGGCGGGCTAGCACCGCCCAAGGCGATGATGGTTCCGCCAAAATTGTTCACATCGACATCGCCGACGCCATAATTATAGGCCCTGATGCCATCGCCCGCATCGGCGGTGATATCGCCGAAGTTGTTGACGTCAACCTCGCCATAGACGTTGTAGTTCGCGGGGTTCGGTGGATTGTTCAGACTTGGGTCCGTCGTCTGGCCGATATAGCCTGCGAGGATACCACCCGGCTGGCTGTTGAATCCCGTGGTGCCGATGCCGGAGTGTATGAAGGCTGCGTTCGTCACGATCACCGAACTGTTGAACGACGGCGCAATGCTCGTGGCCTCGTTGACTGCATTGATGCCGGCGCCGCCTTGGTGGGAGTCGATCGTATCTCCCGTCGACGTGACCACCGATATGCTGCCGGCGTTGGTGCTCAGGGCGAGGATACCGTAAGCCTTGTTGAACGTTGCGGAGCCGGCGGTGATGGTCGTGTTGGCATTGACGGTGATGGCAATGTCACGGGACAGCGCGCCCGCCGTCACCGGATCGGTGAACCCGCCATCGGCGTGGGCATAGATGCCATTCGAGCCCGCCGTGACGTCGGCGCCCGAGGCGTCGTTGATCGTTATGTTGCCGTAGCCGTAATTGTAGCCCTGGAGGCCGAAGCCGGCGGCGGAGACGTCCGCTGCGTTGTTGATGAAGACGTTGCCGCTGACATACTGGTTCGCATGCCCCCCTCCGCCAAAGAAGCCGGCGGCGATGCCGGACGGCGTACCGCCGCTGTTGGTCTGCAGGCTACCAGATGTAATCGTGCCGGCCGCCGTCACCGCAACCACCGCAGGCTTCCCGGCGGCGACATTGGCCGCGAAGAGACTAATCAAATCCGGCGTGCTCGCCGTCGGATTTGCGTCATTGACTGCGTTAATTCCGCTGCTGCCGGAATTGATCGAGGAGGGGGATGTCGATGACGAGCTTACGACGACAACGATGTTGCCCGAGCCGCGATTGGTGGCGCTGATGCCGTAGGGAGCATTTCCGCCAAAAGTCGACGTTGCGGGCGTCTGCGCCTGAATCGAAACACCCAAGCCGACGCTGACTGCGATGTTGCCGACGCCGTAGTCGTACGCAAGGATGCCGGGCCCCGCCGCGGCGAGCAGGGTCGGATTGGAGTTGCCGAAGGGATTGCCGTCACTCGCGACATTGACGATCACGTCGCCGTAGACCGCAGAACTGAACGCGCCGTTACCGCCGGGATTGTAGCCCGCCTGGATCGCAGACTGTGCGCTGCCGCCGTTGTTGACGTTCGTTCCGGAGGAGATGAACCCCTGGCTGTAGACCGAGACGGTGCTGCCGCTGCCCGAAGCAATCGCGGTTGCCTGGTTGCCCGCATTGATGCCCGTGCTGCCCGAGGTAATCGTGGTGCCCCAGCCGGCATTCACCAGCGAGCTTCCCGTACCGTAGGTGAAGGCAAAGATACCGTACTGGGTAAGACCGCTGCCGACGCCCGTCGCGCCTCCATTGACCGCCGTGATCGCATACTGGCCGGGCGCAAACGTGACTGACGTATTTCCCGAACCGTAATTGTCGGCAAAAATACCTGCTCCGGCCTGCGCCGTGATGCTGGCGCGATTCTCGATCGTGACGTCGCCTGTGATCACCGCGTTCGGCACCGTCGTGTTGTTATTGAGAATCCGCGCGCGAAGACCGGCCGCGCCGCTGCCCGCAATATTTGCAGTGTTCGTGCCACTCGTAATGCTGGACGAGTTGTAGATGATGATATTGCCGCCCGGCCCGGGGGTGGTTTCCTGCAGCGCGGCGGCGCGGATGCCGTTAAAGCCGGCATTGATCGTGCCGCCCGACGTCGTGATGGTGACGCCGCCCGTGCCGTTGGACACGCCCAGGATTCCGTACGAGTTCGTTCCAGTCAGCGCAGCGCCCACGCTGACAATATTGATATTGCCGTTGACCGTATTGGCGGCAATGGCGTTGGCGACACCGCTCACATTCGCAAAATTGACGATATCGGCGGAGCCGCTGCCCGTGTTGCCGCCTTGCGTGGTATCCACGACGAGGCCAGTGTTCGGGCCGGTGCTGGCAGTAGGGCCGGATATATTCGCGGCATTGATGATCGCGCCGCTGGCGCCCTGTGTCGCGACCCGGAGACCGGGAAAGGCACCGTTGATCACAATGTCGGAACTTGCGTTGGCCACGATCGTGTACGTATTCGCAACAACTCCGTCGGTCGTCGACAGGTTGAACCCAGGCCCAGTGCTGCTGTTGATGTGGTCGTTGTCGAGAATGTAGAAGCTTACGGGTGTCAGCGGCGATTGCGACGTGGTGACGCCGGAGATGATCGTCGCGCTGGTCGGCACCAGCACGATACGGTTCGACGACAGAACATCGAAGGTATTTCCGGACAGCCCGGTTCCGGACACCTGGAACGCATAGTTTTGCACGCCGCTCACGGTCAGCGTAGAGCCGCTGACGTTCGCAGCGGTGATGCCGCCACTCCCCAGGGTGATGATGGAGCCAACATTGCCGCTGCCGCTGGCGCTGAAGTTGAGCGGCAGATTCGTACCAACCGAGGCCGGGTTATCGAACGTCAGAAGTCCCCTGCCGCCAAAATTGATGGTTTGTGTAGCCGCAACAGACAGTCCGAGCTCGAGGGCCGAGCGGTCGCCCAGGAGGATCGAGCCGACGCCAGTCACGTTGGCGAAGATCTGCGCCGAACTGCCGGGCAAAACAGATACGTTGCCCGTGTTCGACAGCGCAATCGCGCCTGCCCCGGACAAGGCGGCAAGACCGAGCATATTGATGATGCCGGCATTGCTGATCGCGTTCGCGCCGCTGCCGAAGAAGTTCGAGCCATTAATATTCCAGGTTGCCCCGAGCGCGTTGTTGACGCTGCCGCTGCCAGTCCCGCTAAAGCTGATATTGCCGGTGATCGAGCCATTGTTGGTGACCGACCCATTGCCGGCGAAGACCGAGACGGCGAAGTTGTTGGTCGTGCGGGCAAACAGATTGGAGGCGATGAACTTGCCCGCGGCGTTGGAAACCGTTGCAGTCAGAGTGCTGTTGCCGTTGCCGATCGCGACGACGGGCATGAACGGCACACCAGGCGCATTGATCGTTCCGGAATTTGAGATCGAGATCAACCCGTTGACCGAAGCACTGGTCCCGTTGCCGACCGAGATGCCGATGCCCGCCGCGCTGATGGCGCCCTGGTTGTTGATCGTGATGCTGCCACCCGCGGCCGAGAATGCATTAACGCCGCTGCCCTGCGCTGCAGTTATCGACGACGTCGGCCGCAGCGTTGCGCTGATACTGCCATTGCCGTTGTTGTAGAGATTGATGCCGGGCCCCGAAGCCGCGGTGACGGCCGCCGCATTGTCCACAACGACGTTGCCGTGAATGTTGGCCGGCGAGACAACCGAGTAGCCAGCCGAGATGCCGGCAGGCGTGCCGCCGCCCGAGAAGAAATTGAAGCCCGAGTTGATTGTTCCCGTCGACGTGGTGACCGATATCTGATTTCCGGAGGCGACGCTGACGGCCGCCGAATTGGCGTTGATACCAGAGCCGCCGGAGATGAACTGGTCATTGGCGCCGGTCGTGATCGTGATATTGCCGCCGCTCGAGTTGTTGGCATTGAGTGCGGCAAGGCCCATGAGCGAGCTCGCGGTCACCGCGGCAGCCGTCGGCGTCGAATTGGCTTCGACACTGATCGAGACATTGGAGGGCGACGCGGTGCCGTTGACGGACGAGCCGGCGGCGATGCCGAATTGCGCGCCGCTCACCGACTTGTCGGCCCTGTTTATGATCGTGATGTTGCCGTAGCCGAAATTGAAGCCAGTGATGCCAGAACCGGCTCTCGCCGAAATATTGGCTGCGTTATCGACAAGGACCGAGCCGTTGATGTTCGTGTTTGAAGTACCGTTGCTGCCATAATATCCAGCTGCAATGCCCGCGGGCTGGGCGCCTCCGGCCGACAGATGCACACCCGAGTTGATCGTGCCGGCGGCCGTGACGGTGACGGTCGAGCCCAGGCTCTGCAAAATAGACGTGCCCTGATTGATCGCGAGGATACCGTGCGACCCCGAGGTGATGCTGGAGCTCGCAGTCGTCGTGACCGAAACGTTGCCGGTGCTGCTGCTCGAGCCGGCGATGCCGTAGACATCTTTGGCAATGATGGTCCCGGAATTGCTGATGCCAACGTTGCCGGGCCCAAAATTGTAGCCGCGGATGCCGTCACCACCCGCCGCATTGATGGTGGCGGAGTTGCTGATGACAACGTTGCCGAACACGCTGGAATTGACGGTATTGGTTGTGCCGCCCTTGTAGCCGGCGAGGATGCCGGCTGGACGGCCGCCCTGTCCGGTCAGGGCTGTGCCTGAGTTGATCGCGCCGCTCGCATTGACCGAAATCGAGCTTGCGATCACGCCGCCGACCTTGGGCAGAGAGACCGCTTCGTTGTACGCGTTGATGCCGACGCCGCCTGACGTGATGACCGTGCCGGCGCCCGCATTGATCTGGATATTGCCGGTCCCCTTGGATTGCGCCTCGATACCGTAGAGCGTCGAACCTATGATCTGCGCGGTCGCCTCGAGCGGATTCGGTGCCGTGGTTACACTGATATTGCCGTTGCCGTTGGTCTGGACACGGATGCCGTCGTGACCGCCCGTGATATTTCCGCTTTGGCTGACGGTGATATCGCCATTGTTCGCCGAATTGAGGTTGACGGCGACGATCCCGCTGAACGCGGCGCCCGTTCCTGTCACACTGCCTGATCCATTGATCAGGATGCTGCCCGTGCCTGTCGCGTTCTGTTGAGCAAGAATGCCCCTGCCCGCCAGGCCGGTCACCGTCCCCGACGTCGTGACCGTGATCGAGCCGGCGGCATTCTGAATCACGGAGATAGCGCTTCCGGCGCCGGTGATCTGGCCGGTGGGATTGACGGTCAGGTTCGCGGGATTGCCCGCGCTTGCACCGGTCGCATAGAGATCGATCGCATCGCCGGCGCTGGTGGTAATGTTGGCGCTTCCGCCGATCGCAACCGGCCCGCCGGCGATCGAAATGGCATTGATCGTTGCAGTGACGGCCGCACCAATCTGCAAACTCCCGCCAGTTCCGGTGAACTCGACGACACCGCCTGCCGGGCTCATCGCGACGCTGGCGCCGCCGCTGGCGACCAGTATCGGTATCGTCGCCGTCGCGCCGACGTTACCCGCCGAATCGACCACGCGCGTGAAGTAAGTGAAATTCGCACTTCGGACCGTACTGTCGGTGAAGGTCCACCGGACCAAGCCGTTCCGGACAACGTCTGTCCACGTCGCGTTATCCGTACTGATCTGGACTTTATCGCCAAAGGCAAGCGTGCCGTTCGTCCCCGTTACGATGATCGAGGTGCTGGTCGAAGACGCGCTTCCGGCGACAGACAAAATCGCAACAGATTCCGTCGGCGAACCGGTGTCGACGACGTAGCTGGCATTGTCCGCCACCGCGGCCGCGGTCAGCACCGCGGCATTGCCGGCAGCATCCGTGATCGTGCCGCCGTTCAGGCTCAGCGCGTTGGCGTTGATGCTGATGCCGTTGGCATCATTTTGGCCAGCCTGGATCGTGTAGGTGAACACCAGCTGGCTGCTGCCACTGCCGGAGGCATAATTGGCCTGCACCGGCGTGCCGCCGATGTTCAATGCCAGCTGCGGCGTCCCCGTCACCGTGACGTTCTCACTGAACGACACCGTCACGCTGACCACGTCGCCGGCATTGAGCGTGCCGTTCTGCGCCCCCGTCGCGCTGGTGATCGCCTCACCGCTCACCACCGGCGCCGCGGTATCGACCTTGTAGCTGGCATTATCGGCCGCCGCGGCCGCCGTCAGCACCGCAGCGTTGCCGGCGGCATCCGTGATCGTGCCGCCGTTCAGGCCCAGCGCATTGGCGTCGAGGCTGATGCCGTTGGCATCGTTCTGTCCGGCCTGGATCGTGTAGGTGAACACCAGCTGGCTGCTGCCGCTGCCCGAGGCGTAGCTCGCCTGCACCGGCGTGCCGCCGATGTTCAATGCCAGTTGCGGCGTCCCCGTCACCGTGACGCTCTCGCTGAACGTCACGGTCACGCTGACCACGTCGCCGGCGTTGAGCGTGCCGTTCTGCGCCCCCGTCGCGCTGGTGATCGCCTCGCTGCTCACCGTTGGCGCGGCGGTATCGACCTTGTAGCTGGCATTATCCGCCACCGCGGCCGCCGTCAGCACCGCCGCATTGCCGGCGGCATCGGTGATCGTGCCGCCGTTCAGGCTCAGCGCATTGGCGTTGATGCTGATGCCGTTGGCATCATTTTGGCCGGCCTGGATCGTGTAGGTGAACACCAGCTGGCTGCCGCCGCTGCCCGAGGCGTAGCTGGCCTGGACCGGCGTGCCCCCGATGTTCAATGCCAGTTGCGGCGTGCCCGTCACCGTGACGCTCTCGCTGAACGTCACGGTCACGCTGACCACGTCGCCGGCATTGAGCGTGCTGTTCTGCGACCCTGTCGCGCTGGTGATCGCCTCACTGCTCACCGTCGGTGCGGCGGTATCGACCTTGTAGCTCGCATTGTCCGCCACCGCGGCCGCGGTCAGCACCGCCGCGTTGCCGGCAGCATCCGCGATCGTGCCACCGTTCAGGCTCAGCGCATTGGCGTCGAGGCTGATCCCGTTGGCGTCGTTTTGGCCGGCCTGGATCGTGTAGGTGAACACCAGCTGGCTGCTGCCGCTGCCGGAGGCGTAGCTGGCTTGCACCGGCGTCCCGCCGATGTTCAGGGCCAGTTGCGGCGTCCCCGTCACCGTGACGCTCTCGCTGAACGACACGGTGACGCTGACCACGTCGCCGGCATTGAGCGTGCTGTTCTGCGATCCCGTCGCGCTGGTGATCGCCTCGCTGCTCACCGTTGGCGCGGCGGTATCGACCTTGTAGCTGGCATCATCCGCCACCGCGGCCGCCGTCAGCACCGCCACGTTGCCGGCGGCATCGGTGATCGTACCGCCGTTCAGGCCCAGCGCATTGGCGTCGATGCTGATGCCGTTGGCATCGTTCTGTCCTGCCTGGATCGTGTAGGTGAACACGAGCTGGCTGCTGCCGCTGCCCGAGGCGTAGCTCGCCTGCACCGGCGTCCCGCCGATGTTCAGGGCCAGTTGCGGCGTCCCCGTCGCCGTGACGCTCTCGCTGAACGACACCGTCACGCTGACCACGTCGCCGGCATTGAGCGTGCTGTTCTGCGACCCTGTCGCGCTGGTGATCGCCTCGCCGCTCACCGTCGGCGCGGCGGTATCAACCTTGTAGCTGGCATTGTCGGCCACCGCAGCCGCGGTCAGCACCGCCGCATTGCCGGCGGCATCCGTGATCGTGCCGCCGTTCAGACCCAGCGCATTGGCGTTGATGCTGATGCCGTTGGCATCGTTCTGCCCGGCCTGGATCGTGTAGGTGAACACCAGCTGGGTGCTGCCGCTGCCGGAGGCATAATTGGCCTGTACCGGCGTCCCGCCGATGTTCAGTGCCAGTTGCGGCGTCCCGGTGACCGTGACGTTCTCACTGAACGTCACGGTCACGCTGACCACGTCGCCGGCATTGAGCGTGCTGTTTTGCGCGCCCGCCGCGCTGGTGATCGCCTCGCTGCTCACCGTCGGGGTCGCCGTATCGACCTTGTAGCTCGCATTGTCGGCCACTGCGGCCGCCGTCAGCACCGCCGCGTTGCCAGCGGCATCCTTGATCGTGCCACCATTCAGGCTCAGCGCATTGGCGTCGAGGCTGATGCCGTTGGCATCGTTCTGGCTGGCCTGGATTGTGTAGGTGAACACGAGCTGCGTGCTGCCGCTACCGGAGGCATAATTGGCCTGCACCGGGGTCCCGCCGATGTTCAAGGCCAGTTGCGGCGTCCCCGTCACCGTGACGCTCTCGTTGAACGACACCGTCACGCTGACCACGTCGCCGGCATTGAGCGTGCTGTTCTGCGCCCCCGTCGCGCTGGTGATCGTCTCGCTGCTCACCGTCGGCGCGGCCGTATCGAGCGTGATGATCAGTGCGGCGGTGGTCGAGGTGTTGCCGAAACTGTCGCTGAGTCTGGCCGAGATCGACCTGGCGCCGTCAGGGCCGAGATCACCGTCGGTGACGGTCAAGCTCACGCTCTGCGCGCTGATGTCGGCTGCACTGATCGTATGCGTGACGGGATGGGCGAACGGCGAGCCATTGAGCAACAGCTGGATCGTATCTCCCGCCGCGACGTTGGCACCGAGCACGACCGTGAAAGTCGGCGCGGTCACGTTCGTCGTGTTGTCACTGCTCGAACTGCCGGAATCGGAAGCTGCCGCCAGGTCCGGCGTGCCGCCGGTCGGGGCATTGGTATTCAAGGTAAAGACCACCGTGTTGCTGACGCCATGGTTGCCGGCGGCATCAGTCGCTTGCGCGGTCAAGCTATTGGCGTCGCTGTGCAGCGTAACGTCTGTGCTCCAAGTGCCGTTGGCCTGGATGGTTGCGACGCCAACGACCGAGGCGCCGTCGTCCAGCACGGTCACAATCAGACCCGCGTCAGTGGGATCAGCCGTGCCGGTGATCGTCTGCACGGATTGGTTGGTGTTGCCGCCGGTACTGGTGATTGCCAGCACGGGCGCGCTCGTGTCGAGCGTGATGGTCAAGGCGCTGGTGGTCGAGCTGTTGCCCGCCAGATCGGTAAAGCGGGCGGAGATCGGCTTGGACCCGTCAGGTCCAAGGTCACCGGCGTTCACCGTGAAACTGACGCTTTGCGCCGCGATATCGCCGGAGGTGACGGTTCGCAGCAGAGGATGGGAGAACGAGGACCCATTTAGCAGCAGCTGGACCGTGTCGCCCACCGCAACACCCGCACCAAGCGCGACCGTCAGCGTCGGAGCCAGGACGTTGGTGTTGTTGTCGTTGCTGGACGAACCGGAGTCCGAACTCGCAATCAGATCTGGCGCGCCGCCGAAGGGAACGGTCTGATCCAGCGTGTAGCTGTGGCCGTTGCCCGCAGCGATATTGCCGGCCAAGTCGATGGTGCGGACCGACAGCAAACTGCCTGCCCCGGAAAGGAGCACGCCCGATGCGGACCACGCGCCCCCTGCTGCATTTGCCGTGACCCAGTTCGTGCCGTCGACGCTGAGCTGAATTGACTCGCCGGGATCCAGCGTGCCCGTGTACGCCCCGGTCACGGTCTGTGACGCTACATTGGTGACGAAATCGCTCGACGAGCTGCCGCTGTCGGACCCCAGTGCGATCACCGTCGCAACCGCTGACGGCGCGCTGGTGTCCAGCGTGTAGGCATGCCCGGTGCCGGCAAGGCTGTTGCCAGCCAGATCAATCGTCCGAACCGACAGCGTGCTCCCGGCGGCCGACAGCGTTACTCCGGATGCTGCCCAGGTGCCGTTCGACGCATTGGCGATCGCAGTTACCCAGGTTGCGCCGCCGTCGGCGCTGACCTGGATGGACTCGCCGGCGCCGAGGGTGCCGGAATAGGTGCCGCTGACCGTCTGCGAGCCGACATTGGTGACGAAATCACTTGCGGAGCTTCCGCTGTCCGAACCCAGTGCCGTCACCGTCGCAATTGTGGACGGCGCGACGGTATCGAAGGTGTAACTGTGGCCCGTTCCGGCCGCGACATTGCCCGCAAGGTCGATCGTGCGAACTGACAGCGTGTTCCCGGCCGCCGACAGCGTCACGCCGGATTCCGACCAGGTGCCGTTGGCCGCATTGGCCGTTGCGGTGACCCAGCTCACACCGCCATCCGCGCTGACCTGAATCGTTTCGCCGAAAGCCAGGACACCCGTATAGGTGCCGCTCACGGTTTGCGACGGAATGTTGGTGACGAAATCGGTCGAGGAGCTGCCAGTGTCAGAACTCAGCAGCGTCACCGTCGCAACCGCCGTCGGCGCCAAGGTATCCAGAGTGTAGCTGTGTCCCGTCCCCGCCGTGACGTTCCCGGCGAGGTCGATGGTGCGAACCGACAGCAAGTTGGTACCAGGCGACAGCGATACGCCCGACGCGGACCAGGCGCCGCCCGATGCGGACGCCGTCACCCAGGTAGCGCCATTGTTGGCGCTGACCTGGATCGTCTCGCCCGGACCCAAGGCACCGGTATAGGTGCCGCTGACCGTTTGCGAGGCCACGTTGGTATTGAAGTCGGTCGGCGAGCTGCCGCTGTCGGCACTCAATGCCCCCACGGTTGCAGCAGGCGCCGGCGGCGTCGAATCCAGCGTCAGGACGACCGTACTGCTCTGGCCCAAATTGCCGGCCACGTCCGTGTCCCGGGCGACGAAGCTATTGCCGCCCTCGGAAAGCTGTACGATCACGCTCCAGCTGCCGTCCGCCTGGACAACGGCACCGGCTATGGCTTGCGCGTTGTCGAACACGATCACGGTGGTTCCGACATCGGCCAAGCCGACCGCTCCGGAGATTCTCTGGGTGGCCTGGTTGGTCAGCGCGTCCGAATTGTCGATCGTGACCACGGGCGGCGCCGTGTCGATTGTGACGGCCTGCGCGGCGGAGCCGATGGTGTTGCCGACGGAATCGACGACGCGCACCTGGTACGAGAAGCTCGCATTGTGGACACCAGGATCGGTCAGGCTCCACGTCGTTCCTGTCGCCTGAACGACGTCGCTCCATGTGAGACCATTGTCGCTGCTGACCTGAATCTTCTCGCCGGGCGAGAGCGCTCCATTGCTGCCGGAGACCGACAATTGGGTGCTGTTGGTGATGAAATCGCCGGAGGCCCCGCTATCAGGACTGATCGCCGTAATGGCCAGCGGCAGCGTGATGTTGAGACTTGCGGTCGAAGCCGCAGACTTGATCGTATCGGAGACCGTGTAGCCGAAGACAACGCGGCCGCTGAATCCCGGATCCGGCGTGTACGTCCACGTCTGATCGCTGTTCTGGACCAGACCGCCGCCTCCACTCTGGATCGTCAGCGACGTGATGGACAGGGAGGGACCATCGATGTCGGCGACGCCTTTGAGCAAGACCGTCGGCGTGATGACGTAGGGGCTGTCCTGCAGCCCCTGCGCGAGCGTGACGGGCGCCGCCACGGGAGCTGCATCGGCCGTCTGGATGGCAGGCTGTACGCCGTCATGCACCGTTACGAAGACGGGGACGGTTATGAAGCCATTGTCAGCGGAGAGCCTGATGATGAATTCCTGCGTGGCTGTCTCGCCGAAAGACAGCCCCGCGAAGTCGCTCTTCGGCTCGGCGAAACTCCAGTTGATATGCCCGTTAGCGTCAAAGCTGGCGCTGAAATACGGGGTCGCGCCGCCAAACTGGTCCGTCACGCTGACCGTGACGCCGGTGTAGTCACCCGTGACTGCAATCGATCCCTTGGCGGTCAGGACGTCGGACGACTTCGCCGTCTCCAGAATGATCGCGCTAAGTCCCGAGGTCGGATCGGCAAAGAAGATGTTGCTGCTGTTGCCGAAGGCGACGTACTGGCCGCCGGCGCTGATCGCGGCACCGCCATTGGACGCTGTATCCACCCCGTCTGAAACCAGCCGATAGGCGGGGGCCGCCGGGTTCGTGACGTCGACGATGTAGATATCGGCGAACCCGTTCTGATCGGCCGAGGTCAGCCTCGCCTCGCTCGTGAAGACGATGAAGTGGCCGTCCGGGCTCAGCACCGGACTATAGCTGCCGCCTGAGGCGTTGGACGTGTGAAATACGACGGCCCCGGCATTCAGATCATAGAGATAGATCTCGGAATGGCCGGCGGCGTCAGTCTCCTGATAGGCGATCATGCGGCCATCTGCGCTGATGGTCGGCGCAACCGTCCCGGCCCCGGCGGAGGTGCTGGCAATCACGGCCAGTTCGCCCGTCGACAAATCGAAGGCAAGAAGCCTGCCCCCGCCTCCCGGAGCAGCCACATCCGAATTCCAGAAGGCAATCAGGTGGCCGTCGGCGCTGATGGCCGGCTTCCAGAGTGCCCCCGAGCTCCCCACCGCCCCCGGCGTCACCGTTCCTTTGAGCGTGCCGTCAAGACTGTAGATTGAAACGTTGCCGCCGTCCTGTTGCACGACGATCGTGCCGCCGTCGCCACTGACGGCGGGCGCGCTTCCCGGCGCCAGCTCGGTCTGAACATGATAGTGCGCCGGATCGGAAGGATCGGTGCCATAGACGAAGACGAAGCTGCCGCCACCATCGGAGCCCTGATAGACGATATAGCGGCCGTCAAAGCTGATTGTCGGCGAACCGTAGCTCCAGCCGTTCGCGGGAGAGGCGATGGTCGTGGTCGCGCCCGTCTCGTGGTTGAAAAAGTAGATTGCGCCGTCGGGATCGTAGACGACGTCGCCATTGGCGCTCATGACCGGGCCGATATGATCTCCCGCCCCGGAGGTGATTGCCGCGACGTTCGGCGGCGTGACGACGAATGGAACGGCCGACAGCTTGACCGGGACAATGATCGCCTCCCCCACAACGATGTTGCTCGGAGGCGGGCTTGTGCCGGAGTCGGAAGCCGGGTTGACCGTGACGACAACGGTCGGGGTTACTGCGCTCGAGGGCGGAGTGGCGCTTGTCCCGGGCAGGGGATGATATTCCGTGCCGGGCGGCTGTAGCGGCGGGCTTCCGGCGAATTTCGTCGTGCTGTTCGGATTCGGGTTGTTGTTGTTCTGGTCCCTGTTCTCCGTGTGCTGGGGAAGATTTGGAAACAGCTGTTTGCCGGAATCATATGTGCTCAGCACCTGCTGGAATGCACCGAATTCCTGCGCGACCTGATCTGTCGTCTTGTTGCTCTGCTGAGCAATCACGTCGAAAGTCGCCGTCGGCGTCAGCGTCAGCGTCGATCCGTTGCTCGTGACGGTACCTATCAAGACACCGGCCGTATTGAAAACCTGGACGGCATGCACCAGACCGTCACGCTGGTCGATGACGGAAACCGACACCTTTCCGTCGGTCGCCGAGACGTCGAGGATCACAGCCGTGCCGCGAATTCCGATCGTGGCGCTGGGTGTTGCCACCCGCATATCACCGGTCTTCGCAACCTGGCCCGCCACAAAGCTGGCGGCGCCCTGAACCAGGGTCATCAGCGAGCTGTTGGATGTGCTGCTGGCATCATAGGTCAGTTCGTTCAGCATGAACCGCGCACTGGCGGACAGATTGAACGTCGTGCCGTCGTCGAGCACGAGACCAAGGGTCGAGTCGCTACCCGTCTGCACCACGTCGTTCTGGTAGATCGCATCACCGACGTTGGTGACGATCGTCACGCCATTGCGGACGATGCTCGCGCTGCCGGTCATCTTGACGACATGGCCCACAACCTTGCCGCTGGCCGCGGGCGCGCCGGCCTGCGCATATTGCGTGTGTCCGGTCAGAGCATCGATGACGCCGGGATCGAGGTGCGCGCCTTCCGGGGAAACGAGCAACGGGCGCCCGTGATCGCGGAAATAGTTCGGCACGACGACGCGATGGAGCTGATCCGAGAGGATCAGGTCGACGCCGCTGCGCGCGAAATCGCCGGAGAAGAGAAGGTGCGCGTCCGGGATCACAACTGCAGCGGACGGTATCTCCGCCAACGCGTCGTGCCCGAATTGAAGGGATTGGTGCCCCGCGCCGTTCGGCAAAAATCTGTCGGTGTGGTTCAAGACGCCACCGTAAATCGTTAAAAATTAATTAAACCGTTTTTAAGTACCATTACGAAGTTCCAGAGAAAAGTGGCGACGAACCGCCTGCCTGAGTTTTCTGCACCGTAATTAATTCGGGCCGCGGGCGGAGTAAAAACCGCGACGCAAATCCGCATCAGCCATTGAAAATATTATTGAATTCCAATCCATGCCGTGAGTTTTGCCGTTTATCCGAACACAGCCTCCGGCTCGCGGAGCGCGGGGCCGGAAGGCGGCCCGGAGCCCAATCGCGGCCCGCCACCGAGGAGAAACGGGATTAAACCGGGCCAGACGGTTTTTACGGCCCACCGCTCGGACAACCGCGGGCACGCCCGATCCCGGATCGCTGAAGCGCACCGCAGATCCGATAAGAGAGCATTCAGCCTGCGTCGGTACGCCTGCCTCTCGAGGCGCTATTCCCCAGTTCCCCGTGCACCATGTGCAAGGCGAATGGAAACCGGTTGCTTCACGCGCCCGCTCGCTCCTAGGATAGCCGCACTCCCTCGCCTCGCCGCGCGGCGACGGGAGCAAGAGTGCCGGAGCAGAAGCCATGCCCAAAGCGGAAAGCTTGTCGATCGACAAAATTCGCGTTCCGACCAAGAGCAGAAAGACGCTCGACCCCGGACTCGTTCAAAAGATCGCGGAAAGCATCCTGGAGATCGGACAGCAAGTTCCCATTTCCGTTCGCCCCGAGGATGATCAGTTCGTTCTGGTCGACGGACTGCATCGGCTCGAGGCCTGCAAGGCCCTTGGTGAAATGTCCGTCATTGCTGTCGCGGTCGCGCCAGAGAGTCCTCAGCACAGGAAACTGCTGTCCGACAGCACGGAACTGGAAGCCGAGCGCAACAAGATGGCCCGGTTGAAGCAATTGCGCCTTGAGAGGGAGGCCGCCGCAGCAGTCGCGGCTGCGCCGGCGAAACCGGGCTTCAATCGGCAACCGGAACGAAGCACAGGGGCCAAGCCGACCGCATCATCGACGCGAACCGCCCGGACGGCAGCAACATTGGTACAAGGCACGAAAACCCTGTCCCAATGGATCGCCCAACAGAAAAGCGACGGTGGCCGTTATTGACCCTTTGCTGCGCCGTCCGAGGGCGAATTAGCCAGCCCGCAAGCGTCTGTTGCCTATTGCCGCAATATGGGATTTAGGCCGGACGATCACAGGCGCAGAAATGAGGCGCCGATCCCCGCGAGCATCGGCGCCCCTCCACGCGCAGCCTATGATTGCTCGCCCGAGCGCGCGATCAGTGCTTTGCCATCCCTGCCAGAATTGGGCCCGCTTCCGCGTCCTCGACACAGGGCGTGACCGTGAGCTCCATGACATTCGCCCATTGTGCGTACCACTGGTACATGGCCTTGGGATCATTGCTTTCCGAAATGGCGAAACCTTCGCCATTCATTCCATGCCAACGCCCGAGCATCTTGACGCCCTCGGGCGGAGCTCCGCCGGTTTCCAGGAATTTCTTGATCGCTGCATCGATCGAGCTTGGCGGAATTTTCCAATGCGAGATGTACTTCATCAATGCTCTCCCATTTAAAAATGCGCTTCCGTGCCTATACGGCAGTGCCTAGTCAAACACGAAGCGATGACGCTGCAAAGGCCCGCGCCTTGCTCGAGCATGGGGCCTTGGTCGGTCCAGCGACGCATTTCCAGCGTGTCCCGGACATTACCGGGGGCTAGCAAATTCAAGCGATTGGCCATACCCTTTGGGTCGCATGAGCTGAGCGATGACAGCGCGCACCTTCTAAAATCATCGAGCGAGCGTAGAGTGCGATCACCACGGATGCAATGAACGACAGCCCGCACACCTCTTGGCCTGCCTTCATAAATGACGTGCAAGCCGACTATCCCGAGCATTTCGACTGGGCCGCGCTGGCGGCGTTGCGGACGAAGTCGGTACCGGCTGCCGCGACCGATGCCGCTTCGGGGCGCAACAGCGTATTTGGCGATGGCCGACCCGCGCAAACCGTGCCGCCAGGCGTTGGGCTGGATTTTCGGCCGGGCATTGAACCAACATCCTTACCGGATGAACCAGCCACCGCATCGACAGGCGCGATCGATCCGGCGTCCGAGGCTCGTGCCAGGCAGGGTGATGCCGCTCCGCTCTCAGGAGCCCTCGCACCAGAGATATCTGCAGTCGACCAAGAACCTCTGCCTCTCGCGACAATACATCGGTCGCAACTCCCTTTGCCGGAGGACGGCATTTTGCGGTTGCGGTTTTCCGATGTCGGTGAACCCAGCGAACCGGGCGAACACCGCTCGCACTACGGTCTCGTCGAAGTTACACGAAGTGATCTCGCCGTCTGGAAGGCTTTTCCGGACGCGGTCTTCACGGTCATACAGCCCTCGCCCTACTCGAACGCGACGATCTTCCGACTCGGGACTTTCGAGGTTTGACCGCCCAGCATGTCTCTCTAACGCGAGGGCGGGATCAGCGCTCGCAGGATGTCCGGCTTCCAGGCCTGGCGCGCACTGTCGAAGGCCGCGAAATCATGGTCGAACTGCCAATAGGCCCATGACCAGCCCAGCCTGTCGGCGCTTCGCGCGACATACGACAGGTATCTCGCACGACTTTCGGACGGTGCGCGCTCGTACACGCCGAACTCGCCGAGGTAAACCGGGCGCTTCTCTTTCTCTGCCCAGCGGCTCATCTTCTCGAAGTCGGCCGCGGCCCGCGCTTCGTCATCCTGTGAGCCCCAATCCAGCGGACCGATCCGCGAGAACGTCGCCGACCACGGCGCACCCTGATGCGTGAACCGCAAGGGCGCGTAATAGTGAAACGTGACGATGAGGTTGCGGTCGTCAGCCGGCAGAACCAGCTCGTCGACGGGATTCTCATCGACGTTGAGAACGGCGGCAATGACCGGCCGCGCGGGATTGGTGCGGCGGATGATGCCGAGGCATTCGTTGAGCAGCGAATTCCATTCGGCCGACGTCATGTGTCCGCCCGGCTCGTTCAAGACCTCGAAGACGAGTTTCGGATACTTGCCGGCATAGCGCTCGGCGATCTGGCGCCAGAACGCCTTCAGCTTTTCCGCGCATCCGGCCACGTCGCTCTGGCAGACATGGGTATCGTGCTCGTCGAGAACGGGAATGAGATTGCGCGCGAGGACCTCCTCGAGGACGGCATCAAGCCGCCTCAGGACGATCTCGTCCAGGACGTTCCCCGGCCCCATGAACTTGAAGCCGAAGAAATTGATCCTGACATGCGCGAACCCGGCCTTCTTGATGGTCGTCAGATTGTCCAGGCGGAACGGCACATTCTGACCGCCTTCCCAGATCCCGTCATAGCCGAGAATGTTGATGCCCCGGCCCAGTTTCGGCACGCCATTGGAAGCAGCCTGCGCGGCAGCGAGAGATGGGGAGCAGAGCGCCGCCAGAAAGAAGAAACTTGCCGCGAGACTCTTCGGCCAGCGAACACGGATGGCGGTCATCTGCTTCCATTCCAAAGACTAGAGATCTGTCTGTCGTACCGGTCTGCACGTCGCAAAGAAGAACCCGACCAGCAGTACCGACGTGAACATCGTCGAGCGGAGGAATGTCGTCTCCGTGAAATTGGTCTGGAAGCTCAGGACGACAAATCCGATGATGAGGGCGCAGTGCGACCGATCGATCGACTGGGCGGAAATGAGATGGAGCATCTTGTTCGAGAACAGAAGGACGCTTCCCGCGAACAGCATATACCCGAGGAGTCCCGTCTCGATCAGGATCGTGATGTAGCCGCTGTGATAATTGTCCAGCACCCAGCTATGGTTCTGCTCGAAATAATCGTAGATCGACGGGATCGTCCAGAACCCGTTGATCCCGAAGCCGAGTAGCGGCGCATCGTCAAAATGGCTTATGGCGTAGTGCCAGATGAGCGTCCGCTCGGTAAAGTCGATGCTGGCATCGCCGATATGGATGGCGTCGTATCCCGTCGTGTAGAAGTAGAGGAACAGCGCGCCGGCCGCCAGGCACATGACGACGGGCAGGACCGCATAGAGCCTCATGCAGGTGACTGACCACATCGAGGTCACGAGCAGCGCGCAGGCGGCCAGGGCGACGGCGCCGGCGCCGCGCGATTCCGAGGCAAGCACGCATGTCGACGCCAGAAGGAATGTCGCGAGGAACGCCGGCCAGCCCTGCCCCCTCATCTTCAGATAGCAGGCAAAGAACATCAGATAGGCGCCGACGAAGCCAAGCGTCTGCTTCGATTCATAGATGCCCTGCCATTGACCGCTGTGCATCCAGCTGTGGTCGACCCCGATGTCGGGGACAGCGACCGCAAAGAAGGCCGATGCGGCGACCAGGACGAAGAGTCCAAGAGCCGTGGCTCCTATAATCTCGTCGATGTCGATGCGCGTGACGAGGCAGAAGGCGCCAAAGGTCGTCATCGCAAGCGCCGCACTCTTCATCAGTGCCGCGACATTCAGGCTGGACCAGAACACGGAGATGACGGCGAAGCCGTAGAATGCGACCAGCACGATCAGATCGGGGTTGAACTGCAAGCGCAGGCGCGGCCGCACGAATGCGCTTGCATAGATTGAGACGCCCCACATCAGGATTGCGACGGCCTGCTGCAGGTAAGTCAGCTCCGCCGGCAGCAGCCCGGTGTTGAGGGTGCCCATCGACGCAATGACATTAATGGTGATCGAACAGCGGATTGCGGCGCTGGCAATCCTCTCGATGCCAACGCTGCGCGTCTGCCAGATCGCGCTCTCGGGAACCCCGGAGTCCGCATCGCTCTGTAGGCTGGCCATGGGCCGACCTTCCTTCAACGCGGTTAATTGTTCGCTAGCGCAGGTCGGCCTCCACGTCCGAGCCCCCACGACTGCGCAACGTTAAGAATTCGGTAACGATACGAACCGGGCTCGATGCATTAATGCAAATCATACCGCGTCGGTATCTCGACCGTCACTCCCCTGCTATAAAACTCCGGTTCCGGCTCGATCGACCATTCCCGAGTGTCATGATTTCCCTGGTTACGCATGAATACGTCTAGCAATACGTTCGATATCGCCGTCGAGCCGGCATTCGACTTTCTGTCCCCGGAATATGCCGAGCTGTTCGACGGTTCGGCCGCGACTGCTTTCCAGCATCCGCTCTGGCTGCACAGCCTTTACAGCAGGCTTGCAACTCATGCCGGAGCAACCCGGCTGGTCGTCGTGGCTCGCCATCGCGCGAGCGGCGCCCTTGCGATGGTGCTGCCTTTGCTGCGGATCCGGCGCGGTCCGATACGAACCGTCGAATTCGCCGACCTGCGTGTCTCCGACTATCTGGCGCCCGTTTGCAGCCCGCAGGTATTTGCCGAGCTGCTCAGAGATGCGGACGCATGCGCGGAGATCCGGCATCTCGTCCGCCCCTTCGACCTGCTTCGGATGACCAAGCTCCCGGACGGGCGGCTTCCGATCGAGAGCCTCCTGGACGCGCCTCGCCGGGTCGCGATGGACAGCAATGCCTATGCGACCGTTCTCGTCGCCCCGTTCGAGCAATGGCGGGCCAGCGCAATGGATCGCTCCTATCAGAAGGAGCTCGCAAAAAAGTATCGCCAGCTTCAGAAGAAGGGCGCGCTGAGCTTCTCATGCTGCGATGACAGCGCCTCGATCCTGAACGCTCTGGACGTGATGAAAAAATTCCGCGGCCCGCGCTTCCAGTCGCAGGGCGACGGAGACCTGCTCCAGCGACCCGAATATCACGATTTCTACTCCGACGTGGCGGTTCGCGGCCTCCGCTCCTTCGTGCGGCTCTATGCCATGAAGATGGATGGCGAGGTGATCGCCGCCGTGCTCGGATTGCACCACCGCGACAGCTTCCTCGTCATCATGAGCGCTTTCGACATTGACGGATACAAGAGCCAGTCGCTGGGTGCGCTGATGTTCGAGCAGGTAGCGAGGGATTGCATCGAGCGCGGAGACCAGATGCTCGACTTCACGATCGGCGACGAGCCATACAAGAAACTGTTCGGCGCACAGCCGTCGCCAATGTGGGCCGTGACCCAGACCGGCAGCACTGTGGGCGCCGTATCGCTGTTCGCACTGAAGCAGGCCCCCTGGCTCAAGCTGGCCGCCAAGCGGATGTCGGAGTTCAGGCTCTTGCCGACGCGCACTTCGACGCCCACACGCTGAGGCGCCGCCAGGTCCGGCTCTCAGGCGCGCAGCGCGCTTCGCACTTGCGCGAGCCAACCTGGCTGCATCTGATCGACCCGATGGGTGATACTGCGCCGCAGGAAGTGCAGCCGCCGCCGCACATCCCAGCTGAGGTCGTTGCGGGATGTCAGCGCCTGTCGGAAGCGCGCCATCTTCAGCGATTGCTGATCTGCCGCGATCTTGTCGGTATCGGCATAGAACTGCGATATCTTCTCCGTGCCCATGCCTGCGGTTGCGAGCCAGCGCGGCGCATATTCGGTGCAAAGACGCTCGACGTCCACCAGCAGGCGGGCGACGCCCGTGCCGGCCGCCGGACAGTTGGTCTGGAACGCATCGCCGATGAGCACTACACCGGGCTGGAGATGTCCTTCGACCACGGACAGATCCATCACCCAGTTCTGGACCCGGTCCGTCACGCGGAAGTCGCCGAGGAAGTTCTGCAGTCCCGGCAGCAACCGCAACAGCGTCGCTTCCGTATCCCGACGCAGGTCACGCATGACAGGATCGGTCGGATCGCGGAACATGAAGAGATTTGCCCGCATGCCCGCGCGCACCGGAAACAGGCTGAGATAATCGACCCCGTCCGCTGTACGTTCGCCGTAGCAGGTCAGCGCCTCGAAATCGAACGGTGCGCCATCCCGGCGGGCAATCGTGAAGCCGAACGAGACCGAATGGCGCTCCGCCAGCACGCGCCGCCTGATGCCGAGCTTGTAGCCAAGCGCTCCCGCCATGCCCGTGGCCAGAACGACAAGGCGCGCATCGATGCGCCGTCCGGAGGCGAGCTCGAGATGCTGGATGTCGTCGCGGGAAGTGATCGCGGCGACTTCGTCGACGATCAGACTTGAGGGATCAGGTAACTGGCTGCGCGCCATGGCAACGAGATCGGCATAAGGAAGCCCGTAAGCCTGCCCGACGGTGACATCGACCACCTTGCCTTCCCTGACATTGAGCACGCGGTCATAGGGACAACCGGCGCTGGCGAGAGCGTCGACGAAGCCGAGCCTGCGGAACATCTCCAGCTGGTGGCCGCCGATCTTCTCGACCCGAAACTCGTCCGGAGGCACAGCGCGCTTGTCGACGAGCGCAACGCGATGCCCTGCCCGCGCGAGGACGGACGCCGCGAGCGATCCCGCAAGGCCGCCGCCGACGATGGCGAAGTCCGCAGCGATCGTCGAAATCCCCGCTGCTGCGACCGGCTCGGTCACGGTGCTATCCGCCGTCATGGTCCAGGCTCCCACGGTTAACGGTGGTTCCACGTGCAATTATCCCGCCTGATGTCGCATCGCAGGGCCGAACGCGATCATTTCCAGAGATCGAGGTTAACGAACCAAACACCGGATCCGGCAGGACGAGATCGCGGCACGCGTCTTGCTCAGAATTGCCGGCGAAGACCGGATTTCGGCAGCACCACGGTGGAGCGAATGCCTGCGTCTCGTCGGAGCGGCGTCATGTCGCTGTTCGAGAGAGCCTGCGTTTGCTCTATCTGGGACAATCCGGACGAAGGTGTTTCACCGTGGCGCAGCGGACGTACCACCGGCATCGGTTGCGATCCAAGGGCTTCGGAGGCTCCCATTAACACTCGGGGTTTTTCGACATGCTAGGCTGCCGCCAATATCGTAATGCGTTCCTTCAGGGGAGAGTTGCCCCTTAAACCTCCATGATCGAAACCATCATCCAGTTTCTGCGGCGTGACGTAACGCGCGGTGTCGTCGGGACCATCCTCCTCAAGGTTGGCAGCGGCGCGCTTGCGTTTGCGTTGTTCTCGCTGGCGGCACGGACGATGTCGCCGGATGGATTCGGCATCTTTGCGACCTGGCTGTCCGTTGCCCAGATTGCGGCCGTCGTGGGACTGGTCGGACAGGAATCGCTTCTGGTGCGCTTCCTGAACGAGTACAGGGTGCAAGATCGGCCCGATCTGACGAAGGGCGTGCTGCTATCGAGCCTGAAGATCTCGTCCGTCGCGATGCTGATTGCGATCGGTGCAACCGCGATCGCGGCAGGTATGAGAGGCGATTCCTGGCTGCTGATCGTCGCCGTGTCTGCCTACACCGCCGTGAGCGCGAGCCTGATGCTCGGCAGCCAGGTCGCGCGCTCGCTGGTCAGCATTCTCATGGGGGAAGGAAACAGGGAGTTCTTCTGGCGGGTCGGCGTCGTCCTGTTTCTGCTCGCCGTCTTGTTTGGCCACCGGCAGCTCGATCCCGCCGAGCTGATCGCCGTGATGACGATCGCGATGTCGATTGGTCTGGTGACGCAGATCGTTGCCGTTGCACAAGCGCTGCCGGATTTCCGCGGCACGGTGGCGCGGTCCGAGACGTCGCGCTGGCGATCGAGCGCACTTCATTTCTGGGTCGCCTCCATCCTGGAGGCGGCAAACCAGTATTTCGACGTCATCCTGGTCTACTGGATGCTCGACCCGGCAACCGCCGGAATCTATTTCGCCGCCTCCCGCCTCGCCAACATCTTCGCCATGGTGTCGGCGGCACTGTACAGTTTCGGCGCGCGCCGGCTTCCCTCGCTGTACTTCAGCAAGAACCACCAGGAGTTCGAGCGAACGTTGCAGCTGATGGCGGAGGTGACCGCGCTTTGCGTGGTCAGCGGACTGCTGCTGATCTGGGTCGGCGGTCCCCATCTTCTCAATCTGTTCGGGCCTCATTTCGCGGCACAGCACTGGGTCCTGATCGTGCTCGCGATCGGAACGGCCGTTCAGGCGGCGGGCGGTCCTTCTGCGGCGATCCTGCAGTTGACCGGCCACGAACGCGTCTATGTGCCCGTCGTCGCTGCGAACGTCGCGCTGCGGCTGGTCGGATTCCTCGTCCTGATTCCCTGGCTCGGCGTGCTTGGCGCTGCGATCTCGGCGACCCTGTCGCTGGCGCTCGCGACCATCGCGCTCAACATCCTCTGCCGGCGGCGAACCGGCGTGGACCCTTCCATTCTCGTGCTCTTGCGCTTCTCGGCATGGAAACGCGGCGCCTATGCGGTCCGCGGTACCGAGCCCGGCGAGTAGCCGCCGATCAACCGGCGAGGCCCAGCACTTCGCCGCGACGCTGCGCCGACGCCGGATCGGCCGGCACATGATTGACGACGATCCCGGTCGGCACGCCGCTGAAGCGGGAGAGCGCGGCAGTTGCCCTGCGCATGGCGGCTGAATCGACCGCGTCTTCGCGCGCGACCAGAATGACGAGATCGGCATGCGCGGCCAGCGCCGCCGCCTCCGGCTGCAGGGCCAGCGAGGTTGCATGGACGACGATCAGATCGAACTCGGAACGGATATCATCCGCGGGTAACGGCTCAGGCCGCTTGCTGGCAACCAAGAGCGCATCGACGCTCCGGAAGTTCGCGATGCTCACACCGTCCGCCTGCCCCTTGGCAAGGCCCGCCCCGGCACCGCCGAGATCAGGCTCGACCCGGATCAGGACGCTCAGCTTTCCCCTGTTGACCGCCCACCGGTTCAGCGACCGCGCGACAGTGTTGCCGCCGGCGCGCTTGCCCACCGACATCACGAGCGCGACCTTGCCCCGGGCTCCCGGCAATTTCTCCAGCCTGTCGAGCACCGGGCGCAGTTGCGGGCCGAGATCGAGCTCCGCGGTCGCGGATACCGGACCTTGCCAGATGTTCCTAGGCGCGTCGTCAGGCAACAGATCGGGAATGCGGGCCCACACCGGCGGGCGCGGCCAAGCCGCAGGCTGACGCGGCGCCGGATCGGAGGCACGAACTTCTTCAGCGGGCTCGTCGGATCCGCGCGCGGTCGCGGCGGCGACCGCTGTCGACGTCAGCAGTGAGCCGATCGCGAGCGCGGCGAGCAGCAGAGGCAGCGGCGGAAGGGTCGAGCGCAGCGGCGGAATGGCGGGCGCGGCCACCTTGGTCTGGGAGCTCTGCAGGAGACGCTGCTCATTCGTGGTCTTGGAGCGCGACAGGAACTGCTCGTAAATGTTCCTGTTGGCCTCGGCGTCGCGCTGCAGCTCCTGGAGCTTCACCAGAGCCTGACCGTCGACAAGGAGCTGCGATTCAGCCGCCTTCATCTGGCTTTCGAGTGCCTTCTGCTGATCGCGCTGGGACTCGTATTCCGACTTTGCGGTGTCGATGCCCTTGGCCCGCTCGACCTCGATCTGCCTGTTGAGATCGTTCAGCTGGCTGTACGACATCACGAGATCGGGATGGCGATCGCCGAGCACCGCGCGCTTCTGCGCAATCTGGTCGTTGAGGGCCGATCGCTGGGCGCGCAGCGCGCTGAGGAGATCCTGCTTGGCGGGCGCCTCGACGTTTGCTTTCACGTCGCGCTGCGCCTGCTCGTAGCGGGCCTTCGCCTCTTCGGTCCGGGCGCGGGCGGCGGCAACCTGCTGCGACAGCTCGGTCACCCGCAATTGCTGGGTCGTGGAATCCTTGCCGGCGTTGACGATCCTGTGCTCGAGCTTGAACGCGGCGACGGCGTCCTCCGATGCCTTCAGCCGGTCGCTCAATGTCTTGAGCCGGCTGCTCAGCCAGTCGGCAGCTTCATCAGTCGCCTCGGTTCGGATGCTTTTCTGGCTCGCGACGAACGCCTCGGCGATCGCGTTGGCATAATAGGCCGCCCGCTCCGACCGGTTCGAGGTGAAGCGGATGGCGATCACATAGGTGAGCCCGCGCCGGGAAATGTCGAGACGGTTGCGGAAGCGCTCCAGCAGGCGCGCGGGGTCGGTGTGTCCCCCGGAAATGTCCTCGTCATCGCGAATCTTGAGCTGCTCGATCAGCGGCTTGAGGAAGCCGTCGGACTTCGCCACTTCGACCAGGCTCTGCAACGCGGCGCTATCCTGGCCGATGCCGGGCAGAACGTCCTGGTCCGCAGTCACGCGCTGCTCGCGGGGATCGACGACGACCAGCGCGGTCGCGGCAAATCGAACAGGAATTACCAAGAGGACGATGGCGCCGAGGGCGAAGATCGCGAGCGCCAGCGTCAGGATGCGGCGCGCATTGTCGCGAAGGAAGGAGAACGCACCCGCGGCGGTGAGGAGGCCGCCAAGGCGCGCGGCCGTTCCGCGAGGCTTATCGGTCGGCGCAGTCCTGGACTGCCACGACGCAGCGACATCGGTCGATCCGGATCTTGTCGGGTCTGCGCGGCGACCGAACGTCATGGACTTTACTCGGATTCAACTGGCGAACACTGTTCAGTGGCCTGCTCCACCGTAAATATCTATGGTTAATCGGCGGTTACCCGCCCCTCGCGCGACCGTCACCAATTGGTTAACACGCGCGCGTCACGCCCTGCCGAAACCAGCGGAATTCCCGTGTGACCGCGCCGTTCCCGGGGTGCTCGTATTAACTCCGTTTGTTGCTAGTCGGTGTCCGCGTGGTGCTCGCATGATAGGTACGGGGTTAAGAAGGTGAACGTTTCATTAGCGGGTCGGAATTCGTGCTCCATTACCAACCAGGCGCAGAACTGGGCGATGCACCGAAGCTGCCGTCCACCGCAGCAGCACTCGCAAGACCTGACAGCGGCCCAGCGATGCCGCACGTGCTTCTCGTTCAGACCCAGGCCGAGAACGCCGGTGCGCAGGAGATCTCCAGGCTGCTCGGCGCCGGCCTCTCCGCGCGCGGCTACCGCGTCACCAATCTGTTCTTCTTCCGCAAGTCGGAGTCCTTCGACGAGCCGCCGGATACGCTCTATTGCGCTGCGCGCCGGCCCGGCAATCCGCTGACGCTGCTGCGGATGCTGTGGACACTCGGCCGTCATATCAGGACCACCAGGCCCGATGCGGTTCTGACCTTCCAGCATTTCGGCAACGTCATCGGCGCAGGCACATCCCGCCTCGTCTGCCGTGCGCCTGTTGTCGCCAATCAGGTCTCCTCCGCGCTGTCGATGAGCTGGCCGGTGCGCACGGCCGACATCGTCATGGGCAGCCTCGGCTTCTTCGACCGGATCACGCTCAATTCGAAGGACATGCAGCGCGAATATTCGCGCTACCCCGCGGCGTACCGCTCGCGCATGGTGCATGTCCCGCACGGCTTCGACGACAAGGCCCTCACTCTGTCGAAGCAAGCCGCACGCGCGAAATTCAATCTGCCGCAGGACTGCACCCTGCTCGGCTGCGCCGCGAGGCTGCACCCGCACAAGCGGCTCGATGCGGCGATCCGCCTGTTGCGGGATCAGCCGTCCTGGCACCTTGCACTGGCCGGCCAGGGCGCCGACGAGGCCCGGCTGCGGCAGCTGGCGGATGATTTGAAAGTATCGGACCGGCTGCATCTGCTCGGTGAAATCACGCCGCGCCGGATGGCGGACTTTCTCGCCTCTCTCGACATCTTCGTGTTCCCGACCCAGGCCGAGACCTTCGGTCTCGCCGCGGTCGAGGCCGCAAGCGCCGGCGTTCCCTCGGTCGTCACCGATCTTCCGGTGCTGCGCGAGGTGTTGTCCTTCGAGGGAAAACCGACAGCGCTGTTCGTCGATGCCTCCGATCACACGCAGCTGTCGGCAGCCGTCTCGAAACTCCTGACCGACCAACCCTTGCGCGACGAGCTGCGACAAAACGCCAAAGGCCTGAGGTCGCGCTATTCGGTAGACGCCATGGTGGAGGAATACGTTCGAATTCTCGGCCAAGTCATTTGACCTGATAGATGGGCTCGACATGATCATCGAGTTTCGTTGTGAAATTGAGCATGCGCGGCGGTGGATGGACCGCGAGACTCTGTCGATCGACGGGCGCGACGTTCCCGTTCAAATCGCCTGGACGGCAACCGCGGAGCCGCGGCCCGCAGGTCTCGACATGCTGTTCGAGCTCGAACGCATTGTGCTGCACAAGGGCAAACACAGCGGCGCCTCCAGGCTGAAGGTCGCTGCACAACGGACGCAGGCGCCCGGCGCTACGGCCGACGTGATCGTCGACTTCACCAGCGCTGCGCGGGATCCCGACAGCGCTGCCCGATTGTATCTCCGCCCGCGGTTCAATGGAGCCGCAGGCGAGAACGCCGCGCTCGCCGCCATTCTCGCCGGCGACCTGCCCGTCATCGAGATCGTCAACGAGGTCGATGGAGCGGTTCTCGATCGCGGTCACCCGTCCGGAGAGATTGCGGCCGGTCTCAGCGGCGCGCTCGAAACGGTCATGGCGCGGACCATGACCATGGTGACGGCGATCCTGTCGGGACGGCCGCGGATCGTGCCGCAGCTTGCGCATCCCGCCACGACGACAAGTCAGCGCGGACCCGCCAGCTACGTCGCGCGCGGCCTCGCGGTGTCGATCGCCAAGGAGATCTATCGCCTCTGCTGCTACGCCCCGCACTGGCACGTCGGGTGGCGCTTCAACGACAATGCCGGCGTCTGGCAGACGGGAGATCTGTCCGGGCCGGGCTGGAACGTGCTCGGCGATCCCGGAAACCATTTCTACGCCGACCCCTTCCCCGTCACCTGGCGCGGACGGACATTCGTCTTCTTCGAGGATCTCGATCACCGCGTCGGCAAGGGTATCATCTCGGCCGTCGAGTTCGGCGACACCGGGCCGATCGGCGAGGTCGTGCCGGTGCTCGAAGAGCCCTGGCATCTTTCCTATCCCTTCCTGATCGAGGACGATGGCGAGTTGTGGATGATCCCGGAGAGCTCGCTCAATGGCGACGTCGCGCTCTATAAATGCGTCCGGTTTCCGGACAAGTGGGAACGGCACGCGACGCTGCTGTCAGGCCTCGAGCTCGCCGATGCGACGATCACGCGGCACAACGGTCTCTCCTATCTGTTCGGCGCCTGGCGCGACGGCACCGGCGGCTATTCGGATTCGCTTGCAATCTATTACGCCGAGCATCTGCTCGGCCCCTGGCTGCCGCATGTCAGCAACCCCGTTATGATCGATCGCGCCAGTGCGCGACCGGCGGGGAACTTCGTCACCATCGATGGCAAATTGTGGCGCCCGGTGCAGGACTGCACCGAAGGCTACGGCGCAGGGCTCGCCCTGGCCGAGGTTATCGAATTGTCGCCGACGACGTTCAGGCAGGTCGTCCGCCACTCCCTCAAGCCCGGACCGTTATGGCCCGGCCGGAAGCTACACACGCTGAACCGCTGCGGCCGGCTCGAGGTGATCGACGGATCGCGGGTTCAGCCCAAGACGCGTGCCTTCGCGCGGCGATTGCCATCGGCTGTCTTGCCGCCGCGAACAAGCCCATCGACCGCCTGCTGAGCAGAGTCCCGTCACGGGCGCATTGCTCGCCTGAGCGCGAGCGATGTTCAATTCGCGCGGGATTCGTGGCAGACAGGAGCGAGCGACGCCGGTCACAGCCACGACGGGCCGCCCGGAGATTCCATGGTCAACACCACCAGCTCGACGCAACGGCCCTTCGATCCCCGCAGCAAATGGTCCGAGCTGTCGCCGGCGGAACGCAGCGCCGCCTATGACAACAACGCCGCGGTCAAGAACAGCCCTGCCCTGATCGCCGAGCGCAATGAAGCTTCGGCCCGGCTGCGCGGTACGCTGAAGTCGCACCTCGATTTGCCTTACGGCGAGCGGGCGAACAACAAGATCGATCTCTACCCGGCTGCAAAGCCCGATGCGCCCTGCCTGGTGTTCGTGCATGGCGGCTATTGGCAGCGCAATTCGCGCGAGCTGTTCGCCATGCTGGTCGAAGGCGTCGCCGCACATGGCTGGTCGGTTGCGATTCCCGGCTATTCGCTGGCGCCCGAGGTGTCCCTGGCCGACATCGTCGCCGAGATCCCGCGCGCGCTCGACTGGCTCGCCGCGCACGGCGCGTCCTACGGCGTTGCCGGGCCGGTCATCCTGTCGGGCTGGTCCGCTGGTGCCCATCTCGTCGCGATGGCGCTGAACCATCCGCGCGTTCATGCCGGGCTCGCGCTCTCGGGCGTCTACGATCTCGCGCCGATCCGCGATACCGGGCTCAACACCGCGCTCAAGCTGACGGATGAGGAGATCGCGACGCTGTCGCCGCTTCGCCTGCCGGTGACGCCAAAGCGGCTCGACATCGCCTATGGCAGCAGCGAGCTGCCGGCGCTGGTGTGCGATTCAATCGACTTCCACGAGAAGCGCACGGCGGCGGGAGCACCGGGCCAGCTCATTGCGGTCGAAGGCGCCGATCATTTCACCATTCTCGAGGCGCTACGTCGGCCGGACGGCATTCTAGTGGAGGCCGCGCGCCGGCTGCTGGATTAAAAAAAATCGAAAACAACCCCATGCACAGTAGAACGCCCTTGTTTTCAAAGGTGAATTCACGCCGCTCGTGGCTTTGACCCGTCGGGCAACAGGGGCATGATGCCATCATCGCCCCGCTTGCTGCTGCCGCGCCTCGATCCAGATCCGCCCGCCCGTGATCCGCACCGGATGGAGCCGCAATGGTGGGCTCGGCCAACCCGCAGTGATCGCTCCGTCACGCAAATCGAATGATGCCGCATGACGCGGGCAATGGAGCCGCCCCGCCGTCACCTGCCCCAGAGCAAGATCCGCCTGCTCGTGCGGGCACGCACGTTCGCACGCGACGACATCGCCCTCGTTCCAGATCACGAGCAGGTCGCGCCCGGCGACGCGGACGATCGCCTCGAGCTTCAGCCGGTCGAGATCGCAGACAGCAATCCACCCGACCTCATCATCCACCGAGATAGGCCTTCCGCACATGCTCGTTCTCGATCAGCTCGGTGCCGGCGCCCGACAGCACGATACGGCCGTTCTCGAGCAGATAGGCGTGGTCGCACATCTCGAGCGCGGCGAAGGCGTTCTGCTCGACCAGCAGCACCGTGGTGCCGGCATCGCGGATGCCGCGGATGATCGCAAAGGTGCGCTCGACGATGTTGGGGGCGAGCCCGAGCGAGGGCTCGTCGAACATGATCAGCCGCGGCCGCGACATCAGCGCGCGCCCAATCGCGAGCATCTGCTGCTCGCCGCCGGACAGCGTGCCCGCGGCCTGGCGGCGCCGCTCGGCAAGCCGCGGAAATTCCGTGTAGATGCGGTCGCGGTCGGCTGCGATCTCGCCCGAGCCACGACGGAGATAAGCCCCCATGTCGAGATTTTCCTCGACGCTCATGTGCGGAAACACGCGCCGCCCTTCCGGACAATGCGCGATCCCGCTCGCCAGCACGCGCGGGGGCCTTGCCCCGGTGATGTCGATGCCCTCGAACCGCATCTGGCCGGAGCGTGGCGGCACCAAGCCGGAAATCGCGCGCAGCGTCGTGCTCTTGCCGGCGCCGTTGGCGCCGATCAGCGCGACGAGCTGCCCGGCCTTCACGTCGAGCGAAATGCCGCGCAGCGCGGTGACGCCGCCATAGCCGCACACCATGTCGCGGATCTCAAGCACGTCCCGCTCCATGTCCGAGATAGGCTTCGATGACGGCCGGATCGTTGCGGATCATTTCGGGCGTCCCTTCTGCGATGATACGGCCATAGTTGAGCACCACGATGCGGTCCGAGACCGTCATCACCATCGGCATGTCGTGCTCGACCAGGAGGATGGTGATGCCGCGGTCGCGAATGCTGCGGATCAATTCGACGAAGCGATGGGTTTCCGAGGCATTCATGCCCGAGACGGGCTCGTCGAGCAGCAGCATCGACGGCTCGGCCGCCAGCGCCAGCGCCACGCCGACCAGGCGCTGCTCGCCGTAGGAGAGCGAGCCGGCCGCATCGTGGGCGCGGCGTTCGAGCCCGACCCATTCGAGCAGCTCGCCTGCCCGCTGCCGCAGCCGGCGCTCCGAGGCGCGCGCGCCCGGAAGACCGAGGATGGCGTCGAGCAGCCGGACCCGGCCCTGACGGTGCAGCCCGATCAAGAGGTTGTCGTAGACGGTGTCGTTGGGAAACACGGAGGTGCGCTGGAATGTGCGGATCAGGCCGAGATCAGCGATCGCATGCGGCTTCAATCCCGTGAGCGTCGTGCCCTGATAGGTGACGCGACCCGCGCTCGGCGTCAGGAAGCCGGTCATGACGTTGAAGGCGGTGGTCTTGCCGGCGCCGTTCGGACCGATCAGGCTGACGATCTCGCCCTCGCCGACCGTAAAGCTCATGTCGGAGATCGCGACCAGCCCGCCGAAGCGGACAGCGACCTGATCGACCGTCATGGCAATGCTGCGCGCCGTAATCACGCCGGCTCCTTGGCGCCGGTTTCAGTGAGTGCGACTGGCGCCATCGCCGTCGTCCCGCTCCGGCGCCTCGTCAATCGCTGCGCAAGCGAGGGCACGATGCCGCGCGGCAGCACGAACAGGATCGCGATCAGAACGCCGCCATAGGCGATCCACTGCGCCTCCGGCGCCATCACCGGACGCAGCGCCACCGGCAGCAGGCCGAAGATCAGGCCGCCGACCACGGGCCCAGCCAGAGATCCCTTACCGCCGCTGATCACCATGATCACCATGGTGACAGTGTTGATGAAGGCGAACACTTCGGGATCGATGATCCGGATGTAGTGCGCATAGAGGCTGCCGGCCGCCCCCGCGATCGCGGCCGAGATCACGGCCGCAATCGTCAGAGTCCTGGTCACGTCGATGCCGACGGAGACGGCCAGCGTTTCATTTTCCATCAACCCGCGCATCGCGCGACCGAAATGGGAGTGAACGAGGCGCGCGATCAGGAGATAGGCGATGAGCGCGACGACCAGGACGAGGTAGTAGTTCTGCATCTTGGTGCGCAGCGTCAGCTCACCGGAGCCGGGCAAGGGCAGCGCGATGGAAGGAATGTTGGTCAGGGCCAGCGGGCCCTGCGTCAGCTCGACCCAGTTCAGCGCGACCAGCCGGACCACCTCGGCAAAGGAGATCGTCACGATGACGAAATAAGCGCCGCGGACGCGGAACGAGAGAAGACCCACGAAATAGCCGCACAACCCGGCGATCAGGATCGCGAGCACGAAGCCGGCGATCGGCGGCCAGGGCGCGTGAACCAGGCGGACGTCACCGGGCAGGCCGACGTCGAAGCCGAGCGATGTCAGTGCGCTGACATACGCGCCGATGCCGAAGAAGGCGATGTGGCCGAGGCTGAGCTGACCGGTGAAGCCGAGCAGCAGATTGAGGCTCATCGCGCCGATGACGAAGATCCCGGTGGTGATCAGCGCGTTGAGGAGATAGGGATCGCGCAGCCAGAGCGGCACCGAGGCGAGCGCTGCGACGGCGAGGATGGTGACGGCTATCCTCATCCGACGCGCTCCGCGCGCGCGAACAGGCCGGTTGGCCGGAAGATCAGGACCGCGATGATGATCAGAAAGCCCATGGCGTCGCGGTAGCCCGAGGAGACGTAGCCGGCGCCGAGTTCCTCGGCGAGCGCCAGGATGAAGCCGCCGATCACAGCGCCTGTGATGTTGCCGAGACCACCGAGGATGACGATGGCGAAGGCCTTCACCGCGGCGAGATCACCCATCTGCGGGAAGATGACGTAGACCGGGCCGAGCAGCGCGCCGGCGGCGGCGGCCAGGCTGGAGCCGACCGCGAAGGTCGAGGTGTAGATCATGTCGACATTGACGCCCATCAGCGAGGCCGTGTCGTGGTCCTGGAACGTCGCTCGCATCGCACGGCCGAGGCTGGTCTTGTTGATCAGGAGATACGTCACCAGGATCAACATTGCCGCCGCAGCGAGCACGAACAGGCGCAGCCAGGACACCGACACCGGCCCGAGCACCAGCGGCGCATCCGGAAACGGCGTTGCCACCGATTTGGCGACCCCGCCCCAGATCCACAGCGTTCCGGATTGCATCGCGATCCAGGCGCCGATCATGACCAGCATCGTGGTGTCGATGTCGGAGCCGCGCAGCGGCCGCAGCAAGGTCAGCTCGATGGCCGCGCCGAGCAGCCATCCGGCCAGCACGGCCACCGGCAGCGCGAGAAAGAAGTTCAGCCCGAGCTGCTGCACCACGATGAACATGATGTAGGCGCCGAACGTGTAGAGCACGCCGTGCGTGAAGTTCACGACGTTCATGATGCCGAAGATCAAGGTCAGCCCGATGCCCAGCAGCGCATAGGTGCCGCCGAGCACGAGCATGTTGATCAGATGCTGGAGGAATTCGCTCAAGGCCGTTCCCGATTAAGCCGCACTTGGCGAGAGCGGTGATGTACCGCCCTCGCCCCCGGTGATTTAGAGCGTCTTCATCTCGACCTTGCCGTCGTTGATCTCGATGAGATAGACGTTCGGCTGGCTCTGCCCGCTCTCCTTGCCCTCGGGGCCGGACTTGCGGAACACGATGTCGCCGTTCAGTCCCTTGATGTTGATGTTCCAGAGCGCCGCCTTGATCGCGGCAGGCTCGGCCTTGCCGGCCTTCTCGATCGCGGCCGCCGCGGTGCGGATGCCGTCATAACCACGAAAACTCTCGGTGCAGCCGGCGAACTCGAAGCCGCGCTTCTTCCATTCCGTGATGAAATAGTTGGTCGCTTCCGGGTTCGGCGTCTTGTCCGGGAACCAGGGCAGGAAGGTCGTCAGATGCATGGTGCCGTTGGCAGCAGCTCCCGCCTGCGCGATGATCTGATCCGGGTTCTGCGAGCCGCCGGTGGTGATGATGCGCTTCTTCAGGCCCAGCGCGGCGGCCTGCTTGAAGATCAGCGTGAGCTGGTCCACCGCGGTCGTGACGATCACCGTCTCGGAATCCGAGCTCTTGATCTTGGAGAGCTGCGCGCTCATGTCCTGCGCGCCCTGGTCCATGGTCTCGACCAGGCCGATGGTGATGCCCTTGTCCTTCATCATCTTGCTGAAATCCTCGGCGGTGCCGCGGCCCCAGTCGTTGTTGATGACGAGGAAATCCACCTTCTTCAGCGCGAGCTTGTCGACGATGCCCTTGAAGGCCGCGGCCTCGACCGCCGAGGGCGGCGAGATGCGGAAGATGAAGGGATTTCCCGTCGTCGTGATCTTGCCGGAGGACGAGGTCTCCACCACCATCGGTGTTTCATATTCCATCAGCTTCGGCATCACCGCGAGCGTCAGGCTCGAGCCCCAGGCGCCCATCAGCACCGGCACCTTGTCGCTGGTGATCAGCTTCTCCGCGACGGCGGCGGCTTCCGTCGGGTTGCTCTTGTTGTCCTCGATGACGAGCTCGATCTTCTGGCCGAGGATACCGCCCTTGGCGTTGATCTCATCGGCGGCGATCCTGGCGCCGTTGACGACGTAGGTGCCGGAGGCCGCGAAGGCGCCGGTGAGCGGCTCGTTGACGCCGATCTTGATGGTCTGCGCCCCCGCCGTGCCGCCGAACAAGGCCGTGGCCAGCGCGATTGTCCCAACCAATCCGAGTGTTCGTGTCATGTTGTCTCTCCAAATCCCACGCTGTTGATGTCTAGGCAGTCCAGGCTTCGTCACGTCCCGATGTACGAGCACATCAATCACCCCGCCCCGCTCCGGCGGCCGAGAATGCGGGCGATCCGTGCGCGCAGAACGTCCGTTAGGATCGACCAGAAACTGAGCTCCGCCGGCGTCCCCGCCCCTGACGGCACGCCGGACATGTGGCGATCGAGATTGGCGGCGAACTCCGCAACGAGGCGCCTAGCGAGATCGCGCACCAGGCCGGGACGACCGACCTGGGCCAGCATTCCCGTGAGCGTGTAGCCGATCGACAGCTCGACCGCGGTCGCAGCGCCGCCTTCGAGCGGCAGCAGGCGATAGCGGATCTCACCTTGCGTCGCCGAATGGCTGCGCTGGTCGGCGCCGATGCCGACGATGCGCCCCGACAGCGTCGCGGGATCGCGCTCGACGCGGGCGGCGCCTTCGAAGGCCGCGGCGATCGGCCCGAGCCTGACGCGGATCAAACCTTCCATGCGCTCCGGCCTTGGCGGCGATTTCAGCGATACGCCGGGCAGGCAGGCCGCGATGGCCCCAATGTCGTCGAACATCGCGAACACCTTTGCCGGCGGATGCGGCAGCGCGAAGCGCTGATCGAGAACGGTCGCCGGCGTGAAGTCTGGGATGCTGTCCGGCGTGGCAGTCTCCGATGCCGGAGCCAACGCTTGCTGCGCAGGCCGCGGTTCGCTTCGGCCGGATGCAGCTCGGCCCGATCCTGCGGGGCCGAGACTGCTTCGGCCGCCGTCGGCCAGCGGCGCGATATCGAGCGCGCGCCTCGCCTCGATCACGGACTGCACCGCACGCACGATTCCGACATAGCCGGTGCAGCGACAGAGATTGCCGCTGAGGCCGACGCGAATGCGGCGCTCGTCGGCGTCGGGCAGACGCAGGACGAGGTCGCGCGCCGAGACCAGCATGCCCGGCGTGCAATAGCCGCACTGAAGCGCATGCTCGCGGGTGAAGGCGACGCGCAGCTCGGTCGTGATCTCGTCCTCGTCGAGGCCCTCGATCGTTGTGACGTCGGCGCCCTCGCAGGCCGCGGCATAGGTGATGCAGGAGCGCGCCGGCACGCCGTCCAGCAGCACGGTGCAGGCGCCGCAGACGCCATGCTCGCAGCCGAGATGGGTGCCGGTGAGATCGAGCTTGTCGCGGACGAAATCGGCAAGGCTGGTGCGTGGCTCGGCCGAAACCTCCACGGCACGCCGATTGACCTGAAGCGCGATCGTAGTCATGCCGCGGCCTCCAGGACGGCGCGCTTCAACACGCTGACATGGATATGGCGCTGCGTGGCGTCGTCGATGCCGGCCTTGGCCAGAACAGCGTCGGCGACGCCTGCGTCGAAACGTTGCTTGTAGTCGGCGGCAATCCGTCCACCGAACAACGCGGCGGCATCGGTGACGACAATGGGCGTCGTATCGATCGCACCGATCACGACGCGCGCGGAACCGGCGGCGGGATCGACCAGCACCGCACCGATGGCGTGGGCGAACTCGCCGGTCTTGCGGCAGCTCTTGGCGTAACCCCAATGCGCCGACGCCGCGCGCGCCGGCACGTGGATCGCCTCGACGATCTCGCCGGCCTGCAGCGCGGACTCCAGCGCACCGACCATGAACGCCTCGACAGCCATCGATCGCGCACCGGCAAGGCTGCGCAGCGTCACGCGCCCGCCGAGCGCGGCGAGCGCCGAGATCCAGTCCGCGGCGGGATCGGCGTGGCTGAGCGAGCCGCCGATGGTGCCGCGGTTGCGCACCGCGCGATAGGCGATGTTGGCAGCGACAGCCCGCATGGCGCCGCGCGTCACGTCGGCGGTGCGGCCGTCCTCGATGTCGGCATGCGTAACGAGGGCGCCCAGCACGAGCTCGCCGCCGGACACCTCCGCGCGCTTGAGCTCGGCAAGGCCGGAGATATCGACGATCAGCTCCGGCTGCACCAGCCGCAGATTGAGCATCGGCCCGAGTGACTGCCCGCCGGCGATGATCTTTGCCGATTCATTGCTCGCGGCCAGCATCGACAGCGCGGCATTGAGATCGCGCGGGCGCTCATAAGCGAAGGGTGCCGGTTTCATGCCGCGCTCCTCTCAGTCGCGCGCGCGGCCAGCACCGCTGCAACGATCCGATGCGACGTGATCGGCGACTGCATCAGCTCGACGCCAAGCGGTCGCAGCGCGTCGTTGACGGCGTTGGCGATCGCAGCCGGCGGCGCGATTGCACCGCCCTCGCCGATGCCCTTCACGCCGAACTGCGTGTAGGGCGACGGCGTCTCCATGTGGTCGAGGCGCGCGGCCGGAACCTCCGTCGGTCCCGGCAGCAGATAGTCGGCAAGCGTCGTCGCCAACGGTTGGCCGGAGGCGTCGAACGGCATTTCCTCATAGAGCGCGGTGCCGATGCCCTGCGCGAGGCCGCCATAGATCTGGCCGTCGACGACGAGCGGATTGACCAGCACGCCGCCATCCTCGACGATCACGTAGTCGAGAATTTCCACCTCGCCGAGATCAGGATCGACCGCGACCACGGCCGCATGCGCGGCATAGCTGAAGGTGCCGCTGTCGCGTACCGGCTTGTAGCCTTGCGTCACCTCAAGCCCGCCGGGATCGACGTCAGCCGGCAGGTCCTGTGGGCGGCGATACCAGGTGTGGGCGATCGCCTTCAGGCTGACGCTGCCGTTGACGCCGCGCACCTCGCCGTTCTGCAACACGACGGAGGCCGGCTCATGCTGCAACAGTTTTGCGCCGATGCGCCGGGCGCGTTCGCCGAGCTCGCGGCAGGCGGTCGCCACCGCGCCGCCCGCCATCACCATCGAGCGCGAGCCCCAGGTGCCGGTCGAATAGGGCGTCATTGCAGTGTCGCCGAGGATGATGCGGATGTTCGCGACATCCACGCCGAGGATTTCGTGCGCGACCTGGGCGAGCGTCGTTTCCATCCCCTGCCCGTGCGAATGCACGCCGACGCGGAGTTCAAGGCCGCCGTCCGGCGTGAGCCGTGCCGATGCCTGCTCGTGGCCCGGCACCATCGGGATGCCCCAGCCGGAATAGACCGAGGTGCCGTGCGCGGCCTGCTCGCAATAGATGGAGACGCCGACGCCGATGCGGCGGTCGTCAGCCTCGCCCCGCCCTTGCCTGGCGCGGATGGCGTCGATGTCGACCGCGGTCAGCGCACGCCGCATCGCTTCCGGGTAATCGCCGCTGTCGAAATGCTTCTTGGTGATGTTGTCGAACGGCATCTGTTCGGGGCGCACCAGATTGCGCAGCCGCACCTCGCCCGGCTCGAGCCCGGCTTCGGCCGCGACGAGGTCCAGCATCAATTCCAGCGCAAAGCAAACGCCGGTGCGCGCGACGCCGCGATAGGGCAGGATCGGACATTTGTTGGTGGCGACCGAGAAGGTGCGGCAGCGATAGGCCGGCATCTTGTAGGGGCCGGGCAGGATGCTCGCGACCTGCGCGGCCTCTAGGCAGGCCGAGAACGGATAGGAGGAGTAGGCACCGGAATCCACCGTCGCTTCGCAGTCGATGCCGCGTAAGCTGCCGTCGCTGTCGGCATAGACCGTGATCCTGTAATGGTGCTCGCGGCAATTGGAGCTGGCGACGAGATGCTCGCGGCGATCTTCCAGCCAGCGCACCGGATAGCCGCAGCGCATCGTCAGCCAGGACAGGCAGACCTCTTCCGGCAGCAGAATGCCCTTGTGGCCAAAGCCGCCGCCGACATCGGGCGAGATGACGCGGATCTGCCCCTCCTCCATGCCGAGGCACTCGGCAAGGCCGCTGCGGGTGATATGCGGCATCTGCGCCGCCGAATGCAGCGTGAGCTGGTCGAGCCGGGAATCGAAGGTCGCGACCACGCCGCGGCCTTCCAGCGGCGACATACATTGCCGCGCGGTCGAGATCTCGCGGGTCACCTTGATCGGTGCGTCGAGCGCGGCGGAGATGTCGACCTCGTAATTGGTTTCGAGGAAGACGTTGTCGCCCCAATGCTCGTGCACCAGCGTCGAGCCGGGCTCACGCGCCTTCAGCATGTCGGTGATCGCCGGCAATTCCTCCAGATCGAGCATCACGGAGGCCGCAATGTCCTCGGCCTCGGCCCGCGTCGGCGCAAGGCACATCGCGACGAGCTCGCCGACCTGGCGCACCTTGCCCGTCGCCAGCACTGGCTGCTCGGAAATCTTGAAGCCGGGAAGCCCCGACACCGCGCGGATCGGCTTGATGCCGACGAGATCGGTTGCCGTGAACACGCTGCCGCGATAACGCTCGGGCACATGGATGCCGCGGATGCGCGCATGCGCCAGCGGGCTGCGCACGAAGGCAACGTCCTGAAGGCCGGCGAGCCTGACGTCGCCGACATACCGGCCGCGGCCGCGCATCAGGCGGTCGTCCTCTTTCCGCGGCAGCCGTGCGCCCACGCCCTGCCCGGATTTGCCCGAAGGAAATTCCCGCTCGTTGCGCAACTCCGCGCCCTCCCTCACCGCCGGGCCTTACGCCGCGACGGCTTGCGGCAGGATCGGCGCGACCGCGTCGAAGCGCGTGCCGGCGCGCAGGCAAAAGGCCGGCTGCAGCAGGCGATCGGCGATCACCTCGTTCTTCTCGTTGTCCTTCAGGACGAAGCGGCCGCTCTTCTCGGAGAGCACGGAGACGTCGGCGTCCATGCCGACCTTGAGCGCGCCGATCTCGCCGCTGCGGCCGAGCATTTTTGCGGGATTGGAGGTGACCATCGGCACCACCTGCTCCAGCGACAGGCCGAGCGCCATCATCGAGCTCATGGCTTGAACGAGGCTGAACTTGGCCTGACCGGCGAACGGATGGTTCTCCTCGTCCTCGTGCTGATCGGGCGTTCCCGCCGGCGCCGGCACATGGGTGTTGTAGCCGTGAATGTCGGCGCCCAGCGTGGTCGGAATGATGCCGGCGGCGATCGCCTTCTTGGCGAGCCGATAGGAGAAATGGCTGCCGTGGCCGACGTCGACCTTGAGGCCGCGGTCGAGCGCGGCCTGGATCACCGGATGCACTTCGCCCTCGCGGTTGACGAAACCGCCGGGATGGCGCGTGAAGGGATGGGCGAGAATGTCGCCTTCGCGGAGCAGCGGGATCACACGGGTGAGGATGGTGTCGGCATCCTCACCATTGGCGCCACTCTCGGGCAGGCCCCAGAGCTGGCCGAAATGCACATAGACCGGCAGGTCGGCGCGCTTGCCGATCTCCGCGGCCATCTCGATGACACGGATGCCCCAGCGCGCGAAGCCGCCGATCTCGGCATGCGCCTTGATGCCGCGCACGAGATCGAGATTGGCAGTGGCGGCCTTGACGGTCGCGTCGATGTCGACACCGTCGGGACTGTAGAGCTTCGGGTAAAAATGTCCTTCGAGTCCGCCGACGAGATAGGCGGAGAGAAAGGCGTAGACACGCGAGGCCGCTTGCTCCGCGATGAAATGGCGAAAGCCGGGCAGCGTCATGCAGGACGGGCCGCCCTGGTCGACCAGCGTCGTCACGCCCGACTGCACGCCGACCATGTCCGGATTCATGCCGAAGCGTCCCGAGACATATTGATAGACATGCGCATGGGTATCGATCAGCCCGGGCAGCACCAGCTTGCCGCTGACGTCCGCGACCTCCTTCGCGCTGGTCGGCAGGATATCCGCCGCGACGGCCGCGATCTTGCCGCCCCGGATGGCAACGTCCCTGATGCCGTCCACGCCCGAGGCGGGGCAGATCACGCGACCACCTCGCAGCAGAAGGTCGAAGCTGGCAGTGACGGACATGGCGCTCTCCTTGGTCCCGCGCAGGCGGTTGCCCCGCCCGGATTACGAAGCATACTTCGCATTTGAATACGAAGTATGCTTCGTATTTTGACAGAAGCAAGCATCATGCCATGATCAGGCGGTGGCAGCCGCGCTCGAATCGAGCTAAGCGCGACGGAGTTTCGGGTTGGGAGAGCGTGCATTGCGGCAAGCCAGGAAAAGTCGCAGCGGGGGCAAGCACCGCCCCTGGCCATTGTCGCAACGCCCCGGCTATCTGATCCGGCGGCTGCACCAGATTCACGTCGCGCTGTTTCAGGACGCCTGCGGCGAATTCGAGGTCACGCCGCTGCAATACAGCCTGCTCTCGGCGCTGGCCGTGCGCGAAACCGCCGATCAGACCACTTTGGCGGCCGATATCGCCCTCGATCGCACCACGACGACCGGTGCGCTGAAGCGGCTCGCCGCACGGAACCTGGTCGAGCGCGCCGTGAACAAGGACGACCGCCGCGCGCGCCTGTGCCGATTGACGCCGGCCGGCGCCGCGCTGCTGGTCAAGATCGAGGGCGCGGCGCGGCGGGCGCATCGCGCGACGCTCGGCGATCTGACCGAGCGGGAACAGGCGCTCTTCATCGAGATGATGCAGCGCATCGTGGCCGGCAACCCAAGTCGCGACAGTTCCGCTGCCCTATTCGACTAGGCGCAATTGCTGCGCTTTTGAGTTGGGCTGCTCAATTTATCATCGCACCGCCGCCTGGCCGTGCAACATCCACCGCTTCTCGCCGGCGCTTCGGAGGCGCCACGGCGAGCCGGCGCGTGAGCATCGGCCGCGCTTGAAAACGCAGTAGCATCCAGCGCGAGCCACGCTGCATCCGCCATCGGCGCACGCCCTGCCCGGCGCGTCGCAACCAATGGCACGATTTATGCTGCGATGATGCGAAGCGTGCTTCGTATTGGGGGATGTCATGACGGATTCCGAACTTCGCGCTGATCTTCACAGCATCGAGCCAATTCCCGATGCGGACCGGGACTCGACCGGGCCGCAGCAGATGTGGATCTGGGCCGGCGCCAACATCGCGCCGGTCAACTGGGCGCTCGGCGCGCTCGGCATCATCCTCAAGCTCGGGCTGATGGAGACGATCGCGGTCATCGTGCTCGGCAACATCGTAGGATGCGCGATCTTCGCGACCTTCACGGTGATGGGACACAAGACCGGCGTGAACCAGATGGTGCTGAGCCGGTCCGCCTTCGGCGTCCGCGGCGCCTACCTGCCCAGCATCCTGATGTTCCTGATGACGCTGGGCTGGATCGGCGTGAACACCTATTTCCCGGTGAAGGTCTCGATGGGCATCCTCGGCCAGTTCGGCGTGCCCGACACCTGGCTGATCGAAATCATCGTCATCACGCTGGTGATGGCGGTGCAGGTGCTGATCGGAATCTATGGCTTCTACGCGATCCGCACCTTCGAGAAGTACACGGTGCCGCCGACCATCGCCATCATGGTGCTGATGAGCGTATTGGCCTGGACGCGGCCCGGCGTCGTCAACTGGAGCCTGACGACTTCGCTGCCGCCCGGCGCGCATCTGGCGATGCTGACGCTGCTGATGACCGCGATCGGCGTCGGCTGGGGCATTTCCTGGGTCACGTGGGCCTCCGACTATTCGCGCTTCGTGCCGCGAAGCGTGCCGTCGAAGTCCGTGTTCTGGTACAGCTATGTCGGCATGTTCGTGCCGACGGTCTGGCTCGGCATCCTCGGCGCGACCATCGCCTCCACGACGCTGGACACCGATCCCGCCAAGATGGTCAGCGCGGTGTTCGGTGGCCCCGTCAGCATCCTCGTCTTGCTGATGGTGCTGCACGGCCCGATCGCCACCAACATCCTGAACGTCTACTCGGCGACATTGGCGGCGCTGAGTGCGGGGCTGAAGCTCTCGCGCTTCTGGCTCACCGTCATCGTCGGTGTCGCCGGCTATCTGGTCACGCTCTACTTCATCTTCGCGCCGTCCTTCGCCAAGGCGTTCGATAACTGGATGATCGGCCTGCTGTTGTGGATGAGCCCGTGGGCCGGCGTCGTGCTCGCGGACTTCTTCATCAAGCGCAAGGGCGAGATCGACGTTGCCGAGCTCTATCGCTCGCCCGAGACTAGCGCCTATGGCGACATCAACTGGGCCGGCATGATCGCGTTCTTCGCCGGCCTCGTCGCCGGATGGCTGGTGGAGGACGGTCTCGTCGGCGCGCTGCAGGGGCCGATCTCGATCAACTTCCTGGGCGGTGCCGATCTGAGCTGGCTGTTCGGGATTGGCGTGGCGGGCCTCGTCTATCTCGGGCTCGGCAAGTTCGCGACCTCGCCCTCCTCGATCGTTGCGAGCAGCGCAGGCAGGTAGCGGCATGGACCACGTCCTGCGCTCCACGCCCGGAAACGTCCAGTGGGGACTCTGGGACGGACGATTGAAGCCGGTGCTCCGGATCGCATCCGGAGACCGGGTCACGATCGAGACGCTGTCGGGCGAGCCGGACGATCTGCCCGATCCCTCGCTCGGCTATGAGGTCGTGCCTGGCCACGCGGAGGTGCTGGCAAGCGCCTTCCGCGGTCCGGGCCCGCACCTTCTCACCGGGCCGATCCATGTCGAGGGCGCCGAACCCGGCGACGTCCTTGAAGTGCGCGTCCTCAACATCGAGCTGCGCTGCAACTGGGGCTGGAATCTGCAGGTGCCGACGCTCGGCACCCTGCCGGAGGATTTTCCCGAGTTCCGCCGCATCCACGTTCCGCTGGACCGCGCGCGCAACGTCGCAAAACTACCCTGGGGCCAGGAGCTGCCGCTCTCGCCCTTCTTCGGCAATTTCGGCGTCGCGCCGCCGCTCGCCTGGGGCCGGCTATCCTCGAAGGAGCCGCGCGCGTTCGGCGGCAACATGGACAACAAGGAGCTCGGCGCCGGCAGCACGCTGTATTTCCCCGTGTTCGTGCCGGGCGCGCTGTTCTCCGCCGGCGACGGCCACGCGCTGCAGGGCGACGGCGAGGTCTGCCTGACCGCGATCGAAGCCGCGCTGACAGGCACGTTCGAATTCCACGTCAGGCGCGATCTTCGCCTCACCTCGCCACGCGCCGAGACGGCGTCGGACTGGATCACCATGGGGTTCGACGAGGATCTCGACGATGCGGCCAAGGCGGCGCTGCGCGACATGATCGCCCTGATCCGGGAGAAGAGCGGCCTCGGCGCGCAGGATGCCTACACGCTCTGCTCGATCGCCGCCGACCTCCGTGTCACGCAACTAGTCGACGGCAACAAGGGCATTCACTGCGTGCTGGCGAAATCCCGCATGCCGCGGCACGTCTAGGATTGGGATCCCGAGGCTCGCTCCGCCGCCGCACCAGCGAAGTCCAAGACGGGCGCGGCTGCGAGTAGCGCCTTGGTGTAGTCATGCTCGGGGCGATCGAAGATGTCGTCGCGCGAGCCCTGCTCGACGATCTTGCCACCCTGCATCACCACCACGCGGTCGGCGACCTGCTCGACCGCGGCGAGATCATGGCTGATGAACAGGCAGGCAAAACCGTATTGCACCTGCAGCCGCTCGAACAGTTCTAGCACCTGCGCCTGGATGGTCATGTCGAGCGCCGAGACCGGCTCGTCCGCAACGACGAAGGCCGGCTCGCGCACAATGGCACGGGCAATCGCGATGCGTTGGCGCTGGCCGCCGGACAATTCATGCGGCCAGCGCTTGCCGAGACCGGCAAGCCCGACCTCGTCGAGCATCGCGTCCACCCGCCTGTCGCGCTCGGACGGCGTCAATTGCGGCACGTGACGCAGCGGCTCGGCGACGATCTCGCCGACGCGCATGCGCGGATCGAGCGAGGAGTAAGGATCCTGGAACACGAGCTGCGAAGCGAGACGGAAGTCGCGATCGACGCTCGACGTCACGTCCCTGCCCCGGAACCTGATCTCGCCGCCCGAGGTCGGGATCAGCCGTAGCATGGCGCGGCCGAGCGTGGTCTTGCCGGAGCCGCTGCCGCCGACCACGGCGACGGTCTCACCCGCGGCGATGTCGAGATCGACACCGTTCACGGCGGACACGCCGCTATCGCGGCGGAATAGCCGCTGCCGCCCGGCGAAGCCGACCTTGAGCCCGCGCACGCTGACCAGCGGTTCGCCGGACTGCCGCGCCTTGGTCGTGGCGCCGCGACGCGGCAGGGCCTCGACCAGACGCTTGGTATAGGCTTCGCGCGGCGCGGACAGGATCTGCCGCGTCGTTCCTGTCTCGACCATCCTGCCCTGGCGCAGCACCAGCGCGCGCTGCGCATAGCGCGAGACAAGGCCGAGATTGTGGGTGATCAGCATCACCGACGTGCCGTGATCGCGCGCAAGCCCGACCATGAGGTCGAGCACCTCGCGCTGGGTCAGGGTATCGAGCGCCGTGGTCGGCTCGTCCGCAATCAGCAGCTTCGGCTTCAACAGCATCACCGATGCCAGCATGATGCGCTGGCGCATGCCGCCGGAGAATTCGTGCGGATAGGCGTCAAAGGTACGTTCGGGATCGCGAATCTGCACGCGCGCGAGCATGTCGAGGCAGCGGCGCTTGATCTCGCGCTTGCCGAGCCGCTCGTGCAGGCCGAGGCCTTCCGCCATCTGCGCACCGACGCTGATGGCGGGATTGAGCGAGACCATCGGCTCCTGGAACACCATGCCGACGGCAGGTCCACGCAGCGTCCGCATCTGGCGCGCAGAGACATTCGCAAGGTCGACGCCATCAAGCACGATGCGGCCGCCGGCCTTGCGCAGCCCCGGCGGCAACAGACCGAGCACGGCGCGCGCCGCCGCCGTCTTGCCGCTGCCGGATTCGCCGACGACGGCGAGGAACTCGCCGCGCTCGACGGCGAAGGACAAATCCTCGACGATCGCCACCTTGTTGGCGGAGACCTCAATGCGCAGATTCTCGACCGACAGCAGCGTCATCCGTGCGCCATCCTGGGATCGAGGCGATCGCGCAGGGAATCGCCGAGCAGGTTGATGCCGAGCAGCGTGAGCGCGATGCACAGGCCCGGGGCGATCGAGAGCCAGGCCGCGGTCTCCATGAACGGGCGGCTTGCCGCCAGCATGTTGCCCCAGGTCGGCGCCGGCGGCGGCACGCCAAGCCCGAGGAAGCTCAGCGCGCTCTCGGCGAGCAGCACCCAGCCGAACATGCTGGTGGCGAGCACCGCAACCGGCGCGATCGCGTTCGGCATCACGTGGCGAAACATCGAATAAACTTCCGAATTGCCGATCACGCGCGAGGCCTCGACATATTCCTTCTCGCGGATCGACAGCACGGTGCCGCGCACCACGCGGACCACCGACGGGATGTAGGCGAGCCCGAGAGCCAGGATCAGCCCGACCTTGTTGGCGCCGACCACGATCATCACCGCCAGCGCCAGCAGGATGCCGGGAAACGCCAGCAGCGCGTCGTTGACCGCCATGATGATGCGATCGGCCCAGCCGCGGATGTAACCGGCGGCGCAGCCGATCACCATGCCGGCGGTCACCGCAAGCAGTACCGTGATCAGGGCAATCACGACGCTCGCGCCAGCCCCGACCATGATGCGGCTGAGCACGTCGCGGCCGAACTCGTCCGTCCCGAACCAATGCAGTGCCGACGGCGCCTGCAGGCGCGCGCGCAGATTGATGCGCAGCGGGTCGAACGGCGTCCAGAACGCACCGGTGCCCGCCGCACCGAGCAGGAGCGCGATCAAGGTACCGCCGATCGCGGTGTTGCCGCGCATCCTCATGCCACCGTCACCCTCGGATCGAACAAGGGATAGCAGAGGTCGACGATCAGATTGACCACGACGTAGATCACCGCCGTGAACAACAGACAGCCCTGCACCACGGGATAGTCGCGGGCGAAGATTGAATCCACCAGGAGCCGGCCAAGCCCCGGCAGCGTGAACACGGTCTCGATCACGGCAATGCCGCCGAGGAGATGGCCGAGCACGAGGCCGATCAGCGTCCAGGTCGGCGCAAACGCGTTCGGCAGCACGTGGCGGGCGAGGACGCGCCATTCCGGCACGCCCTTGGCGCGTGCGTGGGTAACATATTCGAGCCTGAGCACTTCGATCGAAGCGGCACGCGCCATGCGCGTGAGCACGCCGATCTCGACCATGGTCAGCGTCGCGATCGGCAGCACGATGAAGGTAGCCGCCTGCCAGAAATTCTCCGCGAACGGCACATAGCCGATCACCGGCAGCCATTTCAGCTTGAGGCCGAACAGCAGCAGCAGCAGAAGGCCGAGCCAGAAGCTCGGGATCGACAAGAGCAGCGTGGCGCCGCCGACGACGGAGAGATCGAGCAGGCTGTTCTGCTTCCAGGCCGCGACCAGGCCGGCCGGGACGGCGATGCAGGCGGCCGCTGCGACCGCCACCAGCACGATGACGGCGCTGACCTGGAAGCGGTCGAGGATCAGCGGCAGCACTTCGAGATTGTTGGTGATGGAGTGCCCGAAATCCCCGGTCGCAAGCTTGGCGATCCAGTGCATGAACTGGACCGGGATCGGCTGATCGAGCCCGAGCTGGGCGCGGAGCTGCGCCGCCTGCGCAGGATCGGCGGCATCGCCGAGCATCACCTGAACGGGATCGCCGGGAATGAGCCGGACCAGCGCGAAGACCCCGACCGCGACCAGCAGCAGCGTCGGGATCGTCATGGCCAGCCGTCTTGCGAGGTAACCCAACATGGCGCCGCCCTACTCGACCGTGACGCCCCAGAACCGCGGCTGCGGATAGAGCCAGCCGGCATAGCCCTTGATGCCCTTGCGCAGCGCCGTCAGCTCGGCACCGTTGAACAGCACGATCATCGGCACGTCAGCGATGAAGCGCTTGTGCATCTCGTCGAACAGCGCCTGCCGTTTGGCGGCGTCGTCGATCATCATGGACTGGCGCAGCATCTCCTGCGCCTCCGGATTATCCCAGACCTTGCGCGGTTGCGTCGCCTTCGGACCGGTCAGCATCTCGAAGCTCAAGGAGGGATCGAGCCGCGCCGAATAGGTAAAGGCCATCGACTGGTAGTCGCCACGGTTGTAGCGGTCCAGCTGCGCCGCCCAGTCCATCACATCGAGCTCGATGTTGATGCCGACGGTTTGCGCCATCGCCTGCACCAGCACGGAGGAATCGAACACGTAGCTGTAGCGCTTGTTGGTAATCATCTTGATCGGCTGGCCGCGATAGCCGGCTTCCAACAGCAGCTTCTTGGCCTCCGCGATGTTCTGCGTGTAGCCGTGCGACTGCGCCTCGCTGTAGAAGGGGCCGCCGAGCGGCAGCGCGGAATTGTTGGGGCGCGCGGTGCCCATCATCACGGCATCGACGATCTGCGCGGTGTCGATCGACAGCGCAATGGCGCGGCGGATGCGCACGTCCTTCAGCAGCGGGTCTTTGGTCTGGAACAGGATGCCGGTGAGGCCGAGCGCGGGCGTGATGCTGAGCTGTACCTCGGGACGCGATTTGAGCTCCTCGAGATCGGGGATCGACAGGCTCATGATGACGTCGAGCGAACCGCTCAGCAGTCCCGCCTTCGCAGCAGAACTGTCGGGGATCACGTTGAAGCGGACGCGATCGACCTTGACGTCCTTGGCGCCGGTGTAACCGGTGCGCGGCTCGCTGCGCGAGGCATAGCCGTCGAAGCGGATGACATCGACATATTGCCCCCGCTTCCACTCGCCGAGCTTGAACGGGCCGGTGCCAACAGGGGCGATCCACTTGCCGTCAGGACCGAGGGAGTCGCGGTGAATGATGGCGGTCTGGCCGCAATCGGGACGCGCCAGGGTCGGGAGGAACAACGCGGTTGGCTGATCGAGCGTGATGGCAACGGTGTGCGGATCAGGCGCCTCGATCTTCTCGATCCGCGCGATGCCGGTGGCGCTGAACTCGGACAGGCAGCGCCATTGCGTTGCCGGATCGAGCCAGCGCTTCAGCGACCAGACCACGTCGTCCGCCGTCATGGTCGCACCATTATGGAACTTGACGCCGTGGCGCAGGCGGAACGTGTAGGTCTTGCCTTCGTTCGAGACGGTCCAGCTCTCGGCCAGCATCGGGCCGATCGAGGTGTCGTCACGGAAGGCGACAAGGCCCTCCACCACATGCGCGATCACGCCGTCGGTGTTGGCGTCGCGATTGGTGCCGGGATCGGTGGAACGGATGTCGGCATTGAGCCGCGTCCGCAGCAATGTCTCGGCGCCGGCCTTCCCCAGCATGGCCCACAGGGCGAGCGCGGCCAGACCGACCGTCCAGGCCGGCGATGGCCGACGCCGCGGCATCACGCGGCCCCCGCGGCGGCAGACCGCTCGAATGCAGCACGCCCGATCTCGTCGATCTCGAGGCGATACGTCGTGAACTCGCGGTTGAGCGCCGGCAGCGGCGCCGCCTGCATCAATCCGCTCGCCGGCTCCATCAGGATCATCGCCACGGTGGCGCTGAGATTGTTACTGAGATTGCGTCGCGGCGGCCGGCACACCGACCAGGGATAGGCGAACTCGTCGAACAGCGCATTCTTGACGGCGTCGAAGGTGATCTTGCCGATGTGCGGCTGAAGCAGATCACGGACGCGGATATCGCGATAGAGACTGTCAGGCGTATCCTGGATGCCGGCATCCTTGAGCTTGCCAAGCGCAACCGGGCTAACGAAGTGATTGGCGTGCACCAGCAGGCCGTTCTGCGGATGCACCTGAAAGGTCTCATCCGGCGCACATTCGAAATCGATCGCCACTCCCTCGCGATGGCTGACGATCATGTTGTTGGCCGCCGACTTCCTGGTGCAATAGACGGCACGCATCGCGAGCGCGAGATGCTCCTGCTCCAGCACCTTGCGCCGGATCAGCGCCAGCGGCACGCCGACCTGACGATAGTCACGGTCACTTTGGAGATAGTTCGCGGTGATCGCGATGCCGACCGCGTTGAAGCCGCAGCGGCCGAGCGCGCCGGCCTCGGTGAAGGTCATGAGATCAGGACCGTCATCGCGGCGCACCTTCAGCACCACCGCAGTCTCCGCGCATTCGCGTTTCCAGTCCCAGTTCTGGGCATGGATCAGGCGACCGTTACCGGTCGCCGCCGGCAGCGCAACGACGCCGGTGCAGCCATCGGGCTCGTCGGGGGTCTTCAGGCGCGCGCGGATCTTTGGATTGGCAAGCTTGAGGATCTCGGTGCGAGCGTTGAGCAGCACGACATCCTCGAACGGGACGTCCGCGCCCTCCGCAATGCCGCGCATCTCTTCGATATAGGTCGGATCGAAGCCCTCGATAACAGGCAGATAGTCCCGCACCAACTCGGACACGCCCTTCGCATCGAGCGAGAGCTCCTTCAGCTGTGCGAAGTAGTGCGTCGTCCCCTTCTTGATGCGGCCTGCCGCCTTCTGCCCGTACTGGCGGCCGCGCTCGCGCGGCGAACCGGAGATCTCGATCAGGGGAAAGGGCTCGACCATGGGACGCCAAATTCCTTCTTGAAGTTCCTTTTGCTTTCTCATGAAGCCTAATGTATTTTGTGATGACATGAAACAAAAATCTTCGACCGCGAAATCTGCCGTGGAAAAAGCGTCACCAAGCCGGCTGCAGCGGGAACTGTCGGCCGGGATCATGGACCTGATCCGGAGCGAAGGGCTCGCTCCCGGCACGCGCCTTGCCGAAGTCGCGCTCGCCGAACGCCTGCAGGTCTCGCGCACGCCGGTGCGCGCTGCGCTGAAGCTCTTGGCGCGCCGCAAGCTCGTGCATGCCGGCGCCAGCCGCGGCTATTTCGTCGCTGAGGCCGCCCCCGCCACGCATAAGGCACCGCCAAAGCCGAGCCCCGACGAGACCGACCGGCTGTTCCTCGCGATCGCGCGCGACCGCCGCGCCGGCCGGCTGCCGGAGGACGTTTCCGAGCGCGACCTGATGCAGCGCTATGACGCGACACGGCCGATCGTGCAGCGCGTGCTCAGCAAGCTTGCCGAGGTCGCCGCGGTCCAGCGCAAGCCGGGCCATGGCTGGCGCTTCCAGCCGACGCTCGCCGACACGCAGGCGCGCGACGAGAGCTACCGATATCGTCTCCTGATCGAGCCGGCCGGCCTGCTCGAGCCGGGCTTCAGGCTCGATCCGGCCTGGGCGGCCGAGATGCGCCGCCGTCATCAGGAGATGCTGGCGATGCCGTGGAGCGACACCGCCAGCATCGCGCTCTACGAGATGAACGCGGCCTTTCACGAAGGCCTCGCCGCGGCATCGGGCAACCGCTATCTGCTGGTCGCGGTTCAACAGCAGAACCGGCTGCGGCGCTTCGGCAACTACGACTGGGCCTTCGGCCACGAGCGCGTGATCGTGAACTGCCGCGAGCATCTCGCCATCCTCGACCAGCTCGAAGCCGGCCAGAACGAGGCCGCAGCCGCGCTACTCCGCCGGCATCTCGAAGGCGCAGCAAAGCTCAAGCGCAGCCCGGTGAGTTCCAACACGCCATCCAAAGCCTCCTGACCTTTGCAAGAGTTGCCATGACCATTAATGCCTTCCCCTCCAACAGCCCCCTCACCCGCGAGGCCATGGAGCCGTTCTGGCTGCCGATGACGCCGAACCGCCAGTTCAAGTCGAAGCCGCGCATCTTCGTCGGCGCCGAAGGCATGCATTACGTCACCGACGACAACAGGCGCATTCTCGACGGCATGGCAGGGCTGTGGTGCGTGAACGCCGGACATGCGCAAAGGCGCATCGTCGAGGCGATCCAGGCGCAGGCGGCGAAGCTCGACTTCGTCTCCTCGTTCCAGATGAGCCATCCGGCCGCCTTCGAGCTCGCCCGCCGCATCACCGAGATCGCGCCTGACGGGCTCGACCACGTCTTCTTCACCAATTCCGGTTCGGAATCGGTTGACACCGCGCTGAAGATCGCGCGCGGCTATCACCGCGCCCGCGGTGACGCCAGCCGCATTCGCTTCATCTCGCGCGCAAAAGCCTATCACGGCATGGGCTGGGGCGGCCTGTCGGTCAGCGGCATCGTGCGCCACCGCAGGGATTTCGGCCCGCTGCTGCCGGAAGTCGACCACCTCCCGCACACCCACGATCCGGAGCATGCGGCGTTCTCGCGCGGGCAGCCGCAATGGGGCGCCCATCTCGCCGATGAGCTGACAAAACTGCTGCAGGTGCACGATCCCTCGACCATCGCCGCCGTCATCGTCGAGCCCGTCACCGGCTCCGGCGGCGTGCTGCCGCCGCCGGTCGGCTATCTCGAGCGGCTGCGCCAGATCTGCGACCAGCACGGCATTCTGCTGATCTTCGACGAGGTCATCACCGGGTTCGGGCGGCTCGGCGCGGCGTTCGGCGCCAACGCCTTCGGCGTGACACCCGATCTCATCACCTGCGCCAAGGGCATGACCAATGCCGCCGTGCCGATGGGCGGCGTCATCGTCAGCGGCAAGGTTTACGACGCGCTGATGCAGGGGCCGGACAACGCGATCGAGCTGTTCCACGGCTACACCTATTCGGCCCATCCGCTGGCCTGCGCGGCGGGTCTTGCCGCGCTCGACGTGTATCAGGATCTCGGCCTGTTCGAGCGGGCCCGCCGCCTCGCTCCGGTGTGGGAGACTCATGCGCACGGCTTGCGCGATCTGCCCCACGTCATCGACATCCGCAACATCGGGCTGCTCGCCGCGATCGACCTGAAGCCGCGCGAGGGCGCGCCGGGCGCGCGCGGCAGCGAATGCGCCAATCGCTGCTATGAGGACGGCATCCTGATCCGCGGCAGTGGCGACACGCTGCTGATCTCGCCGCCCCTCATCATCACCGAGGAACAGATCGGCGACATTTTCGCCGCCATCCGCCGTGCCTTGGCCGCGATCGGCTGACGCCGGGCCTCAACTCACCGGCAATGCATCGAGGTGGCACGCCACCCATTGCTCGTCTCCGACAGCGCGGAGCGTCGGCTCCTCGGTGCGGCAGCGGTCGAACACGAAAGGGCAGCGGGTGTGGAAGCGGCAGCCCTTCGGCGGATTGATCGGGCTCGGCACGTCGCCGCCGAGAATGATCGGATTGCGCTGGGCGCCGGGCTCGGGCAGCGGCACCGCCGAGAGCAGCGCCTTGGTGTAGGGATGCCTCGGCGCGGCAAAGATCTCGCGGCGCGGCGCCACCTCGACGATCTTGCCGAGATACATCACCGCGACGCGATGGGTCATGTGCTCGACGATGGCGAGGTCATGGCTGATGAACAGCAGCGCCAGGCCGAATTTCTTCTGAAGGTCCTGCAGCAGATTGACGACCTGCGCCTTGACCGAGACGTCGAGCGCCGAGACCGCCTCGTCGCACACGATCAGCTCGGGCTCGGCCGCGAGCGCCCGCGCGATGCCGATACGCTGGCGCTGGCCGCCTGAGAACTCGTGCGGCCGGCGGTTCAGCGCCTCGCGCGGCAGGCGCACGGTGTCCATCAGCTCCGTGACGCGAACCTCGAGATCTTCCTTCGACTTGGCGAGGCCGAAATTGCGGATCGGCTCGGCGAGGATGTCGCGCACACGCATGCGCGGGTTGAGGCTGGAGAAAGGATCCTGGAACACCACCTGCACGCGGCGGCGCATCTGGCGCATCGTGCTCGGATGCGCGTCGTCGATGCGCTGGCCGTCGAGGATGACCTGGCCCGAGGTGATATCGAACAGGCGCAGGATGGCGCGGCCGACCGTCGACTTGCCGCAGCCGGACTCGCCGACCAGCGACAAGGTCTCGCCGCGCGCTATCTCGAACGACACGCCGTCGACCGCATAGACGAATTCGGTTTGCCGTCCGAAGAGGCCCTTGTTGATCGGAAAATGCTTCTTGAGGTCGTTGACCTGGAGCAGCGGAGGACTCATGCCGCGATCGCTCCCTTGGCAGCATAGTGACAGGCCGCGATGTGGCGCGGGCCCTTCTCTTCCAGCCCCGGCGCATATTGGCGGCAGAGATCGGTCGCGAGCGCGCAGCGCCCGGCAAAGACGCAGCCGGTGATCGGCTTGCGAAGATCCGGCACCTGCCCGGGAATCTCGGCGAGCCGCGTCGCAGTGCCCGCGAGCGAGGAGCCGAGCTTCGGCACCGCGCCGAGCAGGCCCTGCGTATAGGGATGGCGCGGCGAGCGGAACAGCTCGGCGACCGGCGCCTCCTCGACCTTGCGGCCGGCATACATCACCATGACGCGCTCGGCGATCTCGGCGACGACGCCGAGATCGTGGGTGATCAGGATGATGGCGGCGCCCACCCGGTGCTTGAGGTCGAGCATCAGCTTGAGGATCTGCGCCTGGATGGTCACGTCGAGCGCCGTGGTCGGCTCGTCCGCGATCAGCAGTTTTGGATTGCAGGCCAGCGCCACCGCGATCATCACGCGCTGGCGCATGCCGCCGGAGAGCTGGTGCGGATATTCGCGCACGCGCCGCTTCGGCTCGGGAATGCCGACGAGGGTCAGCATCTCGATCGCGTGCGCCTCGGCAGCCTGCTTGTCGAGGCCCTGATGGATCATCAGGGTCTCGCGGATCTGGCGGCCGACGGTCAGCACCGGATTGAGGCTGGTCATCGGCTCCTGGAAGATCATCGAGATGTCGTTGCCGCGGATGGCGCGCATCTCGCGGTCCGACAGCTTCAGGAGATCCTTGCCGGCAAAGCGGATGCTGCCGGCGATCCGGCCAGGCGGCTCCGGGACCAGCCGCATCAGCGACATCGAGGTCACCGACTTGCCGCAGCCGGACTCGCCGACGATGGCGAGCGTCTCGCCCTCGTTGACGTGGAAGGACACCCCATCGACCGCGCGGTTGATGCCGCCGGGGGTGCGGAAATGGGTCTGGAGGTTCTCGACTTCGAGCAGCGCCATCGTGATCAGCCCCGCACTATCACAGGCTCTTGGCCATGCGCGGATCGAGCGCATCGCGAAGGCCGTCGCCGAGCAGGTTCACGGCGAGCACGGTGACGGACAGGAACGCCGCCGGGAAGAATACGATATAGGGCTTGACCTGCCACAGCGCGCGGCCTTCGGCCATGATGTTACCCCAGGACGGAATGGTGGGCGGCGTGCCCGCGCCGATGAATGACAGGATCGCCTCGGTGATCATGGCGCTGGCGCAGATATAGGTCGCCTGCACCAGCATGGGCGCAACCGTGTTGGGCAGGATGTGGCGCAGAATGATCATCGGCGTGCGCGTGCCGCAGGCCACCGCCGCGTCGACATAGGGCTGCTCGCGCAGCGACAGCACCACGCTGCGCACGAGGCGCGAGACGCGCGGGATTTCCGCTATGGTGATGGCCAGGATGACGTTCCCCACGCTGCCGCGCGTAAGAGCCATCAGCGCGATGGCGAGCAGGATCGGCGGGATCGACATCAGGCCATCCATGAAGCGCATCAAGATGCCGTCGGCCCAGCGGATGAAGCCCGAGACCATGCCGATCGCAAGACCCGCCGCGGATGCGAAGATCGCGACCGACAGGCCGACCGTGAGCGAGACCCGCGCGCCAAACAGTACGCGCGAATAGATGTCGCGGCCGAGCACGTCGGTGCCGAACCAGAAATCGGCCGACGGCGCCCGCGTCCGCTTGGCGGGCGCAAGCGCGGTCGGATCGACGGTGCCGAGATAGGGCGCGAAGATCGCGATCAGCACGAGGGTCAGCAGCAGCGCGCCGCCGATCGCGACCGTCGGATGGCCGCGCAGCATTCCGATGAAGCCGCGCCGGATCTTGACCGGTCGGAGGATCTCCGGCAGCTGCGGCGCAAGAACGAGACCGGCCGGAAGCGATTGCGGGTTGACGGTGATGTCGGTCAATAGCGGATCCTCGGGTCAACGAGCGTATAGGTGACGTCGATCATCAGATTGACGAGGACGTAGACGAAGCTGAACAGCAGCACGATGCCCTGGATGACCGGATAGTCGCGGCGCAGGATCGCGTCGATCGTGAGCCGGCCGAGCCCGGGAATCGCGAATACGCTTTCGGTGACGACCGCACCGCCGATCAGCAGCGCAATGCCGATCCCGATCACGGTGACGATCGGCACCGCAGCGTTCTTCAGCGCATGAATGAACAGGATGCCGCCCTGCCCCAGGCCCTTGGCCTTGGCGGTGCGGATATAGTCCTGCTGCAGGACTTCGAGCATGGCGGCGCGGGTGATGCGCGCGACCAGCGCGATGTAGACGCAGCCGAGCGCGATCGCCGGCAGGATCAGGTTTTCCAGCCACGGCCAGAAGCCCTGCGTGAGCGGCGTATAGCCCTGCACCGGCAGCCATTCGAGCTCGAGCGCGAAGACGTAGGCGAGCATGTAGCCGACCACGAAGACGGGCAGCGAGAAGCCGAACACGGCAAAGCCCATGATGACGCGGTCGATCAGGCTGCCGGCCTTCCAGGCCGCCACCACACCGAGCGGCACCGCCACCACGATCGTGAGCAGCAGCGTGACGATCATCAGCGACAGCGTCGGTCCGAGACGCTGCCCGATCATCGCCGAGACCGGCAGATTGGTGAAGATCGAGGTGCCGAGATCGCCATGCAGGATGCGCCAGACCCAGCTTCCGAACTGGACCAGGAAGGGCCGGTCCAGCCCCAGGCTCTGGCGGATGCGCTCCACATCCTCCGGGCTTGCCTGATCGCCCGCGATCACCACGGCCGGATCTCCGGGCGCGATGTAAAGCAGGCTGAACACGAACAGCGCGACGATTGCCATGACCGGCAAGGTCGCGACGATGCGACGGAGGATGTAAGAGAGCATCTGGCCTCAACGCACGATCATGCAGACTTCGACACGCCCCAGAACAAGGGCAACGGTCCCTTGGTCACGCCGGAGACGTTCTTGCGCCACGCGGTGTAGCTCAGGAAGAAGCCGGTCGGAGCGTAGACGACATCATCGATCGCCGCCTTGTTGAGACGGCCGATGGCGGCCTTCTCCTCGTCGAGGTTCTTGGCCTCGAACCACGACGCGACCTCCTTTTCGGTGCCTGCGCTGGTCGGCCAGCCGAACCAGGCCTTGTCGCCGTTGGCGCGGATCGCGGTGTAGGGAGCCGGATTGACGCAATCCGCGCCCGCGTGCCAGGTGTGGAACATGTTCCAGCCGCCCTGTCCGGGCGGTGTCTTCTGCGCGCGGCGTGAGCCGACCGTGCCCCAATCGGTCGCGACGAAGTCGACATTCATGCCGAGCTTCTTGAGGAGGTCGGCGGTCACGTCGCCCATCGCCTTGGTGATCGGCTGGTCCTGCGCGACGAGACACGTCACCGGCTGGCCGGAATAGCCGCTCTCGGCGAGCAGCTTCTTGGCGGCGTCCAGATCGCGCTTGCCCTTCAGAATCTCGCCACCCACTTCGGTGTAGAGCGGCGTATCCGGCGTGAAGTAGCCGGGCAGCGGCTTCCACAGCGAATTGTCGTCGCCGACGATCGCGCGCATGTAGTCTTCCTGGCTGAGCGCCATCAGCACCGCGCGCCGCGCCTTGACGTCGTTGAAGGGCGGATAGAGGAAGTTCATGCGGAACGAGCCGACATTGCCGAGGGGATCGCCGATATCGACGCTGATGTTCTTGTTCTTCTTCAGAACCGGAACGAGGTCCGCGATCGGATTCTCCCACCAGTCGATCTCGCCGTTCTGCAGCGCGGCCGCCGCGGTTGCCGGATCCGGCATGATCACCCACTCGACGCGATCGACCATCACCTGCTTGCCGCCGGCCAGCCAGGACGGCTTCTCCTGACGCGGCACATAGTCGGTGAATTTCTCGAACACGGCTTTGGCGCCGGGGACCCACTCGCTCTTGGCGAACTTCAGCGGACCGGAGCCGACATATTCGGAAATCTGCTTGAACGGATCGGTCTGCGCGATGCGCTCGGGCATGATAAAGGCGCATGGCGAATTGTTCTTGCCCAGCGCGTAGAGCATTTTCGGATAGGGCTGCTTCAGCACCCATTTGAAGGTCCGGTCGTCGACGGCCGTCAGCTCCTGCTGGAGCGCCTTGATCATCAGGCCCATCGGATCGCGCGCCGCCCAGCGGGTGAGGCTCGCCACGACGTCCTTGCTCAGCACCGGCGCGCCGTCGTGGAATTTGAGGCCCGGGCGCAGCTTGAACGTCCAGGTCGTGCCGTCGTCCGTCACTTCCTCTGACTCGACCATCTGCCGCTGCGGCTGGAACGAGGAGTCGATGCCGTAGAGCGTGTCCCAGACCATCGCGGCTGCGTTGCGCACGACATACTGCGTGCCCCAGATCGGGTCGAAATTGGCGAGATTGGCCTGCGGCACGAATCGCAGGGTGCGGGCCGCCGCGCCCTGGCCGATCGCCGGGGCCGAAAGGCCACCCGTCAATGCCAGTCCGCCCGCGCCAGCCAGTCCCTTCAATACCGTCCTGCGATCCATGAAGTCCTCCCGATAGTGCCGCGATGCCAGCTGTTCATTGGCCAAGGGCAAGTGAAACCGAGCCCATTTGCAAGCAAATGGTATGCCAGTAAATGGGCCTCCGCCAGCGGGATCTCATCGACTTTTTGGCTGGCCCACGTTGACTTGCACGGAGTTAGAGAGCAGCCGCGAGCACCTCGCCGGTCTCGATATGCGGGATCGCCTCGACCAGCTTGCGGGTGTAGTCGGTCTTCGGATTATCGAACAGCGCCCGGCTCTCGCCCTGCTCCACGATGCCGCCATTGCGCAGCACGATGGTGCGGTCGCATAGCATGCGCACCACGTTGAGATCGTGGCTGACGAACAGGAGCGCGATGTCATTTTCGCGCCGAAGGCGATCGAGCAGTTGCAGCACAACCGCTTGTACCGAGACGTCGAGCGCAGCGGTCGGCTCGTCCAGCACGAGCAGCCGCGGCCGGCAGGCGATGGCGCGGGCAATGCCGACGCGGGCCTTCTGGCCGCCGGAGAGCTGGTGCGGGAAACGCGGCAGCAGATCGAGCGGCAACCCTACCCGTTCGGCGCATTCTTCCACCCGCTTGCGCAACGCATCGCCAACGCGCATGCCGTCGAGCCGCATCAGGGGATGGGCGATACAGTCGAACGCCGTGTAGCGCGGGTTGAGGCTCTCGTTCGGGTCCTGAAAGACCATCTGGATGTCTTTACGAAAGCGCGAGCGATGGAAATCACGCGACGCGACATGGCCGATCGACTGCCCGTCGAACACGATGTCGCCTTCGCTCGGATCGATCAGCCGGCAGATCATGCGCGACGTCGTGCTCTTGCCGGAACCGGATTCGCCGACGAGACCGACGCTCTCGCCGCCGGCCATCGTCATCGAGAAGTCGGCAACCGCGGCAGAGCCCTGGTCGAAACGTTTTGCGAGCTTGCGCACTTCCAGCAGCGGCGGCGTCCCGTGCGCGGGCGCCGGCCGGGGCTTGCCGACGACAGTCGCGTAACGCTCGCGCTCCTCCTCCGTCACGAGATCCTCGATCCGGGACGTCGCAGTCGGCGATGCCGCAACGAGGCGCCTCGTATAGGCATGCTGCGGTGTGCTGAAGAGCGTCCTGGGGCTCGCCTCTTCGACGATGCGGCCGCGCTCCATCACGGCGATGCGGCGGCAATAGCGTGCCGCGAGCCCGAGGTCGTGCGTGATCAGGATCGTCGCCATGCCGCGCGCGGCGGCGATGTCCGCGAGCAGATCCATCACCACCTTCTGCGTGGTGACGTCGAGGCCGGTGGTCGGCTCATCCGCAATCAGGAGCGCGGGATTGCAGGAGATCGCGATCGCGATCATCACGCGCTGGCACATTCCGCCGGAGAGCTCGTGCGGATAGGCATTCATCCGCGCCTCGGGATCGCGGATCTGCACCGCGCGCAGCAGGTCCAGCGCCTCGGCGCGCGCGGCGTCTTTCGATATTTTCTTATGCGTGAGGATCGCATCCGCGATCTGCAAGCCGATCGCCCGGATCGGGTTGAGCGCCGCCCGCGGGTTCTGGAAGATCATCGACATCGCGGCGCCCTGGAGATGACGGAGGTCATCGCCCCGGAGCTTCGTCACGTCCTGCCCGCGAAACAGGATTTTTCCGCCGGTGACGCGCCCGGCGGTATCGAGCAGCCGCGTCGTGGCAAAGCCGGTCACGGACTTGCCCGAGCCGCTCTCGCCGACGAGGCCGAGCATCTCGCCAGCCTCGACGTTGAGCGTGACGCCGCGCACGGCTTCGACCATGCCCCGCCGAGTCGAGAACGAGACGTGGAGGTCCTCGATCCTGAGCAACTCTTCGCTCATGTGCGCATGCGGGGATCGAGAATATCCCGCATCCCGTCCCCGAGCAGATTGAAGCACAGCACGGCTATCATCAGCGCAAGGCCCGGAAAGGCCACCAGCCACCACCGTCCCGTGGAGATGAAGCGCGCGCCTTCCGCGACCATGATGCCCCATTCCGGCGTCGGCGGCTTGACGCCGAGGCCGATGAAGGACAGACCCGCGGCATTGAGAATGGCCCAGCCGAGATTGAGCGAGATCTGCACCGCCATCGCCGGCAGGATGTTCGGCAGCAGGAAGCGCAGCACCACCGAGAAATGGCTCTCGCCGCAGGCGCGCGCGGCCTCGACCCAGCCGACATTGCGCCGGACGTTCACTTCGGCGCGCGCGAAGCGGATGTAGAAGGGCAGATTGATGATCGCAGTCGCGATCACGATGTTCTCGATCCGGTTGCCCAGCGCCGCGACCATCGCCATCGCCAGCACGAACAGTGGAAAGGCCATCATCACGTCGACGAAGCGGCCAACCGCACGGTCGAGCCGGCCGCCGGCATAGCCGCAGAACGAGCCGACGACGGCGCCGATCACGAAGGAGATGCCGACCGCAGACACCGCAATCGCGAGATCCAGCCGCGCAGCAATGATGAGACGGCTGAACACGTCGCGCCCGAGCTGGTCGGTGCCGGCGAGATGGGCCGCGCTCGGCGGCTGCAATGCCTCCGAGACATTGGAGACCACGGGATCATAAGGCACGATCCAGGGCCCGAAGATCGCGAGCAGGACGAACAGCGTCACCCCGGCCGCGGCCACCGCCGTGAGCGGATTGCCGCGCAGGATCCAGACGGAGTGGCGAAGGGTTGCGCTGGTCATTCGATCGACACCCTGGGATCGGCGATGCCGTAGCAGATATCGACCACGAGATTGACCAGCACGAACAGGCTCGCCATCAGCAGCACGAAGCCCTGCACCGGCGCGTAGTCGGACGACAGCAGCGCATCGAGCGCATAGGAGGCAACGCCCGGCCAGGAGAACACCTTCTCCACCAGCACGTTGGCGCCCAGCATGGTCGAGAACACGATGCCGGCGATGGTGATGACCGGCAGGATCGCATTCCTCAATGCGTAAGTGACGACCACCTTGCGCCAGGACAATCCGACCGAGCGCGCGGTGCGCACGAAATCGCTGCCGAGCGACACCAGCATCGAGGCGCGCGTGATCCGCGCCAGCGGCGCGATCACGAACAGCGCCATGCTTACCGCCGGCAGGATCAGCTGCTTGCACGCCGCCCACCAACCCTCGAAATCGCCGGCCAGCAGGAAGTCGATGGAGAGAAAGCCGGTGCGCTGCGGCGGCAGCGAGGTGAAGACGTCGATCCGCCCTGTGGGATCAGGCGCGAGTCCAAGCAGATAGTAGAAGACATAGATCAAGAGCAGGCCGGAGACGAAGGTCGGTACGCAGACGCCGAGCGCGCAGAACAGCCGCACGCCGTGATCGACGACCGACCCCGGCCGCAGCGCCGCGATGACGCCGAGCGGCACCGCCGCGATCAGCGCGATCAGCAGCGCGGTGAACGTGAGCTCCAGCGATGCCGGCAGCCGCTCGCGCAAATCCTTCAGCACCGGCTGTCCCGTCATCATGGAACGGCCGAGATTGCCGTGGCCGATGTCGGAGAGATAGAACACGAGCTGCTCCGGCACCGATTTGTCGAGCCCCATCTGCTTGCGGATCAGCTCGATCTCCTCCTTGCCCGCATTCGGCCCCGAGGCGAAGAACACCGCGGGATCCCCTGGCAGAACGCGCATTAGGAGAAAGGTGAAGACCAGGACACCGAACAGCGCCGGCAGCGACGACAGCAGCCGCCTGCCCGCCCGCACCATCGTTGCGCCAAGACCGGTCGTCACCTTTCAGAGCCTCCCTCGCTTCCCGATATCACTTGCGGCTGACGTCGCGATAGTCGACCTGGCGATGGAACTCGTAGGTGTAGCCTTCGACCGACGGCGCCATGACGGCGTCCTGGTTCGGCTGCCACAACATGATCTGCGGCATCAGGTCATAATGCATCGCGTTGAGCTTGCGGCCGGCTTCCTCATACTTGGACTTATCCGGCTCGAACCGGGCTTCCTGCGCGATCGCGGCAAGGTCCGGGTTGTTGATCGAGCTGTAGTTCCAGCGCTGATTGCCGGTGTAGAAGTTGCGGTAGAAGTAATCGGTCGACGGCAGCCAGGCGACGATGCCTTCGGTGTAGAAGGGCAGCTTCTTCTCGTTGATCTGCGTCGACATCTGCGCGTCCGGCAGCTTCTGGATGTCGACCTTGATCCCGATCTTGCCGAGCGATTCCTTCACGAGAGCCGCCATCGGCTCCGCGGTCGAGGCCTGGCCGACATTGAAGCTGAAGGTGGTCGAGAAGCCCTCGGGGAGACCCGCGGCCTTCAGATATTCCCTGGCCTTGTCGAGGTCGAGCTTCACCGGCTGCTGGAACGGGTAGATGCCGTTCGCCGGCTTGCCGTCCGCCCAGTTCGCGCCGAACAGCGGCGAGCCGCGGCCGAACAGAGCGGCCTTGAACATGTCGTCATAGGGCAGCGCGTAAGCGATGGCGCGGCGGACATTGACGTTGTCGAAGGGCGGGATCTGGTTATTCATGGAGACGAAGGTGATCGCATTGTACTGCGGCGTCGAGATCACCTTGAGCTTGCCCTTGCCCTCCAGCGACTGCACGTCGCTGGCCTGGAGGTCGAGCACGAGATCGGCATCGCCGCGCTCGACGAGGTTGGCGCGGGTCGCGGGCTCCGGCACCGATTGCACGATCACGCGCTTGAAGAAAGCCGGCTTGTTTGCCGAGCCGCGATTCCACGCCTCGTCGCGCTTGAGGATGACCTGCTCGCCGGGCTTGAAGGTCTCCACCACATAGGCGCCGCTGCCGGCAGTGTGCTCCTTCAGCCAGGCCGTGGCCCAGGGATCGTCCGCGGTCGCGTGCTCTTTTGCCACTTTCGAGTTGATGATCATCGGATAGACGGTGGCGAGATTGGGGAGCGCGAGCTTGTCGGGCTTGGGCAGCGTCACTTCGATCGTGAGGGGATCGATCACCTTGAACTGATCGGCGGACGTCAACGAGCCCGTGAGCAACTGCGCCTTGCCGAGGATCGGCGCGGTGACGCAGCGATCGAGCGACCATTTGACGTCCTCGGCCGTGACGGGCGAGCCGTCCTGGAATTTGGCGTCCTTGCGCAGGCGGAAGGTGAGCTTCAAGCCGTCCGGGCTGACCTCGTAGGATTCGGCAAGCTCGCCCGTGATCGTGTCGAGATCGAACACCCATTTGCCGTTGAGCTGCTTGCGGCCGAACGCCACCAGCCGGTCATAGGTGCTCATGCTCAGCGCAAAGGACTCGCGGGTCGAGCCTGGGATGTTGGGATCGAGCGTGTTGACGGATGCGCCCGTCACATAGCGCAATGTCTCCGCCCTGGTCTGCGCTTGCGACGGCGCGGTGGTGATGAGCAACAGCGCAGCGGTAGCGAGGATTGAGGTCGCCGGCCTGAAAGACACAAAACGCATTGGTTTTTCCCTGAATTTCGAACAAGAGCGCCAGCAAGGCAGGTTAAGAAAGAAGCAAGTTGCGCGCCAGTCTCATGGGGCGTTTTTGGGGACGCATCGTCGCGGTGGCGCATGGATGATCACAGCGATTCCTCCGTCTTTCGCGCCGACCGCGCGACCACCGCCTGCGGCACGTCATAGGCGCTGAGCGAAGCCCAGTGACGCGCGATATCGGCGCGGAACAGGCCGCGCGTCAGGCCGTGGACCAGCTTTGGAACGGCGGTCGTCATCGCATTGATCGACGATCCCGATGGACCGAAGCTCATGGTGGAGGCGATGGCGAAGAGATGGATGTCGGTGATCCACGGTGTCTTGCCCGGCACGCGCTCGGTGAAGGCGTAGTCGTCGGCGAGATAGGGAAAGCGGCCGAGCCGTTCGTTGCATTCGTTTTCCGGCGGCTGGTAACGGTCCGCCCAGGTCGCGATGTTGCCGGCGAAATTGGAGAGCTCGCCGCGTCCAGCGAAATTCATGTCGATGCCGGTGCCGCAGATGACGAAATCGGCGAGGATGGCGCCGCGTGGCGTCTGCAATTCAACGCCGCTATCGGTCTCGCGCGCGGCTTCGACCGGCGCGCCCTCATGCAATGCGAAATTGGCGTGGCGCGCGCAGCGATCGTAGGTCGGTTGCGGAAATCCCTCCCGCATCTCGAGGATCTTTCGCATGAAGCGCCAGCGCCAGGCATCGTCGAGGTCGCTGAGATGACGCAGGAAGCCGCGAAACGTCAGCCAGCGATAGGGCTGGATCACCTGGATCTGGGCACGGCGGCACAACAGGTGCACTTCGGCGGCGCCCGCCTCCAGCGCGGTCGCCGCATTGTCGAAGGCGGAAGCGCCGGCACCGATCACAGCGACGCGCTTGCCGCGCAGGCCTTCGAAATCGATGTCGTCGGCGACGGTCGCGACCGAACGCGCCGGCAGATGCGCCAGCTGCTCCGGGATCATCCAGTCGCCCATGCCCTCCTGCCCCGTCGCCAGCACGATCTTGCGGGCGTAGAGGGTCTCGATCTCTCCTGCCCGTTTCACGCGCGCGGCGAGCAGGCCGTCAGACGCCGGCGCGATCTCCAGGAGCTCGCAAGCATTGTGCACCGGCAAGCCGATCGTGCGTCGCAGCCACAGCAGGTACTCCGCCCAATGGCCCCGCTCGATCAGGCCGAGCTGTTGCCAGCTGTCCTTGCCGAAGCGGGCTTCGTGCCAGGACTGGTAGGTCAGGCTGGGGATATCGAGGTCCGGGCCGGTGTAGTCCTTCGGGCTGCGCAGCGTCGGCATGCGGGCATAGGTGAGCCACGGGCCCTCCTTCCCCTCCTCGGCCTTGTCGAGCAGCAGGATGTTGCTGACGCGGGAGCGCATCAGGCCGAAGCCGATGGCAATGCCGGACTGGCCGGCACCGATGACAAGGACATCCAGCGCGGGCTTGCCGTCCGGCCCCGTCTTCGGCTCGAGCCATGCGGCGCCGGGATGCGTGATCATCGCAAGATCGGCGCGGACGTCCGCTTCGAGGTCTGTCAGCGCCTCACTCATGCCGCGAGCCAGCCTCCGTCGACCACCATGACGGTGCCGGTCGTGAAGGACGACGCATCGCTGGCGAGATGCAGCGCGGTCTGCGCGATCTCTTCCGCCGCGCCGAACCGCTTCATGGCGTGACGGTTGCGGGAGGCTTCGCGCACCTCGTCCGGATTGGCGTGACGGGCAAAGCTGCGGCGAAGCATCGGCGTGTCGATCGCGCCCGGCGCAATCGCATTCACGCGGATGCCGTCGGTGGCGAAATCCACCGCCATCGTCCGCGTCAGGCTGATGATCGCGCCCTTGGCAGCGATATAGGCGCTGTTGCCCTTGCCGCCGGCGATCGCGAGCTGCGATGCCAGCGTGATGATCGAGCCGTTGTTCTGCCGCTGCATGTGAGGCACGGCGGCCCGGGCCCATAGCCAGGTGCCGCCGACATTGGCGCGGAACACCGCATCCCAGTCCTCCACGCTCGTGGTCAGCACCGTGCCGCCGCAGGAGAAGCCGGCCGCGGTCATCAGGATATCGAGCCGGCCGTGCCGCGCGATGACATCGCCGACGACAGTCTCAGCGAAACCGGCATCGCCGACGTCGCCGACATGCACGGTTGCTTCGCCGACCAGGCTCAGAGTTTCCGCAAGGCCAGCGGCATCACGATCGACCAGAGCAAGGCGCGCGCCCTCCTCCGCGAACAGTCTTGCACTGGCGCGGCCGATGCCCGAGCCCGCTCCGGTGATGATGGCGGTGCACCCATTCAGCCGCATCTCAGATCCACTCCTTGTGCTGCCTCAGCCAGGCGCTCATCGCGGCAGCGGACTCGGCGCAGCCGAACCGCGCGCGCCAACCGAATTCGTCGGCCATTCGCGTCACCGACAGCGGCGCGCGATCCCCACCGTGGAGCTTGATGAAAGTCTTCTCTCCGGGAGACGCGAGCCGGCACTCCAGCCCGGGATGCAGCGCCGCAAAGGCCTCGCCCCATTGCAGTGCCGACGAAGCCGTGCCGCTGGAGATGTTGTAGAGCCGGTGGCGCGGCCGCTCGGCTTCGATCAGCACAGCGACGGCCTCAGCGGCATCGGGCGCGTAGGTCCAGTCCTTGATCCCTGGTGCAGGGAGGAGCGCCGGTTCGCCGCGCGCGAACTCCGCCAGAATTTGGAACTGGAGGCTGGGCGTATCGCGCACCTTCCCGATCCGCTCCCAAGGACCGAACACCGCGCTCAAACGCACACTCAAAAAATCCCCTCCCCACAGCTCGGCAAGCCGCGCCACGGATCGCTCCGACGTGAATTTGCTGATGGCATAGAAGGAGACGGGATCGCACGGCGTCTCCTCGTCCAATATCTGATAGCGCTGCCCCGCGGTCCCATAGGCGGATGCCGAGGACAGATTGATCACGCGGCGAACGCCACGGCGGATCGCAGCGCTCAGGATCGGTATCTGAGCCATCACATTGACCTCTAGGATGCTGGAGGTCGTGGACCGCTCGAGCTGATCCCCGGCAGTTATGGCGGCGCCGAGGACAAGCGCATCAAAGCCTTGTTTCACGAGGGCATCGATCCTCTCGATGTCCGTGATCTCGCCCTGAACAATCGTGAGCCGATCCCGGTAGTCAGCAAAGGATCGCTCCGCTCCGGCCGGAAGCTGCTTACGATCATGCAGCGTCACCTCGTGCCCGCGCACGAGCAGCACTTCGGCAAGATTGAGGCCGACAAAGCCGGTGCCGCCGAAGATGACGATCTTCATCGCGCGCGATCCACCATCACAGCAGTTTTGCTCCGAAATTCCGCTCCGGATCCATGTCGGCGACGAGCCGGCCGGTCGGCTTTGCCGCCTCGCCGCCACTGCGCGCGAGGAATTTTCCGCTGCCGGCGGACGCAAGGCACTTGTTGCCGTCGACGATCACGCGGCCGCGCGAGAGCACCGACACCGGCCAGCCCTTCAACGTGCGGCCTGCAAAGGGCGTGTAGCCGGCGAGATCGTGCATCATCTCATCGGCGATGGTGACCTCGCGGTTGGGATCCCAGATCGCAATGTCCGCGTCCGCCCCGACGGCGATCGAACCCTTGCGCGGATGCAGATTGTAGATCTTTGCCGGCGCGGTCGCGGTCAGCTCGACGAATTTTTCCAGGCCGAGCCGCCCCTTCGACACCATCGCGTCGAACAGCAGCGGCAGCCGCAACTCCAGGCCCGGCAGGCCATTGGCGACCTGCTTGAAGTTGGGATTGGGGCCGGCGCGCAGCTTGCCGGTCTCGTCATAGCGATAGGGCGCATGATCGGAGGAAATAGTCTGGAGATCGCCGAGCGAGAGCGCCTGCCACAGCGCCTCCTGGTCGGCATGCGTGCGCGGCGGCGGGCTGCACATCCATTTGGCGCCTTCGGCGCCGGGCTTGTCGAGATCGTTGGCGGTGAGGAACAGATATTGCGGACAGGTCTCCGCAAGCACCTTCAGCCCCTGCCCGCGCGAGTCGCGGATCACCTTGGCGCCTTCTGCGGTCGAGACATGGAAGATCATGATGGGCTGATCGATCAGCGCCGCCATGCCGATCAGCCGGGTAAAGGCTTCCGCCTCCGACACGCGGGCGTGACTGACGGCATGGTATTTCGGCATGGTGTAGCCGCGCGCAAGCAGGCGCTTCACCATCCAGGCAATGATGCCGTGGTTTTCGGCATGGGCGCACAGCATCGCGCCGGACTGGCGCGCGGCGAGCAGGATGTCGAGCAACGGCTCGTCGTCGACCTTGAGGCGGTCGTAGGTCATGAAGATCTTGATCGACGCATGGCCCTGCTTCACCAGCGCCGGAATGTGCTCCTCGACCGTCTCCTTGGTCGCGTCCGCGATGATCATGTGAAAGGCGTAGTCGATCACCGCGCCCTTCTTGGCCAGAGCGTGGTAGTCTTCCACCACCTGCGGCAGCTTCATGCCGACATGCTGGGCGGCGAACGGGATCACCGTGGTGGTGCCGCCGAAGGCCGCCGACACGGTCGCGCTCTCGAAGGTGTCGGCATTCATGATGCCGGCGGCGGAGAGCTGCTCGATATGGGCGTGGCTGTCGACGCCGCCGGGCAGCACCAGCTTGCCGCGCGCGTCGATCTCGCGCTTTGCCGCCGGGAGGCCCTTACCGATGGCCGCGATCGTCTCGCCTGTTATGGCGACGTCGGCCTCGAAGACGTCGGTGGTGGTGGCGACGCGGCCGCCGCGGATGATCAGGTCGTAAGCGGGTTCAGTCATGAGGCACTCCGTGATAGGCTCAAGGCACGTACTCGTAATTTCGCAGGAAGACCATCATGTCCCGGCCGCGCATTCTCGTCATCAACCCGAACTCCAACCAAAAGGTCACGCAAGGGCTGGAGGATGCGCTGAAGCCGCTCGGCTTCGAGGGCGGGCCGGAGGTGGTCTGCCAGACGCTGGCCGAGGGGCCGTTCGGTATCGAAAGCCAGGCGGACGTCGACAGCGTCGCGATGCCGCTGCGAAAGCTGGTGGAAAGCGACAACAGCTCGGCCGCCTTCGTGATCGCCTGCTACAGCGATCCCGGTCTGCAGGTCTGCCGTGAAGGCACCGACCGGCCCGTGTTCGGCATTGCCGAGTGTGGCGTGCTGACGGCGCTTTCGCGCGCCGAGACCTTCGGCGTGATCGCGATCGCGCAGCGCTCGATCCCGCGTCACATGCGCTATCTCAGGCAGATGGGATTGACCGATCGCCTCGCCGGCGAGCGGCCGCTGAACATGAGCGTCGCCGAAACCGCTTCGGGCGAAGGCACGCTCGCCAAAATGATCGAGATCGGCCGCGCGCTGCGCGACGAGGACGGTGCCCGCGCCATCGTCATGGGCTGCGCCGGCATGGCGCGCCACCGCCGTCCGCTGGAAGACGCGCTGGGCATTCCCGTGATCGACCCGACGCAGGCGGCCGTCACCATGGCGCTGGGTACGGTGCAGTTCTCGGCTCACTAGGCGTCCTTCAGCTCTTTCGTTTCCTGCCGCGCGAGCCATTGTGCATGGCTCTCGCGCGTCAAAGCGAACGTATCCCGCTGCGTGGTGTAGAGATTGCCGAACATGCGGCCGATCGGCCGGTAGGCATCGAGATCGACATACATGTTGGCCTCGTCGACCAGGCCCTCGCGGGCATGAATCCTGAGCACCTCGCCGACCAGGAGTTCGCGATCCGGCGAGAAATTCAGCACGACATGGCGCCGGCATTCCAGTGCGAAGGGCGCGGCGGCGAGGCGCGGCACCTTCACGTCGACAGAGGGAAGCGTCGCCAGACCCGTCGCGGCGACCTCGCTGTCGCCGGAGGGGAAATCGACCGCGCAGTCGTTCATCGCCACCGACAGCGCCTCGTCCACCATGTGCACCACGAACTCGCCGTCGCGATGGATGTTGCGGGTGGTGTCCTTCGGCGAGTGATCCGGCTTGTGCTGGAGCCCGAGCACGATCAGCGCGGGGCTTTCCGAGAACACGTTGAAGAAGCTGAACGGCGCGGCATTCACCGCGCCGTTCTCGTCCAGCGTCGTCACCAGCGCAATCGGTCGCGGCACCACCACGCCGCAGAGCAGCTTGTAGCGATCGCGCGGATCGAGTTCACGCAGTGATATGCCTTTGTCCGCCATCGGCGTCACTTTTCCGGCGGCGGCACCGCGCCGGTCTGGCTGGTGATCAGGCCGTAATGCTCGATGCGGCGATGCCGGGCGAAATCGAAGATCGTGGTCTTGCCGAAGGTGGTGACATCGAGGTCGCAGGCGTGAACCAGAACCTCGTCGTCATCAGTCTTGGCTTCCGCGACGATCTCGCCATTGGGATCAACGATCAGGCTGCCGCCGAACAGCGGATGGCCGTCCTCATTGCCGGCCTTGGCGACCGCGACCACCCAGGTCGCGTTCTGATAGGCGCCGGCCTGCACGGAGAGGCGATTATGGAACAGGCGCTTCTCGACGCCCTCCTCGCTCTTCTCCGCATTCACCGACGGGGTGTTGTAACCGATCAGCACCATCTCGACGCCCTGCAGGCCCATGACGCGATAGGTCTCGGGCCAGCGGCGATCGTTGCAGATCGCCATGCCGATGATGCCGCCGAGCTCACGCCAGACGTTGAAGCCGAGATCGCCCGGCTCGAAATAACGCTTCTCCAGGTGCTGGTGCGAGCGCTTGGTGTCGTAGTCCACATGGCCCGGCAGATGGACCTTGCGGTATTTGCCGACGATCTTGCCGGACTTGTCGGTCAGGATAGCGGTGTTGAAATGATGGCCGTCCGGCGTCAGCTCCGCATAGCCGAAGTTCATCGCCATCCCGTGCTGCGCCGCACGCTCGAACAGCGGCCCGGTTGCCGCGTTCGGCATCTCGCGCTCGAACCAGATGTCGAACTCGGCGCGGTCCTCGACGTACCAGCGCGGGAAGAACGTCGTCAGCGCCAGCTCGGGATAGACGATCAGGTCGGCGCCCTTGCTCTTGGCCTCGTCCATCAGCGCGATCATGCGCTTGACCACGGCCTCGCGGCTGTCGGCTTTTTGGATCGGGCCCATCTGGGCGGCGGCGACATTGACGATGCGCATCAGCGAATTCCTGATTTCTTGAGTTTCTTGATGAGACTGGGGATCGTAGCTTCAGGGGCGCGTCGGCGCATGCAGCATATCGCAGCCCTGCGCCGTTTTTCCAGCCTAGCAGTTTTCATGCCGTCCGCCCCCATTCGGCGTCCTGCAAAAGCCGCCAGTTGATCTTGTTGCTCGCGGTGCGCGGCAAGGATTCGACGAAGACCACGGCGCGCGGCGCCTTGTAGCTGGCCATCGCGCCGCGCGCCCAGCCGACGATGTCGTCCGCCGACGTGGTCGCGCGCGCGGCTTCATCGAGCACCACCAGCGCCTTGACGGTCTCGCCACGGTAATCGTCCGGTGCCGAGACGATGCAGCACTCCCGGATGGCGCGGTTCTGGTACATCGCCGCCTCAACTCGGCCGGCCACACCTTGAAGCCGCTGACATTGATCATCCGCTTCAGGCGATCGACGGCAAAGAAATAGCCTTCGGCATCGCGATAGCCGAGGTCGCCCGTGCGCAGGAACCGCTTGCCGTCGAACTCGATAAAGGCTTCGGCATCCGCCTGCGGCTTGTTCCAGTAGCCCTGCAGCACCTGCGGCCCATGTACGACGATCTCGCCGACGACATTGTCGCCAAGCTCGATCAGGCTCTCGGGATCGACGACCCTTGCATCCGTCTCCTGCACGGCAATGCCGAGGCACTGCCGCTTCGGCGCCGCCATCGGATTGAGATGGGTCGGCGACATCGTCTCGGTCATGCCGTAGCCCTCGACGAAATCGAGGCCGAACCGTCTCTTCAGCCGTTCGGCAATTGCGGTCGGCATCGCCGCACCGCCGCCGGTCAGCACCTTGAGCTTGGCAAAGCATTGGTCGCGGAAGCTGGCGCTTGCGAGCACGTCTACGATCATGGTCGGCGCCGCGTTCCAGAACGTCACGCCATAGGTATCGAACAGATCGGGCAGCAGGTCCTTGTCCCAGCGCGCCATCAGCAGCAGCGTGGCGCCGGTGACGATGGCGGCATTCATCGAGCCCTGCATGCCCGCGACATGGAACAGCGGCATGAAGCCGGTCATCACGTCGCTGCCATCGAGCCCGTACCAGCGCGCCTGCAATACGGCGGTGAACAGCGCGCTGCGATGCGTGTGCATGCACGCCTTGGGCTTGCCTGTCGTGCCCGACGTATAGGGCAGGATCATGAGATCGTCCGGCCCGGCCTCCATCGCACCTGGCCGAAAACCTTGCGCGATCGCGGACGACCAGGAATGCCAGCCCGGCGACGACGGCACCTCCGACGGCGCTTCGGTCACGCAGGATGGCAGCGCGTAAGGCGTCGCGCTAGGCACCTCGTCGCGATACTGCGCGACGACCGCATGCGCGATGGCATCGCCGACCAGCGGCGCAAACACATCGCTCAGCTCACTGCCGATGATCGCAACCCTGGCGCCGCTGTCGGCGGCGAGATACGCGATCTCGGCGGTCTTGTTCATGGGATTGATCGGGACAATCACGGCATCCGCCCGCATCACCGCGTAGTAGGCGATGACATATTGCGGCGAGTTCTGCAGCGCGATCATGACGCGGTCGCCGCGCTTGATGCCGCAAACGCCTTGCAGGAAACCGGCCATGGCGTCGACACGGTCGCGCAGCTCGGCGTAACTCAGGCTCGCGCCGTAAAACACCGTCGCCGGATGCGACGGCCGATCATTCGCGGCCCGCGCCAGCGCGTCGTACAGCGTCCCCTCCGGCATCGCCAGGTGCCAGGGCTCATCCGCCGGCCAGGCCGGCGAGCGACGAGATGCTGCGTTGCCCGCGGTCACCCGTGCTCCTTGTCGGCAATATCGAGGCCGTGGTCGAGTGCGTCGAGAAGGAGCGTAGCCTCGCGCTCGGAGATCACCAGCGGCGGCGCCAGGAACAGCGAAGTCTGCTCGCCGCTGGTGCCGATCACCGCGCCGGCCTCCAGCGCGCGCTCCGCGACGCGCGAGGCGATCGGCACCTCCGTGGTGTCGGCATGCCAGGTGCGCCAGTCCGGACCGTAGAGCTCCACCGTCCAGTGCAGCCCCTGCCCCGCGACACGCTGTACGCTCGGATGCTTTTGCGCGATCGCCAGCAGGCGGCGGGTGAACAGCTTCTCCAGATTCTGCACGTGCTCCAGAATCTTCTCGTCAGTGACGACCTTCAGATAGGCGCTGACGGCGGCCATGCTGATGGGATGACCGCGCAGCGTGCCGTAGTTCTGCCAGCTCGTGCCCTTGAGCCGCTCGACGATGTCCTTGGACACCACGACCGCTGCCACCGCCGCCGCGCCGCCTCCGAGCGACTTGCCAAGTGTGACGATATCAGGCCGGCTCTGCGCGCCCTGGAAGGCGAACCAGCGGCCAGCACGGCCTGCGCCGGTGACGACCTCGTCGGCGATCCAGTACGAGCCCGCCTGCCGCGCGTAGCGCGCGACCTCGTCCTGATAGGCGCCGTCGTAATAGATGCCGCCTTGCGTGTAGTCGATGATCGTCGCCGCCGTGTCCGAGAGCAGGCGCGTGGCATCCGCGAGATATTCGCTCGGCGGCGTATTGTTGGCCGGCGCGCCATAGATCGCGCCATCCGGCGCCGGCAGGATCCGCACCGGCGCCATCGGCGCCGGCAGCTTCGAGCCGCCAGCATGCACCGCAAGGCCGCCGTGCCATTGCGGCTGCACCGTCATGCTGCGCGACAGGCCGGTGATACCGTGATAGGCGCGCTCGCGCGTCGCCAACGCGGAACGCTGCGTCAGCGCCTGGCAGAGCGACAGCGCCATGTCGTTGGCCTCGCTGCCGCTGATGCAGAAGCGCACCGCACCGACCCAATCCTCTTCGCCCTTGAAGGCCGTCGCCATCAGGTCGTCGGCGGCCTGCTCGCGGCCGACCCAGGTCCAGCCTTCGTTGACGACGGGCGTATCGGCGGCACGGCGGATCGCCTCCACCATCGCGGGATGGCGGTGCCCGAGGCCGCCGCCGGTGTTGCTGCCATCGATCAGCCTGCGGCCGTCCGACAGGTGAAAATAGACGCCCTCGCCGCCGGCCACGGCCATCGGCGCGGCCTCGCCTGCATTCAGTCCGGTTCGCAACAATCTGCTCATCGCGGGTCCCCTCAACTGGCAGCCGCGGCGCCGTAGCCGCCACCGCCGCACATCTCGATCGTGACGAGATCGCCTTGCTGCAACACCAGGTTCGACTTGCCGTCGATCGCGACGTTGGCGCCCTGCCTGACCAGCGAGATGCGGCAGGCCTTGCCGGGCTCGCCGCCCCGCATGCCCCAGGGCGCCATCACCATGCGTTCGATGCAGGTGGTCAGGTGCATCGAGGGCGCCAGGATGCGATAGGTGCGGACCGAGCCGTCACCGCCGCGATGCGCGCCCGCACCGCCGGACTGCCGCCGGATCGCCTGCTGCTCGAGCCGGATCGCATAGTTCGCCTCGATCACCTCGACCGGCGTGTTCGAGGTGTTGGACAGATGCACGCGTGTCGCGGACGTGCCGGCCCGATCGTGCCGCGCGCCTTCGCCGCCGCCATGAACCTCGTAGAGCATCTTCCATGAACCGTTCGGCCGCGGCTCAGCGAAGAACAGAACGCCCGCGGTGGTCGCGCCGCCCGCCGACAGCCGCTCGGGAATGGTGTCTTGCATCGCGCGGAAGATCGCATCGACGATACGCATGGACGTCTCGTGGTTGCCGGCGGCCACCGACGCGGTCCAGCCCGGCTCCAGGATCGAGCCCGGGCGCGTGATGATGGTCAGAGGCCGCAGCGCGCCTGCGTTCTGGTTCATGTCGCGCCCGCTCATGATCCGCGCGGCGTAGGCAACGGCCGAACGCGCCATGAACGGCGTCGTGTTGCAGAAGTTCGAGACGCGGTCGCAGCTCCCGGAGAGGTCGAAGGTCGCCTCGTCGCCGCGGATGGTGATCTTGACGTGGATGCGCGCCGGCGCGTTGTTCGCACTGCCGTCGTCGAGATAATCTTCGCCTTCATAAACGCCGTCCGGCAGCGCGCGGAGCGCTTCCCTCATCTCGATTTCCGAGAGATCGTGCAGGCGCGACTGCGTCGCCATGAAGACGGCCTTGCCGTGCTCGCGGCAGAGCTCGACGATGCGCTTCTCGCCGGCCTTCGTCGCGGCGATCTGGGCGAGGAGATCGCCCTCGCAGGACTCGGCATCGCGAACGTTGGCCTTGAGCAGTTGCACGATCGGCGTGTTGACGCCGGCCGAGGTTGCGATCAGCACCGGCGGAATCCGCATCGCTTCCTGGAAGGTATCGATCGCCTTGGCGAAATAGCTGCCGGGCCAGGTGCCGCCGATGTCGGGCCAGTGCGCGAGGCTGACGGCAAAGGCCACGATCTCGCCCTCGACGAAGACGGGCCGCACGACCTTGACGTCGTTGAGGTGGTTGCCGCCGAGCGCGCCGACATTGTAGATCACGACGTCGCCGTCGTTCAGGCTGTCGCGCGGCATCACCTTCAGCAGCTCGGGGATCGTATAGGCCATCGCGCCGAGATGGATCGGGATGTCGCGGCCCTGCCCGACCAGGCCGCCGTGGCCGTCGGTGATCGCGGACGACAGGTCGCCCGCTTCGCGCAAGAGCGGCGAGCGCGCCGAGCGCGTCATCACCAGGCTCATCTCCTCGGCTGCGGCGGACAGTCCGTGCCTGATGACCTCGACGACGAACGGATCGAGCTTCATGCCGCCCTCCGCGTCAGGAACAGATTGCCGGCGACATCAGGTTTTGCCTGCCAGCCCGGCGGCACCACCACCGTGGACCATGCGTCTTCGATGATGGCCGGGCCGCTGACGGTCTCCGCGAGCGAGGCGCGGTCGATGATGGCTGTCGCGATGTCGTGGAAGCCGTCGAACGAGCAGGTCCGCTGACCCGACGACACCGCCCTTGCTGCCGTCGCCGGCCGGCTGACGACGGTCGTCGACGGGCGGCGGGCCTGCACTCGTACGGATTCGATGACGCAGGGCTCGCCGGTCGCATAGCCGAACAGCTCCTGATGCCGCGTCAGAAAATCCGTCTTCAGCGTGGCGACGTCGAGCGGCAGCGTGAAGGATACCGGAATGGCGTCGTTCTGCGCGGCGTAGCGCATCAAGGCCACCAGCTCGACCTGGATCTCCGCCTTCGCAACGCCATTGGCGATCAGCGGCGCCGAGGCATCGACAATCAGCGTATCGATGCGCTCTGACACGCGCGCGAGGTCGATACCGTCGAGGGCGGCGCGCAGCGTCTGCTGCTGGAGGAAGCTGAAATCGGCAGTCAGGCAGCCCAGCGCGGAGAACGCACTCGACGCGCTCGGGACAACCACCTGCGCAATCCCGTAGAGATCGGCAAGGCCCGCGGCATGCATCGGGCCGCCGCCACCGAAGGCGAGCAGCGTGCAGTCGCGCCCGTCGATGCCGCGTTCGACCGTGACGCGCCGGAGCGCGCGGGCCATGGTCGCGTTGGCGACCTTGATGATGCCGAGCGCCGTTTCGGTCAGGCTGAGGCCCAGGGAATGCGCGATCGGATCAATGATGCGCTTGGCTGACTCGATGTCGATCCCGATACGATCGCCAAGTTTTGTCTCGGGATTGAGATAGCCGAGCACGGCATTGGCATCGGTAATCGTCGGCTCATGGCCGCCGCGACCGTAGCAGGCCGGCCCCGGCTCGGAGCCGGCGCTCTCTGGCCCGACCGTGAGGCCGCCCGGACCGTTGCGCACGATCGATCCGCCGCCCGCGCCGATGGAATGAACCGCCAGCATCGGCTGGCGCAGCGGCTTGTCGCCGAGCATGCGGCCGTCGGTCATCTCGGCCTGGCCGTCGACGATCAGGCAAACGTCGGTCGTGGTGCCGCCCATGTCGAAGGTCAGCATGCGCGAGGTGCCGAGCTGGCGCGCGATGCTCACCGACGCCGAGACGCCGGCCGCCGGCCCCGACATCGCCATCACCAGCGGCCGCCGCTTCACGGCGGAAATCGGGATCATGGCCCCGGCGGAATGAAACACCTGCAGGCCGGGACCGATCGGCAGCCGCTGCTCCAGCTCGCTCAGATATTCCACCGCGATCGGCATCGCCGCCGCGTTGAACACCGTGGCCGAGGTCCGCTCGTATTCGCGCGCCTCGGGATTGACCTCGTGGGACAGCGAGACGTGGGCGACGACATCCTTGAGCCGCTCGCCAAGCATCTTTTCATGCACCGGATTGGCATAGGCGTGAAGCAGAGCAACCGCCACGCTCTGCACGCCGGTCTGCTTGAGCCAAGCCACCAGACGCTCGATCTCCGCTTCGTCCAGCGCCTTCAGCACACGGCCCTCGTGATCGAGACGCTCGGCAAGTCCAAAGCATCGCTCGGGTGGCACCAAGGGCGGCGATTTCGGGGGAATGTCGAGACGGTAGAGATCGCGGCGGCGATAGCGCGCGATCTCCAGCACATCGGCAAAGCCTTCGGTCGCGACCAGCGCCACCTTCGGCAACCGGCCCTCGACGATGGCGTTGGTGACGCGCGTGGTGCCGTGGACGAAGCGCTTGACCTCGCTCTTGCGCAGGCCCACGGCCTCGATGGCCTCCAGCATCGCCTGGACGGGCGCGTCGGGGCGCGAGGGTACCTTCGCGATCCGCGCCTCGGCAGAGTCGCGCCGGATCGCGATGATGTCGGTGAAGGTGCCACCGATATCGGTGCCGACCTCCCAGTGATTGTCGGAGGAGCTCATCTGCACAGTCAGCTACGGATGACGCCCGGACCGGACGCCAGGTCCTTCCCGTTCATCGCAACGTCCAATGCCGAAACGAGAGCGCTCATCATGCATCCCCTGTCATGCCACCATGAGCGAGCGTGCGACAGAGCGATGGGCGCAGGCTAGGGCCAGAGTTGTCGCAAACCGCTAGACCAGCGCGCGACCGGGCCGCGCGCCGCGCCACCTGCTGCACGTTTTGGTGCAGCGCTGCCCGCGCTGACGGCACGCGAGCGCGGACCATCCCTCGCGGAAAAAGTGCAGCGCACCACGGATTTCTCCGCGCAAAACGCGATGTTCGCTGCACTGCAATCCGCGCAAGCCAAATCGCCTGTCTAATTTGCAGGCGACCGACCGGCACCGCCGGATGTCCGGTTGCCTATGAGCTATGCATGGCGGTCGGCTCAGCCTCTCTTTATTGTACGAACAGTACGAGAGGAGATGGCCGCCTCGGATGGCGCATTGCGGGAGCCGCTGCCGATGCAAGCCGCGATTCTCGCAAGCAGCGGCGAGGCATCCTCGACACGCAGCCGTCCGTAGCCGAACACCAGGCCCTGTCGCGTCGGTTGCTCCAGAAAATTCTGCGATAACGGCTGCACGTGGATGCCGGCCTGCTTCAGGCTTGCGGCCGCCTCGCGGTCGCTCATCCGCGCCCGCATCGCGTCGGTGAACTCCGCCACCAGATGCAATCCCGTCACCGCCGCGGAGACGACGAGGTCATCCGGCATCCGCGCTGCAATCGCCTCGATCAGGGCCTTTCGCCTGCTCGCATAGACCCGCCGCATCCCACGCAGATGCCGCAGCAAATGCCCCTCCCGCATGAACTCGGCGAGCGCGAGCTGTCCGATGCCGGAGGTGTGCACGTCGATCCGCGCGCGCCCTTTCGAAAATCCTGCGATGAAATCCCTGTTGGCGACGATGTAGCCGAGCCGCAGGTTCGGCATCATGATCTTCGAGAAGGTGCCGAAATAGATCACCCGTCCCTCGCGATCGAGCGAACGCAAGGAGGCGATCATGCTGTCCTGGTGCCTGAACTCCGAATTGTAATCGTCCTCGATCACCCAGACGTCGTTCCTGTTGGCCCAGTCGAGCAGCTCGAGGCGCCGCTCCAGGCCCATGCTGACGCCGAGCGGATATTGATGCGACGGTGTGACCACGATCAGGCGCGCGCCCGGCGCGCGCCGGATTCCTTCCGAGACGACGAGGCCCTTGTCATCGACGGGAATGGGAACGAGCTTGGCCCCGGCCGCCGTCAGCGCCCAGCGGGCCTCGACGAAGCCGGGCTCCTCGATCCAGACTTCATCGCCGGGATCGAGGATCATCCGGCTGCAAAAATCCAGCGCGCCAGACGTGCCCGACGTGATCACGACTTCTTCCGGCGAGCAGACGAGCCCGCGCACCGAGCCGAGAAAGTTCGCGATCTCGCTCCGTAGCCGCGGATGGCCTTCGGCGGGAAGGTCGAGGCATTCCTGCTCCCTCGGATTCTGCCAGGTCTGACGCAGCAGGCGCGACCATTCCTTGAAAGGAAACGTCGAGATGTCGGGCGCGCCGGGTGCGAACACGGACGGCCAATTGGTTTCGTAATCCAAGCCAAGCAGTGATTGCCAGCGCTTCGAAGTGTGGGCGGGCGCAGCCCCGGGCGACGCGGCCGACGGCGGCTCCGCATGCGACGTTGCGACGGACGCCACCATGACCCTGCCGCGCGGCGTCGATTCCAGATAGCCCTCCGCGTAAAGCAGATCCCACGCCGTCAGCACCACCGTGCGCGAGCAGCCCAATTCCCGCGCGATCTCGCGCGAGCCCAGGAATTGCGTTCCCGCCGAAAAGACGCCGCGCAGAATGCAATCCCGGATGTGAGCCGCGATCTGCAAATGCAGCGGTACGGCCGACGTCCGGTCGATATGCATTCCCGCAAGGGAGACGCGCTTGCTCGGGTGACGATCCCTGTCCATCGTGTGGAGGCGGCTGTTGCAACGGCCGGCGATCGCCGCCAGCGTTCCCTCAGGATGGGCCAGATACGGATTCGGGTCCAGCCTCGGCGGGAGCCGGCGACGTTAACGCTGCCCGGCGATGCCCAGTGCCTGTTCGAGCGCCTGCAACTCATCGGATGTCGCTGGCGGCTGCGGCGGCCGCGCCGCGTCGCATGAGAGGCGCCCGAGCAGCTTCAGGCAGGCCTTGAGCCGCACGGTCGCGCGTCCTCCGGGCGGATCGCGATAGATCGCGACTGCCAGCGGATAGAGCTTGTCATGCGCGGCGCGCGCCCGCTCCCAATCGCCGGCTTCGGCGGCAGTCCAGAGGCTGACCACGAGCTCCGGCACGACGCAGGCGAGGCTGACCTGGCTGCCGGCCGAGCCGACGAGATAACTCGTCAGCAGATGCTCGTCGCCGGAGCCGAGTACGACGAACTCCGGTCGCAGCTTGCGGATCAGCCGCAGATTCTGCTCGTACGTCGCGACCTCCCAGCTACCTTCCTTGATCGCAACGAAGCGAGGATCGGCAATGAGCCGCGTAAGCAGCGGTAGCGCATAAGCCATGGCTCCCGCGCCGACGGGTGCAGCGTAGAGCATCAGCGGCACCGTCGTGGCATCGCGGATATGGCGGTGATGCTCGATCACGCCCTCATCGGCATGGCCGAGCGCCCAGCTGTTCGGAGGAAACACCAGCAGCCCGTCCGCACCGGCCTGCTCCAATGCGGCAGCCTCGCGCGCGGCCTCCAGGCTCGATTCATGATTGACGCCGGAGACGATCAGGCAGTCCTTCGGCGCGTGCTGGCGCGCCAGCTCCACCACGCGCCGCTTCTCGGCCAGGGACAGCACAAAATTCTCGCCGGCGTGACCGTTGACGAGAAGCCCGTTGATGCCGGGTGTGGACGAAACCGAGGTGAGATGGCTTGCGAGCTGCGCCTCGTCGATCTCGAAATCGGCCGTCATCGGCACGATGGTCGCGGCATGAATGCCGCGCAGGCGGTCGCTGAATGTCCGCATCGCCGCCGACATCGGCTAGTGAATGATCTGGTCGAGGAACGTCCGCGCCCGCTCGGACTTTGGATGCTTGAAGAACTCATCCGGCGCGGCCTGCTCGACCACCTTGCCCTCGTTCATGAACACGATGCGGTCTGCGACCTCGCGGGCAAAGCCCATCTCGTGCGTCACGCACAGCATGGTCATGCCCTCTTCCGCCAGCTTCTTCATGGTCTCCAGCACCTCCTTGACCATTTCCGGGTCGAGCGCCGAGGTCGGCTCGTCGAACAGCATGATCTTGGGACGCATGCACAGCGCCCGCGCGATGGCAACGCGCTGCTGCTGGCCGCCGGAGAGTTGCCCGGGGAATTTCTCGACCTGATCCGGAATCCGGACTTTTGTCAGGAAATGCATGGCGAGGTCCTTGGCCTCCGCCTCGCTCATGCCGTTCGCGGTCATCGGCGCCAGAGTGCAGTTTTCCAGCACCGTCATGTGCGGGAACAGATTAAAGCTCTGGAACACCATGCCGGTGTCGCGCCTGACCGCGTCGATGTTCTTGCGTTGATGGTCGAGCTCGACGCCGTTGACGTAGATCAGGCCTTCATCGTGCTTCTCGATGTGGTTGATGCAGCGGATGAGCGTCGACTTGCCCGAGCCGGAGGGACCGCAGACCACGATCTTCTCACCCCTGGCGACCTTGAGATCGATCTGATCCAGCGCGGTGAAGTCGCCATAGTGCTTGTAGACCGCCTCCATGCGAACCGCAGGAACCTCGAGGAGCTGCGGCTGCGTAGTCATCGACATCTCGCTCATGCGCGGGCCTCCACACTCGCCTGTGCAACCGGCGCGCTCACTGCGACCCGCCTGGTTTTCGCGGCACTCGATCGACCGAAATGCTTCTCGAGCCGTCGCTGAACCGCATCCCAGACCGATGTGAGGATCAGGTAATAGGCGGTTGCAGCCGCATAGACTTCGAGGATTTGGAAATGCTCCTGCATCAGCATGTCGCTGCGGCGCATGAGCTCCTCGACCGAGATCACGGAGGCAAGCGAGGTCGCCTTCAAGAGCGAGTTGATGGAGTTTCCGAGCGGCGGGATCATCAGGCGGAACGCCTGCGGCAGGGTCACGCGACGGAACGTGACCCAAGGCGACAGGCTGAGCGCCCAGGCGGCCTCGCGCTGCCCCGCCGACACCGCCATGAAGCCGCTACGCACGATCTCCGCGAGATAGGCCGCCTCGTTGAGGATCAGGCCGACCAGCGCACAGGTGATCACGCTGAACTTGATGCCCAGCTGCGGCAAGCCGCTGTAGATCACCACGAGCTGGATCAGCAGCGGCGTGCCGCGGAAGAACCAGATGTAGAAGCGCGCGGCTCCCGCGAGCACCGGATTGGACGACATGCGCAGCAATGCGATGCCCATGCCGAGGATCAATCCGCCGACGACCGCCGCCACCGTCAAGCCGATGGTGACGAGCACTCCCTTCATCAGGAAGTAATTGAAGAAGTAGCTGACGGCGGCCGTCGGACTGAAATGGCTCATCGGCTCGTCTCCGTTGATATCAGGCCGGACCGGGGCCGGCGATTGCGAGCGGCTGGTCGGCCGGCATGCTGGTCAGGCCGAACTTGTCGAACAGCGCCTGATAGCTGCCGTCGGCGCGCATCGCGTTGAGCGCCTTGACGACGGCATCGACCACCGTCTTGTTGCGGAAACCGAGCGTGGTGCGCGCGGTGCCGAGGCCACTCAGCACTTCCTTGACGCGGCCGCGGCTGGTGAGATCGCGCGCCACGCTATCCACGAGCAAGGCGTTGTCGACCTGTCCCGCAAGTAGCGCGCTGACGACATTGGTCGCGGTGGGGAATGTGCGCATCTCGACGGCGGCGCCGCCCTTCGCCACGCTCGCGTCGCTGAGTTTCTTGAGCCAGTTCATCTGGTAGCTGCTGACCTCGACCGCGGATGATTTTCCGATCAGATCGTTTTCGGTAGCAATTTTTGTGCCGCTATCGGGCGCGACCACGACCGAGATCGCCTGAATGGCATACGGCACCATGTACATCAGCTTGGAGCGTTCCTCGGTCCAGAACATGCCGGTATCGATGCCGTCGATGCGGGCCGCGTTGAGCGCAGGAATCATCGCCGGAAAATCCATCCGGACGAGTTCGACCGGAAGACACAACCGCTTGCCTAGCTCGGCGGCGAGCTCGACATTGAGGCCCTGCAACTGACCGTCCTTGTCGACGAATTGCTGCGGCGGATTGGTCGGGTTGATGGAGAGCTGCAACTTTCCGGGCGCGATCAGATTGTCGTCGGTGATCGCGGGCGTACAGGCGGCATGCGCGGACGCGGATGCGAGAACGAGTGCGGCTACAGCACTCAAGCGAAGCAGTGTCGAGACCATGAATACCTCCAGTAAGACGCCAATGACCGATGCAGTTCCTCGCCCGGGATTCCCCCTCAACGTTTCTTGGATGCGGCCGGCCGGATCTCGCGACATGGCAGGCAGCATCGTCCTTGATCTGCTCAGGCCGGTCCCGACATCGGCCTGAGCTGGATGCGCATGAAATTCTTCACCAGGGATTCAAACGGACCGAATCCCTTCACCTTCAAAAACTCCGGCGTCTCGAATGCCCAGCGGCCCGCGACTTCGTACATCGCGGCGTATTTCGGCCCGTCGCCGATCGAGACGAAGCGCTTGGCCGAGAGCCAGCCGGGACAAGCGAGCAGATCAGGAAAATGCTTTTGCTCGTACCAGGCGTTGAACGCAGCCTCGTGCTCGGGATCGATGTCTATCCGCACGATATGGATGAAGGCTTCGTCCGGCATCTTCTCGCCCCTCATTCCAGACGGATGTCGCCGGCCGCGCGCGCCGCGCCGACCGTCGTTGCAATCGCATCGCACAGCGCAGGCAGAACCGGCAGCAGCGGCGGCCGCGGATCGGCGTTGCGGATCAGGCCGAGCGCCTTCAGCCCGACCTTCATGCGTGTGTGCATGTCCATGATCGGCGCAGGCCCGTAGATCGATCGCACGATCGGATAGAGCCGCTCGTTCACGGCGCGCATCGCCTTGAGGTCGTCGGCGAGCGAGGCCTGCCACAGTTCTGCGAACAGATGCGGCGCGAGGCTGACGAGGCCGGAGAGAATGCCGTCGCCGCCGACGGCGAGCTGCGGCAGGAACCAGTTGAAGTTCGACGGCAGGATCGCGACGGAGGGATCGGCCTGCTTCACCGCCCGCCGGTTCTCGTCATAGGCCAGCATGGTGTCGCTGCCCTCCTTGATCGCGATGACGCTGTCGAGCGCTGCGATCTTGGCCAAGGTCTCCGGCGAGTAGCCGAAGCCCGAGGTCAGCGGATATTGGAAGATCGACACCGGAATTCCGATCGCGGAGCTGACCGCCTGCACGAACGCCAGCGGCGCGCGCGAGGTCGCCGAGGCGCCGCCGCCGAGCGGCGCGGGCGGGAACAGCACCGCGCAATCGGCACCGGTCGCTTCCGCGAGCTGGGCCTGATGGATCGCTTCCGCGGTGGAATGCGCGATGATGCCTGAAAGCAGCGGCTTGCCGCCGATCTGCCGGCGCGTCCGCTCGATCACGGCCAGACGTTCGTCGTCCGAGAGCGAGCCACCCTCGCCGGCGTGGCCATTGACGAACACCGCCGCGATGCCGTCCGGACAGGCACAATAGTCGAGGACACGAGCGTAGCCGTCCCAGTCGATCGAGCTGTCGTCCCTGAAGGGCAGAACGGTCGCGACCGTAACGCCGCGCAGATCAGGTTTCTTCATCGCTTTGCTCATGACGGTTTCCGCCGCGGAAATTTCAGGCTCGCCCGCGCCTTCAGCACTTCGAGGCCGCCCTCGTTGCGGGCACTGGCTTCCCAGATAATGGTGCGGGTTTCGTCGTGCTGCTCAGCGATCCAGACGTCGAAAGTGAGCGTGTCGCCGTAGAACACGGGACCGGTGAACCAGAAGCGGTCCTCTACGGACACGCCGATGGTGCCGACCAGCTCAGAGGTGAGGATGCTGGTGCAGAGGCCGGCGACCATGATCCCCGGCGCCAGCCGGCGGCCAAAGCGCGTCGCTCCGGCATAGACCTCGTCGACATGGACCGGGCCGAAATCGCCGGTCGCGGCGATATAGAGCGCGCCATCCGCCTCGGTGATGGTCTTGCTCAGGCTGACCCTGTCATTCACCTTGAGATCGTCGAAGGACTTTGGCTCGTACATGGCTCAGCCCTTCGCGAACGGAACCAGCGTTGCGGTGCCGTCCACCACGGTCGCTCCCGAGGGCGACAGCGTGCAGGTGACGCGGCAGACCGCGTCGTCGCCGTCAACCGAAACGATCTCGGCCCGAGCTTCGACGGACTCGCCGACGATCACGGGTGCAGCGAAATTGAGCGCGATGCTGCCGATCCGCCGTGTGGGACCACCGAGCTGGCTGAGGCAGGTCGTGGCGAGACCGCCGACGGCGAGCTCGAAGGCCACCATGTTGGACGCGCCGGCTTTCTTCGCGCGGACGGCATCGACATAGAGACCGCCGAGATTGCCGCTGATGCCGGTGAACATCGCCTGCTCGGCCACCGTCATGGTCTTGCGGAAGGCGAAGGCCGCGCCGGGCTTGAGAGGTGCGTGAGGCATCGGTCGTTCCCCTAGAGCTGCAAGCCGTTCTTGATGGTGCTGCGCGCAACCAGCATGCGGTGGATCTCGGAGGTGCCGTCATAGATGCGGGTGACGCGGGCATCGCGATACATCCGCTCCAGCGGCAGGTCCTTGCTGAAACCCATGCCGCCGAAGACCTGGATGGCGCGGTCGACCACGCGGCCCTGCATCTCGGAGGCCGCGACCTTGATCATCGAGACCTTGTCGCGCGCGTCCTTGCCCTGATCGATGTCCCAGGCGGCGTTCATCACCATCATCTTCACGCCAAAGATCTCGGTGGCGGAGTCCGCGATGAGCTTCTGCACCATCTGAAAGTCGCCGATCAGCTGGCCGAACTGGCGCCGCTCGCCGGCGTGCTTGCGCATCATCTCGAGCGCTCGCTGCGCCATGCCGACGGCGCGGGCGCCGATATGGGCGAGCCGGATCTGCAGCACGCTCTGCATGATCAGCTTGAAGCCGCCGCCGACCTCGCCGAGCGCGGAAGCCTTCGGAATGCGGCAATCCTCAAAGCTCAGCTCGGCATGGCCGTAGCCGCGATGACCCATCATCGGCTGGGTGCGCGCGACCTTGAAGCCGGGCGTACCGCGATCGACTAGGAACAGGGTGATGCCGCCGCGCGCCCGCTTGTCCTTGTCGGTCAGCGCCATCAGGATCACGTAATCGGCGATGTCGCCGTCGCTGATGAAATGCTTGGTGCCGTTGAGGACCCACTGGTCGCCATCGAGATGCGCCGTCGTGCTGATCGACGCCGCGTCGGACCCAGCGCCCGGCTCGGTGATCGCCATGGCGCAGATCTTGTCACCCTTCACCGTGGGTAGCAGATAGCGCTCGACCTGGTCGCCCTTGCAGGCCATCAGCATCGGATAGACCTGGCCGAACACGCGGCGGATCAGCGCGTCCGAGGTCTTGCCGAATTCTTCCTCGACCAGGCAGTGCTCGACGCAAGTTAGCCCGCCGCCGCCGACATCCGCCGGCATGTTCATGGCGTAAAGGCCGAGCTTCTGCGCCTTGGCCTTGGTGACCGCCAGCGCGTCGGCCGGCACTTTGGCCGTCTGCTCCACGACGTCTTCGAGCGGCTGCACCTCCGTCTCGACGAAGCGCCGGACGGTGTCGACCAGCAGGCGCGTCTCCTCGGGGACTGAAAAATCGATCATCGCGCCACTCCGACGGCCTTGCCGGCTACCATTGCCTCGATCTCCGCAGCGCCGTAGCCGATCTCGCCGAGCACCTCGCGCGTCTGCGCGCCGAGCCGCTGCGGTACCAGCCGTACCTCCGGCGTCTGCCCGTCATAGCGCGCGGGATGCGCAACCATCCGGATCGGCGCGCCCCCTGCACTCTCGGCACTCTTGAACACACCGAGATGCCTAAGCTGCGGATCGGCCTCGAGGTCGCGATAGTCCTGCACCGGCGCGTGCCAGACCCGCGCAGCTTCCAGTGAGGGCAGCCATTCCGCCGTCGATTTCTGCTTCAGGCGCGCCGCCACGATCCGCGTGATCTCCTCACGCTTCGAAAAGCTGTCGGCCTCCCCGAACTGCTTTAGCTCCTCGCTCTCGAGCGCGACGGCGAGCGCCTTAGGCGTGGCCATGGAGATCGCCATATGACCATCCGCCGTGGCGTGAACGCCGTAAGGCCCGGGGCTGAACCACGCCGCGATACCGGCCGGGCCACGCGACGTCGGCGACGGCGCGCCGTTCAGCCAGGCAGTCAGCGGCTCGACCTGGAGATCGAGGGCGGCCTGATAGAGGTTGACCTCCACGAGCTGCCCCTTGCCGGTCTTCGTCCGGGCAAACAGCGCAGCAAGAATGCTCATCGCATAGAGCGAGGCGGCGTGCTGATCGACGATGACAGCACCAACCGCGGTCGGCTCGCCATCGGCGCGTCCGGTCCGCATCGCTAGACCCGACATCGCCTGGAGCAGCAGGTCCTGACCGGGACGATCCTTGTACGGCCCGTCCGATCCGAAGCCGGTGGCAACCGCATAGATCAGGCCAGGGTTGATCGCCTTGAGCGTGTCGTAGCCGAGGCCGAGCTTGGCCATGGTGCCCGGCCGAAAGTTCTCCATCACGACGTCGGCGGTCGCGACCAGCTTCTTCACCGCGGCGATGCCGTCGGGATGCTTGAGATCGACCGCGAGGCTGCGCTTGTTACGCCCGGTCGCCAGATGATTGACGCTGTCGCCTGCGACGAAGTGGTTGGCGACCGCCCAGTTGCGCTGGAACGCGCCCTCGATCGGCTCGACCGCGATGACGTCGGCGCCGAGATCGGCCAGCGTCTGCGCCGCCAGGGGCCCCGCGAGATAGTGATTGAAGCTGAGGATCTTGACGCCGTCGAGCAGGTTCATCCGTTCACCTCAGTCTAGGCGGCCGCAACCGGCGCACCGCGCCAGGCGAGATCGAACGTCTTGACCAGTGCACGCGCGGCCGCATCCTGCGCTGCCGGCAGCGGCAGCCGCGGCGGGCGCGGATGGCCGGCTGCAAAACCCATATGACTGAGCAACGCCTTGCTGCCGGCGACATAGGCCTGGCCGCCGACGAATTCGATCACCGGCAGGTATTTGAGATAGAGCTCGCGCGCTTCCTTGATGGCGCCGTGGTCGGCGACGAGGCTGAAGATGCGGGCCATCTCCGCCGGGACCACGTTGGAGGCCACGGCCACCCAACCTTGCGCGCCCTCGACAAAGGATTCGAAGCCGAGGATGCCGCCGAACACCGTCATCCTGTCGCCGCAGAGGCGGATGATGTCGCGCACGCGCGTCACCTCCAGCGTCGACTCTTTGATATAAAGACAGTTGTCGATCTCGGCGATGCGCGCCACGAGCTGTGGCTTGAGATCGACATTGGCGGTCGCCGGATTGTTGTAGACCATGATCGGCAGCGAAATCGCGTCGGCAACCGTCTTGTAGTGATGCACGAGCTCGTCGTCGGTCGGCGTCGAATAGAACGGCGGGATGATCATCACGCCGTCAGCGCCCAGTTTTTCGGCACGGCGGCTGAGACGCACCACCTCGCGCGTATCCTCCGCGCCGGTGCCGATCAGCACGGGGACGCGGCCCGCGGCCTGGCGAATGACGACCTCGGCAACCAGCGCCTTCTCGTCATCGTCCATGGACAGGAACTCGCCGGTCGAGCCGAGCGGGATCAACCCGTGAATGCCCTCTGCGATCTGCCAGTCGACAAAGGCGCGCAAGGCCGCGACATCGACCTCGCCCGCTGCCGTGAACGGGGTGATCATGACGGTGTAGGTGCCGCGAAACGTCTTCATCAGGGAACTGCCGGGTGCTCGGGTGGATTCAGGCGATGGTTGCCGCCTGCGGAATATCCGCACATTCTATGCAATCGTTTGCATAAATGGCTCTGCATTGGGCACCACCATCCATTATTTGAGCTTGATCCGCGTGGAATTAGCTCTTAGCGTTTCTGCAATCGTTTGCAGTCTATCGGCAGGTTTGATGAGCGTCACGCTCAAAGATGTGGCACAGGCGGCCCGCGTTTCAGTCAGCACTGCTTCCCGAGCGCTGACGGGAACCGGCCTGACCAGCGAGCGAACGCAGCAGCGCCTGGTGCGCATCGCGCGCGAGCTCGGCTACCGGCCGAACCCGATCGCGCGGGGATTGAAAACCGGGCAGTCGCGGCTGGTGGCGCTGCTCGTCCACAATCTCACCAACGCCTCGTTCCAGGTGATGGCCGAAGTGGTGCAGGCGCGCCTGAAGGCGCTGGGTTATCAGATGCTTCTGTGCATCGGCGGCGACGATCCGCAGCAGGAGAGCGACACCCTGACCACGCTGGTCGATCACCGTATCGACGGGCTGATCGTGGTGCCCACGGGCAAGAACGGCCCGCAGCTCAAGACACTCTCGAAAGATGTTCCGATCGTCTGCCTGGTGCGACGCGATGACGCGACCGATCTCGAGACCGTGCTCGCGGACGATCCGCAAGGCGCTTATCTGGGCACGCGTCACCTGATCGAGCTCGGGCACAAGCGCATCGGGCTGATCGTCGGCCGCCAGGACACCACGTCGGGCCGCGAACGGTTGTCCGGTTATGTCCGCGCGCTGCGCGAGGCTGGCATCGCCAGGGACGACACATTGATTCATGCCGGCCATTTCGAGCCCGAGACCGGCGCAACCTGCGCCCGCAAGCTGCTCGATCTCCCCCGCCCGCCGAGCGCGATCTTCGTCGCCAATCACGAGGCAACGCTCGGCGTGCTGCGCGTCACCGCGGAGCGGAACATCGCCATTCCCGACGATCTCTCGCTGCTCTGCTACGAGGACATGCCGTGGTTCGAATGGCATCGCCCGGCGATCAGCATCGTCGACAACGGCGCACGCGATCTTGCCAATCTCGCCGTCGACCGGCTGCTGCATCGCATGGACGCCAAGGGCAACGGCAATGACGGCGTCCGCGAATATCGCGTCGGCGCCCGGCTGATCCAGCGCGACTCCTGCCGCCAGATCGACGCCCCCGCCCCTGCGAAATCCGGCAAGTCCAAACCGTCTTCATCCAAATCATCTGCGGCCAAATCCGCGAAGGTCTGATCGATGCCCTATGTCGAAGTGCTCGCCCCGCAAGTCCCATCCCAGCGCAAGGCCGCGCTGGCGCGCTCGGTGACCGACGGCCTGATGTCGGCGTTCGGCGTCACCGCCGATACGGTCACGCTCTATTTCCTGAACATTGCGACCGACGACTACGCCCACGCCGGCACGTTCGGCGCTCCGGCTACCGGCCAGCGCATCCTGCTCAAGGTCCACGCCTTCCGCCGCAGCGAGGCCGAGCGACGCGCGGCGGCGATCGCACTGACCCGCGCCGTATGCAGCGCCTATGGCGTGCCGGGCGACGATGTCGCGGTCTATTTCTGCGATCGCGACCGCAGCGAGGTCTCCCACGATTCCAAGCTCGCCAGCGACTGACGGGAGCACACCCATGGACCGCTTCTACAGCCAAGACCAGAAAGCCCTGCGCGAAACGGCCCGCCGCTTCGCCGAAGCGGAGATCCTGCCGCGCGCCGCCGCGATCGACCGCGAGGACCGTTTTGACCGCACCCTTTACAAGGGCATGGCCGATCTCGGCCTGTTCGGCATCTGCCTGCGCGAAGGCGCCGGCGGCGCCGGCCTCGATGCGGTCGCGGCCTGCATCGCGATGGAGGAATTGTCGCGCTGCTCCGGCGCGGTCGCCAACGCCTTCGCGATCCCGGTCGAGGCCGTGCTGTTCTTTGATCATCACGGCACCGACGCGCACAAGGCGCTGATCCCGAAGATCCTGAGCGGCGACATCATTCCCGCCACCGCCGTCTCGGAGCCCGACCACGGCTCCGACGTCGCTAGCATCCGCACCAACGCGGTGCGCGAGGGCAATGGCTGGCGGCTCAACGGCACCAAGGCCTGGGTGACGCTCGGCCGCGTCGCCGACCGAATCATGGTGTTCGCGCGCACCGGCGCAGATGCGGGCCACCGTTCCATCTCCTGCCTCCTCGTCGACGGCGCCCTGCCCGGCATCGCCCGCGGCAAGAACGAGGAGCTGCTCGGCATGCACGGCCTCGACGACTGCCAGATCACCTTCTCCGACGTGCGCCTGCCCTCGGACAGCGTGATGGGACCGGAGAACCAGGCCTTCAAGATGGCCATGAGCAATTTCAACTTCAGCCGGCTGATGATGGCCTCGATGGCGCTCGGCATGGCGCAGGCCGCGTTCGAGGACGCGACCGCCTATGCCAAGGACCGCAAGCAGTTCGGCCAAGCCATCATCGGCTTCCAGGCGGTGCAGTTCATGCTCGCGGACATGTCGACCGACATCGCGGCTGCGCGCCTGTTGATCCACCACGCCGCGCGCCTGCACGATGCCGGCGAGCCGATCGCCAAGGAGGCGGCGCAGGCCAAGCTGTTCACCACCGACATGGCCATGAAGCACGTCTCCAACGCGCTGCAGATCCACGGCGGCAACGGCTATTCGCGCGAATACCGCATCGAGCGCATCTTCCGCGACGTGCGCCTCGCCCAGATCTACGAGGGCACCAACCAGATCCAGCGGCTGATCATCGCCCGCCAGGTCGAGAAGGAGGCCGCGTGAGGGCATGCTGAGCATCATCACCGCGAAAGAAGCCGCGGGCCTGATCCGCGACACCGACACGCTGATCGTCGGCGGCAATGGCGGCACGGGCGCTGCCGAAGCCATTCTGGATGCGCTGGAGCAGCGCTTCCTCGGCGGCCAGGGCCCGCACAATCTGACGCTGATCAACATCACCGGCGTCGGCGCCGTGACCGAGAAGGGCCTCTGCCATCTCGCTCATGAGGGCCTGATCGCGCGCGTGATCGGCGGCAATTTCGGCCTGCAGGTGCCGTTCATGCGCCTCGTCCGCGACGAGCTGATCGACGCCTACAACTTTCCGCAAGGCGTGATGAGCCAGCTCTGCCGCGCCATGGCGGCAAAGCATCCGGGCGTGCTCACCCATGTCGGCCTCAACACCTATATGGACCCGCGCCAGGACGGCGGCCGCATGAACAAGCGCACCACCGCGCCACTGGTCGATCTGCTCGATCTGCACGGCCAGTCGTACCTGCTCTACCGCGTCCCCAACCCGCCTGATGTTGCCATCATCCGCGGCACTTCCGCGGACGAGGACGGCTATATCAGCATGGAGCATGAGGGCACGACGCGGGAGGATCTCTCGATCGCGCAGGCCGTGCACAATGCGGGCGGCACCGTGATCTGCCAGGTCAAGCGCATCGTGAAGCGCGGCTCGATCCATCCGCAGATGGTCAAGATCCCGGGCTTCCTGATCGACCACGTCGTGCTCGAGCCCGAGCAGATGCAGACCTACGGCACCGCCTACGACCCCGCTCGCTGCGGCGAGACGCGCGTGCCGGTGGCGATGATCACGCCCGATCCGCTGACCGAACGCCGGGTGATCGCCCGCCGCGCCGCCTTCGAGCTGCGCCCGCGCGACGTCGTCAATCTCGGCGTCGGCATCTCCGCGATGATCCCCAACGTCGCGGCCGAGGAAGGCATCTCCGACCTGATCACGCTGACGGTGGAATCCGGGGTCGTCGGCGGCGTGCCCGGGCACGCCCGCGAGTTCGGCACCGCCATCAATCCGCGCGTCATTCTCGACCAGGCCTATCAGTTCGACTTCTACGACGGCGGCGGCCTCTCCTGCGCTTTCCTCTCCTTCGCGGAGGTGGACGAAGCAGGCAATGTCAACGTCACTCGTTTCGGCGAGCGCCGCGACGGCTCCGGCGGCTTCATCGACATCACCCAGAACGCCAAGCGGCTGATCTTCAGCGGCACCATGACCGGCGGCAAGTTCGACATCGGCGTCGAGAACGGCCGCCTCGCGATCCGGCGCGACGGCGCTTTCCGCAAATTCGTGCCTGAGGTCGGCCAGATCAGCTTCAGCGCCTCGCTCGCCACGCAACGCGGCCAGCACGTCAGCTACATCACCGAGCGCGCCGTGTTCGAGCTCGAGAACGGCCACGTGACGCTGACCGAGATCGCGCCGGGCGTGCGGCTGGAGGAAGACATCCTCGCCCATATGGGCTTTCGCCCACGCATCAGCCCGCAATTGAAGGACATGGATCCGCGCATCTTCCGCTCCGGGCCGATGGGGATCGCGCAAGCCTTCAACGCCCTGCCGGCGCGGCCACGGAAGGTTGCCTGAGGGATCAGCATGAACGCCAGCGCCCCGATCAATCTCCGTTACGAAGATATCGCGCTCGGTGCCGAGTTCGAGACAGCCGCGCACATCGTGACGGAAGCCGATATCGCGGCCTTCGCCGACGTCACGCGCGATCACCATCCGCTCCATGTCGACGGCGCCTATGCGCGCTCCCGCGGCTTTCCCGCGGTGATCGGCCACGGGCTGTACGGCCTGTCGCTGATGGAGGGGCTGAAATCGGAGCTGAAGCTGTACGAGGAGACCTCGGTCGCCTCGCTCGGCTGGGACGAGGTCAAGTTCAAGGGCCCCATCGTCGCCGGCGATACCTTGCGCGTGCGCTTCCGCTTCGTCGAGAAGCGCCCGACCAAAAATCCCGGGCGCGGCATCGTCGTCGAGACGCTCGACCTCCTCAACCAGCGCGACGAGGTGGTGACCGCGGCCCGCCACATCTCGCTGATCCTGACCCGGCAAGCCGATGCTGCGGCGGCCACATGACGAGACAAGAAAGAAGACGCGGACCGGAGAACGGCTCCTCTGCCACCCACGATTTGACAGGAGTACCTTGATGCGATTTCCAAAAACCTTCTCCGTCCTCGCCCTGCTGGTCGGCCTGACGCAGGCCGCCGGCGCCCAGACCTGTACATCGAAAGTGCCGGCGTCCAGCCTGATCGAGGCGCCGAAATGGCAGATGTCGATCAACCCGACACTGCCGCCGCAGCAATTCGTCGACGACAAGGGCGAGTTGCAGGGTCTCAATGTCGAGCTCGCCCGCGAGATCGCCAAGCGCATCTGCGTCGAGGCGGTATTCCTGCGCATGGACTTCCCGCCGATGATCCCGGCGCTGCGCTCGGGCCGCTTCGATGCCATCAACACCGGACTGTTCTGGACCGAGGAGCGCTCCAAGATGCTGTACCTAGTGCCCTACGCGCAGCAGGCGATCAGCATCTACACCGATCCCTCCTCCAGCCTGAAGCTGGAGAAGTTCGAGGATCTCGCCGGCCGCGTGGTGGGCGTGGAATCGGCGACCTACACCGAGCGCAAGGCGCGTGAGTTCAGCACGGCGATGGAGGCCAAGGGCCTGAGGCCGATCGATCTGCGCACCTTCACCACCGTCACCGCCACCTCGGCGGCGCTGCGCGCCGGCCAGCTCGAGGCCGCGCTCAACATCAACGAGACCGCCAACTCGCTCGAGCAGAAGGGCATCGCAAAAATCTGGGTCCGCGACATCGCCGGCACCGACATCACCTTCGCCTTTCGTGACAAGCTGCTCGCCCAGGCCGTCGCCGACGCTCTCACCGCGATCCGCACTGATGGCACCTATGACAAGCTGTTCGACAAGTTCGGCATGACCAAGCTGAAGGCGACCACGTTTGCCATCAGGGGAGATGGGCCGACGAATTGAGGGCGGTGCGCGCGAGAACGTAGGGTGGGTTAGCCTCGCGGATTGCGCGAAGCGCAAACCGCTAGGCGTAACCCACCACTGTCTTTCTCCGCGGAGACAGAAGAGGTGGGTTACGCCTTACGGCTAACCCACCCTACAAGGCTTCTCTTACGCGCTCGCCTGGGTCACGAACTTCGTATTGAGGTACCCCTCGATCGCCTCGAGGCCGCCTTCGGAGCCGTAGCCGGAATCCTTGACGCCGCCGAACGGCACTTCCGGCAGCGCGAGGCCGTGGTGGTTGATCGAGACCATGCCGCTCTCGACGTCGGCGCCGATCGCCTGCATGGTCTTGGTCGAGGTGGTGTAGGCATAAGCCGCAAGGCCGTAAGGCAGACGGTTCGCCTCGGCCACCACCTCGTCATAGCTGCGGAACGAGGTGATCGGAGCAAGCGGCCCGAACGGCTCCTCGTTCATGATGCGGGCATCGCGCGGCACGTCGGTGATCACGGTCGGCTCGAAGAAGAAGCCTTCATTGCCGATGCGCTTACCGCCGGCCTGCACCTTGGCACCACGCTGAACCGCGTCGGAGACAAGACCTTCCATGGCGTCGACACGGCGCGGGTTCGCCAGCGGACCCATGCGGGTGTCCTTGTCGAGGCCGTTACCGACCTTCAAACTCTTGGCGGCCGCGACGAACTTGTCGACGAAGGGCTGGTAGACGCTTTCATGCACCAGGAAGCGCGTCGGCGAGACGCAGACCTGGCCGGCATTGCGGAACTTGTTGGCCGACAGGATTTTCGCGGCATTGTCGAGGTCCGCGTCAGCGAACACGATCGCCGGCGCATGGCCGCCGAGCTCCATGGTGACGCGCTTCATGTGCAGGCCGGCGAGCGCGGCCAGATGCTTGCCGACCGCGGTCGAGCCCGTAAAGCTGATCTTGCGGATGATCGGATGCGGAATGAGATATTCCGAGACTTCCGCCGGCACGCCGAACACCAGCTGGACGACGCCGGGCGGAATGCCGGCATCGGCATAGGCGCGCACCAGCTCCATGCAGCTCGCCGGGGTCTCTTCCGGCCCCTTGACGATGATCGAGCAGCCGGCGGCGAGCGCGGCGGAGATCTTGCGGACAGCCTGGTTGATCGGGAAATTCCATGGCGTGAACGCGGCGACCGGGCCGACCGGCTCCTTGGTCACGAGCTGGGAGACGTTACCCATCCGCGGCGGCACGATGCGGCCATAGGCGCGGCGGGCTTCTTCCGAGAACCAGTCGATGAGGTCGCCGGCGAGCATGGTCTCGCCCTGCGCTTCCACCACCGGCTTGCCCTGCTCCATGGTCATGACGGGCGCGATCTCGGCGGCGCGGGAGCGGATGATGTCCGCGGCCCTGCGCATCAGCTTGTAACGGTCGAACGGCGAGGTCTTGCGCCAGACTTCGAAACCGGCCTTGGCGGCTTCCAGCGCGCGGTCGAGATCCGCCTTCGAGGCGTGCGGGGTCTTGCCGATCGGCTGGCCCGTGGCGGGATTGAGGATGTCCTCCGACTTGCCGGACGTGCCGTCGGTCCACTCGCCGGCGATGAACATTTGAACTTTCGGATACATCCTTGGTGCCTCCATGATTTCCGCCGTCGGCGGGCCCAGCGCCCCACCGTTTCAAGCCGGCGCAGAGCTACACCGAAAGGGGCCCGGCGAAAAGGGATCAATGAAGCCGCAGCAGCGCATCGCTGATCTTCCCAGTCGACGGGATCGCCCATCCGGCAGGTGCCCACGGGATGCATCGAGCGATCCGGAACGGCAGCAGAGCAGCCGCGCCGGCGCAAGGCTCAGCGGAAGTTGCCCTTGGTCTCGGGGATCACGACCGCCCCGATCAGGTAGACCACGAACACGCCGACCGCGAAGTAAGCCAGCGACATCGGAATCTGCGCCGGGCTGGCGCTCACCAGCGAGACGAAGGTCGGCATCATGCCGCCGAGCGCGAAGCCGATGTTCCAGGACAGGCCCGTGCCGCTGGCGCGCAGCGCGGTCGGGAAACGTTCGTTGAGGAAGATCAGCACCGGCGCGTAACCGGCATTGCCGATGAAGGCGATGGCGAGTGCGAGAAGCGTGATCTGCGTCGTGTCCTTGGTGGCGGCGAGATTGAGATAGCACAGCGGCAGCAGCACCGCCGCCAGCGCGCCGATCAGCAGGAAGGTCTTCTTGCGGCCGATCCAGTCGCTCAGCGCGCCAATCAGCACGGCCGAGAAGAACGCCGAGACGCTCGCGCCCATCAGGATCAGCGACGAGGTCTGGTTCGGGACCGCATTGATGACCTTCAGGAAGCTCGGCAGATAGCCGGAGGTGAGGTAGTAGCCGGCGCCACCGCCGAAGGTGATGAGCAGATTGACCAGCAGAACGCCGCGATACTCGCCGGAGAACACGTCCTTGACCGGCGCCTTCGAAACCTTCGCCTGCTTGTTGCCCTGCTGGCGCTTGAGCTCCTTGAAATAGGGCGATTCTTCGAGGTTGCGGAAGATGAACCAGCCGAGCAGCGAGCTCAGCAGGCCCGAGAAGAACATGAAGCGCCAGCCCCAGACAGCAAAGGCATCGCCGGGGAACACCGAGGATGTGACCAGGAAGATGAAGGACGCCAGCAGCGCACCGATGCCGGCACCGCCGCCGCCGACCAGGCCCGACATCGCGCCGCGCCATTGCGGCGGCACGGACTCGGTGCCGATGGTGTGAGTGGACGCCACGACACCGCCGACGAACACGCCCTGCACCAGGCGCAGGATCAGGAAGATGATCGGCGCTATCACGCCGACCTGCGCGATGGTCGGCAACAGGCCAAACGCCGCCGTGCTGAGGCCGACGCCCACAATGGCGATCAGCATGGCCTGCTTGCGGCCGTGCACGTCGGCATAATGTCCGAACACCGCCGATCCCAACGGCCGCATCAGCAGCGTCACGGCGAACGAGCCGTAGACCGCCGCCAGCGACAGCGCCGCATTGCTCGACGGAAAGAACAGCGCGCCGACGACCGGCGCCACGTAGAGCAGAATGAACAAATCGAACAGATCCAGTGCCCATCCGAGCACCGACGCGATGATCGCATTGACCATCTGCTTGTTGTCGGCCGACGCTTCTGCGCCTGCTACCGGCATATCCATCTCAGCCATGTTGTTTACCTCCCCCGTTTGAATGGCGCCGCGGTCCGCGTCATTGCGAACCGCGGCAGTTCAGTCGCGTGTCAGCGTCCGACGAATTTCGGCGGACGCTTGGCGTTGAACGCCTCGACGCCTTCCTTGAAATCTTCGGACTGGCGCAGGCGGCTGTAGCAATGGCCTTCGAGCTCGATGGCGATGGCGAGCGTCGAATCCTCGGTGTCGTTGAGGAGCTTCTTGGCGGTGCGCTGCGCCAGCGGTGAGAAGGTACGGAGCTCGTCGACCAGTCTATCGGTCGCCTTCTCCAGCTCGGCATCCGGCACACATTCGGTGGCGATGCCCCACTCATAGGCCTGCTTGGCCGAGATGCGCTTGGAGCGCATCACGATGTCCTTGGTGCGGGTGATGCCGACCATCTTCTGCAGGCGCGCCGAGCCGCCCGAGCCCGGGATCTGACCGAGCTTCTGCTCCGGCAGCGCGTATTGCGTGGTCTCGGAGGCGATGCGGAAGTCGCAGGCGAGCGACAGCTCGAAGCCGACGCCGAAGCAATAGCCGCGATTGGCCACGATCACGGGCTTGGCGCAGCGCGCGGGCGCGGCGATGTTCCAGGCGAGCTTGGAGACATGCTCCGGGCTTGCCTCCATGAAGCCGCCGATATTGCCGCCGCTGGAGAAATGCTCGCCCTCGCCGCGCACCACGATGACGCGGACGCGCGGATCCTCGTCCAGCGTCTCGAAGGTCAGCCGCAGCTGGTCGCGCTGCGGCATCGCCACGACGTTGTAGGGCGGCCTCCCCAGGATGATGTCGGCGCGCTCATGCGCCTCGTCGATCTCGACCTTGAACCCGTCGAGTTTTGCGAGCCGCGGATCGGCAAATGTATAGGGTGACGGCATCTGTGCCTCCTTCTGTTGATGGGTGATGATCAGGCCGCGTCGGACGGCGGCAGGCGCTCGGCCTCGTATTCTCCGGCGACGAGCAGTCGCCGCAGCAGCTTTCCGACCGGCGATTTCGGGATCGCGTCGACGAAGACGTAGCGGCGCGGCCGCTTGAAATTGGCAAGGCCAGAGGTGCGGCAGAACTGCTCCAGCTCGACTTCTGAGACCGCGCGATTGCGCTTGACGAAGGCGGCGACGACCTTGCCCCACCTCTCATCAGCGACGCCGACCACCGCGACCTCGTCGACGGCGGGGTGCAGCGACAGGCAGCTCTCGATCTCGACAGGCGAGACATTCTCGCCGCCGGTGATGATCATGTCGTCGACACGGCCGGTGACGAAGAGATCGCCGTCGGGATCGACGTAGCCGGTGTCGCCCGTAAAGTACCAGCCCTCGCGCAGCGATTTGGCATCGGCCTCAGGGCGCCTCCAATAGCCCTCAAAAGCCTCATCGCCGGCAAGCGTCGCGATGATCTCGCCCTCCTCGCCGACGGCAGCGAGATCCGCGACCGAGCGCGCGCCGATGCGGACGACCTTGACGTGCTGGTTCAGCCCCGCCTTGCCGGCCGAGCCCGGCTTTGCCGCGGCGTTCTGGTCGATGGTAAAAGTGTAGATCTCCGAGCTGCCGTAATGGTTGACGAACAGGCTTGGCCTGAACGCCTCGTTCAGCTTCTTCAGCAGGCCATCGGTCATCGACGCGCCGGCGAAGCCGAGCTTGCGGATGGTGGAGACATTGGTCCCGGCAAACGCGTCGTGATGGACGAGATCGTGGTAGAGCGTCGGCACCAGATAGAGGTTGGTGATCTCCTCCTTCTCGATCAGCGCCAGCGCCTGGCGGCTGTCATAGCGCGGCAGGCAGATGAAGCTGCCGCCAATCAGCGACATCGCCAGCAGCGAGCGGACGCCCATGGTGTGGTAGAGCGGCATCACGCCGAGCGTGCGTTCGCCGCGGCCGTAGAGATTTTGCGCGACATGGGCGATCGCGGCGGCGCGTTCGGCGCGATGCCGGCGCGGCACGCCCTTCGGCCGCGAGGTCGTGCCTGACGTATAGAGCATGATCGACCAGGCATCGGCGCCGACGCGCGGCTCGGCGTCCGGCGCAGCGTCCTTGATCAGATCGGCAAAGCTCCTCGCATCGCCCACTCCCGGATCGACGGACACGCGCAGCAGCCTGCCTGATAGCGCCGCCCCCTGCACCGCCTCGGCAGAGATGTCCTGATAGAACACCGCGCAGGCCGCGGCGTTCTCGATACAGTAATCGAGCTCGTCGGCCTTGGCGCGCCAGTTGATCGGCGTGATCACGAGGCCTGCGAATTGGCAGGCCCAGTGCAGCGTCGCCGCCTCCCAGCGGTTCTGCAGCAGCGTGACGACGTGATCGCCGGGCTTGAGGCCGACCCGGTCTAACGAGGCCACCAGCGCGGAGATCTTGCTGTACCATTGCCGGTAGGTCAGGCGGAGATCGCCGTCGACCAGCGCTATAGCGTTGGGATCGCGCGCGGCGCTGGCCATGAAGCTGCTGGCGAGATCAAGCATCTGACGTCTCTTTGTTGGATGAAGCGAGTTCGGCGGCGGCATCTAACGCCGCCTGGATGATCGGGGTGTAGCCGGTGCAGCGGCAGATATGCCCGCTCAGGAGATCGCGGATCTCCGCTTCAGTCGGCGCCGGGTTCTTCGCGAGATAGTGGTCCAGCGACATCAAGATGCCGGCGGTGCAGAAGCCGCACTGGAGCGCGTGGTTGCGGCGGAACGCCTGTTGCAGCACACCGAGCCGGTCGGCGGAGGGCGCGAGGCCCTCGACCGTTTTCAGCTCGCATCCATCGACTTGTGCCGCGAGCGTCAGGCAGGACCGCGTCAGCATGCCGTCGACGACAACAGTGCAGGCACCGCAGACGCCGTGCTCGCAGCCGACATGGGTGCCGGTGGCACCCAGCTGGTGGCGCAGGAAATCGGACAGCAGCATGCGCGGCTCGGCCTCAGCCTCGACCGGCTTGCCATTCAGCGAGAAGCGAACGGCATGGCGCTGATCGGCCTTGAGGCGGGTCATTGCAGCACCTCGCCGATCAGGTCGCGGCCGATCATGCGCACAAGGTCGCGGCGATAGCGCGCGGTGGCGTGGACGTCGTCGCGGGCGCCGAGTTCGTAAGCAAAGCCGTTGAGGGCGTCGTCGAGCGCACTGCCCTCCAGCCGCGGCCAGTCGCGCACGGCCGGCACGTCTGCGACGCCGCCGACAGCGAGACGCACACCCGTCGGCGTCTTCATCGCGGCGCAGGCAACGATGGCAAAATCGCCGTGGCGGCGCGCGACCTCGCGGAAGGCGACGCGCGATCCCTTGATGACAGGCAGCGAGATGCCTTCGATCAGCTCGTCATCCGCCCGCGCGGTCAGCATCATGCCGGCGAAGAAGTCCTTGGCAGCAACGCGCCGCAGACGCCTGGCGTTGCGCAACAACACCTCGCCGCCGAGCGCAACCAGCGCCAGCGGCATCTCGGCGCTGGGATCGGCATGGGCGAGCGAGCCGCAGATGGTGCCGCGGCTGCGGGTCTGCATGTGCCCGACCCAGGGCAGCGCCAGCGCCACCAGCGGCAACGCCTCGGCGAGGTCGGGCCAGGCCAACAGATCCGCCTGGCGCACGCCGGCGCCGATGACGACGGCATCGTTCTTCCGCTCGATCTGGCGGAGCTCTTTGATCCGCATGATGTCGATCAGCAGCTTCGGCTTGGCGAGGCGCATGTTGAGCATCGCCATCAGCGACTGCCCGCCGGCGAGCACGCGCGCATCGCCACCCTGCTGCGCGAGCCCTTCGAGGGCGTCACTGATGCTCCCGGCCCGGAGATAGTCGAATGCGGGTGGCTTCATCGGCGCCCCCCGAACAGACCGGCCGCCTTCGCCAGCAGCGCGAACGGCGAGAAGCTGCCGCCCTCCGCGCGACCACCACCGGCCTTGCGCGCCAGCGCCGTGAAGAACTGGCCGATGATCACGCGCGTCGCGCCATCGAGCAGGCGGCCGCCGATGCTTGCGACCTTGCCGCCGATGGCTGCGTCGTAGCTGTAGGTCAGTTTCGTTCCGCCGTTACCGTCGGGCGCAAGCGTGATCCGCCCCTCCGCGCTGCCGAAACCGAGCGCGCCGGTGGCGCCGCCGCGCAAGGTCACCGCGCGCGGCGGATCGAGCTCGAACAGCTCGACGTCAGCGCGATAGCGTCCGGTGACGGGGCCGATGCCGAGCGTCACGTCGGCGCGGAAATGCGTGTCGGTGACCTTGTCGACGCGCTGGCAGCCGGGAATAACCGATTGCAGCGTCGCGGGATCGAGCAGCATCGCCCAGACCTGCTCGGGCGCGCCCTTCACCACGGCCTGTCCTTCGCCGCGCAGCCGCCGATCGCCTTCACGCGCGGGCGCAACAGCCGCGCCTGCGGGAGGCGGCGGTTCGGCGCCGCGCACCAGCTCGGCGAGCCGTGCCGGCACCAGCGGCAAGGTGATGTCAGCAATTCCGAGCGCATCCGCGACCGCATTGGCAAGGCACACCGGCGTCGACATGCAATTGCCTTCGCCGACACCCTTGGCGCCGAGCGGCGTGAACGGCGACGGCGTCTCCATGTGGAAGATCTCGGGCTCCGGCACCTCGGTCGTGGTCGGCAGCAGATAGTCGGCGAGCGTTCCCGTGAGGAAGCTGCCGTCCTCGGCGTAGGCATATTCCTCGAGGAGCGCCGCACCGAGCGCCTGCGTGAACCCGCCGCGGATCTGGCCGTTGACCATGCCGGGATGCAGGATGGTGCCGCAGTCGTGCATGGTGACGTAGCGGTCGATCCGCGTCTCCAGCTTCGTCGGATCGATCTCGACGCCGCAGAAGTCGAAGATGAAACCGTGGCAGAGCGAGGAGTTGATGCGGTCGTCATCGTCGGGCGGCGTCAGCTCCGGCGGCGTCCAGAACACGGTCTCGCGGATGGTCTGGCCGGCATCGTCAGGCAGCGAGCCCGGCGACCAATGGCTGAGCGCGGCGACGCGCGAGAACGCGATCCGGTTCTCCGGATTGTGCTTCGAGGCGACGAATCCCTTTGCAAACACGATGTCGGCGGCCTCGACGTTCAACTGGCTAGCGGCGATGCGCGCGAGCTTGCCGGCGACGCGCTCGGCCGCGATCTTCGCGGTGCCGGCCACGGCCGCGGCAAAACGGCTGGCGTAATTGCCCGATGCGATCGACCAGGCATCCTTGGCCGTGTCGATCTCGGTGTTGACACGGATGTCCTTCGGCTCCAGGCCAAAAACGTCGGCGACGACCTGAGACAGCACGGTGCGATGGCCCTGCCCCTGCGGCACGGAGGCGACGTGAACCGTGACGCTGCCGACGGGATCGAGCCCGACGGTCGCGGTCGCCTGCGCGCCGTTCTTGGGACCTGCCTTGCGGCGCTCGGCTGCCGTCAGCACGGTCGTGATGTAGCCCATGTTGGAGACGCTGGGCTCGACCACGGCGGTGAAGCCGATGCCGTAGAGACGCCCCTCGGCCCGCGCCGCGTCCCGCTTTGCTTTCAGCTCCGCAAGCCTGCCCTGCTCGACCGCGCGCGCGACGGCTTCCTGATAGTTGCCGGAGTCGAGGAGAGCACCGGTCGCGGTGCGGTAGGGAAAGGCGCCTGAAACGATCAGATTGCGCTTGATGACGTCGAGCGGATCGAGGCCAAGCCCGATCGCGATGCGGTGCACCAGCCGCTCCAGCGCAAAATAGACCTGCGGGCCGCCGAAGCCGCGGTTGAGGCCGGTCGGCGTCTTGTTGGTGACGACGACGCGGTTGCGGACCTTGACGTGGCTGATGTCGTAGGCGCCGGTCAGATTGCCGTGCATGCGATAGAGCGTCGCCGGCTCGGGCGCGCGCAAATGAGCGCCGCAATCCTCGACCTGGTCCCAATCCAGCGCGAGGATCTTTCCATCCGCCGCAACCGCTGCCGACAAGGTCGTCGCGCGATTCGTCGCCGACACCGACGCGGTGAGATGCTCGAGCCGGTCCTCGATCCATTTCACCGGCCGGCCCGTGATGCGCGCCGCGGCGGCGATCAGCACGATATAGGGAAACACGCCCTGCTTGACGCCGAAGCTGCCGCCGGAATCCGGCGGCGTGCGCAGCCGCAAGCGATTGCCCGGCACCTTCAGCGCGCGCGCAATGACCGTGTGGATGCTGAACGGGCCCTGGAAATTGGCGAGAACCTCGTAGGTGCCCTCGCCGGCATCGTGCGAGGCGACGACGCCATAGGTCTCGATTGGCGTGCAGGAATTGCGGGGATAGCGGATGTCGATGGAGAAGCGATGCGGCGCATCCGCGAAAGCCTTTTCGGGCTCGCCATAGCGGAAGGCGCGATCGCTGGCGAGATTGCCGGGAAAGCCGTCGTGCAGCACGGGCGCGCCAGCTGCGATCGCACCAAGCGGATCGACCACCGCGCCGCGCGGACGGTATTCGACGTTGATCAGCTCCGCCGCATCCTCGGCGCGCGCACGATCCGTCGCGACCACTACAGCAACGGGCTCGCCGACATAGCGCACGCGGTCCATCGCAATGGGCCAGCACTCGACGGGCGCCTTCACGCCGACGACGAGGCTTGTCGTGACGGCCTTGACGTCGCTGCCGGTCAGAACCGCGGCAACGCCCGGCAGGCGCTTGGCCGCTTCAGCATCGATGGAAAGAATATCGGCATGCGCATGCGGTGAGCGCAGGATGGTCGCGTGCAGCGTGCCGGGCGCAACACCGAGATCGTCGATGAAGCGGCCACGGCCAGAGAGCAGCGCGGCGTCCTCGACGCGCTCGATCGAGCGCCCGACCCACGGCTCATCGCCATGTCCCGGATTTGCGGATTTGACCGCCTGCAACATGTCCCGGCATACCTCCCGACGCGTTCTTTTGACGCGACGGTGACGTTTGTCAGGACAGGGGTGCAGGGCCCATACCGCCCGCTCTCACGACTTACCAAATCGTCTCATTCGAGAGCGTGCGGCGCAATATCAGCCCGCGAGACTCAACCAGCGAGACGCGAGACGTTGCGAAACTCGCGCGGGCTGACGCCCGCATGATCGCGGAAGAAGCGCGTGAAATGCGCCGGCTCCGGAAAACCAAAGCGCTCGCTGAGCTCGCCGAGCGGCGTCTCCTCGCGCATCACAGCGTCGAGCGCGCGCTCCATGCGGACGACGTTGAGATAGATTTTTGGGGAGACGCCGAGCGAGGTCTCGAACAAGCGGAAGAACTGCGCGCGCGACAGGCCGGCGCCCTTCACGAACTGATCGACGCTGCCATAGGAATCCTGCGCGCGCATCGCATCCATCGCGCGCCGGATGCGCCAGTCACAGCTCACCGCGCTCATGCCGCGGATCGAGGTCGGGAAGCTGCGCCACGGCGTGAAGCGCTCGATCACCGCGATCATGAGATCCGACAGCGTCTGCTCGTGGGTCCGCACCGCATCCGGATTCGCCATCATTTCGGCCGCCAGATGCAGCGTGAGCTGGCGGATGCGCGGCGAGACTTCGCCCGAGGGCCGCTCGAAAAAGCCGGGCGCGCCGCTCGCGGCCCACCCCGGTCGGAACTCCTTCAGCCATTCCGGCTCGATATAGAGTGCCATGATCAGCGTGCGCGGCCGGTTGACGTCGTGCACATAGGCGTGCGGCTTCCAGCCGTCGACGAGCACGGCGGCGGTGTCCGTCAGCGGCGTGACCCGGTCGCCGACCAAAAACTGCGTGTCGGCACCCTCCACCTTGAGCAGGACATGACAGTGATGATGGGCGTGACGGACCAGCGAACGGTCCATGTCGAGCAGAGCGACCCTGCCGAAAGCGCCATGAGCGATGCGCAGGGCCGTCGACATCAGTTCCTTCCTCCCAGCGTTGCGCTGCAAAACGATTGGCTTGTTGGCGCGGCACTATAAGCAGCACCCGCTTCATATTCCAACGGCGCAAACGGACGCAAGCCGGTCATGTCAGCGCCTCCGCGAGAAGACGCGCGACCGCGGCACTGGGATCGGCCTGCAAGGCTGTGGCGAGATCGACCTCCTCCTCGCCCTTGACGCGAATGCGCTTGAAGGCGAGCTCGGGCGCGCTGACCGGCGCCGTCGCGTCGAGCCCCATCTTGGCGCTGATGCCGTTGTCGGTGGTCGGATCGAGCTTCGAGCCGAGCGCGCCTGACACAACCATGAGATCGCGGTCGGCCTGGAAGCGCGTCGCAACCGCCCATTCGATCTCCTCGGACGAGGAGATGTCGACGTCCTTGTCCACCACGATCACCTGCTTGATGTCGTAGTGCGCGCCGAACGCGCACATCATGATGTTCTTGGGCTCACCGTCATTGGCCTTGTCGATCTTGATCGCGAGATGATAGCGGCAGGTGCCGCCGCGCGTGAGGCGGACGTCATGCACGTTCGGAAAGCTGCGGCGCAGATGCTGCAGCAGCGTCGCCTCGCGCGGCACGCCGCCGAGGATCAGATGCTCGAAACCGCCGCCGACGATGGTGTGGAAGATCGGCTTGGCGCGATGCGTGATCGCATCGACCTCGATCACCTCACGATTGGCGCGTGGGCCATAATATTGGGGGAATTCGCCGAACGGCCCTTCCGGCTCGCGCACGCCTTGCAGGATCCGCCCCTCGATCACGATCTCCGCATGCGCGGGCACGCGGACCGAATTGGTGCGGCACTTCACGACATCGACGGGCGCGCCGAGCAGCGCACCGGCAATCGCCATCTCGTCCTCGTCGAGCGCTGCGATCGCTTGGGACGCCAGCATCAAGGCCGGATGCGCGCCGATGACGATCGCAATCTCCAGCGCCTGCCCCAGCTCCTCGGCAAGGCGGTAATACGAGAAGGTGTGCCGCGGCAGCAGCAGCACGCCGATGCGGTTCTTGCCGGAGATCTGGCAGCGATGGATCGAGACGTTCTGCACGCCGGTCTTCGGGTTGCGCGCGATCAGGAGCCCCGCCGTGATGTAGGGGCCGCTGTCGCGCTCATTGTGCTTGGGCACCGGAAGCTGGCGCAGCAGATCGACGTCCTCGTGAACGACCTCCTGTACCGGCCCGCTCGCGACCTCGTGCGTCGGCAGCGGATGGCTCGCGGCAGCGAGGAACCGCGGCAGCAGCTGGTCCTCGGTGACGCCGATGGACTCGGCAACCCAGTCGCGGCCGGTAAAGAGATTCGCGACGACGGGGATCGCGTGCCCGTCGGGGCGTGGAAACAGCACGGCGCTGTCGCGCTCCAGCCGTTTGGCGATGGCGGCGAGTTCGTCCGCCAGCGCAACGCCCTCGCGCGCAATCGCGAGCTTGCCGCGCTCGGCGAGATTAGCGAGCCAGGCGCGCAGATCGGCGGGCGAGCCCTTCCTCACAACATTGTCCATTCGCATACCGGTCATTCCTTAAGTCTTCTAGTCAGGGTGCGATCTTGCGCAACGACGGCGAGCGGCGCTTGAGCGCCTCGTCCTCACCCCAGCGGCGCACGACGCCGATATCGATGTCGTAGAGGTCGAGTACGCGGCCGACGGTGTGCTCGACCATGTCGTCGAGGCTTTCGGGCTTGGCGTAGAAGGCCGGCACGGGCGGCGCGATGATCGCGCCCATCTCCGAGAGTGCCGTCATCGTCCGGAGGTGCCCGGTGTGCAGCGGGGTCTCGCGCACCATCAGCACCAGGCGCCGGCGCTCCTTGAGCACGACGTCGGCAGCCCGGGTCAGCAATGTCGTGGTCACGCCCGATGCGATCTCGGACATCGAGCGCATCGAGCACGGCGCCACGATCATCCCGGCGGTGCGGAACGAGCCGCTCGAGATCGCCGAGGCCATGTCATCGATCGCGTGGTTGACGTTGGCGAGCGCCCTCACCTCCGCGATCTTCAGGTCGGTCTCGTAGGCGAAGGTCAGCTCGGCGGTCTTCGACATCACCAGATGCGTCTCGACGCCGGCATTGCGCAGCAGCTGCAGCAGGCGCACGCCATAGGTGATGCCCGAGGCGCCGGAAATGCCGATGATCATCCGCTTGGGGCTGGCGTCCTGCATGTCTTTGGTTTCGCTCCCGTAGATCACGCGCCCTCCGAGGTCCACGTTCATCCGCGGCAAGACTAGGCAACCGCGTCCATCATCACAAATAATGATTGATTATGGTATCGATCATCCACGATGATGGGCGCGATCAAGACCAGCGACCAAAGGACACGCCGTGGAACTCAGGCAGATGCAATATTTCCTGTGCCTGGCCGAGGAGAGGAACGTCACCCGGGCGGCGCGCCAGCTCAACATCGTGCAGCCGGCGCTGAGCATGCAGATCGCCAAGCTCGAGGCCGAGCTCGGCCAAAAACTGTTCGATCGCAGCGTCCAGGGCATGACGCTGACCAGCGCCGGCGAGGCCCTGGCGCGGCTGACGGCGCCGATCGTGCGTGACGCCGAATATGCGCGGCAGGAGATGGCGCAGCTCGGCGGGCGCATCTCGGGTCGCGTCTCGGTCGGCCTCATCACCTCGGTGGCGCAAAGCACGATGGCGAGGTCGTCGGCGACGGTCGCCAGCCGCTATCCCGAGATCACGCTGTCGGTCTGCGAGGGCTACACCGAGACGCTGGTCGACTGGGTCAACACCGGCCAGCTCGATTTCGCGCTGATCAACGTGCCGCGCCGCAAGACGCCGCTCGCCGCCCATCACGTCATGGACGAGGAGATGGTGTTTGCCTGCCGCAAGGACGGCCCGATCAAGCCGCCTGCAAGACTGCGTTTCGACCACATCGCCAATGTCGATCTCGTACTGCCCTCCAAGCGGCACGGCCTGCGCCTGATCCTCGACGAGCACGCCGCCGCAATCGGCATTGACCTGCGCCCGCGCCTCGAGCTCGACACCCTCCCCGCGTTGTGCGACGTGATTGCGACCACCGACTTCGCGACGGTGCTGCCGACCATCGCGCTGCGGCAATCGCTGGCGAGCGGCACCATCCGGGCCCATCGCTTCGATGCACAGAGGATCGTGCGCTCGATCGCCTGGGTGCATCATCCACGGCGTGCGGTGTCGGTCGCGGCCAAGGCCGTGCTCGATGTCATCAGCCACGATCTTGCGCAGGCCGCGGTCGTTGCCCGAGAGTTTGTGGAGCCATCCTCCGGTGGCAAAAGCTCGTCCTCCCGCAGGGAGGGCCGAAAGCCGCGGAAGCGAGCCAGTTAGAACCAATCGAGATTGCCGCCGTCTGCGTTGAATCTTGCGATCGCAAGCCGATATTGTCGATAGCACCCATCGCGTCTGGATCCGCCATCCTCCCGCCATGCCCTTCTTCCAGCTCAACGACGACCATACTGTCCCCGATGATCTCGAGGGCTTCGACCCCGAGACCGTGCCGCGCGCCATCGCCGCCTTCGGCGGCCGCATGGCCACCAAGGGCATGGAGCTGGCCATGCACGAGCATCGCAAGGACGAGCTTGTCCTGACCTTGCGGGGCATCGTCAGGCTCGAGGCCGCGCACGGCGTCTGGATCGTGCCGCCGCGCTGCGCGGTGTGGATTCCCGGTCATGTCCCGCACAGCGTCACCGTGATCGGCGATGTCGAGATGTATTGCCTGTTCGTCGAGCCGGATGCGGCCCCGACGTTGCCGCGGCAATGCTGCGCGCTGTCAATCTCGCCCTTGCTGGCAAATCTGCTGGAGCACGCGGCCCACATGCCCGTCATGTACGACGTCGACGGCGCCGACGGCCGCATCGCCACGGTGCTGCTCGACCAGCTCTCGGCGGCGCCGGTCGAAGAGCTGCGTTTCCCGATGCCTGTAGACGCCAGGCTGCGCCGGATCGCCAGCGCGATGATGGAAGATCCCTCCGACCGCGCGACGATCGACGATTGGGGCCGGCGCATCGCCGTCGCCCCACGCACCCTCACCCGCATCCTGCAACGCGAGACCGGCATGAGCTTTGGCCGCTGGCGCCAGCAGCTGCACATCCTCATCGCACTTCAGCGCCTCGACCAGGGCGCCTCGGTGCAAACAGTCGCGCTCGATCTCGGCTATGAGGGCGCGAGCGCCTTTGTCACCATGTTCCGCAAAGCGCTGGGCAAGCCGCCGGCGCGATATCTGGCCGAGCGCCGCGCGCACTGACCGGAAATCGCAATCGATTGTCCCGTTCGCGGAATGCGGTCGCAGCTGCGATTTCGTATCCAGGCTCCGAAGCGCCGGTCGGCGCATTGCAAGGGAGCCGGATACATGGATTCGATCAGCAGTGGCCTCGTCGCAGACGTCCTGTATCGTCTTCATCAGGAAGCGGAGACCGCCGACGCGCCGCTGATGCAGGCCTTCGTGAATGAAGGCACGAGCCGCGAAGAGATGATCAGCCAGGCCATCGCGGCCGAGAGCCGCGATCTCAATGAAGTCTACCAGCGGTTTGGGAACAATTTTCTCAGCGTCTCGCCGCGGTTCGGACGCTTCCTCTATATGTGCGCCCGCGCCTGCAAGGCGACGTGCATCGTCGAATTCGGCTCCTCGATGGGCATTTCCGCGATCTACATGGCGGCCGCCTTACGCGACATGGGCGGCGGCCGCCTGATCGGGACCGATCTCGAACCGGGCAAGATCGAGCGGGCACAGAAGAACGTCGCGGCCGCAGGGCTTGCCGACCTCGTCGACTTCAGACTCGGCGATGCCCGCGAGACGCTCAGCTCCGGCGTCAGTGAGATCGACATGGTGATGCTCGACGGCGCCTTCACGCTCTATCTTCCCATTCTCAAGCTGCTCGAGCCGCATCTGAAGCCCGGCGCGCTCATCGTCGGCGAGAACGCGTTCGAGGAAGCCTCAGGCTATATCGACTACGTCAGAGATCCCCAGAATGGTTACCTCTCACTGTCGCTGCCGTTCGATCCCGGCCGCGGCAACGAACTCACCATCAAGATCTGATCCGGGAGCCAAGCCTTGAACGAGTCCGGCCAAGCCCCGCAAATCTCCGAACCATCGGAGGTCCCGCAAGGCCGCGTCACACGCATGTTGCTGCGATGGCTGATGCGCCCTGCACGCGTCGTGACCGTCGAGACGCTGTCGCCGCACTTTCGGCTCATCGAGCTCGAAGGCGAGGCCCTCAAGGACGTCGCCTGGACCGCGGGGCAAAAAATCCAGCTCGCGATCGGCGCGGGCCTGAGCGCGCGCACCTACACGCCGATGTCGTGGGACGGGCGCGGCAGGACAAGGCTCCTTGCTTTTGCGCATGGCGAGGGTCCCGGCGCCCGATGGGCGAGCGGCTTGCGCGAAGGCGATATCTGCCAGTTCTTCGGGCCGCGCCGCTCGCTCGATCTCGCCGGCTTCGAGGCACCTGTTGTGCTGTTCGGCGACGAGACGTCGTTTGGCCTGGCGGCCGCCTTGCGCGACAATTTGCAGGCAGGTGGCGCACTCCACATGTTCGAAGCCACAGATGTCGCAACATCGCAGCAAGTGCTGGAGGCCATCAGCCTCGGCCAGGCGAGATTGATCGCGCGCAGCACCGACGAGGATCACCTCGCGACCGTCGAAGCGGAAATGCTGCGTCTTGCTGCAAACGGAGCGCATTTCGTCCTGACCGGCAAGGCATCCTCGATCCAGCGCATCAGCCGTGCGCTGAAAGCCGCGGGCGTCGCATCGTCGCGGATCAAGGCCAAAGCCTATTGGTCGCCGGGCAAAACCGGACTGGATTGAGCCTCATCTCGCTCGGACAAGATGTCGCGCCCACCGCAGAATGAGACGCATTGGTAAGTTTTGAGACGAGCAGGCATGACGACCGCGGCAGCCTGCTCGCTACGGTCCAGGCGCAGAAAACGCGGCCTGGCTTCATCCCGACTCTTGTCCCGGACGATCCCAGGGCTCGCACAAAGAGACAGTCGGGAGATCCAGTCCGAGATGGCACGGTTCGGTCGCAGCAAGAACACGGATAACACAGCTGGGCATGCTGACGGTTTTCATCCCGATCGGAGGTCGTTGCTCGCACTCGGCGGCGGTGCCCTGCTCGCCGCGACCGGACTGCGTTCTGCGCAAGCGCAAGACTATCCCGCCCGCCCGGTCCAGGTGCTCGTGCCCTTTGCCGGCGGCAGCGCCAGCGACGTGATCACACGCATCCTGCTCAACCGCATGTCCACGGCACTGGGACAGGCCTTCGTGGTCGACAATCGTCCCGGCGCCGGCGGCAATATCGGCACCGCGGCCGCGGCGCATGCGGCCCCCGACGGCTACACCTTGCTGATGAGCACCTCCGGCCCGCTGGCCGCGAACAAGTCGCTCTACAAGGAGCTTCCCTACGATCCGCTGAAGGATCTCGCCCCGATCGGCCTGTTCGCCACGATGCCCAATGTCATCGTGATCAATTCCAAGCTGCCGCCGAAATCGCTGGCCGAGCTGATCGACTACGCCAAGGGGCATCCGCGCGAGCTGAACTACGGCACGGTCGGCGTCGGCTCGTCGCAGCATTTGTCGGCGGCCTATTTCGAGCAGCTCACGGGCACCGAGCTCACGCACGTGCCCTACCGCAACATCGCCGCCTACACGCCGGACTTCATCGCAGGCCAGGTGCCGCTGGGCTTCCAGCTGTTGCCGAACGTCCTCGGCCTGATCAAGAGCGGCGATGCGCGCCCGCTCGCGGTGGCCAGCGACAAGCGCATGACGGCGCTGCCGGATGTGCCGACCGCGGCCGAGGCCGGCCTCAAAAATTACGAGAGTGCGGCCTGGCTTGCGCTGCTTGCGCCGGCGAATACCGACAAGGCCGTGGTCGACAAGCTCTACAAGGCGATGATCGAAGCCGTGAACGATCCGAAGGTGCGCGCCCTCTTCGTCGAACAGGGCGCCGAGCCGCTGGTGATGGACCCCAAAGGCCTGACGGATTACATGACCACGGAAACCACGAAATGGGCCGGGATCATCAGGAAGATCGGCATCGAGCCGATGTAGTCAGTCACATCGAGCCGATGTGACCGATCACACCAGGCTCGACTTGCCACGGCTCAGCAGCTCGCCCGCGCCCTTGTCGCCGACGATCCTGCCCTGCTCGTAGACGACACGGCCCCGCGCAATGGTCGTGACGGGCCAGCCGGTGACGTCAAAACCTTCCCATGGCGTGTAGTCCGCGCCGTGGTGCAGGTCGGCCTGCTGGATCTTCTTCCTCAGCTTGGGGTCCCACAGCACGACATCGGCATCGAAGCCGACGCCGATCGAGCCCTTGCGCGGATAGAGGCCGTAGATGCGGGCGTGGTTGGTCGCGGTCAGCTCGACGAACTTTTGCAACGTAATGCGTCCCTTCGAGACGCCTTCCGAGAACAGGATCGGCAGCCGCGTCTCGACACCGGGAATGCCGTTCGGCACCCAGCGGAACGAGGTGCGGGCGTTCGGCGTCAGCTTGCCCTTGGGATCGTCGTAGCGGAACGGGCAGTGATCGGACGAGAAGGTCTGGAACACGCCTGATGTGATGCCCTCCCAGATCGCCTGCTGGCTCTCGGCATCGCGCGGCGGCGGCGAGCAAACATATTTCGCGCCCGTGATGTCCATGTTCAGGCCCTTCATGTCGTCGGCCGTCAGCGTGATGTATTGCGGACAGGTCTCCGCATGCACCGGCAATCCGCGCTGCTGGGCCCAGCGCACCTGCTCCATCGCCTCGCGGCCCGAGACGTGCACGATCATGATGGGAACGCCGATCACCTCGGCATGGCTGATGGCGCGATGCGTCGCCTCGCGCTCGACGGCCTGGGGTCGCGAGGTGCCGTGATAATAGGGCGCAATGTGGCCTTCGCGCTCCAGCTTGCTGGTGAGGAAGCGGATGGCATCGTAGCCCTCGCAATGGACCATGACCAGCGCCTCCTCGCGGCGCGCGACCTCGAACACCTCGAGCAGCTGCTTGTCGCTGAGCACGAGGTCGTCATAGGTCATGAACACCTTGAAGGAGGTGTAGCCGTCCTTGACGAGGGCCGGCAGCTCCTGCCCGAGCACGACCGCGGTCGGATCGGAGATGATGAGGTGGAAGGCCGTGTCGATATAGCATTCACCTTCGGCGAGCTTGCGATAGTCCTCGACACAGGTGCGCAGGGACGTGCCCTTCTCCTGCAGCGCGAAGGGCAGCACCATGGTGTTGCCGCCGGCCGCCGCCGCGCGCGTCGCCGAGGCAAAGTCGTCGGCCATCACCACGTCGGGACCCGAGGCTTGCGAGATGTGGACATGGCTGTCGATGCCGCCCGGCAGCGCAAGCAGGCCGGTGGCGTCGATCTCGCGCGCCGCGCCCTCGATCCGCTCGGCAATGCTGACGATGCGGCCGCCCTGAATGCCGATATCGGCACGAAACTCGTCGCTGGCCGTCACGATGGTGCCGCCGCGAATGGCGAGATCGAGCTGGGTCACTGATGTCTCCGTCACTTGATGGCCGCTGATGTCTGGAAGATCCGGCCCCATGACGCAAGGGCTCTGATGTCGCCGCCGGCGAGGTCGAGGGTCCGCCACAGCGTCACCGCCACCGAATCGAGCACGACGATGTCCAGCTCCCGCTCCAGCGTAGCCGCCAAGGCGGCGCCATCGAGATTGGTGCAGAGGATGACGATGGCGTCCGCGCCTTCCGTCGCCACGGCACGGATCATACCTGCAATCGTCGAGGGTTCGACCTCGCCAAAGGAGAAATTGTCGCGCAAGCCCAGATGCCGCTCGGCATGAGGTGCGATCCCCTCCTCAGCCCAGACGTCGCCGATCCGCCGCTGCACGTCGTCGGTGTAGGGCGAGACCAGGCCAACGCGTTTTGCGCCGAGCGCGCGGGCGGCATCGATGCAAGCGAGCGTCGACGTCGTCGCAGGCACACCCGTGCGTGCCGTGATCGCCTCGCACAGGCTCCGGTCGCGGCCGATGCCGAGCCAGCTTGCGGAGGTGCCGTTCCAGGCGATCGCGTCGACCTTGGCATCGGCCAGCAGGTCCGCGGCCGGCAGCATCACCGAGGCGTCGAACTGGCTCAGCGCGGCGGCGTCGAGCGCGATCTCGGTGACGCGGAAGCGCGCGAAATGCGCGGTGATGCCGGAGACGCCCGCCAGCATGGCACTTGTGACGGGCTCCAGCACCGAGTTGGAGGACGGCGTGATCATGCCGAGGCGTTTGCGCAAGACTACATCGATCACGATCGCTCCGTTGCCGCGGAGCGCATCAACGCTCCCTCGAAACGATCATCGGCATCCCCGGCGCGGCGCGCAACCCGCAATTTGCATACTGCATGCAATTTGTTCGATATGCATTTGTTTTAAGCCACATACGTCGCCTATTTGGGCATCGCCTTCGGCTCGGAATGGCTAGGATGAGTTGCAAGCAGGAAATCTCGCGTGCAGCAGAAATCCGAACCGAACCCGGGACGAAAGTCGCCCAAACTCAAGCGGATGGGCCTGCATGAGCGCGCGGCTGCGCGAATGCGGACGATGATCATTCGCGGAGAGCTGCCGCCGGGCTCGCAGACCCAGGAAACAAAACTGTCGAAGGAGCTCGGCGTGTCGCGCACGCCCTTGCGCGAGGCGATGAAGGTGCTCGCCGCGGAAGGGCTGATCGAGCTTCGTCCCAACCGCAGCCCGCGCATCGCCGATATCGCGGTCGAGGACATCCAGGAACTGTTCGAGGCCCTCGCCGGTATCGAGCGGCTCGCCGCCGAGCTTGCCGCGGAGCGCGCCACCGAGCGCGACCTCGCCCGCCTGCGCACGCTTCAGACCCGGATGGAAGGTCATCACCGCAACGGCAAGCTCGACGACTATTTCGCCATCAACGGCGAGATCCACAACACCATCGTCCGCATGGCCCGCAACACGCCGCTCCGCGAAGCCCACGAGACGCTGATCTCCCGCGCCGAACGCGCCCGCTATCTCGCGCTCGGTGCCGACAGGCGCTGGAGCAATTCGGTCGACGAGCACGCCGATATCCTGGCCGCCCTCGAAGCGCGCGACGGCGAAGCCGCCGGCCGCCTGCTCGGCGCCCATGTCGCGCGCACCGGCACGGCGCTGCTCGAAGTTCTCGCCGCCTCTCAAGCCAAGCGAACGGCGGCATAGTCATGAAGCTGCTGCTGCTCAACCCCAACACCAGCGCCGCAGTCACCGAGCTCATGATGGGTGTCGGGCAGCGCGCGGCCGCATCAGGCACGGAGCTGATTCCCTGCACCGCATCCCGCGGCGTGCCTTATATCGCGACGCGCACGGAAGCGCAGATCGGCGGCGCCATCGCGCTGGAGATGCTGGCCGAGCAGCACATGAAGGTGGACGCCGCAATCATCGCGGCCTTCGGCGATCCCGGCCTGTTCGCCGCGCGCGAGACCTTCGACATTCCCGTGGTCGGCATGGCGGAAGCGGCGATGCTGACCGCCTGCATGGCCGGACGCCGCTTTGCCATCGTGACCTTCGCGCAAGCGCTGGGCCCTTGGTACGAGGAATGCGTCCGCGCCCACGGGCTGTGGGAGCGCTGCGCCGGCATCCGCATGCTCGATACACCCTTTCAGGCGATCTCCGAGGTCGGCACCGAGAAGGAGGATGTGCTGGTCGAGCTCGCCCAGCGAGCCATCGTCGAGGACGAGGCCGATGTGCTGATTTTTGCGGGCGCCCCGCTCTCGGGCCTTGCCGAGCGCGTCGCGGACCGGATCCCCGTCCCCGTGGTCGATCAGGTCATCGCCTCGGTGAAGCAAGCCGAGGCGCTTCATGCGCTGCGCCTGCGCAAGGCGAGCGCCGGCACGTTCCGCCGGCCCGCCGCCAAGCCGACCATTGGTCTTGCCGACGCGCTTGCCGCGCGGCTCGAGCATCGCGACAGCTGATCGGAGGGGCGGCTGGGGCGATGGACGATCTTCAATCCATATTCAATTGTGCGGCCACCGCCGAACCAGGGCACGAGACTTGCTTTCTCCTCTGGAGCAACGGGAGGCAACACCATGGCTGATGCGCCAAGCGGCCGATCGCTCGTCGTCGACGCGGTCACCCACCGGTATCCAAGTGGCGCGCTTGCGGTCGAGAACATCAATCTCGACATCAAGGGCGGCGAGATCATCGCGCTGCTCGGCCCGTCCGGCTGCGGCAAGACCACGCTCTTGCGCATCATCGCCGGCTTCATCGCGCAGACGCAGGGGAGGATCATCATCGGCGACGACATCGTCGATGCGCTGCCGCCGAACAAGCGTGCTGTCGGCATCGTGTTCCAGAACTACGCTCTGTTTCCCCATCTGTCGATCAGCGAGAACGTCGCCTACGGCCTCGCCGCCCGCGGCATCGACAAGGCCGCGCGCCAGCGCGAGGCACAGCGCCTGCTCGAGCTGGTGCAACTCCCGACCATGGCCGAGCGGCTGCCGCGGCAGCTCTCCGGGGGCCAGCAGCAGCGCGTCGCGCTCGCCCGCGCACTCGCGATCAAGCCGTCGATCCTGCTGCTCGACGAGCCCTTCGCCGCGCTCGACAAGAATTTACGGCTGGACATGCAGATCGAGGTCAAGCGGCTGCAGCGCGTCTCCGGCATCACCACGCTGATCGTGACGCACGACCAGGAGGAAGCGCTGTCGATGGCCGACCGCGTCGCCGTGCTGAGCCACGGCAAGCTCGAGCAGTTCGGCTCGCCGTCCGACGTCTACGATCGTCCGCAGACGCTGTTCGTCAACACCTTCGTCGGCTCCACCAACCGCATGCCCGGTGTCGTGGTCTCGGCGGATCGCACGGCGGCAAAGGTGCGCCTCGATGCCGGCGCGGAAATCGTCGCACGGCCCGCGGGCGGTACGCTCAGCGAAGGCGGCCGCGTCACGGTCTGCATCCGCCCCGAGCATCTGCAATTCGTCGGCGACGAGACCGGCTTTGCCGGCGTCGTCGGCATGTCGCTGCCGCTGGGTGCCACCGTCGTGCACGAGGTCACCACTGCCGACGGCTCCGGCGTCAAGGTCTCGCAGGCGCGCATCGGCGAGACGCGCGCGCTGGAGAGCGGCGCTGCGGTGCGCCTTGCTCCGCTTGCCCCATCGCTCGCCAACGCCTTTCCCGCAACGCTTTAGATCCAGTTTATGTCCAGAGGGGAGTTCGACATGATCATCAACCGCAGAAGCCTGCTGACCACGGCGCTCACACTCGGGGCCATGAAGGCGTTTCCGGGCCTGAGCTACGCCCAGGCCCGTCCGCTGGTGTTTGCGACCTTCACCGGAAGCTGGGAGGAAGCGCACAAGGCCGTGCTGGTGCCCGCATTCCGGAAAGCCAATGCGGACGCCGCGATGGTGCTCGACCCCATGCTCTCGGTCGACCAGATCGCGAAGGTCAACGCCGCCAAGGCCAATCCGCCGATCGATGTCATGCTGCACGATCCCGGCCCCGCCCTCGTCGCCATCGGCCAGGATCTGGTCGAGCCTTATCCGGTCGAGAAGAGCGCCTATTACAAGGACCTGATCGCCGAGGCGCAGGAGCCGATGGGCCCTGCCCCGTTCTTCCAGGTCGTCGGCCTCACCTACAATCCGGAAGCCGTCAAGACGCCGCCGACCTCCTGGGCCGATCTCTGGAAGCCGGAGTTCAAGGGCCGCGTCGGCATCACCAACCTCAACTCGACGCTCGGCACCGGCTGGCTGGTCGAGATCGCCAAGATGCGCGGCGGCTCGGAGGCCAATGTCGATCCCGGCTTCAAGGCGCTGGAGGAGCTGAAGCCCAATCTCGCCGCGGTCGCCGCCAATCCCGGCGCGCTCGCGACCCTGTTCCAGCAGGGCCAGATCGACATCTCGCCCGGCAATTTCAACGCCATCCAGATCCTCAAGGCGCGCGGCGTGCCGGTCGAGTTCGTTGCGCCGAAGGAAGGCGCCATCGCCTTCAAGACCACGATCCACATCGTCAAGAACTCGCCGAACCGCGAGCTCGCCTTCAAGCTGATCGAGGCGGCGCTGACGCCGGAGGTGCAGACCACGCTGATGAACCCGCCCTATCTGATCGTGCCGACCAATTCCAAGGTGACGATGGGCGGCGAGATCGCGCGCGTGCTGGCCAAGGACACCGCCGAGCTGAAGCAGAAGTTCGTGTTCCAGGACTGGAAGAAGATCAACGAGCAACGCTCGGCTTGGATCGAGCGCTTCAACCGCGAGATCAAGATCTAAGCTATGGGCGCAGCACCGGCATCGCGGGACGTGACGTCCTACGGAATGGGATTGGCAGCGCCGCTGGCGCTGTTCTTCCTGTTGTTCTTCGTCGCGCCGCTGCTGCAACTGCTCTGGCTCTCGCTGCACAACGACACGGCCGCGCTCCATTGGGGGCTCGGCCAGTACCTGCACTTCCTCGCCGATCCCTTCAGCCTCGGCGTGCTCGGCTCGACGCTGCTGCTGGGGGCCGAGGTGACCGCCGTCTGCCTCGTGCTCGGCTTTCCCATCGCCTGGCTGTATCAGCGGGTCGGGCCGAAGCTGCAGACCATCATCATCCTGATCGTGCTGCTGCCGCTTTTGACCAGCGTCGTGGTGCGCACCTTCGCCTGGATCGTCATCCTCGGACGCCAGGGCATCATCAACGCGACGCTGCAATCCCTGGGGATCATCGATACGCCGCTAAAACTGCTCTACACCCAGTTCGGCGTGGTAATCGCGCTGGCGCAGGTGCAGATGCCGCTGATGACGCTGCCCCTGATCACCGCGCTCGGCCGCATCGATCCCAATCTCGACGATGCCTCCTGCTCGCTCGGCGCCGGGAGCTGGCGCACCTTCTTCCGGATCGTGCTACCGCTGTCGCTGCCCGGCGTCATCGCCGGCTGCACGCTGACCTATGCCGCCGCGATCACCGCCTTCATCACCCAGTCGCTGATCGGCGGCGGGCAGATGCTGTTCATGCCGATGTATCTCTACCAGCAGGCTTCGACACTGCAGAACTGGCCGTTTGCGGCCGCGATCTCGATCATCTTCCTGCTCGCCGTGCTCGCGGTCGTCTCGGTCTTCACCACGCTCGGCCGCATGTCGCGCGGCTATGGAGGCGCATGATGAGCGGCCGCAAGCGCACTCTCGAGGCGATCAGCTTCGAGCTCGTCATGACCGTGATCGCGGTGATCGCGCTTGTCATCATCATCGCGCCGTCGCTGGTGGTGCTGATCGTCTCCTTCACAAGCGGCTTCTCGCTGCGCTTCCCGCCGCCCGGCTATTCCTTGCGCTGGTACGCCGAGCTGTGGAATGCCTGGCAGCTGCATTTCGCGGCCAAGAACAGCCTGATCGTGGCGCTGTGGGCAACTAGCCTGTCCGTCGTCCTCGGCGTCGCCGCGGCGCTCGCGATCTCCAGGTCGCGGACGCTGTCGGCGCGGCTGCTCGATTCCCTCTTCATGTCGCCGCTGGTGCTGCCCGCACTCGCCTTTGGCCTTGCCGCCCTGATGCTGTTCTCGCTGGTCGGCCTACCGGTGTCGCCGCTGACGCTGGTGATCGGCCACACCGTGGTCTGCGTGCCCTATGTCGTGCGCAACACGGTCGCAGCCCTCGCCCAGCTCGAGCCGACCCTGCTCGAAAGCTCGGCGGTGCTGGGCGCAAGCCGGCTCTACACGTTCCGCAGGATCGTGCTGCCGCTGATCCGGCCCGGCATCATCGCCGGCGCCTTCATCGCCTTCATGTCGTCCTTCGACAACGTGCCGGTATCGCTGTTCCTGCGCGATGCCGCGACCGACATGCTGCCGATCCGGATGTGGCAGGACCTCGAAGGCAAGCTGGATGTCACCATCGCCGCGCTCTCGGGCGTGCTGATCATCGCGACCGTCGCGCTGGTCGCGGTGATGGAGCGCATCACCGGCCTGTCGCGGCGGCTGACGAACTAAGGACTGATGGGATGAGCCGCGCCTAGCTCCGCAATGAAGGTGCGTTCCCTCTCTCCTTGTGGGGGAGGGCTAGGGAGAGGGGTGGCTCAGCAAAAGGTGCCGATTGGTACATCGCGTATGGGTGAGCAACCGAAAGAGTCCCCGTGTGGCACACCCCTCCCCGCCCCTCCCCCGCAAGGGGGGAACGGAGAGAGCACCGCCAGCAGCCAAACTCGATTCGACTTGAGGGCCTCACACTCTAGGCGCCGCGGAACAGCGAATAGCCCCAGCGCGTGAATTTCAGCGGCAGATGAAAATGCTCGTCAACGTTCTTGATGCGGAAACGGAACGGCGTCACGGTCAGGAAGCCGTCGTGCTCGCCAAAGAACTCGCCGAGATGAAACAGCACCTCGTACTCACCAGCCGTCACGCCTGCGCCTTGCGCAACGGAATGATCGAGCACGCCGTTGGCACCGAGCCGCCCGTCGGCGATGCGCAGCGAGTCCGGATCGATCCGCCAGATCTCGACGCGCAGCCCCTGCGCCGGACGCCCGCTCGCCACATCGACCGCGTGAATGGAAATGCCGCCTGCCACAATGTTCCTCCCATGAGCGCAGCGCCATGGTAGACGGAAACACGGCCATTCGGCCAGCGCCCGCGTTGCTGCCGGCCCTGGGGGCGATGACCGCGCTCCAGGCCCTCGTCGCGCTGGCCTTGTTCGCACCCGGCGTGGTCGCGCCCCGCGCCCATATCGAGGTCTGGCAGCTCTCGATGTTCTCCTGCGCGGTGTTCGCGGTCGGCATTCCCGCCTCGTTCTGGGGCGGCGGCTTCATCGCGCGGGTTGGCTCGCTGCGGATCGCGAGCCTGTGCGCGGCGGCCATCGTCCTCGGCATGGCCCTGGCTTCGCTTGGATCGAGCGCCGCACTGCTGGCCGCGGGCCTCTGCCTCGGCCTTGCCATGGGCCCGGAGACGCCCGCAAGTGCGGCGCTGCTGTCGCGGCTCGTCACCGCCGAGCGCCGCGCCTTCGTGTTCTCGGTGCGCCAGACCGGCAACCAGATCGGCGCGGTCTGCGGCTCGCTGGCCCTGCCCGCAATCGCCATCGCGTTCGGACCGGCCTGGTGCTATGCGGCCGTCGGCCTCTGCGCGCTGCTCGCGATCGCGCTGTTCGAGCGGCTGCGGCCGGCTTACGCCGTCAAGTTCGTCCCGCCGCCAAAACTCGATCTCCGCGCGCGGCTGGCGCTGATGACGGCGGACCGGCGTATCGCGATGCTGGCGCTGGCCTCGATGCCGTTCAGCGCGATGCAGGTGTCGCTCAACACGGTCTTCGTCACGCTCGGCACACGAGAGCTTGGTCTCAGCCATATCGAGGCCGGCATGGCACTCGCCTGCGCGCAAGTCGGCGGCCTCGTCGGCCGTCTCGGCTGGGGCTATGTCGCCATGCGCCTCGACGCCTCCCGCGCCGTGCTCATCGTCATTGGCCTCGGCATGGCCTTCTGCGCCGCGCTGCTCGGTCTCGACGGCGCATCGCTCGGCCGCAACGGACAATTCATCGTTGCCGCATTGTTTGGCCTGACGGCGTCGGGCTGGAATGGCGTCTTCATCGCCGAGATCGCCCGCCTCGCTCCGCAGGACCGGATCGGCGAGACCACCGGCGCGGTGCTGACAGCATCCTATGCCGGGCTGCTCGCGGCGCCGGCCGTGGTATCGATCCTGGATGGTGTAGCTGGCCTCGGCGCGGCCTTCTTTGCCCTGGCGTGCCTGGCCCTCTGTGGCACAGTGGCGCTGATCTGGGGAGGCCATGACAAAGCCGACAAATAGCGCGCGCGAGATTGCTGCCGACGTCATCGCGGGGCGGACGACCGCTGTCGAGACCGCCACGGCCGCCCTCGGCTCCATCGAGGCCGGCAAGGCCTTGAACGCGGTCGTCACTGTCGATCCCGCACGCACGCTGCTCGACGCGGCGGCGGTTGATGCGCGCCTGCGTGCCGGTGAGACCATGCCGCTCGCCGGCGTCCCCGTCATCGTCAAGGACAACATCTGGGTCGGCGGCTGGCGCGTGACGCAGGGCTCGCGCCTGTTTGCCGATTTCATCGCACCGCGTGACGCCGTCGCGGTCGAGCGCCTGCGCAATGCCGGAGCGGTCGTCGTCGGCATCGGCGCGACGTCCGAGTTCGCCAGCAAGGGCGTCACCACCTCTCAGCTGTTCGGGCCGACACTGCATCCGCTCGATCCCGCGCTGACACCGGGCGGCTCGTCGGGCGGCCCGGCCGCTGCGGTTGCGGCCGGCCTCGTGCCGCTCGCGATCGGCACCGATGCGGGCGGCTCGAGCCGCAGGCCCCCCGCCCATGTCGGCGTCGCCGGCTTCAAGCCGTCCTACGGCGCGATCCCCTATGGGCCCGGCTTCGCCGAACCGTTCTTCGGCCTCTCCGTCATCGCCCCGATCGCCACTGACGTCGCCGACATCGCGCTGGCCTTCGAGACCATGGCCGGCATCGATCCCCGCGATCCGGATTCGGCTGGCATAGCGCAAGAGACCGAGGACATCGTGGACTTGCGCATCGCCTTCTCGCCGCGCCTCGGGCTCGACGTTGCGGTCGATGATGTCGTCGCCAATGGGCTGGTTTCCGTCATCGCCCGTCTCTCCGCCGCCGGCCTGCGTATCACGCAGCGCGATCCCGTCTGGCCGGCCGGCGCGACCGAAGAGGCCATCATGCCGCTCCAGCATGCCGGCCTCGCCGCCCTCTATGGCGACGCTTTCCGCAAGGATCCGACCGCCTTCGACCCTGATATCGCCAGGCAGATCGAGCGAGGACTGTCCTGGTCAGGCACTGATGTTGCCGGCGCGCTCGTCGCGAGCTCCGCGATCGCCGACGCCTTCGCGGCCTTCTTTACCGAGGTCGACCTGCTGCTGACGCCGACCGTCCCCTGTGTCGCCTGGCCGTTCACGCAAGCGGGACCCGCCACGATCGGCGGCCGCGCGGCGAGCCCGCGCGCGCATGCCGTGTTCACGCCGTTCGTCAATCACGCCCGCCTGCCAGCGATTTCGATTCCGTGCGGGACCGACGCAAACGGGCTTCCGTTCGGTCTCCAGATCATCGCCCGGCGCGGCCAGGACCGGACGCTGCTGCGCGCCGCGCGGCAGATCGAGGCACAGCTGGCTTGATGGCAAGCCATTCATAATCGGCGAGTTCGTGGCGCATGATTTGACCTCCAGTTTGGAAGCTTGAATCACACGGGTCTGGCCGGGCGCAACGCTTCCGGGCAGGCTCGGGTTGGGCGCCTACGAGGTAGAAGCGGATATCAGCCGGCCGACAATCTACGCTGAAACCGTCGAAAATGAGCCGTCTCGGACATTCGCTAGCAGGATCTCGCGCGCGCGCCGATCAGGGGCACGTGGCTCGGCCGGGATCCCTGCCGGCGTAACGAACCCCACGCGGCGAATCGCCGAAGCGAGCTCGGAACAGGCGATTGAAATGCGAAACATCCGAGAAGCCTACCTCCAGCGCGATATCGGAAATTAGCTGCGCGCTGACGCGCGCCTCGGTTAACAGTTTGAACGCAAGTTGGAGACGTAGCTCATTCACGTGCCCGGTGAACGATGATCCTGATAACGCCATCAGGCGCTGCAGATAGCGAGGTGAAATGCCTTGGCGATGAGCGACCTCCTCGACGCTAAGCCCAGGCTTCTGAAAGTGTGCCGCGATGTAGTCGAGTACCGCGGTGTGGCGCGCGGCCACGACCGCACTCGCATCGCTCTCGCCCAAGGGAGCGCACTCGCTGACCGCGAGCGCAACAAGATCACAGGAGTGAGCTACGACCGCATCACGCAGCTTGGGGGCGGCCAGAGCTCCCTCCTTAAATGCTGACTTCATATAGGCCATGAGGAGGCGGAGTGGTTCATTTCGCTGAGGAATCGGCCGCATGGCGAGGCTCTCGATGTCTGTCACGCGTTGCGCAAGTGCCTCGCGGGGTACCGACAGACCAAATAGTATTCCTTCGATATAGGTGACGGTAGCGGGCTCCGAATGCAGAATCGAGATTGCGTCGCCGGCGCAAAGCTCGATGTCCCGGCCGCGCTGCGACAAACGACTTTTGCCGGGTAAGCAGACGATGAGGCCGATCGAGTCGTCGCCGTCAGCAACGCTCGCCCGCAAGCGCTTGAAGCGCATGGGAGAGCCCTTCAGTGCGAGCGTGCGTAGACCCCGGAGCGCTTGCAATGTTGCGTCGGCTTGAAACGGAGCGTTCGTTAGAGGTTCGATATCGACGTGAACTATTCCCCGCACAAACCTCTCGCGCCATAGTGGAAGTCGCATCCGCTCCGGATGCTCGCGCGTCGAGAATCGATGCGATACGAAATCGGCTGCGTCCGTAGACATGGGGACCTCCAGCCTTGATAAGCCACTGGGTCAAAATGCTGCGGCAGGCCAGCTGCCGGTATCCGTATTTTGCAATTCGCGCACCGACCGTCTCCCCAGGTACGCAGGATTCCAAGAAGCTACTTCATTTGTCTGCTAGTCTCATTCACCTGTGATTGATGCTGATGTGAACTGGCTCACGTGGCGACCAGAAAATTACGGCAATTTTTGATTGCAGATGCCTCGTGCAAAATATCTCCTTTAAGAGGAGATGATTGTAATGGCTCTATTTCAAATTGCTGCCATCGGATCCAGTTTGAACATCTCTGGCAGGCTGCAAGACCAGATCCAACTTTATTGCACTGCTCGCGACTGATCGGGCTCATCGGCCCACGGGCAGAAGTTCCGCAGAACAACACTGTCCTCTGATACCGGTTTCCTATCGTGCCTTGATCGCCGCATCACCCTTAAGGTTCGTCGGACCCAAATTACTTCCCGGCACTGTTCCTTTTTAGCTGCCGGATGAAATGGTCGAAATCTGTCACATGGGACGTCAACCGTGGTGACCAGGAAGAGGTTCGATCATGTCCACCATACTCGACGTGCTCTATCGCGAGTACTGCCGGGCCCGCCTCACCGAAATGCGAAAGCAACTTTTGATACGGGGCGTGGGCGACAAGATCCTGGAAACGCCTTGGGAGGACGATGATCCTCCCGACTCTGGCGCTCGAAGGAGTAGCTGGGCGACGAAGGAGCCCCCATCATCCATCGGATAGCTGGAGCGCGTTATCGACCCTATGAGGCGCGAGCGCGGGCCAACAGATGGACGATCGAACTCAAACCTCGACGCGATTGTTCGGCGACACTCCGCCGGAGTTCAAAGCGGCCGGCCGCGATCTGCGTATCGATGTCTGTCGCGGGATCGCGTTATGGTGGATCTTTCTCGATCATGTTCCCAATAACATCGGGAGCTGGCTGACACCGCGCAACTACGGTTTCTGCGATGCCGCCGAGATCTTCATGTTCCTCTCGGGCGTGACCTGTGCGCTGGCCTACGGCAGGGCGCGTGAGCGCGAGGGCTGGAGCGGCATGATCGGCCGTTCGCTGCGCCGGGGATGGGACATCTACGCGGCGTTTCTACTGCTTACACTCGCTTGCACCATCCTGGTCTACCTTGCGGGCAGCGATGATCTCGCCGACGGGAGCAATACGCGAATTCTGCTCGAACGTCCGGGCGCAACGCTTGCGCACGCCGCAATCCTGCAATACCGGCCTGTCAACACTGACGTCCTGCCGGTTTTTGTGATTTTTCACGTGCTGTTCGCGCCGCTGCTGTGGTTGCTGCTGCGAGCGCCGAACGTCACGCTTGGGGTGTCCTTGTTGCTCTACGCGCTAGTGCACGTCTTTGGTTGGAGAGTTTCCGCCTGGCCCAACGGCGTCTGGTTCTTCAATCCGCTGGCTTGGCAGTTTCTGATCGTGCTGGGCGCATGGTGCGTCATTGAGGGAGCGAAATTCCGGCCGTGGGTGATGTCGCGCTTGACGCTTGTTCTGGCCGTTCTCTATCTAGTTTTCGGCCTGGTCCTTGTACAGAGTTGGAGCATCGAGCCGCTGGTCTCGCAAATTTTGAGGGACCTGCTATTTCCACTGGATAAATCGAATCTCAGTCCGATACGGCTGCTGCATTTTGTGGCCCTTGCAATTGTGGCGCTACGATTCATTCCTCGGAATTGGGAGGGGCTATCGACGCCGGTGCTGAGCTGCGCGAAGTGCTGTGGCGAGAATTCGCTGCCGATCTATTGTTTCGGCGTCCTTCTGGCGCTCGCCAGCCAACTTACGGTGCTCGACCTCTCGGAGGGGCTTGCGATGCAGATCGTGGTTAGTGTTGCCGGAGTGCTGATGATGATCGGCGTCGCGCGGTTACTGAACGCGATCGGAACCCAGCGCGAGCGGACGTCAGCGGGGACGCAGTCGATCGGGAAAGTTCCGCCGGTTCGCTAAGCTGGTAGATTGCGGCTGGAGCACGGAGAGCAGCTCTTGGCCCGAAGCTGCCGATCCGGCATGTCTGCTCCATATCCGCTCATGTGGGGTGAAGCGGACTTGATAGCGCTGACGATGGCAATAAGTCTGACGCACATCACGAAGGTAAGTCTCTATGGCATTGGGTAGAGCCTTCGTTCCATTGGCCGGAACCCGGCCATCTTTCGAAGCTACGCGAAACATTCCTCACCCCTGTAACTTATGTGAATCGGGGGGCCTAATCGAAAGGTCGCGATATGGAACCGACCAGTCGAACATCGGGCCACATCGACCCTAAGACTGCCCGGTCGATCTGCGACGAGGTGGGTGACAGGTTGCAACAGGACTTATTTCTCGAAGCCTCACCCCTGCCGCCCTACCTCGAACGTCTAGTAGATGAATTGCGCAAGCAGGAGCGTCATCAAATTGATGGCGTCAGCGCGCCCACTGACCGTTTCCTTCACGCCCGGCCACGACGACGCCGGACAAATTTGCGCAACTAGCGGGCCATTACAGCAGAGCGGCCGAAGAGACTTCTGACTCGCATTCTCGCTACCAGCTTCAGATGCTGGCGGACAATTACATGACGCTGGCAAAAAGCACTTTGGTCTTGGAGCGATCCGGCAAGGTCCTTGATTGGAGCGATCCCGAAAGAAGTAAGGTCGCCTAAGTCGGCGGCCTCTTTCACTTGGCGCCTCTTCCACTGCGAATGTCACCTGTTGGCCCATCGCGACATACTGCGCTGGCCCACGAACTTGGTCGCTATTAGTGCAACGCGGACGTAGTCACCAGTTACATGATGCCGCCAGGCTTTATCGGCAGACGGCCTAGCTTTCGCGACTATTTCGGAATAATAGCAACATACCCCTGTTTTGCCCGACGGGTCAAATCGCGACGACGCCTGCGTAAGCCGTTGATTCCATTATCACCGGCTACTGTGCATGGGGTTGTTTTCACACTTTTTGTTTGATCGGGCGCCCTAGCCGGCGAAAGACAGACGCAGCCGCCGCCATCCGATGACAATTCCGGTGATCGAGAACGCCAACCCGAGCGCGCAAAGGCCGACGATCAGGACATCGCGAAAGCGCGGATGTGCGATGAGGATTGGAAAATCGAGCGTGTGGAGCGCGCTATAGGCCCAGCGATAGGCCCGCCGCGACGCATCCAGCCTTTGCAGCACACGGCCATCGGCCGCGTCGATGTCGAACCAGACATCACCGCAGCGGGAGCGGTAGACGGAAGCACCGGGGACGATGGACTGCGCGGGATAGTCGTCGTTATCAGCGATGATGGAGGGTGCGTCGCAGCCCGTCGCGAGCCGCGTCATCATGCTCCCGATCGCCTGCGCGCCGAGGCCTTCCGACTCTCCACCATCCGGCCGCACCACAACCTGCTTGTCGATATCGATGCGCTCGCGCCGGTAGACATTGCCGGCAAACGCAAACCATTCGACTTCACGGGCCGATGGCGATAGCGGATTCCGGTCCGGCGATGGAGCCGCCGTCCAGTCGGGCGGAGCGTCAATCACGCCGGCTTCGGCCGGAGTGAGCTGCCCGCGCGAGAACAGCCGGCCGTGATCCATGGAAAGCCAGCCGCTGAAGATCCAGGTCAGCACAAAGACGGTCGCGACGAGACCGATGACGTGATGCAGCGCGTGCCAGCCGCGATACGGCGTCGCGATCTGGCGTCTCTGCATCTTCACACGCACGATCCCGAGCACCGCGCCCAGCACCGCCGCGATCAGGGCCAGCAGCGACAGGGTCCAGACCACGCGATCCCACAGCGCCCAATTGCTCCTGAGGACCGTCGGGTAGATCCAGTGCAGCACACTGCCGGCAAGATTCCAGCCGCGCTCGCTCCGCGTCGTATCCAGCACGACCTCGCCGGTGCGCGACGAGACGTAGACCTCCGTTCCGGCTGCATCGCCGAGGGCCACGCGAAACAAGGGCCGGTGGCGATCAAAGCCGTTCGGTACGCTCCATTGGTCGTGGTCCGCGTGCGCAACGACCGCCGCATGCGCGGCATCGAGCCCGCGCCGACGCGCATGCGCACCCGCGATGACAAGTGCGACATCGGGCAACCGCACCGATGCATCCAGCCCGCCGGTCGCGCGAACTGCGCGCAGGTGCGAGGGCCCCGACACGACGTAGACCGGCCCATCGCTCCTTATCAGACGGACACGGGTGGCGTCGACGATGCCGCTCGCAGTCACCGCATCGGCAACGGTGATCCGCAACTCACCTCGATCCACCGGCGCCAGGCCAGCAAGCCGTTCCGCCTCCGTCAGCGACGGAAACGGAACGAAGTGCATCACGATTCCGCTCGCGAACCACATCGCGAACAGCAGGCAGAACGCGATCCCGAGCCAGCGATGCGAGAGGACGATCGCGCCCATCATGCGGTCAGCGCCCTACCATTTGAACGCCGCCGAGATCTCGTAGGTGCGCGGCGCGCCCAAGAGGATCTGGTCGGGATAGAACGGATCGCCCCAGATCGCGTAGCGCTTGTCGGTGAAGTTGCGCACCCGGAAGGTCAGGCGGGCCTGGTCGACGGCATTGAAGACCGTCTTCGGGATATCGACGAAGGCATAGACGTCGCCGACCGTGTAGGCGTTCATCGTCACCGTGTTGGCGTCGGTGTTGTAGCGATCGCCGACGTGCCGGCCGACGATGCCGAGCTCCACCGGCCACGGCGTGAAGAACCGGTACGACGCACCAGCATTGGCGACGATGCGCGGCACGTTCGGCGGCGTGTTGCCCGAGAACGAGCCGCCGGCGAAATTGTAGTCGGCATAGCGCGCATCGACATAGGCGATGTTGCCCCACAGCCGGAGGGGCTCGATCGGCCGCACCGAGGCGGCGAGCTCCACGCCCTTCGATTCCTGTCGTCCCGCAATGTTGAGCGTCTGGCCGCCGGCTGCCGCATAGACGTTCTTGCGTACAATGTCATAGGCCGAGAACGACCACTCCGCCCGGTTGTCCCAGAACAGGTGCTTGACGCCGGTCTCGTAGGTCCGCGATGTCGTCAGGTCGAGCGGCTGGGTCGGCAGCAGCAGGAAGATGTTGTTGGCGGACACGTCCGCGCCGGTCGCGTACTGGCTGAAGAAGGTCAGTCCAGGCACGGCATCCCAGGTGTAGCCGATGCGTCCCGTCACCGGCGCCCAATCCTTGGTGAACGGAAAGCCCGCGTTCACCAGGCCGTTGACGTCGGTCGAGTTGCGGTCGAGCCCGATATGCTCGACGCGCAGGCCGCCGACCAGCGCAAAGCTGCGCGTCAGCTTGAGCCGGTCCTCGAGCGACAGCGCCTCGTTGTCGATGCGCGCGATCTGCTGCTTGGTCGTGAGCAGGCCGTAGAAGCCGCGGTCAGGATTGACCAGCGACACGGAGTCGCCTGGAAAATTCGCTGCACCCGGCCGGACGAAATCGAGGTAGCTCGACGACAACGTCGTGACCATCCGGTTGTCGAAGCCGGCGATGTCAGCGTCCCAGATCAGATCGGTAATGTTGCCGACCAGTCGCTGGCTGTGCGCGACGTAGAAGCGCTCGCGATCGACCAGGTTCGTACCGGAGTTGAACGCCTCGACCTCGTTGTTGAACCAGCTGCGCTCCGCGCCATAACCATAGGCCTGGCTCTTCAAGGTCAGGTCGGGCGCGAGCTTCAGTTCAAAACCGCCGCGCAGCCAGACTTCCTGCGCCACGTTGCGGTTGTCGAGAACGTTGTAGTTGGTGTTGAAGGTGCGGTCGTCGATGGTGACTGCACCGAGATTGGTTTTATTGTAGTTCGAGACGTAATTTCCGGAGACAATCCCTGCCGTCGCGTGAGAACCGCTGAAGGCGACCGGCACCAGCGGCGCGCCCCAATAGGCCTTCCCGCGATCCTCGCGGTACTCGATCGCGCCCCAGACCTTGAGACTGTCGGAGATGCGGTAGTTGAGCTGCCCGGACACGTCGAGCGTCTTGGTGTTGGTGTCGTCGACAAAACCGTTCAGCGAGGAGCGGCTGATGTCGAAGCGGTAGTCGAGTCCTTCTACGTTGGTGCTGCCGCCCGAGCCGTAATGGGCGCGGAACGAATTCAGGGAGTCGTACGAGAAATCCGCCTCGTTGCGGATCGCTCCGGTGTGCGGCTGCTTGGTGACAAGGTTGATCGAGCCGCCGGCGGCGCCCTCGCCCGAGATCAGCGAAGCCGGGCCTTTCAGGAATTCGACCGCTTCCAGATTGGCCGTGTCCATGATCCGCGAGGTCACGTTCTGCGGGCCGATCTTGATGCCGTTGTAGAGCGTGTTGATTTGGCTGTTGGTGAAGCCGCGCATCGAGAAGCCCGCCGGCTCCCCCGGCGCATCGCCGGAGGTCACGCCGACCGCACCTTGCGCCACCTCGGACACGGTGCGATAGCCCTGCTCGCGCATGGTCTCGGCCGAGATGACTTCCACCGTCGCCGGTATCTCGCGCACGGTCAGCCCAAGGCGCGAGGCGCTTTCAGCCACCGCATTGGTGTTGAGCGGCGTCTGCGCGGCTGCGGCTGGCACGGCGGGCTTCGGCACCACGGATGCGGCCGGCCTGCGCGCTGCCGTGCGGCGGGCGCTCTGGGCTTCCCGGGCAGCCGGCTTGGCCGGCTTGCGGGATTGGGCCGGCGACACCTCGACGGGCGGCAATGGCTCGCGGGCCTGCTGCGCCAGTGCAGCAGGCAGATCGAGAACGGCAAGGGACGTGAGCGCGGCGGAAGCGAGCAGGACGCTGCGCGGTCGTACGATACGGATGGAAGGCACGGTCTTGGACCTCGGTATGACGTCAGTGGCACGTCACAGCGAACGAGGTCTCACCACGGGCTTGTCAGCCCTCCGATGAAGCCGAATGTCTGTACTCCCCGACCGACATCTTCGCGTGTGACCACGGCTGACGGCAGGTCTCCTGGCTCGCGGGTCACGACCGCTTCGTCGCCTTCCCGGGACCGAGGACCCAGTGGCTTCTGACGAAGGATTATCCGCTCACAGTTGCGGGGGCAGCCACGGCATTGGGGACGACATCCCCGCACCGCATTCCCTTTTCATCCCCTCTCGGGGAAACCGTCGCAAGCATCTAGGATTACCAGCAAGACAGAGTCAATGTACCAGTTGCGGCGTTATTGCCACAGCGACCAACTTCCTCGGAGATTTGCATGGAAGGCGCGACCTTCCTCTGGCTGATCCGGCATGCGCCCGTCGACGGCGTCAAAGGGACGATCCATGCCGCCGATGCACCGGCGGACCTGAGCGATCGCACGCAGCTGGAAGCGTTGCGGCCGCGCCTGCCGCGGGAAGCTGCGAGCTATGCGAGCCCTGCACGGCGCACGATCGAGACGGCGCGCGCGCTGGGGCTCGAACCGGAACTGGTGCACGAGTTCGGCGAGCAGGATTTCGGCGACTGGGCCGGCCGGCGACATGACGAGCTCGCGGCGAGCGGCGGCGAGGCCTATGCACAATTCTGGAGCGATCCCGCGCACCTGAGACCACCGGGCGGCGAGAGCTTTGAGGATCAGGTCGCGCGCGTCCGGCTGGGTCTCTCGCGGATCGGCGCCGGATCAGCAACGCTCGTCGTGCATTCCGGCACGATCCGGGCCGCGCTGTGCATCGCGCTCGATCTCACACCGGAAGCGGCATTGCGCTTCGTGATCGATCCGCTGTCGCTGACCCGGATCGACCGGCTCGCGACCGGCTGGCGCGTCGTCTCCGTCAATCAGCGGCCAGGCTAAGCCGGCCGATCCGGCACATTGGCTTGGGCAAAGGTCGCCATGCCATTGTGGAGCGCGCAGGCGAGCCGCACCAGCGGCAGCGCGATGGCGGCACCAGATCCCTCGCCGAGCCTGAGATCGAGGCTGATCAGCGGCTGCACGTTCAGAGCGCGCAGCACGAGGCGATGTCCCTGCTCCGCCGATTGATGCGAGGGCAGCAGGAATGGCTGGCACGACGGATTGAGCCGCACGGCCGCCAGCGCCGCGACCGACACGATGAAGCCGTCGATCAACACGGGGATGCGGCGCTGCGCAGCCGCAATGATGGCGCCCGCGATCGCCGCGATCTCGAGCCCGCCGACGGCGCACAGGATCTTTTCGGGCGACGCGCCCGCAACGCCATGACGCGCAATCGCCGCATCGATCACGCGCGCCTTGTGCGCGCGGCCGGCTGCATCGACGCCGGTGCCGCTGCCCGCGATCTCCTCGGCGCTGACAGCGAGCAGGCTCGCGGCAATCGCCGCCGATGTCGTGGTGTTGCCGATGCCCATCTCGCCGAAGATCAGGAGATCAGGCTGGCTCGCCTCGGCACGCGCGACCGCGCGCTGGCCGGCTTCGAAGGCGAAGGCCAGCTCCGTGGGCGTGAGCGCAGCCTCGACGCTGAAATCGCGCGTGCCATTGCGCGGCTTGTCGGTGACGATGCCAGGCGTCGCCCCCTCCGCCAGCGTGCCGGCGTCAACAACTTCCAGGTTTGAGCCGAGCTCGCGCGCCAGCACCGAGATCGCGGCGCCGCCGGAGGCAAAGTTCGCCATCATCGCGATGGTGACGCCTTGCGGATAGGCCGACACGCCCTGCGCGACAATGCCGTGATCGCCGGCGAAGATGATGATGGGCACGCACCCGGCACGCGGTTGCTCAGTCGCTTGCAGGCCGGCAAGCTCGATCGCGAGCTGCTCGAGCCGGCCGAGCGCGCCGGTCGGTTTTGTCAGTTGCGCCTGCCGTGCAATCGCCGCGTCGCGATGGGCGGCGGAGATGTCGGGGCATTTCTGAGTGACCCAGTCGGGGAGCATGCTGCCTCGCTTACGGCCTGCGCTTGAGAATGTAGCTGTCCATGATCCAGCCGTGCCGCTCGCGCGCCTCCTGTCGCGTCGCGACGATGCGCGAGCTCACGTCTGCGAGCCGACCGGACATGATGATCTGATCGGGCATGCCGAGATACGCACCCCACCAGATGTGCAAGCTTTCCGGATCGAGCGATTGGAATGCGGTGCCGCCGTCGAGCATCACGGCCACCGTGTCGACGCCCTGCGGCCAACCGCCTTCGCGCAAGCGACGTCCTGTCGTGACCAGAAAAGGCTCACCGATATCGTTGAGCGGCAGCGCATGCGCCGCGCACAGCGCCTGGATCGAGGTGATGCCGGGCACGACCTCGATATCAGGCAAGGGATTGAGCCGCCGCGCGATGCGCAGCGAGGAATCATAGAGCGAAGGATCGCCCCAGATCAGCAGCGCGACCTTTCCATCACTGCCGAGATGGCTTGCGATGGTCTGCGACCACGCGGCGGCCACAGCGTCGTGCCAATCGTCCACGCCCTTGCGGTAGTCCGCCTCGGCCGCATCACGCACGGGAAGGTCGAACTCGGCAATGCGCGTCGTCTTGTTGGTAAGCACGTCAGTGCAGATCGTCCGCCTGAGATCGGCGAGATCGGATTTCGCGCTTCCCTTGCGCGGGATCAGGACGAGATCGGCCGCGTTGATGGCGTGGATCGCGGCGCGCGTGAGCTGCTCGGGATCACCGCAACCGATGCCTATCAGGGAGAGCGTGAGCATCGGGCGTACGGGGCGGCCATGACGGCCGCCCCTTGTCTCTTAAGCCGCGTTGTGCAGGCGCGGGGTGACGAGGCCGGGCGCGGTGACGCCGCGCAGCGACTTCGCCAGCGCCAGCACGGCGAGATCGGCCAGCGGCTCGATCACGATGACGAGCGCGTAGGAGGCCGCAAACGTCGCGATGTTGGCGAGGTTGCTCATGGCGAAGCCGGAGCCGTAGAGCGCCCAGAACGCCACCCAGGCGATCACGCCGGCCTGATAGGTCGTCGAGAGCGCCAGCGCCTGGCGATACCTGAGGTCGACATAGGCGGTGTTGCGCGAAATGATCCGCGTGGCGATCGCCTGGATCGCGAACAGCGGCACCAGCAGCGTCGTGACGTTCATGCCATATTGCGGGATGTCAGCGGGCTCGAAGAAGACGCCCTGGAGCAGCAGGCCAAATGCAAGGCCGAGGGCCGCGGGCGCCGCGCCGAACAGCAGGAACAAGGTCGAGCCGAGGATGAAGTGCACCTCGGAAACGCCGACCGGGAAGTGCGGCAGGATCTCGAAGAAGGTGAAGACGAGCACGGTGGTCGCGAGGGTGCGCACGGCGAGCGAGCCGATGCCCTGCTCGCGCACGGTCTCGACCGCGAGCTTCAAGGCAACGCCGCCTGCGGCGATGCCGGTTGCGTAACTCAACACGAGCTTGGCGCCCGTCACGACTCCGGGTTCGATATGCATGGCTCAGTTCCTTCCTGCCGTCACACCCGACGGCCTTGGCCTCAAAACATGCACGGCCGGTCTCCTGGCTCGCGGTTCACTGGGGTTCTCCGGCCTTCCCGGACCTTGCGGCCCAGTGGCTGATCGGAGCCCCTCACCGCTTACAGTCGCGGGGGCGGCTGGGGTTTTGGGCGCCGCAACTGGGTCCGCCCATCCCCATTCCCGATTATGCTCCGGCGCTTTGCGCCGCGTCGAGCACCATGCCCGTCCTGTGTGCCCCTTTCGCATTGCAGGCGTCAAGGGGCGAACGGCGGCAGCGGCGGTCATGACGGATATTCCCCCGCCAGCGCGCCGAACAGGATCACGGCGGCCGTCGAAGCCGCCCCGCCCCGTGCAAGCTGCTCGGCAAGCTCGGCAATCGTGGTGCGGACCAGCCGTTCGTCGGGTCGGCCGAGGGATTCGGCGAACAGCGCCGGTGTCTCGGGGGCGAGGCCATGCGCGATCAATTTTGCGGCAAGCGCCGGAAAGGTGCGCCGGCCCATATAGACCACGGTGGTCGCTTCAGGATCAGCCAGCGCCGCCCAGTTCAGGTTTGGCGGCAGCTCGCCGGTGACATCGGCCCCGGTCACGAACTGCACCCGGCGCGAGGTGTGGCGTCGGGTCAGCGGGATTCCCGCCTGCGCTGCGGCGACGCAGGCCGAGGTCACGCCGGGAACGATCTCGTAGCCGATGCCGGCCTCGCGCAGCGTCTCGATCTCCTCCTCGAGCCGGCCGAAAATGCCGGCATCGCCGGACTTCAGCCGCACCACACGTGCACCGGTTGCGGCGTAGTCGACCAGGAGGCGATTGACGTGGTGCTGCTTGGTCGAGGGGCGCCCCGCCCGCTTGCCCACCGCAACGAGATTGGCGCCGGGCCGTGCGAGATCGAGGATCGCGCCGGACGCCAGGTCGTCATACAGCACGACGTCGGCCTCGCGCAGCCGCGTGGCGCCCTTCACGGTGAGGAGCTCGGGGTCGCCGGGACCAGCAGAGACGAAGGAAACAAAGCCGCTCACCGGTCCTCCGCGATCAGATGGAAGAATGTGCCGGTGGCACGGCCGCGCTGCGAGCCGGTCTCGGCGATGACCGCGCCCGTTGCATCATGCACGACCGCCAGCGGCGTATCGGGCTGGGCGAGGATGGTCGAATAGTGGAATTCGTGGCCGCGCAGGCGTGCGCCCGCCTGGTGCCCCGGCATGGGTGCGGCAAGGGTGGCGAGACGATAGCCCAGATGCATGCGGCGCTTGGCAAAGCTGGTCTCCAGGCCAAGCAGACCCGTCATCTCATGACGGACACCGTCGGCATCGGTCAAAGCATTTCCCATGACCATATAGCCTCCGCACTCGCCGTGCACCGTTCGCGTCTCGACGAACGCGCGCAGGCCGCTGCGAAAGCGCGCATTGGCCGCGATCTTTCCCGCGTGAAGCTCGGGATACCCGCCGGGCAGCCAGCAGACGTCGGCGTTCGCGTCTGGCACTTCGTCGGCGAGCGGCGAGAATGTCGAGATCTCGGCGCCCGCCGCGCGCCAGGCTTCCAGCATGTGCGGATAGACGAAGGAGAATGCCGCGTCGCGGGCCAGCGCAATGCGCTGCCCGGGCGGCGTCACATTCAGGGCGTTCGCCGAAGGTTGCGGCGACCAGCTGGCTGCCGATCCCAGCACCGCGTCGAGATCGACATGCTCAGCGACGAAGCGCGCGGCTTCGTCGATCAGCTTGCCGATCTCGGCCTGCTCCTCCGCCTGCACCAAACCGAGATGGCGTTTCGGCAGGCTGATCTCGGCATGACGGGGGAGCGCACCGAACACGGCGATGCCGGCATCGTTCAGCGCACGCCGTACGAGGTCTTCGTGGCGCGGGCTGGCAACGCGATTGAGCACGACGCCGGCAAGGCGCACGCCCGCGCGATAGTCGCGAAGGCCCGCGGCGATCGCCGCCGCCGTCTGCGCCTGCCCCGAGGGATCGATCACCAGCACCACCGGCCAGCCCAGCATCTCCGCGATGTCGGCCGAAGCGCCGGTGCCGGACACGCCGCGCGTGGCGACGCCGTCGAAAAGGCCCATCGAGCCTTCGGCGAGGACAATGTCGGCGTCCGTGCCGCGAGCGACGAGATGGTCGATCGTCGCGCGGTCCATCGCCCAGCTATCGACGTTGACGGAGGCGCGTCCCGTGGCAGCAGCGTGGAATGCGGGATCAATGTAATCGGGGCCACTCTTGAAGCATTGCACCTTGAGGCCATGATTGCGCCAGGCGCGCGCGAGCGCCAGCGTCAGCGTGGTCTTGCCGACGCCCGACGCAGGTGCGGAGATGACGAGGCCTGCCGCCATCACGACGCCTCCGGAAAGCGCGGCTCGGCGCCGACCGGCCGATAGCGGCGGTCGTAGTCGGCGGCATAGAGGCGGCTCTCGTCGAAATCCGCAGCGCCAAGCGTCTTGCCGATCAGGATCAGCGCGGTGCGCTCCATCTCGCTGCCCACGGCCGCATCAAGCGTCGCCAGCGTCGCGCGCACGATGCGCTGATCCGGCCAGCTCGCGCGCCAGACGATCGCGACCGGGCAATCCGTGCCGTAATGCGGCGTGAGCTCGGCGACGACCTGGTCGAGCAGATGGATCGAGAGATGGATCGCGAGCACCGCGCCGGTGGCGGCGAAGGCGGCAAGCTTCTCGCCCTCCGGCATCGCGCTGGCGCGGCCCGGCGTGCGCGTCAGCACCACGCTCTGAGCCAGGCCGGGCAAAGTCAGCTCGGCCTCAAGTGCTGCCGCAGCGGCGGAGAAAGAAGGAACGCCGGGCGTGACGGTATAGGGAATGCCGAGCGCACGCAGGCGGCGGAGTTGCTCGCCCATCGCCGACCAGATCGAGAGATCGCCGGAATGCAGCCGCGCGACGTCCTTGCCCCCCGCATGCGCGGCGACAATCTCCGCGATGATCTCATCGAGCGACATCGGTGCCGTGTTGATGATGTGCGCGCCGGGCGGGCAATGCGCCAGGACGCCTTCGGGCACCAGCGAGCCGGCATAGAGGCAGACCGGACAGGCCGCAATCAGGTCGCGGCCGCGCAACGTCAGCAAATCGGGAGCGCCCGGCCCGGCGCCGATGAAATGCACGGTCATGGGCCATCTCCTTCCGCGATCGCGGCGGTGGCCGTGCGGTCCTGCGAGACCGCGAGCGACGCAATCAATCTCGCGCGAGGGCCAGCCGCCGCGAGCGCCGCAGCTTCGGCAAGAGATCCCGTGCCGAACTTCTCTGCGATGAGCTTCGATTGCGTGAGCGTGTCGATGCCGGCCAGTGTCTCGGCCGGAACGGCCCTGATCGGCACACCGCACTCACGTGCGAGCTGCTTCAGCGCCTCCGCGTCGGCCTTGTAGCTGACAGTTGCCACCGCCACGAGCCCTTCGGGGCCGCCGGCAGCCAGCAGCGCCTCGCGCAGCGAAGCCAGTGTGACATCCTTTCTGAACCCGAGCCCAGCGACCTTCATCGGACCGCACTCCACTGCACCACCGGTCGAGCGGCCTCCCATGACCGATAGCGGCCGAGCGGCGCGGCATGTGCGATCTCGACCCGCATCAACTCGCCGCCATGACGCTGATGCAATTCGCCGAGCAGCGCTTCCGTCTCCAGCGTCACCGCATGCGTAACCAGGCGTGTCCCCGGAGCGAGATGCGACCAGATCGCATCGAACATCGCCTTGTCGAGACCGCCGCCGATGAAGACGGCGTCCGGCGCGTCCAGCCCAGCGAGAGCTCCCGGCGCTTTCCCCTCAACGATGGTGATGCGAGGCGCCAGTCCGAACGCAGCCGCATTCTTGCGGATATTCGCGGCGCGATCCTCGCGCGCTTCGACCGCAGTCGCCGTCCCACCACACAGCGCCCACTCCACCGAGATCGAGCCCGATCCGGCGCCGATATCCCATAGCCGCTCGCCGGGACGCGGCGCCAGCGCCGAAAGCGCCAGCGCGCGCACAGGCCGCTTGGTGATCTGGCCGTCGTGGATGAAGAGATCGTCTGAAAGTCCCGAGCTGCCGGGGATGCCCTGAGCTCCCTTCGCTTCAAGCGCGACCACAACCAGGTTTCCGGTGAGATCGCCGGCAAAGCTGTCGGCACGATATTCCCTGATGCTCTCGCGCGGCCCGCCCAGCGCAGCGAGCATCCAGAAGGCCGAGGCCCCCCATCCGCGCTCGCTCAACCATTTTGCAAGATCACCCGCCGCCTTCCCATCGCGCACGAGGCAGATGATGTGAGCCCCTCGCGCCAGATGCGGCACGAGGCGCTCGAAAGGCGCGGCGTGAAGCCCGAGGCAGACGGCGGATTCGAGTCGCCAGCCCAGCCGCGCGGCCGCAAGCGAGAAGGTCGACGGCGCGGAGTGCGCGATCCATTCGCCAGCCTGCAGCTTCTCGGCGATGCTTGCGCCGGCGCCATGCCAGAACGGATCGCCGGAGGCGAGCACCACCGTCGGCCTGCCGCGGCAGCTCAGCACGACATCGGCATCGAACGGCACCGGCCACGGGCGACCACGGCTATCGACCTCCGCAAGTGCAAGATGGCGCTCACCACCGAACACGGTTTCAGCCATCGCAAGCGCCTTTCGGCTTGCGTCCGACAGCCCGGCAAGGCCATCTTCGCCGATACCAATGATAGTCAGCCAGGGATCAGCCATGACGCGCGCCCTCATTCTGGGCGGAACGGCCGATGCGAGCTCGCTCGCTGCAGAAATCGCGCGTGCGCGCATAGAAGCCGTCTACTCCTATGGCGGCCGCACCCGCACGCCGGCCGACCAGCCGCTGCCGACCCGCATCGGCGGCTTTGGTGGCGTCGGCGGGCTTGCCGATTACATCCGCCGCGAAGGCATCACGCACGTGATCGACGCGACGCATCCCTTCGCTGCCGAGATGAGCCGCAATGCGGTTGCGGCGTGCGCCGAAGCCGGTACGCCGTTGATCGCGCTCGAACGCATGCCATGGGACAGGACGCAAGGCGACAACTGGATCGAGGTCGACGACGTCAACGCGGCCGTCGCAGAGCTGCCCGAGACGCCTGCGCGCGTCTTTCTCGCCATTGGCCGCCAGCACATCGCGCCATTCGCGAGCAAGCCTCGGCACGCCTACACGCTGCGGTTCGTCGATCCGCCCGAGGCGCCCCTGCCCTTCGCAGCCGACGTGATCGTGTCGCGCGGACCGTTCACGCTTGAGGGCGAACTGGAGATGATGCGGAGCCGTGGCATCGCCTGGATCGTCGCCCGCAATTCCGGTGGCGACGGCGCGCGCGCCAAGATCGACGCAGCGCGCGTGATCGGCCTTCCCGTGATCATGATCTCGCGACCAAAACTGCCCGAGCGTCCGCGGGTCGAGAGTGTCGCCGACGTGATGCAGTGGCTCGGTCATTCTACCCGCCTCGGTGCATAGACCCAGCGGCCGACGCGGCGCGTCTGCGAATTGCCGACGATGACGACGGTCCGCATGTCGGCCATCTCGGGCCGTGCCTCGTTCAGCGAGACGGTCTCGATCTTCTCGTCAGCAGCGCTGATCGCGCGCGCGAAGATCACGAGGCGCTCCCCGCAGCCGGACTCTTTCAACACCGCCAGCGCGCGGCCAAATCCCTCAGGCCGGCTCGCCGAACGGGGGTTGTACATCGCGATCGCAAAATCGCCCTCCGCCGCGAGCCGCAGACGCTTCTCGATCACCGCCCACGGCTTGAGATTATCGGAGAGATTGATCGCGCAGAAGTCGTGTCCGAGCGGCGCGCCGGCCCGCGCGGCGGCCGCCAGCATCGCGGTGATGCCCGGCAGCACGCGGATCGGCAACGCCTGATATTGCGGCGCCTGTTCAAGCGCCTCGAACACGGCAGACGCCATCGCGAAGACGCCGGGATCTCCCGAGGAGACGACGACGACCTGCCCGCCTTCGGCGGCCAGACGCAACGCCTCGCTCGCGCGTTGCAGCTCTTCGCGGTTGTCGGATGGATGCAGCTTGAGGCCCGGTCGCGGCGGCACGCGCGAGACATAGGGCGCATAGCCCAGGATGTCCGTCGCGGTCGCGAGCGCGGCGGAAACCTCCGGCGTCACTAGCGCCTCGCTGCCGGGGCCGAGGCCCGCGATGGTCAGGGTGCCCGTCATTCGGCCGCGTCCAGATGGCGGCCCTTGCCGTGCACGAGCACGATCGCGAAATAGGGACAGTCGGCGGCATCGATCTCGGCAAGCCGCGCCACGCGCTCGCCCGGCATGGTGCCGCGCTCGACCAGCCAGGCATCGTCCAGCCGCCCGGCGGAGGCGAGCGCGCGACGCACCTTTGCGAGATTGCGGCCGGTTTTCATGACGACCAGCGCGTCGGAATCGCGCATGCGGCGTTCGAGTTCGCCCTCGGGAAGCGTGCCCATCAGCACCGTCGTCACGTCATCACCGAGCGCGATTGGTTGTCCCACGCCATTCCAGCAGCCAACCATGCCGGGAATGCCCGCGATCACCTCGATCTCGACGCGCCCCTGCAGGCGCGTGTGCAGATGCATGAAGGAGCCGTAGAAGTAGGGATCGCCCTCACAGAGCACGACGACGTCAACCGCGCGCGTCAGCCGCGCCAGGCGCTCGGCCCATTCATCGTAGAATCCGGCGAGCAGCTGCACGTATTCGGGGCTGTCGAATGCGATCTCCGTCGTCACCGGATACTCCATCGGATATTCGGTGACGTTGGAGGCCAGCATGCCCTCGACAATGCGCCGTGCCTGACCCGGCCTGCCTTTCTTGCGGAAATAGGCAACGTGTTGGGCGCCGCGCACGGTGCGATCGGCGCGCACGCTCATCAGATCGGGATCACCGGGGCCGAGACCGCAGCAGATGATGCGTCCCATCGCTATTCGCTCCGGCTCGCCAGCGCGTTCACGGCAGCGACCGTGATCGCCGAGCCCCCAAGGCGGCCCTCGACCGTCAGCGCCGGCACGGGTGGATTGGCCATCAGCGCGGCCTTGGACTCGGCGGCACCGACGAAGCCGACCGGACAGCCGATGATGGCGGCCGGCCGCGGGCAGTCGCGATCCTCGAGCATGTTGAGAAGATGGAACAGCGCGGTCGGCGCGTTGCCGATCGCAACAATCGCGCCCGCGAGATGCGGCCGCCACAGCTCAAGGGCGGCAGCCGAGCGTGTGTTGCGCATGGATTGCGCCAGCGCCGGAACGGCGGCGTCACCGAGGGTGCAGATCACGGCATTGTCGGCCGGTAGTCTCGCGCGCGTGATCCCCTCGGAGACCATGCGCGCATCGCACAGGATCGGGGCGCCCTTCTGCAGCGCGGCGCGCGCTGCGATCGCCATGCCTGATGTGAAGCGGATATGCGCTTCGAGGCCCACCATGCCTGCGGCATGGATCATCCGCACCACGACCTGCTCTTCATCGGGTGTGAAGCGGGCAAGATCGGCTTCCGCGCGAATGGTCGCAAAGGACTGCCGGTAGATCGCCGCGCCATCGGTCTCGTAAACGTGCGGCATCAATGCCCTCCCAGCAGGATGGAGGGATTGCCGACGATGTCGTCGCGGCTCAGCCCGCGCAGGATGGGTTCATCGCGTGTAGATCCGCCGCGCACGAGATCGAAGCCGGCGCCGGTCGCGACCAGCGTGATCGCGGCCGCGCCGGAATGCGCGCAGCCCTTGGCACAGCCCGAGACATGCAGCCGCGCCGCCGCGCCGATGTTGGGCGCGAGCGCGGCTGCCAGCGCGCGGGTGTCGGCGTGGGCCTCGCGACAGCGCGGCGCACCGCTGCAGGCAATGACGCGTAGCGCCGGATCGTAGGCCTCGGTGATGAGGCCGGCGGCGGACGGCATCGTCCGCTTGTCCTCGCTCAAAACCATCCGCCATGGCGTGATGCGCAGCGCATGTCCGCAACCGGCGAACTGGTTGAGCGTCGCATGCGGCATCTGCCCGAAGGCGACGCCGACCAGCGCGCCCTGCGGATAGAGGCCGGGACGCACTGCGGCCATGACCGGCATCGGCTCAGCCTCGCCGCCCAACGCCTCGGGCAATTCCGCACCGGCTGCGAGATGCGCGGCCATGCGCCCTCGCCCGCCCCTGGCACCGCCTGATGTCACGAACCAGTTTGCGAGCGCGAGCGCGGTGGTCACGGCCTCACCGCGCGCCACGGAACGGCCGAGCCTGGCGCCATCGGCCCGGACCAGCAGTCCACCGGCGCGATCGCGCTCGATCCGCACATCAGCGGAATCGCCGGCGAGAACGCGCGAGCTGCCGTCATCGACGGCGAAGCCGAATTTGGTCGGGAGCGCGAGTACGCTGTTCTCGAGCGCCTCTTCGAGCTCGGCGGCGAGCGCCTGGGTCTCGTCACCTGCGCGCCAGAACGGCGTCACGAGGATGTTACGCCGGGATTCGGTGTCGGCGTCCGGATCGAGCAGGGCTAGCTGCGCGAGCCCATCGAGCAGCAGCCGGTGGCTGCTGTCGCTGACGCCCCTGATCTGCAGATTGGCGCGGCTGGTGACGTCGATCAGGCCGTTGCCATGGCGATCGGCCAGATGCGCAAGTCCGGACACCTGCGCCGCATCGAGCCGCCCGCCGAACGGCCGCACGCGGACGACGAGGCCGTCGCCCGATTGCATTGGCCGCAGCGCACCGGGGCACCAGCCCTTGACCATGGCCGCGCTCATGACGCCTCCCTCAGCGCCGCCGCGATCGAATTGCGGCGGGTCCGCCAGAGCGAGGCTTCATGCAGACGGGTGAAGCAGGTCTCCATCGCGGCGAGCGCCGCCGGATTTTCACGGGCCATGAAGGCGCTGACGTCGTCACTGCCAAGCGTCGCGTCATAATAGAGATCGAACAGATGCGGTGGCACGGCGCCCGCCAGATGGGCGAAGGCAGCCATGTGCTCGAGCGTCGCAGTGATCTCTGCGGCGCCGCGAAAACCGTGGCGCATCATGCCGGCGATCCAAGCCGGATTGGCCGCGCGCGCGCGGACCACACGGGAGATCTCTTCGGTCAGCGTGCGCGCATGAGGCTGATCGGGGCGCGTTGCGTCGAGATGATAAAGCGACGGCGTGGTTCCGCCGAGATGCGCCGCCGCTGCCGCCACGCCGGCTTCGTGCGCGGCATAATCCGCGGCGAGCAGCAGATCGGTTTCGGGCAAGTCCTGAACGTGGACGAAGACGTCGGCAGAGGCGAGCCGCTGTTCGATGCCGGCGCGGTCGGGCCTGATCTCGCCATCGGTTGAGAACGCCCAGGACGATGCCGACAGCCAGGCCTCGCCGGCCGCTTCGCGCGTCTCGGATGTGAATGCATCCGGGATCGCCGACAGGCCGACGCCGTATTGTCCGGGACGCGGCGCGAACACGCGGGAGGTGCGCTGGCGATACGGATTCTCCTCGCCCTCGTCGTCGCGCGACGCGAGCGCCTCGGATGCGGCCTCGAACAATTGCGCAAGGCCTGCGAAGACATCGCGGAACAGGCCTGACACGCGTAGCGTGACATCAATCCGGGGGCGGCCGAGCTCGGCCGGCGCGATGATGTCATAACCCGTGACGCGGCCGGAGGCATGATCCCAGCGCGGCGCGAGGCCGGCCAGATGCAGCGCCATGGCAAATTCCTCGCCGGCGGTGCGCATGGTCGCCGAGCCCCAGAGATCGACGACGAGGCCCTTCGGCCAGTCGCCGTGATCCTGCAGATGACGCCGCAGCAGCTCTTCGGCGAGTTTTATCCCCTGCGCATGCGCCGACGGCGTCGGCACCGCGCGCGGATCGACGGCAAAGAGATTGCGCCCGGTCGGCAAGACGTCCTGACGGCCGCGATAGGGCGAGCCCGATGGCCCCGGCGCGACGCGCTGTCCTGCGAGCGCAGCACGCAACGCATCGCGCTCCACCTCGCCACAGGCGCCGCGGCCGAACACGTGCAGGCCGTCGCCGAACTGACTCTCCTTGAGATCGCAGACGAAGCGGTCGATGCGCGGGATCGCTTCGGCCGGCGCGGCCGAGGCATCCAGGCCGAGATCGTCTTCGAGACCTGCCGCGCGCGCCTCGTCGCGGATCGCGGCGATCAAACGCTGCCGGCGGGCGGGGTCGAGACCATCGGCGGTCGAATATTCGTCGAGTAGACGTTCAAGCCGGCGCAGGCCTTCCGGCACGGCGGATCTTTCAAGCGGCGGCGGCAGATGGCCGATTGTCACCGCACCTAAGCGCCGCTTGGCCTGTGCGGCCTCGCCGGGATCGTTGACGATGAAGGGATAGATGACGGGGAGGTCGCCGATCAGGGCTTCGGGCCAGCAGGCCGATGACAGCGCGACGGATTTTCCGGGCAGCCATTCCAGTGTGCCATGTGCGCCCATGTGCACAACGGCATCAATCCCCTGCACGCGGAGCCAGAGATAGAACGCGACATAGGCTTGGCGCGGCGTGCGGGCGAGATCGTGATAGTCGGCATCGCGCGTTGCCGCATCGCCGCGCTCCGGCTGGACCGCGATGATCGAGTTGCCGCAAGTGATGGCCGCGAAATGAAACGCGCCGTCGCGGCAGCTTGGATCAGTCTCCGGCGCGCCCCAGGCTTGCGCGAGATCGTCCTGCAGCGATTGCGGCAGGCGCGATAACGCTGCGCGGTACTCCGCAACGCTCCAGGTCAATTGCTGCTTGAGCAGCGTCTCGCCAAGTGCATGAACCGGCGCGATATCAAAATCGGCTTTCGCGAGATCGGATACCAGCGCTTCGACCGAAGCCAGCGCGTCGAGACCGACCGCATGCGCAATCTGGTGCGGACGGCCCGGATAGTTCGAGAGCACGATCGCCACGCGCTTCTCGCCGGCCGGTTTCACCGCGAGCCGCCGCCAGGTCGCGACACGCGCGGCGACGGCTTTCACGCGCTCCTCGTCGGGCCTGTGCGCCAGATGCGAGAACTGCAAATCGGGATCGCGCTCCGCAGCCGACTTGAAGCTCACCACGCCCGCGAAAACGCGGCCATCGACCTCTGGCAGCACCACATGCATCGCGAGGTCGCCGGGCGAGAGGCCGCGCAGCGATTCCGCCCAGTCCTCACGCCGCGCGGTGGAGAGCGCGACCTGGAACACCGGACACGATGCGGCATCGAACGGCGTGTTGCCGTCGTCGCCAATCGCGGAAAACGCCGTCGCATTGACGATCGCAGCCGCCGGATTTTGCGCGAGATACGCGCGCAGCCAATCGGCAACGCCCGCCGCCTTCAGCGAGGTGACGAACACGCCATGCGCGTCAAAACCCTTGTCGCGCATCGCCGCGATGAGCGCATCGACAGGGCCGGTATCGGCAGCGGTGAGATAGGAGCGATAGAACGTTACCAGCGCGCGCGGCTTTCCCTCCACCGCGACCGGCGCCGGGATGACACCACGCGCGGGATCGTAAAATCCCATCTCGGGCACCGTCATCTCGCCGACGACCGGACCTGCATAGAGTCCCGAGGCCAGCGCAAGCTGCGCGATCGCCGCTTGCGCCGCGACCGGGCCGCCGGTGTCGCAGAGCACCTTGAGCCGGCGCAGCGTCGAAACCGGCAAGGTCGAATACGCATCGAGCCGCGTGTCGTCGCGACCGTCGGCCGGCAGCACGGCCAGCACGATGTTGCGATCCTTCGCGAGTTGCCGCAGCGCTGCGAGCCCATACTGCCAGTAGGACTCGCCGCCGATCAGGCGCACCAGGATGCCGCGCGCCTGCGACAGCGTCCGCTCGATATAGGTGTCGACCGACAGTGGATGTCGTAGTTCCGCGAGATTGGCGAGCCGCAGCGACGGCAGGCTGTCGCGGCCACGCCGCCAGCCGGCCGCAAACGCGGCAAGATCAGAATCCGAATACGAGAGCACCACGAGATCGGCCGGGTCCTGGCCGATATCTCTTGGCGTCGCGGTCTCCTCCAGACCGCGGCTCTCGCGGAAGACGACGTGCATCAGATGCCGAGTCCCGACCTGATCGCGGCCTCATCGATGTCGCCATGCTCGCCGATCACGACGAGCTTGGACTGCCTGAGACCCGCGCCCCAGGGCTTGTCGAACTGGTGGCGCACGCGCTCGCCGACGGCTTGCAGCAACAGGCGCATCGGCTTGCCCGCGACCGCGATATAGCCCTTGGCGCGCAGCACGTTCTGCTCGCGCGCCAGTCGCTGGACCGATGCGACCAGCGCATCGACATCGGCGACCTCAGGAAGATCGATCACGACGGAGGCGAAATCATCGTGCTCGTGCTCCTCCTCGCCATCATGATGCGAGGGACGCGCGGCGAGATCGTTTTCTGCGGCGGCGCCGAGACCGAGGATGACGCGCGCATCGATCGCACCGTCCGTGACGGGCAACATCGGCACGCGGCGCGGCATCTCGGCAGTGATCGCGGCCTTGGCGGCTTCAATTCCGGCGCTGCCGGCGAGATCGGCCTTGGTCAGCAGCACGATGTCGGCGCAGGCGATCTGGTCCTCGAACACTTCCGAGAGCGGCGTCTCGTGATCGAGATTCTCGTCTGCTGCACGCTGCGCCTCGACTGCATCCGGATCGGGCGCGAAGCGGCCGGCGGCGACAGCTTCAGCATCGGCAAGTGCGATCACGCCATCGACCGTGATCCGCGAGCGGATCTCCGGCCAGTCGAACGCCTTCAGCAGCGGCTTTGGCAGCGCCAGGCCCGAGGTCTCGATCAGGATGTGATCGGGCCGCACGGGGCGCGCCAGCAATTGCTCCATGGTCGGAATGAAATCGTCGGCCACGGTGCAGCAGATGCAGCCATTGGCCAGTTCGACGATGTTCTCCTCCGGGCAATTGGCATCGGCGCAGGACTTCAGGATCTCGCCGTCGACCCCCTCGCTGCCGAACTCGTTGACGAGCACCGCAAGCTTCTTGCCGTTGGCATTGGTCAGCAGATGCTGGATCAGCGTGGTCTTGCCGGAACCGAGAAAGCCTGTGACCACCGTGACAGGGACTTTTGCGAGCGAGTTCATTCAGCGGCCTCCGGCACGACGGCGATGGGGGGAATGCGGGCAAGCGACTGCTTGCGGAAGATTTCGGGACGGCTGCGCCAGGGCACGAGGCCGTCAGGCGCGGCGGCATAGGCCGCGGCGCCCGCGAGCACGTCCTGCGCATTGGCATCCGAGAGGCGGCCATAGACATAGGACCAGCGTCCGGGCGCACTGAGCGCAACCGAGCAGCCCTGGCTGCAGGCCGACAGGCATTCGACGGGAACCACATTGACGCCCTCGGGCACGCCCGCTTCGAGCATCGCACCATGCAGGCGCTTGCCGGGTGTCGTCTCGCCCTCGCCAAGCGTCTGGCCGGCGCGGCAGGTGATACAGACGTGAAGTGTGACGGTCATCGCCTCTTCCAGATAAACAGCGGGAAGCGAAGAGGCGCACGGACCATTCTCTTGAAGGCCCGCTTCCCCGTCGCGGAACACCCCGTCCGCCGGTCCAAAACTCGTCCGCGCTGGCAGGTCTCCCGGCTTGCGGAGCAGGGTTTTGCCCTTCGATCCCCGCCTTCCCGATTCCCGTGGGAATCAGTGGCTTCGGGCATCTCTCCGGTCACGGTCGCGGGGGCGGCTGCATTTTGGACCCAAATCTTGCCGATTCGGACCCTATCGCATTCCCTCTTCGCCTGTCATAGGACAGGAACCAACGCCGGGCCACCATTTGCCCCCGGCCGCCTCTTGTCAAGCCGAAGGACCCCGTCAGATGACGCCTGAACCGGATACCCAGACGGCCGAGGAAACCGACGCCCGGCACGCCCAGAAAATGGCGAAGAAGAAGGCCGCCCGCGACAAGATCATGGCGACCAAGAGCGGCGAAAAGGGCCTCATCATCGTCCATACCGGCGCGGGCAAGGGCAAGTCCTCCTCCGCCTTCGGCATGATCGTCCGCTCCGTCGCCCACGGCTTTCCCTGCGCGGTGGTGCAGTTCATCAAGGGCGCCTGGGATACCGGCGAACGGCGCCTGCTCACCGGCCATTTCGGCGAGCTCTGCCAGTTCCACGCCATGGGCGAAGGTTTTACCTGGGAGACGCAGGACCGCGCCCGCGACATCGCCGCCGCGCGCGCCGGCTGGGAGAAGGCCAAGGAGCTGATCCTCGATCCCAATTTGCGCATGGTCGTGCTCGACGAGATCAACATCGCGCTGCGCTACGACTATCTCGACATCGCCGAGGTGGTGGAGTTCCTGACCACGCAGAAGCCTCCGATGACGCATGTCGTGCTCACCGGCCGCAACGCCAAGGACGAGCTGATCGAGATCGCCGATCTCGTCACCGAGATGACGCTGGTGAAACACCCCTTCCGCTCCGGCATCAAGGCGCAGGCCGGCGTCGAGTTCTGAATTCGATGGCGCGCGCATTGATGATCCAGGGAGCCGGCTCGGACGTGGGCAAGTCGCTCATCGTCGCCGGTCTTGCGCGCGCCTTCACGCGGCGCGGCCTGCGTGTGCTCCCGTTCAAGCCGCAGAACATGTCGAACAATGCGGCCGTCACGGTCGACGGCGGCGAGATCGGTCGCGCCCAGGCGCTGCAGGCGCTCGCGGCCGGCGTCGAGCCGCACACCGACATGAACCCGGTGCTGCTCAAGCCCGAGACCGATGTCGGCGCCCAGGTCGTTGTTCACGGCAAGCGCATTGCGACCGCGCGTGCGCGCGAATATGCGGCGATGAAGCCCTCGCTGATGGGCGCGGTGCTCGAGAGTTTCGAGCGGCTGAAGGCACGCTCCGATCTCGTGCTGATCGAAGGCGCCGGCAGCCCGGCCGAGGTAAACCTGCGCAAGGCCGACATCGCCAATATGGGCTTTGCATGCAAGGCCGACGTTCCGGTCGTGCTGGTCGGCGACATCGATCGCGGCGGCGTCATCGCCCAGCTCGTCGGTATCAAGACGGTGATCGATCCTGATGATGCCGCGATGATCCAGGGCTTTGTGATCAACAAGTTCCGCGGCGATCCTACGCTGTTCGACGACGGCTACGGGCTGATCGAGCAGAAGACGTCGTGGCGCGGCCTTGGCGTGCTGCCCTGGTTCGCGCGCGCCGGCGAGCTGCCGGCCGAGGACGCGCTGGGCCTGAGCGATGCGCGCAAGCCCGGGCAATGCAAGATCGCGTGCCTCGCGCTGTCACGGATCGCCAATTTCGACGATCTCGATCCGCTCAAGCTCGAGCCTGGTGTCGATCTCGTCATGGTCCGTCCGGGCGACGCGATCCCCGGCGATGTCCGTCTCGTCATCATCCCCGGCTCCAAATCCACCCGCGGCGATCTCGCCTTCCTGCGTGCGCAGGGCTGGGATATCGATCTGCTCGCGCATCACCGCCGCGGCGGTCATGTGCTCGGCCTTTGCGGCGGCTACCAGATGCTGGGGCGCAGCGTTTCCGACCCTGAAAGCATCGAAGGTCCTGCGGGCGACACGCCAGGCCTAGGACTTCTCGATGTCCAGACGGTGATGACCCCGCAGAAGACGCTGACGCGTGTTGCCGCCGTGCATGCCGCGACCGATCAGCCAATCCAGGCCTACGAAATCCACATCGGCCGCACCGACGGGCCCGATCGCGCGCGTCCGTTCGCCAGCTTGAACGGCGAGCCCGAGGGCGCGATCTCGCGCGACGGCCGCGTGCAAGGCAGCTATTTGCATGGCCTCTTCACGTCGGATGATTTCCGCAAGGCGTATCTGGCGAAACTCGATATTCCCGCGGGCGAAGAGCCCTATCACGCCAGGGTCGAGAGCGCGCTCGATGCCCTCGCCGATCACATCGAAAAGCATCTCGACGTCGAAGGCGTGCTCGCGCTAGCGCGCTAGGACCTCGCCAAGGCGCGTCCACTCGGCTTCGCTGCCGGGGAGCCCGAGCCGCAGCCATGTCGGCTCTTTCGCGAACACGCGCGACCAGATCTGGCCGCGCGCCAGCTTGTCCTGTGCGGCCAGTGCGTCAGGCGTCTCGTAGAGACGAAACAGCGGCGTGCCGCCGATGAGCGTCCAGTTCTGCGACTGCATCATCGCGTCGAGCCGTATGCTGTCGCGCACAAGACGCGCTGAGGTGGTCTCAGTCCAGGCATCGTCCCGCAAGGCGCGGCAGCCGATCGCAATCGCCGCGCCAGAAACCGGCCACGGACCTGACGCCGCCGCGAGCTTGCCGACGTCGGCTCCATTGCCGATCGCGAACCCAAGCCGCAGGCCGGCCAACCCGTAAAACTTTCCGAACGAGCGCAGGATCAGCAGTCCCGGCTGATCCGCGTCCGGTGCCAGCGACAGATGCGGAACGGCATCGGCAAAACTCTCGTCAACCACGAGACGGCCGACGCGCGGCAGCAGTGCAAGCAAATCATTGGGCGCGTGGCTTCGGCCATCGGGGTTGTTGGGATTGACGATGATGGCGAGGTCCGCGCCTGCCAATGCCTGAAGGTCTCTGACCTCCTGGACATCCCAGCCCGTAGCCGAGAGGACTCCGGCGTATTCATTGTAGGTCGGCGCGAGGATGCGGGCGCGGCCGCATGGCGCGAGTTGCGGCAATAGTTGAATGGCGGCTTGCGCGCCACCCATCGCAACGAGCGCCGCACTCGTGCGGTAGGCGTGCCGCGCGGCCTGATCCAACGCATCGATCTCGGCACGCGACGGCAGCGCAGTCCACGCGCGCGCGCTCACCTCGCCTACCGGATAAGGCACCCGGTTGATCCCCGTCGACAGGTCGATCCAGTCCTCGGTTCGGCCGCCGAACCGCTGCTGGGCCAGATCGAGATTTCCACCGTGCTCGCGCATGCTCCGTTCTTTCACGCGAAGGCCAGGATCGCAAGCAGGCCTGCGAGCAGCAGCATGGCACGGCGGTAGACGTTCAGCCCCTCGCCGATGTCGGCGGGACGCGGATCGCGCGCGCCTTCGTTGAGCCAGGGCTCCTTTGTGACGCTGCCATGATAGATGCGGGGGCCACTGAGCCGCACACCAAGCGCGCCCGCCATCGCCGCTTCCGGCCAGCCGGCGTTGGGCGAGCGATGGCGACGCGCATCGCGCGTCATGCACGACAACGCTTCGGATCGCCGTGGTGCCAACAGCACGAACAGAAATCCGGTCAGACGCGCCGGAATGAAATTTGCGACATCGTCGATGCGCGCGGCGGCCCAGCCGAAGGCCTCGTGCCGCTCGCTGCGATGGCCGATCATGGAATCCAGCGTATTGATGGCCTTGTAGCCGAGGATGCCGGGCAGGCCGAACAGCGCGCCCCAGAACACCGGCGCGACGATGCCGTCGGAGGCGTTCTCGGCGAGGCTCTCGATTGCCGCGCGCGCGATGCCGGCTTCATCGAGCGCCGCGGGATCGCGGCCGACGATGCGCGACACGGCCTCGCGTGCAGCGGCGATGTCGCCGGCCTGCAAGGGCCTCGCGACGGCGGCAACGTGATCATGGAGCGAGCGCAGCGCGACCAGCGGCCAGGCGAGCACGCCCACCAGCACGATCTGCGCCCATCCCCAAGGGAGCAGCGACTGAAGGCCCCAGCCGATCGCAACGGACAATGCGATCACCGCGAGTGCTCCAACGACGCCCGCAGTGCGGCGGACCCCCGGCGCATCGGAGGAGCGATTCCAGCCGGTATCGATCGCGCCGATCAGCCGGCCCAGCCAGGTCACGGGATGACCGATCCGCGCGAACAGCCACAACGGCCAGCCCAAAAGGACATCCACTGCCATCGCCACCACCATCGCGCCCGCAAAGCCCAAACCCGCCTCCTGTCCCGCCCCTGTTGCGCAAAGCGGCGGCCGAGCGCAAGCCCCCGGCGGCCTGATTTCGGCTTTGTCTTTGGCCGCGTTTGGTGATTAGTGCTGCCGACAGGAGACCTTCATGGCCGTCATTCTGATCACCGGCGGAGCGCGATCGGGCAAAAGCACGCGGGCGGAAGCGCGTGCGCGCGCATTTTCGGGCCAGCCTGTCTATCTCGCGACGGCCGAGGCGCTCGATGGCGAAATGGAAGCGCGCATCGCGAAGCACCGCGCGCGCCGCGGAACCGACTGGATCGAGCGCGAGGTGCCGCTGGATCTCGTGCCCGCTCTGCTCGCAAGCGATGGCGGCGGCGCAAGGCTCGTGGACTGCCTGACGCTGTGGCTCTCCAACCTGATGCATGCGGAGCGCGACTGGGAGCACGAGGTGAGCGAGCTCGCGGAGGCCCTGCCTCGCCTGAAGAGCCCCGTTGTCCTCGTGACCAATGAAGTCGGCCTCGGCATCGTCCCCGACAACGCTTTGGCGCGCAGCTTCCGCGACGCCGCCGGGATCATGAACCAGATCATCGCTAGCGTCGCCGATGAGGTCGAGTTCGTCGTCGCCGGCCTGCCGATGAAGCTGAAATGATGGTGCACGCCGAACTTTTCAAAGACGTCATTGCCGATCTCAGGATGGCGGCATCGTTCGTCACGATCCTGCCCGTGGCATCGTCGAAGCCCGCAACCGACGGTGCCCTCGCGCGCGCGACCTGGGCGCTCCCCGTGGCCGGACTGCTGGTCGGCCTTGCCGGCGCCATGGTCTACAAGATCGCCATTCGGTTCGGGCTGACACCCAACCTTGCCGCCCTGCTCGCACTGGCCACGACCGCCCTCATCACCGGCGCGCTGCACGAGGACGGGCTCGCCGACACAGCCGACGGGCTCGGCGGCGGCCGCACGCGCGAGCGCAAGCTGGAGATCATGCGCGATAGCCGGATCGGCAGTTACGGCGTCTGCGCACTGATCCTGTCGTTCGGCCTGCGCTGGAGCGCGCTCGCGGCGATCGCCAGTCCCTCGGCGGTCGCGATGGCGCTGTGCGCTGCGCATGCTGCGGCACGCGCGGGCGTACCGGCCTTCATGTCGCTGGTCCCGCCGGCGCGGCCTGACGGCCTCTCGGCCAGCGCCGGAGCGCCGCCGGGCCGCAGCGTCGCCATCGCCTTCGCGGTTGGAACGCTCGTGCTCGCCCTGGCGTTGGGGCCGGGCAAGGCGCTGGTCGGCCTGATCCTGCTCTCGCTCGCCGGGCTGCTGCTGGCGCGGCTCGCCATCCGCCAGATCGGCGGGCAGACTGGCGACATTCTCGGCGCCTTCGAGCAGACGGGCGAGATCCTGATCCTGCTGGTCGCCGCGGCCTTCCAGACGGGACGCTGATCTCATGGTCGAGTTCGACGACACCTTCCGCCGGCACCTGCACGAACTGTTCGTATGGCGCCGCGACGTGCGCCGCTTTCGCAGCGATCCGCTGCCGGACCGCGCCGTCGATCGCCTGATCGAGACGGCGTGTCTTTCCCCGTCGGTCGGCCTCAGCCAGCCCTGGCGCTTCGTCATCGTCGATGATGCCGCACGGCGCCGCGCCGTGATCGACGATTTCAAGGCGTGCAATGCGGATGCACTCAATTGTTATTCCGGAGAGCGCGCGGCGCGCTATGCCACGCTAAAACTGTCGGGCCTCGAACAGGCGCCGGGCCACCTCGCCGTGTTCGCGGACAAGGCCACCGACGTCGGCCACGGCCTTGGCCGCGCCACCATGCCGGAAACCACGGAATATTCCGTGGTCGCGGCGATCACCGCGATGTGGCTCGCCGCGCGCGCGGAAGGCATTGGCCTTGGCTGGGTGTCGATCCTGAATCCCGATCGCATCCACGCCATTCTCGACGTGCCTGACACCTGGAAATTCATCGCCTATCTCTGCATCGGCTATCCGGAGGTCGAATGCGACCAGCCCGAGCTGGAGCAGGCGAAATGGGAGCACCGGCGCGGCGCGGAAGAATTCACGCTGCGGCGGTAAGACCGCACTCTCCTCCGTCATTGCGAGCGCAGCGAAGCAATCCAGAGTCTTTCCGCGGAGGGATTCTGGATTGCTTCGTCGCAAGGGCTCCTCGCAATGACGGCGGAGAGAAGCACTCGCCGGACGCCAAATAGGGGGATGACCTCGCACGGTGGTCGGGCCGCCGATCGAAACAGCGACTCTTCGGCGCGTAGGAATACGGTATCGGGCTGCGCATGGCTGCGAATGAACATTCACAAGCGCATTTTTCATCAATTGTGGTCGCTAGCCTTTCGCGATATGCACAGCGTCAGGGACAACTTTTGCGAAACATTGCATGATTGAGCGGTCCGCTCCTGCCCGCGCTGTGCCGGCGGTCGCTCGCCGCGATTTCATTCGCCTGGCGGGTGCAACTGCTGCGGGTTTCTTTGCGCTCGGCGCAACGCCGGATCGCATGCGGATCGTCGCCACGCTGACGGCATTGTCGCTCGACGACGAACTGACCAGAAGGAGCATGACCGAAGCTGCGACCACGCGGCTTGGCGGGCTCATCGCGGGCCTGAGGCAACGAGGCTGGGTCGAAGGGGTCAATTTCCGCTTCGAGATCCGGTCGAGCTTCGGCGGACCGGACAAGATGAAGACCGCCGTGCAGGAGCTCATCGATCTCAAGCCGGATGTCATCCTGACCGGCTCGACGGTTGAAACCGCGGCCGTGCTGGCGGCCACCAAGACGATCCCGATCGTTTTCGCGACCTCCAACGACCCCGTCGGCAACGGCTTCGTCGAGAGCCTCGCGCACCCCGGCGGCAACGTCACGGGCTTCACCAGCAGCACCGCCGAGATGGGCGGCAAATGGCTTCAACTCATCAAGGAGGCCGTGCCGGACATCGCGCGTGTCGGCGTCCTGTTCAATCCAGCGAGCACGCCTCGCGCCGGACGCTTCTTTCTCGACTCCCTCGAGCAGGAGGCCGTGACATCAGGTGTTGACGTCGTCCTCGCACCCATCGGCAAGGCAGCGGATATCGACGGGGCGATCAGCCGCTTTTCCGAGCCGCCCAAGGCTGCGATGATCTCGCTCGTCGACAGCTTCCTGGTGGTGAACCGCCAGGCGATCGTCGCGGCAACGGCGAAATATCGCGTTCCAATGATCTATCCGTTTCACTACTTCATGGATGCGGGCGGGCTCATGAGCTACGGGCCGACGCTGGAGGTGCGCTCGGCCGACTATGTCGACCTGATCCTGCGCGGCACCAAGGCCGGCGATCTTCCGGTGCAATCGCCACGCAAATACGAGCTTTTGATCAACCGCACCGTCGCGCGATCGCTCGGACTGACGATCCCGTTCACGCTGCTCGCGCGCGCCGATGAGATCCGCGAGTGAACGAGCAAGTCGACCAGGGACATTTGCGAACGCCTCCCGGCCGGCTGTTCCGGAAATATCTCTACTCGATCGTCGCCCTCGCCTTTGCCGCGCTCGCCATCAGCACCGGTTTCGACGTCTGGTTCTCCTATCGCGAGCAGAAGCAGCTCCTCGCGGCGATCCAGCGCGAACAGGCGGCATCCGCGGCCATCCAGATCGGCCAGTTCGTCGGCCAGATCGAAAACCAGATCAGATGGCTCTCGCGCCTGCCTCCGGAGCTGTCGACCAACGAAGACGATCGCCTGAACGCCATCCGCCTGCTGCGCCTCTCGCCCGCGATCGCGGAAATTGCCGAGCTCGATGCGCAGGGCCGCGAGCAGGTGCGCGTGTCGCGCCGCGTCGCGGACAGGGTCGGCAGCAAGGCCGACCTCTCCACCTCGCCCGCCTTCCGCGGCGCCAATCAAAGCCGCGCCTATTACGGACCCGTGTACTTCTTCGGCGACACCGAGCCGTTCATGACGCTCGCCACTCGCGGGACCGGCCGCCAGCCCAATGTGGTCGTCGCCGAAGTCAATCTGCGCTTCATCTGGGACCTCGTCGCCGGGATCAGGGTCGGCAACACCGGCAAGGCCTATGTGGTCGACCGCACGGGGGTCTTGATCGCGCACCCGGATTTATGGCCGGCACTACGCCGCAGCGATCTCTCGGGACACGCGGACGTGCGCGCCGCGCTCGACGGTGTGGGCTCGCCCTCCAGCGGCCTGGTCAAGGAGAATCTGTCGGGCCAACGCGTGCTCTCGACTTACGCAACGGTGCCCTCGCTCGGCTGGCTGGTGTTTGTCGAGCTTCCGCTCAGCGAGGCCTATGCCCCGATCTATGCGTCGATCGGACGTTCCACGTTTCTTCTGATCGCCCTGCTTGCCATTGCGGTGCTGGTGTCCCTTTGGCTCAGCCGGCGCATGACTGTGCCGATCCAGATCCTGACGCAGGGCGCGCGGCGGATCGGAAGCGGCGATCTCGGCCTGCGGTTCGCGATCAGGACCGGCGACGAGCTGGAGGCGCTCGGTGACCAGTTCAACCGGATGGCCGCTCACTTGCGCGACTCCTACGCAACGCTCGAGGGCAAGGTGATCGAGCGGACCTCCGAGCTCGAGAAGGCGCGCGATCAGGCCCTGGCCGAGCACGACGCAGCCGAGCGCGCGCGCAGCATTGCGGTGCAGGCCAACGAGACCAAGTCGCGCTTCCTTGCCGTCGTCAGCCACGAGCTGCGCACGCCGCTGAACGGCGTCATGGGCGTGCTGCAACTGCTCGACGACGGCAACCTTAGCGAAGTGCAGCGGCGCCACCTCGCCACCGCCGCCGCATCGGGCGAAACACTGATCGCACTGGTCGATGCGATCCTGGAGTATGCGCGCCTCGAGGCCAGCACCGAGGCGCTGGAGACGCGCGACTTCCGCCTCGACCAGCTGATCGAGGCCGCCGCCGACCTGATGCGCCCGCAGGCCTTCGACAAGGGACTGACCTTCGATCTCGCCAGCGATGCGACGGTCAACATCTCCGTGCACGGCGATCCTGTCAGGCTCAACCGCATCCTGCTCAACCTGATCGGCAACGCGATCAAGTTCACCCCGCGCGGTGGGATCGCTTTGACGGCGGCCGCCGAACAGCTCGACAAACATATCCTGCTGCACATCACCGTTCGCGATACCGGCATCGGCATCGCGCCCGACATGCATGAGCGGATTTTTGAGGACTTCGTCCAGGCCGACGACAGCATTGCGCGGCGGTTCGGCGGCACCGGCCTCGGACTTGCGATCGCGCGTCGCCTCGCGCGCCTGATGCGCGGCGAGCTGACGGTGGAGAGCACGCCGGGCACCGGCAGCACCTTCACGCTTGACGTGCCGCTCGGCCGCGCCGCGAGCGGCATCGCACAAGGCACGCTTCCACCGCCATCGCGGCAACTCAGCGTGCTGCTGGTCGACGACGATCCCGTCAATTGCGAGGTCGGCGAAGCGATCCTGAACCGGCTCGGCCACCACCCCACGATCGCCAGGAACGGCGCATCTGCCATAGAGCTCGCCCGCAATCAGGCGTTCGACGTCATCCTGATGGATCTGCACATGCCCGACATGGACGGCGTCGAGGCGGCGTCGCGGATCGGCAAGCTCGGCTTGCCGAAGAGACCGCGCATCATCGCCGTGACCGCCGACGTCTCCACCCTCGCCCGCGAACGACTCGCCGGCGCCGGCATCGTCAAGGTCGTCAGCAAGCCGATCCTGATCAATGCGCTGCGTGAGGCGATCGAAGACACAAAGGACGAGCCGGCCGTCGCGCAACTCGCCGCGGGCGCATTGATCGACCGGCATTTCCTCGACGACCAGAAAGAGCTGCTGGGCCCGGCGCAAATCGCAAAGCTCCATCATCTGCTGCAGGAGACCAGCGACAGGCTGATTGAGGACATCACCAAAGCCGCCGCTGCCGGCGATCGGAAGCAACTCGCGCGCTCCACGCACCAGCTCGGCAGCGCCGCCGGCGCGCTCGGCCTCGTCCGCCTGTTTGAGCGCTGCCGCGAGGTCGAGCTGACGGCGCCCTCGATGTCCCCGCCGGAGTGCCAGAGCGCCGCGCGCGATCTCGCCGCGCTCCAGCAGGCCTCGATCAGCGCGCTGGACGATCTGCTCGCGCCGGCCGGGCAGCGCGCGGAGTTCGGCGTTAACCATCGCTGACGGTTCCAGTCTGCGCGACATCGCTTCGAAGTTTCTTAAATTTTGCTGGGTACCTCTTCCAGGCATGGTGACCTGGGGAAAGATATGAGTAAGCGGGCCAAACGTGGAAAGGCGGAGACGCTCGCACTGCCGATGGCCGCGAGAGTTGCAATTGGCGTCCTGGCCGTTGCCGGGTTGGGGTACGGTTTGCTGTTGCGCCCGGCGAGCGTCCAACCGGCACGGAAGCCATCCGCACCCCAAGCCCAGGCATCGTCAACTCCGGTTTACGTGGCACCTGTAACGCATGCATCCGCGCCGGCTCCGGCTCCGATTCCAACCCCGGCGCCTCTGGTCGAACCACCAAGAGCCGACGCTGACGTTCCCGGAGCATTGGTTCGGCAGGTGGTTGATTACGCCAGCCGCCAGACGCCGGGCACCGTGATCATCGATACCAAGAACACGTTCCTTTATTTCGTCCTGAACGACACGCAAGCACTGCGCTACGGCATCGGTGTTGGCCGCGAAGGTTTCACATGGTCCGGCGAGCAGACTGTGGCCCGTAAGGCCGAATGGCCGGATTGGCATCCGCCTGCGGAGATGGTCTCGCGTCAGCCCTATCTGCCACGGTTTATGGCAGGCGGTCCCGGCAACCCGCTCGGCGCACGGGCGATGTATCTAGGCGAGACCGAATATAGAATTCACGGCACCAACAAGCCCGATACGATCGGGAAGCGGGTTTCGTCCGGCTGTATCCGGCTGACCAATGAGGATGTCGTGGACCTTTATGACCGGGTGAAAGTCGGAGCGAAAGTGATCGTGCTTCCGGCAACCGCTGCCCGTCGACCATCCCAGGGAGCGCCGCCCGACGCCGCTCTCCGTTCGCCGGAGCCGGCATCGCCGTCGAACCGGCCCTCGGCAAATAACGCGCAGATGCCGTCATCTGGACCGAAAATCGCCGAGGTCCAGTAACTCGGTGCTCCGTCCTCGGTCTGCGACTGAGGACAAGGAGGCAATACAGGTCGTCGCTTTTGGCCGCTTGATGAGCCCGCGCCATCAGCCTCAGCGCGTCCCCACGCCTCCGTCCTCCCGACCAAAACGCTCCACCAGGAAATCGATGAACAACCGCACCTTCACGGACAAATGCCGTGTCGGCGGATAGACCGCATAAAGCGCGAGCGGCGGCGCCGAATAATTGTCCAGCACCGTCCGCAGCTCTCCTTTCCTTAAAGCGTCCGCCGCGATGAACTCGGGCAGCAGCGCGAGCCCCCGGCCTTTGATCGCGACGTCTCGCAGCACTTCGGCATTGTTGACGCAGAGCGACCAGGCCGGCTGGATCCAGTGATCGCCGTCGCTGCCGGTGAGCTTCCACTGATTGCCGGTGAGCAGGAAGCCGTAGGTCAGCGAGGCGTGCTCGCGCAGATCCTGCGGATGCTTTGGCGTGCCGTGACGCGCGAGATAATCCGGCGAGGCGCAGATCATGCGCGGGACAGGCACGATCTTGCGCGCGATCAGGCTGGAGGATTCCAGCTCCGCAATCCTCAAGGTCACGTCAAAGCCGTCCTGGACGGGATCGAGCAGATCGTCGCTGAGCACGATCTGGAGCTGAAGCTCGCCATAGCGCGTCATGAAATCGGCCAGCACCGGACCGAGCCGCATGGTGCCGAACGACATCGGCGCGTTGACGCGGAGCAGCCCCCGCGGCGTTGACTGGGCCTGCGTCACCGCCTGATCGGCGGCCTCGATCTCCGAGAGGATCACGACCGCACGCTCGAAATAGCGCTGGCCGTTCTCGGTCGGGCTGGCGTGCCGCGTGGTGCGGTTCAAGAGCTGGACGCCGAGGCTCTCCTCGAGGTCGGCGATGTATTTGCTGATCGCCGAGCGTGACAGCCGCAGCTGCCGGCCCGCCTCGGCAAAACTCCCGCTTTCGACCACTTTGACGAAGGCCCGGAGGCTGGCAACCTTATCCAAGGTCTGGGCCCTGCGATTGTTTCCAAATCGTAGACATAGCCGTCATATTTGCATGGATTGTCTCCAATCCAAAGCGGAACAATATCTCCGCCCAGAGCAAGACCGCTCCCCGAGCTTTGGAGGACGACAATGTCTGGACTGCATCATGTGACCGCGATCGCCGGCGACCCCATCCGCAATTTTGGCTTCTACACCCGGGATCTCGGCCTGCGCTTCGTCAAGAAGACGGTCAATTTCGACGATCCCGGCACCTACCACTTCTATTATGGCGACGAGACCGGCCGCCCCGGCACCATCCTGACCTTCTTCCCCTGGGCCGGCGTGCCGGCAGGCCGCCGCGGCGTCGGCGAGACCCATCAGACCGCCTTCCGCGTGCCGCAGCGCTCGCTCGGCTACTGGACCCAGCGATTCACCGAGAAGGGCATTGCCTATGAGGCGCCGGAGAAGCGCTTTGGCGAGTCCGTGCTGCCCTTCACCGATCCCGATGGCATGGCGCTCGCCCTGGTCGGCGTTCCCGGCGCCGAGAACGAGCCCGGCTGGAGCAATGGCGATGTGCCGGCCGAGCATGCGATCCGCGGCTTCCATGGCGTGACTTTGCTGCTCGACAGCGCGGCGAAGACGGCCGCCGTCCTCACCGACGTGTTCGGCTTCAAGGAGACCGGCCGCGAAGGTTCTGTGATCCGCTTCAAGGCCCCGGGCGATGTCGAAGGCAGCGTCGTCGACATCTACGAGGCCAAGGGCTTTTTGCGCGGGCACCAGGGCGGCGGCTCGGTGCATCACATCGCCTTCCGCGCGGCTGACGATGCCGAGCAGGGCCAGATGGCGCAGAAGCTCGTGAGCAATCACGGCCTGCACCCGACCGAGCAGAGGGACCGCAACTACTTCCGCTCGATCTACTTCCGCGAGCCCGGCGGCGTGCTGTTCGAGATCGCAACCGATATCCCCGGCTTCGCCGTCGACGAGCCCGTCGCGACGCTGGGACGTGACCTGAAGCTGCCCAGCTTCCTCGAGCAGCATCGCAAGCAGATCGAGGACGTGCTGCCGAGCCTGGAAGAGAGCGTGTCATGACCGAGACTTCATTCATCCATCGCTTCGAGCCCGCGCGCGACGCGGGCTCCCCTCCTCTGCTGCTGCTGCACGGCACCGGCGGTGACGAGAACGATCTCCTCGGCCTTGGCAAGATGATCTCGCCGGGCGCGGCCCTGCTCTCGCCACGCGGCCGCGTGCTCGAGCACGGCATGCCGCGCTTCTTCCGCCGCCTCGCGGAGGGTGTATTCGACGAGGAGGACGTGCGACGGCGTGCACGCGAGCTCGGCGACTTCGTTACGGAAGCGCGGCAACGCTACGGCATCGCCGCGCCTGTCGCGGTCGGCTTCTCCAACGGCGCCAACATTGCAGCCGCGCTGTTGCTGCTGAAGCCGGACGCGCTTGCAGGCGCGATCCTGCTGCGCGCCATGGTGCCGCTGTCGGATCCGCCCAAAGCGCAGCTCGGTGGCAAACCTGTCCTCCTCCTGTCCGGGCAGGCTGATCCGATCGTGCCGGCGAGCAACTCGGCGCAGCTCGCCGCGCTGCTGTCGCAAGCCGGCGGCAGCGTGACGCACAAGGTCCTGCCGGCGGGCCATCAATTGTCGCAGGCCGACGTGACGCTCGCCCGCGACTGGATTGGCAACGTCGCCGCCGAAGCGGCCTGACGAAGAAGCGACGCATCGCACAACTGCGATGCGTCGCTTCGAACCTCTGCAAGCGACCTTCCGCCGCATCTGCGCAATCGGGCGCCAGCCTGCCGGAAATTTCCGCTTGCCCGTTTCTGCGCCAGGCTTAGAATTTGGGACAAGGTTCCGAAATTTGGAACTACCTTGGACCAGCTTTCATGAGCGCTCTCACCAACGCGATCGAGATCCTCCGCTGCTTTTCCAGCGCGCGGCCGGATCTGTCGTTTGCGGACGTGATGGCGTTGACGGGCAAGCCGAAGAGCTCGACCTCGCGGCTGCTGCGCTCGTTGCGCGATTGCGGCCTGCTCGAGCAGGACCCGCACACGCGCCGCTACCGGCCGGGCCTGCTCACCTTCGAACTCGGCCGGCTGCACCGTGCCCATGACGATCTCATCAGCATGGCCGAGCGCGAACTCCGCGAGGTTTGCGCGCGCACCGGGCACACGGGTTACATCGCCGTGCTCGACGGCTTTGAGCAGGTCGTGCTCCGCATCGTGCCCGGCTCGAATCCCCTGCGCGTCGTCAATCCGCCGGGCCAGCGCACGCCGGCGCTCGCGACCTCGAACGGCCGCGCCATGCTGGCGCGCCTCTCCGACGAGGACATCCGTGCGCGCGTGCCGGCGACCTATCCAAAGCTGCCGCGCAACTCGCCGCAGACTTTCAAGCAGTTGATCACGCGCCTCGACGAGATTCGCCGCACCGGCGTGTCGGAGGCGGCCGATGAATCCATCGAGGGCGTCGGCTCACAGGGCTTTGCCCTCAAGAGCGGCGAGACCGGCGAGATGATTGGCATCGCGGTGTCCTATTCCGTGCAGGCGACCACCGCCGCCGAGCGCGCCAATGTCCGCCGCGAGTTGGCGGCGATGGCCGCGAAGCTGCGACGACTGACCGGCGATCCGCTCGATCAGGACACCGCGCGCATCCAGACGGGGACGCGATGAGCAGCACCGCAACCACCCGTCTCAACGGCCTTGCGCTGTTCATCCTGCCGAGCGCGCTGCTGTTTGCCTTGTTCTTCTTCCTGCCGATCGGGCTGATGGCGCTGATGAGCGTGCTCACCGGCAATCCCGTGGTGATGCCGAAGGTCGCCTTCACCACGCGCCACTACGCCCGCATGATCGGCGATCCCTATTATCTCGAGGTGATCTGGACCACGATCCGGATCGGGCTCGTCACCACGCTGGTCGCGCTCCTGATCGGCTATCCGCTGGCGCACTGGATGGCGCGCATCAAGAGCCGTGCCGGTCACGCGCTGCTGCTGATGGCGGTGTTGGCGCCGATGCTGACCGGCATCGTGGTGCGCACCTTCGCCTGGATGACGCTGCTCTCCGACAAGGGCGTGGTCAACCAGACCCTGATGTCGCTCGGCCTCATCGCTCAGCCGCTGAAGCTGATGTACACCGAGACCGGCATCGTGGTCGGCCTCGTCCACATCTACGTGCCCTTCATGGTGCTGACGCTGACCGGCGTCATCGGCCGGATCGACGAGCGGCTGGAGCAGGCCGCCGAAAATCTCGGCGCCAGCCCCTTGCGCGCCTTCCTCGAGGTGACGCTGCCGCTCAGCCTGCCCGGCATCCTCGCCGGCTCGCTGCTGGTGTTCGCGCTCGCGATCAGCGCTTATGTTACGCCGATCCTGCTCGGCGGCTTCCAGATCATGACGCTGCCGATCCTGATCTACCAGCAGATCTCAGCGAACTTCAACGTCGGCTTCGCTGCCGCGCTCGGCATCGTGCTGCTCGCGATCTCGCTCATGCTCGTCATCGCCTATAACCGCGCACTCGGCCTCGTCTCAGGCCAGCGCGAATTGCAGTGAGGCGAACGATGCAAACCTCGGCCTCGCACAGCGCATCGCTTCCGGCGGCACAGCAGGCGGCGTCCGTGCATACGCCCGGGCCTATCAGGCACTACGGCCGATACCTCTATCTCGCGATCAACATCGCCATCCTGGTCTTCCTGCTGGCGCCGATCGCAATCGTCGTGGTGTTCGCGCTGAACCCGACGCCGTTCATCCAGTTTCCGCCGGTCGGCGTGTCGCTGCGCTGGTTCGAAAAATTCTTCGCTTCGCGCGACTTCATGCATGCGCTCGGCTTCAGCCTCGAAGTCGCCGTGCTCACCACCCTGTCCGCGACGATCCTCGGCGCCTCGGCAGCGCTGGCGCTCGCGCGCGGCAACCTGCCGGGCACGCGGCTGATCGTTGCCACCATGCTCTCGCCCCTGATGCTGCCGGCGATCCTCACCGGCCTGGCACTGTTCCAGACCTATGTGCTGCTCGATGTGGGTCGGCCCACCTGGGGCCTCGTCGCCGGCCATACGCTGGTGACGCTGCCTTATGTGGTGCGCACCACGCTCGCCGTGCTGCATAATTTCGACACGCGTCTGGAGGAAGCCGCGCGCAATCTCGGCGCAAGTCCGTTGCGCACCTTCTTCGAGGTGACGCTGCCGCTGATCAAGCCGGGCGTGCTTGCGGGCGCGATCTTCGCCTTCATCGTCTCGTTCGACCAGTTCCCGGTGTCGCTGTTCCTGGTCTCGCCGGGCAACGAGACGCTGCCGGTCACGCTGTTCAATTATCTGAAGTTCGATCTGGACGGCACCATCGGCGCCGCCTCGGTGGTCTCGATCGTGCTCGCTTTTATCGTCGTCATCGGGCTCGACCGCACGGTCGGCCTGCGCTCCTACGTCAAATTGTAACCGCTCATTGCAACGAAGGAACCGACACATGATGAAAGCTCTGGGATCGTCACGGCTCAGCCGCCGCCGCTTTCTGACCGCGAGCGCCTCGCTCGGCATCGGCACCATCGCCGCGCCTTACGTCGCGCGCGCCGACGATCCGACGCTGCGCATCACCGGATGGGGCGGCAAGTGGGGCGAGATCATGAAGGCCGAGATCGGGCCCGCCTTCGAGAGCGAGTTCAAGTGCAAGCTCCAGACTGACTCCGCTTTCCCCTATCTGCCAAAACTCCAGGCAAGCTCGCGCTCGGCGCCGATCTACGACGTGCTGCACACCAATTCCAACGAGCAGTGGGCCGCCGCCGAGATAGGGCTGGTCGAGCCGAAGATCGATCCCAAGCTGGTGCCGAACCTCGCCGACGTCTATCCCTACGCCGTCAGCGACAAGATCGTCGGCGTCTCGATCTTCACCAGCGCCATCGGCCTTGGCGTTCGCACCGACAAGGGCTACGGCAACATCACCTCCTGGAAGGAGCTCTGGGACGCAAAGTACAACGGCGTCCGCGGCGGCTATGTCATTCCCGTCAACAGCCTCGGCCAAGCCTTCCTGATGATGTGCGGCACGCTGTTCGGCAAGGGGCAGACCGATCTCGACGCGGCCTATGCCGCACTGGAGAAGCTGAAGCCGATCAAGATCGTCGACTTCACCGGCGCGATGGAAAAGATGCTGCTCTCAGGCGAAGTCGGCCTCTGCGTCATCCACGATTCCGGCATCTACCGCTATGACGGGCAGAACCAGCCGACCGATTTCGTCTCGCCGAGCGAAGGCGTGCTGTCGCTGGAGCAGGTTTTGACCATCACGCCCGGCAGCAAGATGAAGGAACTCGCCAACGCCTACGTGAACTACATGCTGCGTCCCGAGGTGCAGAAGCGCTTGGCTGAAACGGTCTGGTACTCGCCGGCCAACAGACGCGTGAAGCTCGACGCCAAATACGACGCCAAGCTGCTCACCACGCCCGAGAAGGTCTCCAAGCTGATCCAGGTCGACTGGAAGTGGTACAACGAACGCAAGGACGAGATCGACCAGCGCGTCAACCGGATCTTCCGCGCATGAGCGCGTCGATCGAGATCGCAGGGGTCAGCAAGGTCTATGACGGCGGCGTCCGCGCGGTGGACGCGGTCGCGATGGACATCAGGCAAGGCGAGTTCTTCTCCCTGCTCGGCCCCTCCGGCTGCGGCAAGACCACGACGCTGCGCATGATCGCCGGCTTCGAGACGCCGAGCTCGGGCGCGATCCGCGTCGACGGCGCCGACATCACCCATGTGCCGGCGCACAAGCGCGACATGGGCATGGTGTTCCAGAACTACGCGCTGTTCCCGCATCGGACCGTCGCCGAGAACGTCGCCTTCGGCCTGCGCATGCGCGGGCTCGACAAGGCGACCATTGCGGCCAAGGTGAAGGCGGCGCTCGCCATGGTCGAGCTGTCCGGGCTGGAAGGCCGACGCCCGGCCCAGCTCTCCGGCGGCCAGCAGCAGCGCGTCGCGCTTGCCCGCGCCATCGTCATCGCGCCGCGCGTCCTGCTCTGCGACGAGCCGTTAGGGGCGCTCGACAAGAAGCTGCGCCAGCAGATGCAGTTCGAGCTCAAGCAACTGCAGAAGAAGCTCGGCCTCACCCTGGTCTTCGTCACTCACGACCAGGAAGAAGCACTGGCGATGTCCGACCGCATCGCCGTGATGAACGGCGGCCGCGTCGAGCAGGTCGGCACGCCCACGGAAATCTACAACCAGCCGACGACGCGCTTCGTCGCCGACTTCATCGGCGACACCAACATCTTCCGCGGCGAGCGCACCGCGACCAGCACGGTTGCCTCGGCGCTCGATGTCGGCAAGGGCCTGATCCTGGCGCTGCCGCCGACCGAGGCGCGGGGCACTGGCGTGCTCTCGGTCGCGCTGCGCCCGGAAAAGATTCGCCTCATCCCGCGCGGCGACGGCGCCACCCCAGCCGGCATCTCCGCGCATGGCATCGTCGAGAACACCAACTTTCTCGGCGGCGCCGTGCTCTATCGCATCACGCTCGAGGGTGGCCATCGCGTTCTCGTGCAACAACCCAATGCAGGCACGAGCCGCCTGTTCGTTCCCGGCAACGGTGTCACGCTCCAGTGGACGCCGGCCGATCTCGTCGTGTTGAAGGACTAGACATGAACATGCCATTGAAGCACCAGCGCATCGGAGTGGTCGTGATCGGCCAGAGCCCGCGCCCGACCGTCGCTGCCGAGATCGCTGCCGTGTTGTCGCCGGGCATCCAGATCGAGCTGCGCGGCGCGCTCGACGGCATGAGCCGCGCCGAGATCGATGCCATTCCGCCGATGGACGGCTACGACACGCTGTTCACGCTGCTGCCGAACGGCGACGGCGTCACCATCAGCAAGAAGGAAGTCGAGCGACGCGCGAGCCAGCAGATCACGCGCTTCAAGCACGAGGGCGTCGGCGTGACGCTGATGGCCTGCACCGGCAAATTCCCCAACCTCGCGGCCGACGGCCTCGTCATCCTGCCCTCGGCCGTCCTGCATAATCTCGTCGAGGCCGTGCTGCCGAAGGGACGGCTCGGCGTATTCTCGCCGCTGCCCGAGCAGACCGCGCTGATCGACAAGAAGTGGCAGCGCGAGGGCGTCGAGGTTGTCGGCATCACGCTGCGCCCCGGCTCGAGCGAGGCTGCCGTCGACGAGGCTGCATGCACCATGGCCGACCTCGAGCCCGATCTCGTGGTGATGGACTGCATCAGCTACACCAGCGCCAACAAGGCGCGCGTGCGCAAGGCCTATCCCGGCCCCGTGATCCTCGGCATTGCCGCGGCGGCCCGCATCGTCGAGGAGCTGGTGTCGTGAGCAAGGTGGAATTGAAGACGATCAGCCTCGAAGAGATCGAGGCACTCGCGGTCGGCGCCTGGATCCTCGGCACCGGTGGCGGCGGCAGCCCCTATCTCGGCCTGCTCAATCTGCGCCGGCTCTATGCCGAAGGGCACTGCGTGCAACTGATGTCGCCGCTCGACCTCGACGACGCGGACTGGGTCGCTGTTGTCTCCAACATGGGCGCGCCGCTGGTCGGGCAGGAGCGCCTTGCCGACAGCCGCAACATCGCGCGCGCCGTGCGCATGCAGGAAGAGATCAACAACATCAAGTTCCGCGCTGTGATGTCGGTCGAGATCGGCGGCGGCAATGGCGTGCAGGCGCTGATGGCGGCCGCGCATCTCGGCATTCCCGTGGTCGATGCCGACTGCATGGGCCGCGCCTTCCCCGAAGCGCAGATGACGTCGGTCGCGATCGGGGACTTACGTCCCTATCCCTGCACGCTCTACGATCCCCGCGGCATCGAAGCCGTGGTCACCAAGGTGCCGAGCTGGAAATGGATGGAGCGGGCGAGCCGCAAGATCTGCGTCGAGATGGGCTCGATCGCCTCCACCAGCAAGGCGCCGCGCACCGGGCGCGAGGTCAAGGACTGGGGCATCCACTTCACCACCACCAAGGCGATCCGCATCGGCCGCGCCGTGCAGGAGGCGAACCGCCGCCACGAGGATCCGATCGCCGCGCTGCTTGCGACCGAAGGCGGCCAAAAACTGTTCACCGGCAAGATCGTGGACGTCGCCCGGCGCACCACGGAGGGGTTCTTGCGCGGCACGGCGATGGTCGACGGCAGCGACGCCGATCGCGGCACCAAGCTGAAGCTCTCGTTCCAAAACGAATGGATCGTCGCCTGGCGCGACGAGGAGGCGATCGCGACCTCGCCCGATCTGATCTGCGTGCTCGACAGCGTCAACGGCCACGGCATCGGCACCGAGACCATCCGTTACGGCCAGCGCGTCACCGTCGTGGCGCTGCCGGCGCCGCCGGTGCTGACGAGCCCGCGTGGGCTCGAATTCGTCGGCCCGCGCGCCTTCGGCTACGACCTCGACTTCCGTTCCCTCTTCTCGCCCGCTGCGGCTGGAGCTTAAGATCCCATGAAGCGTATTGGCATCGATGTCGGCGGCACCAACACGGACGCCGTGCTGATCGTCGACGAGAAGGTCGTCCATTCCGTCAAGCGTCCGACCACCGCGGATGTGACCTCGGGCATTCTGGACGCGCTGAAGGCGTTGCGTGCGGAGCCCTCGGCTGCCGTGAAGGTCGATGCGGTCGTGATCGGCACCACGCACTTCATCAACGCGGTGGTGCAGCGCCGCCACGTGCAGAAGATCGGTGCGATCCGCATCGGCATGCCGGCGAGCGCCTCGCTGCCGCCGTTCTGCGACTGGCCCACCGATCTCGCCTCTCTCGTCAACGGCGAGATCTTCATGCTGGAGGGCGGCCACGATTACGACGGCCGCCCGTTCATGCCGCTCGACGTCGCCGGCCTCAAGGACGCCGCCCGAAAGATCAAGGACAAGGGCCTGCGCTCGGTCGCGGTGTGCTCGAGCTTCTCCCCGCTCGATCCCTCCTGCGAGATCACGGCGCGTGAGATCCTCGCCGAGATCTGCCCCGACGTCGCGGTGACGCTGTCGCACGATCTCGGCCGCATCGGCCTGCTCGAGCGCGAGAACGCCGCGCTGCTCAACGCCTCGCTGCACGATCTCGCCGTCACCACGGTCGCGGCCTTCCGCAAGGCGATCGCCGACAGTGGCATCGATGCGCCGCTGTTCCTGACCCAGAACGACGGCACGGTGATGCAGGCCGAGATCGCCACCGCCTTCCCGGTGATGAGCTTTGCCTCCGGCGCCACCAACTCCATGCGCGGCGCCGCGCATCTCTCCGGTCTCGACGACGCCATGGTCGTCGACGTCGGCGGCACCACGAGCGACATCGGCCAGCTGCGCCACGGGTTTCCGCGCGAAGCCAATGCCGTGGTCGAAGTCGGCGGCGTGCGCACGCTGTTCCGTATGCCCGATCTGCTCTCGATCGGGCTCGGCGGTGGCAGCCATGTCGACGAGGACCCGGTCCGCGTCGGCCCGCTCAGCGTCGGCTATCGCCTGACGTCGGACGCGCTGGTGTTCGGCGGCTCGCGCCTCACCGCCACCGACATCGCTGTCGCGGCCGGCCTGATCGACATCGGCGACCGCTCGCGCGTCGCGAACCTGCCGAAGCGGCTGATCGAAGCCGCACTGCGCGATGCCTGGCGCAAGCTCGAGGAAGACATCGACCGCATGAAGACCGAGGCCGGCGACGTGCCGCTGCTCGCGGTCGGCGGCGGCGCCTTCCTGGTGCCGGATCGCCTGCCCGGCATCTCCGAGATCGTCCGCGTGCCGCATGGCGACTGCGCCAACGCGGTGGGCGCCGCGATCGCGCAGGTCTCAGGTGAAGCCGACCAGGTGTTCCGCGACCTCAGCCGCGAGGATGCCATCGCCGCCGCACGCGACATCGCGGCGGATCGTGCCGTTCAGGCGGGAGCCGCGCGCGACAGCCTCAAGACCGTCGACGTCGAGGACATGCCGATCGCCTATCTGCCCGGTAACGCGCTGCGGGTGCGGGTGCGTGTTGCAGGGGCGATCGCCGATCCGGATCTGCCGGCGGCGGCGTAGCCTATTCATCCTCAACCAACAAAAACGCGAAAACAACCCCACGCACAGTAGCCGGGGATAGCAAAATCAACGGCTTACGCCGGCCGCTCACGAGGCAGTTTGACTCGTCGGGCAAAACGGGGGCATAATGCTATTATTCCGAAATTCGATCGCGCTCCTCTTCCTTCTCCCCTTGTGGGAGAAGGTGGCGCGTAGCGCCGGATGAGGGGTTCTCTCCGCGGGCAAAGCTGCCCGAGATTGAGAGAGGGGCATCCGCGGAGACGGACCCCTCACCCAAGTGAGCCCGCGTCTACCGGCGTCGCTGCCCTCTCCCGCAAGGGGCGAGGGCACAGTAACGGGCGACGCGCCCCTTTATCGAGCCTGGGCGCAACCGCGTGCCTCGCGGCCGTCGGAACGCGCCGGATGTCGATTGGGAGCAAACACCACCCGTAAATTTCCCAAGTGTCGGCCTGTCACCCTGCCGGTTAACTGGTGCCGTCGAGCACCGCCATGAAAGCACCGAAGCCAAAGCAATGGGCCGAGCAGGAAGTCCGCCGGTTGATCCGGCTCGCCCGGCAGGGAGTTGGCACATCGAAGATAGCCGCCGAATTGGGCCGTCACGCCGGGTCGGTGCGACGAATGGCGCGGAGCATGGGAATACTGTTGAAGAAGTAGCCGTCCCTGGCAGGGTGCTGCCTGATCAACGAGGCGCACGAGTCCCAGGGGCCCCAGCCTCGGCTGATCTCCCGCATAACCCTAACAGCGGCATCAGTATTGCGGCCACAGAACAGCGCTCGATCAGGCTGAGAAAAGATGCCCATTCCAAATAGCGCTATAACGCTGCCTCTCAACATGGTTGTAGTTGGAGTTTGAAGTTCAAAACGGCCCCAGCCGCAGGATGGGGTAACAGCCGGGGCCGGCATTCCCATTCCAATGTGCCGCAATCGGCGGTAATCGGCACGCTTCCAGTTAGGCACATAGAAGCTAACAAACTATTCTGTCTTGCACTCCGCCTGCGATGGCCGCGGTCGGTTGCGTGACGCTGTGCTCTCCATGAGGCGGTGAGCCAACTTGGCAATGTTCGAAATCATCGAGCGGCGTATCGTTGGCCAAATGCTCCCAATACTCAGCTTCCGCGAGCAGCTTCCAACTTCGATCAGGATGATGCGCGGCTGTCTGACGGCACAGCGATGCCATCGCGCGCAGGCGACCCGCAGTATCCATTTACTCCTCCCAGCTATTTTTTGTTTTTTGCACCTTATTTTCTTTTTTTGCGGCGGAGTCATTATGATTATGGCGCAGAACTAATTTTCACCTTCGGGAGGTGATTCGAATTCGTTACGACTTCAAATCGTTCGAGCGCAACTGATGCAATCCAGTAACGTTCAACGCAGCCATCGCGAGCGACGCGAGCCGCGGCGTCATTTGTCGAGAGGGAACAAATCGGACTTTGAAGCTCCGGCAAACTCGCAGCCAGCATCTGCGGGTATATCCGGAAGGCGCGAGCGACCGGCCTCAACCACGACGATCTCGTCCTCGATCTTCTGGATCGAGTCGCCGGCGAACGGATGATCCGGAGACATCGACTTCGTACCAGGCCAACAGGTCACATTGGATGGAGAGCACGTAGAGGCTGCCAACTCAGGTGGGCCTTACTCTTCTTTCGGACGGGGTTCTTTGGTTTTGCGGCCCAGGAGAGTACCGCGAGCCGGTGGCATTCCTGCTATTGCTCGCTCCAACTCCACAGCAATTGCCCTGTAGCGAGCGAGTAATCTCGTGAATGTGTCGCGCTTGATTTGGTTCTTGGCAGTTTTCTGAAGTCGCTCGCATTCGGCGATTTGCGCGCGGAGCAGTTCTAGCTGGGCCTGCATTTCCTTCATTGCTTATTCCCCGCGAGAGCCGCAACCTGGCACCCGAATTTAAATCTAGATACTTGGGGGTTCGACGACATCAGGTCGAGGACGCGAGCCCAATTGGGACAATCTCTCTGACAAATCGCCTCGCGGGCGATCAAAACACAGTTGGCGTCCCCTTCAGAAGGAAACGCGATCAAGTTCTGTGTCGCTGCGGCAACCTCACGTACCAACCGAGAGGCCATCCGCGCGCCATTCCGTCAACCGCCAGCTCGGCAACCTCCCACCGATGTCGGCGCATTTTCGGGTTGATTGATCTGGATCAAGCCAGGCGAAACCTGATTCAAGAGGATTGATCAGGCAACGCGCGGGGGGGCCTGAGATGAAACGTTGGGTGGGGCTCGTCATCGCAGCGCTCATGGTCGCCGGATCGCGCTCGGGCGATGCCGCCATACGGATCACGGACGATCGAGGCGGATCGATCGGGAAGTACATATACAAGTACGAACGGCTACGCGCCTCGGGCCAGAGAGTCATCATCGATGGCTTCTGCGCATCGGCCTGCACCATTGTCCTGGCGACCCTGCCCTCCGAAAGGATCTGCGTGACCTCGCGGGCCGAGCTGGCGTTCCACGCGGCATGGGATATTGGTCCGCGCGGACGGGCTGTCACGAACGCCGGCGCCACGCGCATGATGTATCTCATGTATCCTGCACCGGTGCGGCGCTGGATCGCCCATCGCGGCGGCTTGACGCCCCGAACCATATTCCTCCGCGGAAACCCGCTGCAGGCGATGTATCGCGCGTGTCCATCGTGAGCCCGCGCGAGAAGAAAGCTTCGAGGCGTTCGATCCGGAACGATCGGCGGCGAGAGGCCGGGAGCAGGCGGCGGCCCTTGGTCACCGCCGTCCGCGCTCACCGGTCTTCTCAATACTGATACGGATATTGATTCGGACAGACGTAGCTGCCGTAAGAGTTGTAGTAGCAGCCGCTGCTGTTGTTATTGTAGTAACCGTAGGCTCCGTAGGCAGCGGCGGCGCCAACCGCGGCAGCACCATAGCCCAAGCCCGGGCGGTAGTAGCCGCCGCCGTAGCCCGGATAACCGGCAACGGGACGTCCCGGGCGACCAGCGATCGGGCGTCCCGGATAGCCGGGTCGACCTGCAATCGGGCGGCCTGCTATCGGATGCGACGGCCGAACTCCTCCGGCCACGCGATAGCCGCGTCCGCCATGAACGGCGCCGCCACGAACGTGGGCAGCACGCATGCCACCGCCGTGAAAGCCACCGGCGCGCATGCCGCCCCCTCCGCCACGGCGAGCAAACGCGTCATCGGGCACAAGGCTGGCAGCGACGAGGATGGCTGCCGCGAAACCAATCAGACCATAGCGAACCATGAGCTTCCTCCTGATGGTGAGGCGCCATCGATCCGCTGGCTTCCGCGAGTGATGCCCGCGCCAACGGCGACGGCACCAACGCATGCATTTGGCTTTTCGTTGTCTCGCGCTTGATCCAAATCAAGCGGCCAGCGCGCAGCGAGGATGATCACATAAGTTCCCGACAGGAACCGGAAGCACTTGGCCGAAAACATCCACGGACGCCGCCGATGAGGGGTTGTCTCCGCGAACTCAACTCGCTGGATTCGTGCACTGACATGCACGCCTCATTTGTCTTTAGGGCGCCGCGGCTTTTCCTTTCCCGTAGGCTGCGAGGTTCGGCTTGCCGGGGCCTCAAAGACCGCAATCCGGCGATCGAGTTGCCATAGCTCGACGTCGTTGACATCAACCAGTTGCGCAGCACGTTCTCGTGCTTCCTGCTCGTCGGCACACTGCAATTTCGCCACGCTTATAACGTGGCGGTGCTGATCCAAAAGATAAGCCCGGTAGTGAGCCATCCCCAAGTCTCCCTACGCCCGCGTTTATCGGATCATCACCTCAATCCTTCAATCAGCATTTTCCAGCCGAACGCATCGTTCGCCGTCAGCAGCAAAGCGCCAAGCGCTGCCAGGTGGAACGGCAGTTCGCAATCGGGACGCGCGTTCATACTGCCGACAAACGAGGCGACCGCGTTCTTGAGATCGCCTCGGTCCAGATGATCGAAGGCCCGTTGCTTGCAACGCTCGACATATTTATCGCGCGCCATCTCAACTAACAGGGAACGTTCCATTTCGCTTCCCCCACCGATGACTTTTTTTGATCGTTGGGGAATTGGAACGAAGCGGGCTTTTTCCGTCTGTTCGAAAAGCGACAAACGGATCTCTTTTGCTGGCAAGTGTGGGAATTGGGATACAGGCGCGCATCACGAACGCCGCTGTCGGCGCTGCGCGGACCGCGGTCGCAGCCGATCCAAGGCCTGCATCTTGTTTACGGCTTCCCGACGTCTACGCTCGGTTCATCCGGCACTAGGCTGCTCAGGAAGGATAGAGGGCATCTGGGGAGACAGACCCCTCACCCGAGTGAGCCCGTGTCTACCCCTCTTCCTTCTCCCCTTGTGAGAAGGCGGCGTAGGCGGCCTTTGGCCGCCGTTCTTAAGGACGCCGAAGCAAAGCTTCGGCTACGGCGGCCGTGAGCGAGCCGTCGGGAAAGTCGAGCGAGACGTCGTTGGTTGCCTTCACGCCGCCGAAGGATTTTGCGAGGTTGCGGATTTCGAGCATGGCTAGCGCCCCTCGCCTGTCTCGCGCCGGTGCGCATACCAATCGGCGACGAAATCGAGCAGGCCTTTGCGCAGCCCGAGCGCAAAGAACAGGATGACCACGCCGAGTACGATACCGTGGTACTCGGTGAACCGGGTCACGGTGTCGTTGAGCAGGAGCAGCAGAACGGTGCCGACCATCGGACCGAGGAAGGTCGAGACACCGCCGAGCATGTTGATGAAGATGGCTTCGCCCGAGATCGTCCAATAAGCGAATTCCGGATAGGCGCCGGAGACGAACAGCGCCATCACCATGCCGCCCATCGAGGCGAACAGCGCCGCCAGCACGAAAACGGTGAGCTTTGCGCGCCAGACGTCGATGCCGAGGAAGCTCGCGCGCGCGGCATTGTCGCGGATCATGCGCAAGGTGTAGCCGAACGGCGATTGCGCGATCTGGCGCATCGCGAGCAGGCCGAGGATCAGCAGCGCGCAGCTCACGACATAGAGATGGACGTGGTTGGCCAGGTTGATGCCGAGGAAGGCGGGTCGCGGAATGCCGCCGCGCAGGCCCTGGTCGCCGCCGGTGAAGGACGCCCAGGACAAAATGGTCGAGTGGATCAGCATCTGGAAGGCGAGCGTGACGAAGGCAAAATAGATCTCCTTCAGCCGCACGCAGATCGCGCCGATGATGGCGGCGATCAGGGCCGTGATGGCGAGCGTGGCGACGAAGGCGACCGGAATGGGCACGCCGAGCTTCTGCATGATCAGGCCAAAACTGTAGGCGCCAAGGCCGAAGAACATGCCGTGGCCGAACGAGGTCAGGCCGGTGTAGCCGACCAAGAGATTGAGTGAGGTTGCGAACAGGCCATAGGCCGAGCAGCGGATGACGAAATCGAGCAGCGCCTTGCTGCCGGTGAACAGCGGCAGGCTCGCCAGCACGGCGAAGGCGATCAGTGCGATCAGCACGTCGCGATAGCGTTGCAACGCGGCGCCGCTGCGGGCCGGCGCCAGCGTCTGCGCGCGCCCGGCCTCGACCTCGGTCATGCCGCCTCCTTGCCGAACAGGCCGGTGGGTTTGGAGACCAGCACGATCACCATGAACAGATACATCAGGCCTTCGGTGAACAGGGGAAAGCCGAGCGAGCCGAACGACCTGATGAGACCGAGCAGCAGCGCACCGATCAGCGCGCCCAGGATCGAGCCCATGCCGCCGATCACGGTGACGATGAAGGATTCGATCAGCACCGAGAATCCCATGCCTGGCGTCAGCGAGCGCACGGGAGCGGCCAGCGCACCGGCAAGGCCCGCCAGCATGCCGCCGAGCGCGAACACGCCACCATAGATCAGGCCGGTGTTGATGCCGAGGGCGGAGACCATGCCGGGATTATGGGCGGCGGCGCGGATCACCTTGCCGATGCGGCTCCGCGACAATCCGATACCGAGCACGATGGCCGCGACCAGCGCGACGCCGATCAGCAGCAGGTAATAAGGCGGCACCACACCGCCGGCGATGAACAGCGGCATGACCTGGAACGCCGACGGCATGCCCATCGCCTTGAACTCCGGTCCCCAGATGATGCGCACGACATCGTCGAAGATCAGCACGAAGGCGTAGCAGACGAGCAGCTGCATCAGGACGTCGGCGCCATAGACGCGGCTCATGAAGACGCGCTCGAAGATGAGGCCGAGGATCGCAGTGCCGGCCGCACCGGCCAGCATCGCCAGCGCGAAGCTTCCCGTGAGCTGATAGGCGGTCATCGCAAAATAGGCGCCGAACATATAGAAGGCGCCGTGGCTGAAATTGACCACCTTGAGCACGCCGAAGATCAGCGTCAGCCCGACCGCAACCAGGAACAGCAGCATGCCGATGATGAGGCCGCTGGTGGTTTGCGTCACCAGGCAGGCGGAGCTGGAAAGGCAGCCGGCAAGCGCATCGAGGTCCACGGGAGCACTTTCACTACAGCGCGCGAGGTGTGGCGCGGAAAACAAATGGCGGAGACGGTCGCCCGCCTCCGCCGCGCATCAGATCAGGTGTAGCCCTTGCTCTTCTTCCACTCGGCTTCGAGTTCGAAGATCGTCTTCCAGTCACCGGCCTTGACCTCGGGCACGTATGGTTCCTGCGGGATCGTGGTGCCCCAGCCGATGGCGTAGCCGACCAGCGTGTGGTCGTCGCCGCGCATCGTCACGGTGCCGTCGGCGCCGAACGGGCATTTGATGGTGAGGCCCTTCAGCGCCTCCGCGATCTTCTTGCCGTCGGCCGAGTTCGCCTTCTTCGCAGCTTCCGCCATCAGCATGATGGCGGTGGCGTTCTCCCACGACCAGTTGGTCGGATATTCGTTGTACTTGGCTTTGTAGGCGTCGCCCCAGGCGGCGTTCTCCGGCGTGGTCGGGAAGGTCTTGATGTAGCGGTTGCCGGAGTGGATGCCCTTGGGCAGGTTCTTCACCACGGTGAGTGCGGTGTAGTCGGCCATGTTGACCGCGAACACCTCCATCTGGCCGAACATCGCGTAGATGTTGGCCTGGTCGATGTAGGAGGTGAGATCGCCACCCCACAGGCAGGAGTAGAGCGCTTGCGGCTTGGCCTGCAGGATCTTCGTCACCACCTCGGTATAGTCGGGCTGAAACAGCTTCGGCCAGGACTCGCTGATCATCTCGACCTCGGGCGCGAAGCGCTTCAGGTAGAGCGTGAATTCCGCGGTGGTGTCGCGGCCATAGGCATAGTCGGGCGAGCAGGTCGCCCATTTCTTCAAGCCCTTCGCCTTGGCGATCGCCGCGGCATAGCTGCCGCCGACGATGGAATCGTGCACGCCCTGCCGCGCGGTACGGAAGGCGTTGGGAATGTGCTGCTTGGGATCCGCGGTCAGCGCCGAGGTCTCCGAATTGGTGTGGATGCAGAACACGCCGAGATCGCGCGCGACCTCGTGCACCGCGAAGGCGCCGGAGGAGGCTTCGGCGTCGATCATCAGCTCGCAGCCGTCGGTGTTGACGAGCTCGCGCGCGACGCGGGCGGCTTCCTGCGGCTGTCCCTTGGAGTCGCGGATCACCATCTCGATCTGCCGGCCGGCGAGACCGCCGGCGGCGTTGACCTTCTCGACCTCGAGCATCACCGCATTGCGCGAGGACGTGCCGAGTTGCGCGACGCGTCCCGACAAAATCGTCGGCATGCCGATCTTGATGGTCTTGGCCTGAGCGCGCGCCACCCAGGGCGCGGCAAATGTCATCGCACCGGCGCCCATCAGCGCCAGTGTTGAACGGCGGCTGATGCCCGGCGTGCGGGTTCTCGTCATTTTCCCCTCCCTCTTTCGGGTCGGCGTTTTCCTGGTCCCTTGCCGGAGATCGTCTCGTCTCCGTGTTCCCAAGGATTTCAGAGGGAGGGGGTGACGTCAAGCCAAACATGAATTATGAGTCAGAATTCATAGGAGAGGAAACGAGGCCGGCAACTGGCCTGAAACCAGCGAAAATGATCAATCTGTCGAGCTTCATCGGCTTTCATGCCCGGCGCACGCCGGAGCGGCCCGCGCTGAAATACCGCGGCGAGGAGATTTCCTACGCCACGCTCGACGCGCGCATCCGGAAAGCGGCCGGCTGGCTCGCCGCGCAGGGCATCGGCGCCGGCGATGTCGTGGCGGTGCTGATGAAGAACAGCGCGGCCTTTCTTGAGCTCGTCTTCGCCACCAGCCATCTCGGCGCGGTGTTCCTGCCGATCAATTTTCGTCTTTCGCTCGACGAGGTCGGTTACATCGCCGGCAATGCCGGCGCGCGCCTGCTGATTGTCGATGAAGAATTGGCGGCGAACGCAGCGGGCGCGAGGATTGTCGTGCTCAATGAGGCCGCGCAGCAGAGCGTCACGCATCTGGCAGGCGGCGCACCGCCCGCCTCCATGCATGTCCGTCAGCCATCGGACCTGATGCGGCTGATGTACACGTCGGGCACGACCGACCGCCCCAAGGGCGTGATGCTCACTTACGATAATTTCTACTGGAAGTCGGCCGACCAGACCATCGCGCTCGGCCTCACTGCCGAGACGCGGCTTCTCGTGGTCGGCCCGCTCTATCACGTCGGCGCGCTAACCTGCCCGGCATCGCCGTGCTCTGGCATGGCGGCTTCATCCGCATCGAGCGCAATTTCGAGCCCGAGACCGCACTTGCTGCGATCGCGGAGGACAAGCTCAACGCCGCCTGGTTCGCGCCGGTCATGACCACGGCGATGCTCACCTGCCCCACCCGCGATCGCTATGACGTCTCGAGTTTGAGATGGGCGATCGGCGGCGGCGAGAAGACGCCGGAGGCTCGCATCCGCGCCTTCTCCGAATATTTCCGCAACGCGCGCTACATTGATGCCTATGGCCTCACCGAGACCGTCGGCGGCGACACCTTCATGGAGGCCGGCCGCGAGATCGAGAAGATCGGCTCCACGGGCCGCGCCATCGCCCATGTCGAAATCGAGATCCGCGACGAGGACGGCAAGACACTGCCGCCGAACGTCAATGGCGAGATCTGCCTGCGCGGACCCAAGATCACGCGCGGCTACTGGAAGGATCCGGAGAAGACGGCTTCCGCCTTCTTCGGCGACTGGTTCCGCAGCGGCGACGTCGGCTATCTCGACGACGAGGGCTTTCTGTACCTGACCGACCGCAAGAAGGACATGATCATCTCCGGCGGCGAGAACATTGCCTCCTCCGAGGTCGAACGCGTCATCTACGAGCTATCCGAGGTGCGCGAGGTCGCGGTGATTGGCCTCCGCGATGCGCGCTGGGGCGAGCGTCCCGTCGCGATCGTCGTGCTCGCCGAAGGCGCGCGCCTCGAGCTCCCTGCCCTCACCGAGCACTGCCGCGCGCGGCTGGCGAGCTTCAAGGTGCCGAAACAGCTGATCATTCGCGACAGCCTGCCGCGCAACCCGAGTGGAAAGATCCTCAAGCGCGTGCTGCGCGCCGAGCTGGAGACGTCTGAATGACGCAAGTGAATGCCAAGGTGACAAAGCTCAACCGCGTCGAGCGCAACGCCTGGACCAAGCAGAAGATCTTTGACGCCGCGACGAAAGTCGTCGGCAAATATGGTTATGCCGAAGCCTCCGTCGCCCGCATCACCGAACAGGCCGGCGTCGCGCAAGGCACCTTCTACAATCATTTCGAGAACCGGCAGGAGCTGCTCGACCAGTTGCTGCCCAAGATCGGCCTCGACATGGTCGAGTTCATCCGCGCCCGCACCGGCAATGCGCACGCGGCGCGGCAGGAGATCGAGCGCTTCTCCGCCTTCTTCGACTTCATCCGCGAGGTCCCGGAATTTTTGCGCATCCTCAACGAGGCCGAGTTCTTCGCGCCTCACGGCTACCAGAAGCATCTCGACAACATCTCGGTCGCCTATGTCCGCATCCTGCGCCGCGCCCGCCTTGCCGGCGCCATCGAGGATTACAGCGACGAGGAATTCGAGGCGATCGTCCACATGCTGATGGGCGCGCGCGGCTATCTCAGCCGCCGCTACTCCTATTCGCAAGGCGGCGTCACCGCCGTGCCCGACCACGTCATCTCCGCCTATCGCAAGCTGATGACGCGCGGGCTCTTCAGCTCCCCCGGAGATCAGGACACGCCATGAACATCGAATCTCCGCACAAGCCGCTCGACCTCGCCTCGGCCATTGCCGAGGGCGATATCCGTTGCCTGCTGATGGTGCTGGTGCACATGACCGGCGACGAGAAATGGCTCGAGCCGCCGTACCTGCCCAAGCGCGACATCCGCCTCATTCCCGATCCCGAGGCGGGCGTGCCCCGCGAGGTCCAAGACGAAATCCGCGCCGCCGTGGTCAAGCTGTTCGCAGACGGCACACCAAAGCCTGTCATCACCGACCCCGGCGACGGCTTGCTGCTGAGGATGATGCGCGCCTGCCTCGGCGAGAACGTCGCGCCGGAATACGCGCCCCTGATGCGCGAGGAGATGGGTTTTGTGCCGCGCGAGGCGCGCTGGACCAAGCAGCCGTCAAACGAGAAGCTTACCGAGCAGCACGTGCTGATCGTCGGTGCCGGCGTCTGCGCCATCGCGCTCGGCGTGGCGCTCGGCCATCTCGGCATCCCCTACACCATCGTCGAGAAGAACGACGAGCTCGGCGGCACTTGGTGGATCAACCGCTATCCCGGCTGCGGCGTCGATACGCCGAACCACTCCTATTCCTATTCGTTCGGCTCGCGCAATGCGTGGACGCGCTACTTCTGCCAGCGCGAGGAGCTGCTCGGCTATCTGCTGAAGGTCGCGGACGAATACGGCATCCGCAAGCATCTGCGCGTCAACACCGAGCTGACCTCGTCGCGCTGGGACGAGGCTAAGCGGCGCTGGATCTCGACACTGAAGACCAGGGACGGCGAAGAGACTTTTGAATCCACCGCGCTGGTCTCAGCCATCGGCCAGCTCAACGATCCCTCCCGCGCCCACTTCGAGGGCGAGGAGAACTTCAAGGGCACGATCCTGCATTCGGCGGTATGGTCCGGCGATATCAAGCTCGACGGCAAGCATGTCGCCGTGATCGGCACCGGTGCGACCTCGATGCAGCTTGTGCCGTCGATCGCCGGCCGCGTCGCATCCGTCACGGTCTACCAGCGCAGCGCGCAATGGGCGCGGCCGGTGAAGGGCTATTCCGATCCGATCAGCGAGGGCGCACGCTGGCTGCTCGCGCACCTGCCGTTCTATGTGCAGTGGTACCGCTTCAACATGTTCTGGCGTTACGGCGACGGCCTGCTGCCGTTCCTGCGCAAGGACCCGGCCTGGCCGCATCCCGAGCGCGCCGTCAACAAGGGCAATGACCGGCACCGGCAGGAGCTGACCGACTTCATCCTGTCCGAATTGCAAGGCCGGCCCGACCTGATCGAAAAGTGTGTGCCGACCTATCCGCCTTATGGCAAGCGCATCCTGCTCGACAACAACTGGTTCAAGACGCTCGCGCGGGACAATGTCGAGCTCGTCATCGACGCGATCGACCGTTTCGACGAAAGCGGCATCGTCACCGCCGACGGCAAGCACCGTCCCGCCGACATCATCGTTGTCGCCACCGGCTTCAAGGTGACGGAGATGGCGGCGCGCCTCAACATCACCGGGCGCGACGGCAAGGATTTGCGCGAGGCTTGGGGCAACGACAATCCGACCGCGTTCCTCGGCCTCACCGTGCCGGACTTTCCAAATTTCTTCTGCATGCTCGGCCCGAACTCGGGGCCCGCCCATGGCGGCAGCGTCATCTTCCAGTCGGAATGCCAGAGCCGCTACATCTCGACGTGTCTCGCCAACATGATCGAGCAGAACGTCGCCGCGATCGACGTCCGCCCGGACGTGCTCGACGACTATGTCCGCAAGGTCGATGCCGAGCACGAGGCGATGATCTGGACCCATCCGGGCATGACGACCTACTACCGCAATTCGAGCGGCCGCGTGTTCTCGGCGATGCCGTGGCGGTTCGTCGATTATTGGCGCATGACGCACGATCCGGATCTTCGCCAGTACAGGCTGACGAAGGGCTAATGATTGTCGCCGCGGATCGGCTGTAGCGCTAGTGCCGCACTCTCACCACATCGTCATTGCGAGCGCAGCGAAGCAATCCAGACTGTCTCCGCGGAACGATTCTGGATTGCTTCGCTACGCTCGCAATGACGGAATATGCGGCATGAGCCTCCCGCACCTCAGGCAACGCCGCGCGTTCGAAAGGAGCCGCCATGCCCAAGCCGATCGTCCGCATCTACACCGACTACAAAAGCCCCTACGCGTTCGTGGCGAACAGGCGCCTGTTCGAGCTCGAACAGACGCACGGCGTCGCGCTGGAATGGCTGCCCTACACGCTACGGATTGCCGAGTTCATGGGCAAGGTCGAGGAGCGCACGCCGCATTTCTGGCGCAAGGTGCGTTATGCCTATATGGACGCGCGGCGCTATGCCAATGCGCAGGGGCTCGTCATGAAGGGGCCGCGGCGGATCTACGACGCGTTCTATTCCAGCGTCGGGATGCTGTTCGCGCAACGGCACGGTTTCTTTCGACCGTACCACGACACGATGTTTCGTAAGTTCTGGAGCCATGAACTGGAGATCGACGATCTCGCGTCGATCTCCGATGTCATCACCTCGTGCGGCGGCTCAGCCGACGAATTCGAGGCCTATGTCCACGGCCCTGCCCGCGCCGAGCACGACCGCATCATCGATGAGGCCGAGGCGCTCGGCGTGTTCGGCGTGCCAACCATGGTGTTCAACGGCGAACTGTTCTGGGGCGGTGACCGCATCGACATGCTGATCGAACGCATCGAGAAGCCCGAGACGATCGAAGCTGCGCTCGGCAGCCGTCATCGCAAGTCGACATGAACGTTACGCCGCCAGCCCGCTCTCCACCGGTGCGAACTCCAGCCCCAGACTCTCCGCCACCGCCTTGTTGGTGATGCGGCCGCGATGCACGTTGAGGCCGTTGCGCAGATGCGGGTTCTCCAGCACCGCGGCAAAACCCTTGTTCGCGAGCATCAGGCCGAACGGCAGCGTCGCGTTGTTCAGCGCCTGGCTCGAGGTCACCGGCACCGCACCCGGCATGTTGGCGACGCAATAATGCACGATGCCGTCGACCTCGTACGTCGGATCGGTATGCGTGGTCGGGTGCGAGGTCTCGAAGCAGCCGCCCTGGTCGATCGCGACATCCACCAGCACCGCACCCGGCCGCATCGATTTGAGCATCGCGCGCGTGACGAGCTTTGGCGCGCTGGCGCCCGGCACCAGCACTGCGCCGATCACGACGTCGGCGGCGAACACCTCCTCCTCGACCGACTCGATGGTCGAAAGGCGCGTCCGCACGCGTCCCATAAAGAGATCATCGAGCTGCCGCAGCCGGGGTATGGAGCGGTCGATCACGGTGACTTCCGCGCCGAGGCCGGCAGCCATACGCGCGGCCTGCGTTCCCACCACGCCGCCGCCGAGCACGACGACGCGCGCCGGCTGCACGCCGGGGACGCCGCCGAGCAGCAGACCGCGGCCGCCGGCAGACCGCCTGAGCGCGGCGCCGGCTGCCTCGATGGCGAGGCGGCCGGCGACTTCGCTCATCGGCGCGAGCAGGGGGAGGTGGCCGGCCGCGTCGGTGACGGTTTCATAGGCGATCGCCGTACAACCGGAAGCAAGCAGGCCCTTGGCCTGTTCGGGATCCGGCGCAAGGTGAAGGTAAGTAAAGAGGATCTGGCCTTCGCGGAGTTGAGCCCATTCGCTTGGCTGCGGCTCCTTCACCTTCACGATCATGTCGGACCTGGCGAAGATGTCGCGGGCACCGTCGGCGATCGCAGCCCCTGCCCGCCGATAGACCTCGTCGGACGCGCCGATGCCGCTGCCGGCGCCGGTCTCGACCGTCACCTGATGCCCGGCGGCGACATATTCACGGACCGCGCCCGGCGTGAGCCCGACGCGATATTCCTGCACCTTGATCTCCCTGGGAACACCGACGTCCATCTTCCGCTCCATCGCCAACGAATTGATTCCGTTGTTGATCGTAGCGAGAGGGCCGGTTTGGTTTCGTGCAAATATCCGCTAGTTTCGGACCTCGCGCGCCGGTTTCCGGCGCGGAAACATCCTTTCACGCCGGAAACAAAACCTTGGCCCTGGACCGGAAAGACCTCGCCATCCTCGCGGAACTCACGACCAATGCGCGGGCCAGCCACACCGAGCTCGCCAACAAGGTCGGGCTATCGAGCACGGCGCTGGCGCGGCGGCAGAAGGCGCTGGAGGACGACGGCTACATCCAGGCCTACCAGGCCGCGCTCGATCTGACGCAGTTCGGCCTCACGACGACCGTGCTGGTCCGCATCGCGCTGGAGAGCCAGAGTGACGAGGCGCTCAAGGCGTTCGAGGCGGAGGTGGGGAAATGCCCCTCCGTCGTGCGCTGCTTCCTGATGTCGGGCACCGACGACTACATCCTGATCGTGCTCGCCCGCGACATCCAGGATTTCGAGCGCATCCATCGCACCGAGCTGTCGCGCCTGCCGCGCGTCGCGCGGGTGCAATCGAGTTTTGCATTGCGCGAGGTCGTCAACCGCGCCGTGCCGACCGTCGTGTTCGGCGAGGCGAAGCGATAGCTCTCTGTCATCCAACTGTCATCGAATGTGCCGAGAGCTGTGTCTTCAGCATATTCGGGACCGACAATGGACTATTTCAAGCGCTTCAACTTCCTGTTCGCAGCCCCCATGTTCGACGCCGACGACCTCGAAGGCGTCCGCTTCAACCAGATCATCGAGGAGATCCAGCGCTCCGGCTTCGAGGTCGTCCGCGCCCGCAAGCTGGAGGATGCCGAGATGGCGGTGCAGACCGACGCCGCGATCGGCTGCATGGTGGTGGACTGGGGCAAGAAAGGCCTGGAGGGCAAGACCTCGGCGCTGATCAATTTGATGCGGCGCCGCGGCCTCGACTTCCCGATCATCCTCTTGATCCGGCGCAAGCGGTTCGAGGACCTGCCGGTCGAGGTGCTCGATTTCATCGACGGCTACGTCTTCCTGTCCGAAGAAACGCCGCCCTTCATCGCCAAGAACCTGATCAGCCGTCTCAAGCAATATGCCGAGACGCTGAAGACGCCGTTCTTCGGCGCGCTGGTCGACTATGCCGAGGAAGGCAACCAGCTCTGGACCTGTCCGGGCCATAATGGCGGCGTGTTCTACAACCGCAGCCCGATCGGGCGCGTGTTCGTCGAGCATCTCGGCGAATCCGTGTTCCGCGACGACCTCGACAATTCCGTGCTCGACCTCGGCGACCTCCTCACCCATGAAGGCCCGGCGCTGAAGGCGCAGAAGGAGGCGGCGGCGATCTTCGGCGCGGAAAAGACCTATTTCGTGCTCAACGGCACCTCGACCTCCAACAAGGTCGCGCTCGGCGCCCTCGTCACCGACGGCGACCTCGTGCTGTTCGACCGCAACAACCACAAGGCCGCCCATCACGGCGCGCTGATGATCAATGGCGGCATTCCGGTCTACGTCCCGACCGTCCGCAACGCCTGGGGCCTGATCGGCCCGATGCGCTGGGACATGCTCGACGAGAAGACCCTGCGCGAGGCGATCCGCAACCATCCGCTCGTGAAGGATCGCGATGCCTGGCGCAAGGAGCGGCCGTTCCGCGTCGCCGTGGTCGAGCAGTGCACCTATGACGGCTCGATCCACAGCGCCGAGATGATCATCAAGCGCATCGGCCATCTCTGCGACTACATCCTGTTCGACGAGGCCTGGGCCGGCTTCATGAAATTCCACCCGCTCTATGCCGGCCGCTTCGCCATGGGCCTTGCAAACCTGGCCCCTGAAGCACCGGGCATCATCGCGACGCAGTCCACCCACAAGCAGCTCGCGAGCTTCTCGCAGGCCTCGCAGATCCACATCAAGGACCGCCACATCCGCGGCCAGAAGCGGCGCGTCGAGCACCGCCGCTTCAACGAGAGCTTCATGCAGCACGCCTCGACCTCCCCCTTCTACCCGCTGTTCGCCTCGCTCGACGTCGGCGCGCAGATGATGAAGGGGCGCTCCGGCGAAGTGCTGTGGGACGACACGATCCGGCTCGGCATCGAGCTGCGCAAGAAGGTCCGCGCGATGCGCCGGGAGTTCGAGGAGAAGGAGCAAAATCCGGATCGCCGCTGGTTCTTCGAGCCCTTCGTTCCCGATCGCGTCGCCATTCCCGATGTCAGCCGCCCTGGTGCGGTCCACAACGTCGCCTGGGAGACGCTCTCCACCGACGAGCTCGCGACCAATCCTGCGCTGTGGCAGCTCTCTCCGGATACCAACTGGCACGGCTTTCCCGATCTTGCGGAAGGCTTTGCCATGACCGATCCGAACAAGCTGACGCTGCTCACACCCGGATTCGATCGCGCTACCGGCGCCTATGCCGAGCATGGCATCCCAGCGCCAGTCGTCGCGCAATATCTGCGCGAGAACCGCATCGTGCCCGAGAAGAACGATCTCAACTCCATGCTCTTCCTCCTCACCCCCGGCGTCGAGGCGAGCAAGGCCGGCACGCTGATCTCCGGTCTCGTCGCGTTCAAGCGGCTGCATGACGACAATGCGCTGCTGGCCGACGCGATTCCGGAATTCTACCAGCGGCGGCAGGCGCGCTATGCCGGCGTGCGCCTGCGCGACCTCTGCGGCGACATGCACCGCTTCTTCCGCGCCGCCGATGTCAGCGCGCTCCAGGCGCGGCAGTTCATGCCCGAGCACATGCCCGAGATCGCGATGTCGCCACGCGATGCCGCGCGCTATCTGTTCAAGAACGACGTCGACTACCTCCCGATCGAGGCGATCGCGGGCCGCATCGCCACCACGCCCTTCGTGGTCTACCCGCCCGGCATCGCCACCATCGTGCCCGGCGAGCGGCTGACGGAACGGGCCAAGCCCATGATCGATTACCTCAAAATGTTCGAGACCTGTTTCAATACGTTCCCGGGCTTCGACGTCGAGATCCAGGGCGTCTACAAGGAGATCGATGCCCAGGGGCGCATCGGGCTCTATACTTACGTCGTTGCCGAGTAGGTGCCGATGAACGAAGCAGCTGCGCGCACCAGTGACGAACCGGTCCTGGTCAGGCCGTCACGCGAGAGCGATGTCGAGGCGATGCTGGCGATCTACCGCCATCACGTCCGCACTGGCGTGCCCCGCGACGTCGAGGGAACCGGTGCGCCGGAACCGGACGATTTGCGCGACCGGCGCAAGAACCTGAAGCAGACCCGCCTGCCGCATCTGGTTGCAACCTGGCGCGGCGAGGTCGTCGGCTATGCCTATGCCGTGCTGTTCCGCAAGCGCCCGGCCTATCGCTACACCGCCAAGCACTCGATCTATGTGCACCACGAACATCTCGGCCGTGGTGTGGGACGGCTTTTGCTGGGGGCAATGATCGATGCCTGTGCCGCGGCAGGTTTTCGCCAACTGATCGGCTATATCGATGCCGACAACGCCCCCTCGCTGGCGCTGCACGAGAAGTTCGGCTTCGCGCGCGCCGGCCTGCTCGGCGGCGTTGCCTATCGCCACGGCCGCTGGTCCGATACTGTCATGGTGCAACGCTCGCTCGGCGCGGGGCCGACGGCGCCCCCGCCGGTCACGGCGCCCGGGCGCTAGGCCTTACGAGGGAAAGTCAGCCGGTCTGACGTGGATGCGATCGGCATGCAGCGACCAATGATGCAACGCCTGGTCCTTGCAGAACTTCACTTTCGCACGTTCCCTGGCCTCGTCCTCGTCGGCGGCATCGATCTCGAGCGTGCCTTGGCAGACCTCGATCTCGCGGCCGTACTGGCCGAGCACATCCTTCATGAACTTGACCACAAAAGTTGTCATGGGACCTCCCTGCTGCCCCGGCGGCACTCTAATCCCATTTAGGCCGGACGGGGGAAGGAGATTTTGACGCGGATCAAGGGCTGTCGCGTCCGAGCGGAAGATTCGTTGCGGAACCCACCGCGCGGGTTTATGGGCAAGTGCCGATCGCCCATGAGGAATTCCCCCTTGCACTTTGTCTCCGATACCGAAGTCACGAACGTTCTGACCTTTCCGATCCTCATTGCGGCGCTGGAAGAAGCGCACCGCCGGCCGAAGATGGAGGTGCTTGACGCCTTCCTCGGCGACGAGAAAGGGCAGTACGTCATCCGCAGCGCCGTCGATCCCGGCCGCTACATGGCGAGCAAGATGTTCACCAGCTTCCCTGCCAATCTGGCCGAAGGCAAGATGCCGGCGGTGCAGGCCGTGTGCGTGCTGTTCGACGGCACCAACGGACGGCCGCTGGCGGCGATGGACGGCACCGAGATCACGCACTGGCGCACCGCAGCCGATTCCGCGCTGGGCACGAAACTGCTCGCTCCGCCCAATCCCGAGACGCTGCTTTGCGTCGGCGCCGGGGAGATGTCCGAATGGCTGATCCGGGGGCATCGTACCGTCCGGCCATCGCTCGAGCGCGTGCTGATCTGGAATCGGAGCCTGGATCGGGCCGCGGATCTCGCTCAGCGTTTGGCGAAGGACGGCGTCAAGGTGGAAACGGTCACGGACATCGACGCCGCGACGCGCGAGGCCAACGTCATCACCACCTGCACCCGCGCGCATCAGCCGCTGATCAAGGGTCGCAATTTGCAGCCGGGCACGCATCTGGACCTCGTCGGGGGCTACACGCCGCAAACGCGTGAGGCTGATGACGAGGCGGCAAAGATGTCGCGCGTCTTCGTGGACCGGCGGGAATCCGCCTTCCACGGCGTCGGCGACATCATGCAGCCGATCGCGAGTGGCGCGATCAGCGAAGCCGACGTGCTCGGCGACCTCTACGATCTCGCCGGTGGCCGGGTGCAGGGGCGGACGTCACCGTCCGACATCACGTTCTTCAAGAATGCGGGGGGCGGTCATCTCGATCTCATGACCTGCGAGGCCGTGTTCGAGCAGCTCGGCGCAAAGCTGGGGTAGCGCCCTACCCCCGGCGCGCTATGCCGGTGGAGGCGAACGAACGGGATGCCGGCAAGTCAGGGCCGGCATCAGCCATCACGCCTTGATATCGAGGAGCGTGTCTTCGGTCTCGGCGTAGGCTTGAATCACCTTCGCATTGGCAATGAAGCTGTACTTTGCGGTCGCCAGCTCAACGAATTCGCTGGCGAGATCGACGTTTGGCGCGGCGACCAGGCCGTCCTGGTTTGCGAAGGGAGCGCTCGGGTCGGATTGCACGGTATAGCTCGGCGACACCGTCGACACGGTCGCGCTGGTCCCGCCCGGCGTCGAACCGCTCAATTGGGAGACCTGATCGACCCGCAGCGGCACATAGGCGGCCGGAAACGTCGGAGCGATGCCCGCACCGGTCGATGTGCTCGATCCACCTGATGCCGGCAGCGGGCCGGTCGTGCTGATGTTGGCGATGTTGCTCGCGGCCACGTTCACGCGCAGGCTCGCCGCAGAAAGTCCGGATGTCGCAATCGAAAGTATGCTCATGCTCCCCGATCTACAGGACAAGTCATACGCGTTCATTCACGGCATCGGTAAAATCCGCCGCTTTCTGTTGTCGTCCTCGTAACCAACGATCGGCACGCGATTGGACTTCGCGCGCCCCCTACCCCGGCATCACGCCAAACGCCTGCTTGAAGCGCTCGGCATAGACCGGCCAGACCTCGGGATTGATGATGCGCGGTGGGCGCTTGCCGTCGAGCGTCTCCAGCACCTGCTCGGCGGCGATGCGGCCCATGTTCTGGCGCGCCTCGATCGTGACGCCGGCGGTGTGCGGGCTCGCCAGCACGTTGTCGAGCTGGAGCAGCGGATGCTCCGGCGGCGGCGGCTCCTTGGACCAGACGTCGAGGCCGGCGCCGGCGATGCGCTTGTCGCGCAGCGCCTGCAGCAGCGCGTCCTCGTCGTGGATGAAGCCGCGCGCGGTGGTGATGAAGTACGCATGCGGCTGCATCAACGCGAATTCGCGCGTGCTGATCATGTTGCGGCTGCCCTTGTTCAGCGGACAGGAGATCGAGACGAAGTCAGCGCGGCGTAGGAGCTCGTCGAGCTCGACCTTCTCGCCGCCCCGCTCGGCCATCACCTCGGCGGTGAGATACGGATCATAGGCCAGCACCTTCATGCCGAGCAGGCCCTTGCACAGCGCGGCGATGCGGCGGCCGACATTGCCGAGGCCGATGATGCCGACCGTCTTGTGCTCGACCTCGTTGCCGACGAGCTCGTTGCGGTTGACGTCGCGCTCGCGGCGCAGGCGGCGGTCGGACTGGATGATGCGCTTGGACAGCGTCAGCATCATCGCCAGCGCATGCTCGGCGACCGAATGGGCGTTGCCGCCGGACTGGTTGACGACCACGACGCCGGCGGCCGTGCAGGCCTCGACATCGACCGGGTCGAAGCCGGCACCGTTGCTGGAGACGAGCAGCAAATTCGGCGTGCGCTTCAGGAACGCGGCATCGACATGGAAATGCGGGGCAAGCTCGTCGCGCGCGGCGCCGATCTGGTAGACATGGGTAGCGGCGAGGAGCGGCGCATAGACATCTTCGGGGCTGCCGTTCTCTATGCGATCGAGCCGGACGTCGGGCCGCGCCTTCAGGATGTCGATATAGATCGGATTGGCCAAATAGTTGGAGTAGACGACGCGCTTGCTGTTGACGGACATCAGGACCCTTCCGGCTCTCTCGTGGGAGATCCGCAAGGTCAGCGCGATGCGCGCCCGTCCGTGCCCCTCCCGCTTTCTGCTTGTAGCCGCTTATGCCATGGCGGTGCCGGCCACGGCAGGCCGTCTGGCGCAGATCACGGTGCCGGCCCGGACATGTTGACAATCCCGCCCGCTCCGTCAAGTTCGGCAGACCGCCGCGACGGCCAGAACCAAGAAGCATGCGCGGCTGATGGGAGAACGCAATGGCAATTGCGGAACAGCAGGCGACCAGCGACATAACCTGGCATGGCATCGTCCTGCAGACCCTGAAGCGGAACGAGATCAGCCTGATCCCTTACGTGCCCGACCGCGTGCTGACGCCGCTGATCAAGAATTTGCACGCCGATCCCTTCTTCACCACCTTCGCCACCGCCCGCGAGGAGGAGGCCGTCGGCATCGTCTCGGGCGCCTGGATGGGCGGACGGCGCGGCGCGGTGCTGATGCAGACCTCCGGCTTTGCCACGCTCGCCAACGTGCTGGCCTCGCTCGCCGTGCCCTACCAGATCCCGCTGATCATGTTCGTCTCCGAGCGCGGCACGCTCGGCGAGTTCAACTACGGCCAGTCGCTGGTCTGCCGCACCATGCGCCCTGTGCTGGATTCACTGGCGCTGGAGCACCACACCATCACCCGGCTCGATGAGCTCGAATTCATCGTCGACCGCTCGATCAAGCAGGCCGTCACCACGCAAGCGCCGGTGGCCCTGATCCTCAACCCGCTGCTCACGGGCGGCAAGGTCTTCGACAAGTGAGGCGGGCCATGGATAATCGCAACACCAAGGTGATGAACCGCTTCGACATCACCTCGCGCCTGATCGCAAAGCTCAAGCACGAGGAAGCCGTGATCGGCGGCATCGGCAACACCAATTTCGACCTCTGGGCCGCCGGCCACCGCCCGCAGAATTTCTACATGCTGGGCAGCATGGGTCTCGCCTTCCCGATCGCACTCGGCGTGGCATTGGCGCAGCCCGAGCGCCGCGTCTTCGCGCTCGAAGGCGACGGCTCGCTCTTGATGCAGCTCGGCGCGCTCTCGACGATCGCGGCACTGAAGCCGCAGAACCTGATCATGATCGTGATGGACAACGGCATCTACCAGATCACCGGCGCGCAGCCGACGCCGGCAGCGAGCGTCGCCGACATCGTCGGCATTGCCACTGCGTCGGGGCTCGTCAGGAGTTCCTGGGCCGCGGACGAGGAGGATTTCGAGCGCCTGGTCGACGAGGCCATGTCGGCCTCCGAGCCGAGCCTGATCGCAGTCCGTATCGACGACAAGCCGGGCGTCGGCACCACAAGGCGTGATCCCGTGCAGATCCGGGAACGCTTCATGCACGGCCTCGGCGTGCGTGAGCCGCTTTAACGTTTGGTCATTAACTACACGGCGATCTGATCCTCGCACCGCAACAGGCCGTCGCGATTCCGTGCTATCGCCGCCGGATGTCCATTTTTGTTCGTTTCTTTGCCTGGCTGCTCGCCGCCGCCGTCACCTTTGCAACGCTCGGACCTCCGGGCCTGCGGCCCCATTCCGACCTCGGCCAGGACGGCGAGCATGCGCTCGCCTTCATCCTAGTCGGGCTGGCCTTCGGCCTCGCCTACCGGCAGCGGCGCCTGGCCGTGGTGACCGTCGCGGTGATCCTGATCGGCCTGCTCGAACTGATGCAGTTCTGGGCGCCGGGGCGTCATGCGCGACTGGCGGATTTTCTGGTCGATGCCGGCACCGCCTGCATCGGCTTTGCCCTCGCCGCCGTCGGCGATTGGGTCATGACCCGGTTTCGGGCAAGCTCGGCCCTGACAAGCTGAGGCCCCGCGGAGCGACGCTCCGCAGGGCCCGATCTCAACAATGCGACGCTACGCCGATCAGTCGATGATCTTGACGACGCGGCGCGTACGCGGCTCGACGATCACACGGCGATCGTTCACGACCGCATAGCGATACTCGGTGTAGTTCGGCACGGGCCGCAGCACCACGGTCGGGGGCAGCGGCTCACCGACGACGACGCGCTCGTGAATCACGACGGAGTCACTACGCGGGATTCCGCCGAGCACCGCATTCGGAATTTCGAGGCCCGCGCCGACGGCTGCACCGACGGTGCCGCCGACCATCGCGCCGACCGGTCCGCCAATGTCCCCACCCGCGCGCGCGCCGTCCCGAGCGCCCTGTTCGGTGGTCGACTGGGCAAAGGCTGCGCTCGAGGCCAGCAGCGACGCGGCAGCCAACGTAATCGCAAGACGGGTTTTCATATCCTTACGCCTCCAGTGATTGTTGTGGATCTTCAACCCGCGGGGTCGGATCATGTTCCGGTTCCCCTGCGACGAAAGATGCATCACATGTCTGGAGACTGTTACCGCGTAACAGTTCAGCTAGCTGCGATCTCGTGGCCTGCCATCAGTTCCAGCGCCCGCACCATCGCGGAATGATCCCAGGCCTTGCCGCCATGCGCGGTGCAGGACGAGAACAATTGCTGCGCCACCGCCGTACTTGGCAACGAAAGGCCGAGGGCGCGCGCGCCTTCGAGCGCGAGGTTCAGATCCTTCTGATGCAGCTCGATGCGGAAGCCCGGATCGAAATTGCGCTTCACCATGCGCTCGCCATGCACCTCGAGAATCCGCGACGAGGCAAAGCCGCCCATCAGCGCCTTGCGCACCAGCGCGGGGTTCGCACCGGCTTTGGACGCGAACAGCAACGCTTCGCTCACGGCCTCGATGGTCAGCGCGACGATGATCTGGTTGGCGACCTTCGTGGTCTGGCCGTCGCCATTGGCGCCGACATGCGTGACGTTCTTGCCCATCTTGTCGAAGATCGGCTTCATGGTGCCAAAGGCCCGCTCGGGACCGCCGACCATGATGGTGAGGCTCGCAGCTTTCGCCCCGACCTCGCCGCCCGAGACAGGTGCGTCGAGATAGTCGGCGCCGAGCGCCTCGATCTTCTTCGCAAATTCCTTCGTCGCCAGCGGCGAGATCGAGCTCATATCGACGACGATCTTGCCCTTGGAGATGCCGCTCGCGACGCCGTCCTTGCCGAACAGCACCGCCTCCACATGCGGCGTATCCGGCACCATGATGATGACGGCGTCCGCCTGCTCTGCCACCTCCTTGGCCGATTTGCAGGCGATGCCGCCCGCAGAGATCAGCTCAGCCGCGACCGGCGCGACGTCACGCAGGAACACGCGATGGCCCGCAGCCAGGAGGTGGCCGGCCATCGGCCGTCCCATGGTGCCAAGTCCGATGAAGCCGATGTCGATCATGGTTTGATGTCTCACAGTTGGAGTAGCAAAATTCATCCGCGCGCTCGCTGCACCTCCCCCGCTTGCGGGAGAGGGAGCGCACCGTCATCGCGGCCGCATCTGGCCCCAAATCTCACGTCTCGAAAGTCTGTGCCGCGTGCCAGGAGAGGCCTTCCAGCGTCGTGGTGCGCGGCTTGTATTCGCAGCCGATCCAGCCGCGATAGCCGATCGCGTCGAGATGGCGGAACAGGAAAGGATAGTTGATCTCGCCGGTGCCGGGCTCGTGGCGGCCGGGATTGTCGGCGAGCTGGATGTGGGCGATCTGCGGCAGATATTCCTGCATGGTGCGGGCGAGATCGCCCTCCATGATCTGCATGTGATAGATGTCGTACTGGATGAAGAGGTTGTTCGAGCGCACCTCGGAGATCAGTTGCACCGCCTGCTCGGTACCGTTGAGATAGAAGCCGGGAATGTCGAGCGTGTTGATCGGCTCGACCAGCAGCTTGATGTTCTCCCGCGCCAGCGTCGAGGCGGCGAAGCGCAGGTTTCCGACCAGCGTCTCCTGAAGCTCGCGCGGATCGGCGTCAGAAGGCGCGATGCCGACAAGGCAATTGAGCTGGTCGCAATCGAGCGCCTTGGCATAATCGATGGCGCGGAAGACGCCGTCGCGGAATTCGGCGGTGCGGTCGGGCAGGATCGCGATGCCGCGCTCGCCCCCGGCCCAGTTGCCGGCCGGAAGATTATGCAGCACCTGCGTCAGGCCATGGGCCTCCAGCTGCTCGCGCAGCTGCGCCTTGTCGAAATCATAGGGGAAGAGATATTCGATCCCGGCAAAGCCCGCCGCTTTCGCCGCGGCAAAGCGGTCGAGGAACGGCATCTCGTTGAAGAGCATGGTGAGGTTGGCGGCAAATTTCGGCATGATGCTCTCCTTTATTCCGCCGGCTGCAGCACGCGCGTGGTGCCGACCTCGTCGAGCGGCAGATCCAGCACCTCCTCGAACTCGACGATGTTGTCGATCTCCGTGCCCATCGCGATGTTGGTGACGCGCTCGAGGATGAACTCGACCACCACGGGCACGCGGTGCTTGGCCATCAATTCGCGCGCGGTGGCGAATGCGGCCTGCGTGTCCTTCGGGTCGGTGACGCGGATCGCCTTGCAGCCGAGGCCCTCGGCCACCGTGACATGGTCGACGCCGTAGACGCCGATCTCGGGCGCGTTGATGTTCTCGAAGGAGAGCTGGACGTGGTAGTCCATGTCGAAGCCGCGCTGGGCCTGGCGGATCAGGCCGAGATAGGAATTGTTCACAACGACGTGGATGTAGGGCAGATTGAACTGCGCGCCGACCGCGAGCTCCTCGATCAGGAACTGGAAGTCGTAATCGCCCGACAGCGCGACGATCTCGCGGTCCGGGCACGCCGCGCGCACACCGAGCGCCGCCGGCAGCGTCCAGCCGAGCGGGCCCGCCTGCCCGGCGTTGATCCAGTTGCGCGGCTTGTAGACGCCGAGGAACTGCGCGCCGGCGATTTGCGACAGGCCGATCACGGTGACATAGGTGGTGTCGCGGCCGAACGCCTTGTTCATCTCCTCATAGACGCGTTGCGGCTTGATCGGAACGTTGTCGAAATGGCTCTTGCGCAGCATCGTCTTCTTGCGATCGCGGCAGGCAGCGGGCCACGCCTGGCGCTCGCGAAGCCTGCCTGACCGCCGCCACTCCCTGGCGACGGCAACGAACAGCTCGAGCGCCGACTTGGCGTCCGAGACGATCCCGAGATCGGGATTGAACACGCGCCCGATCTGGGTCGGCTCGATGTCGACGTGAACGAACTTGCGGCCCTTGGTGTAGGTCTCGACCGAACCGGTGTGACGGTTGGCCCACCGGTTGCCGATGCCGAGCACGAAGTCGGATTCGAGCAGCGTGGCGTTGCCGTAGCGGTGGCTGGTCTGGAGGCCGACCATGCCGGCCATCAGCACGTGATCGTCGGGGATCGCGCCCCACCCCATCAGCGTCGGCACGACGGGCACGTTGGCGATCTCGGCGAACTCGACCAGCAGGTCCGAGGCGTCGGCGTTGATGATGCCGCCACCCGCGACGATCAGCGGCCGCTCGGCAGTGTTGAGCATCTCCAGGGCCTTCTCGACCTGCTTGCGGGTCGCGGCGGGCTTGTAGACCGGCAGCGGCTCATAGGTCTCGTCATCGAACTCGATCTCGGCGAGCTGCACGTCGAGCGGCATGTCGATCAGCACCGGTCCCGGCCGTCCGGAACGCATGATGTGAAAGGCCTGGCTGAACACGCGCGGCACCAGCGCCGGCTCGCGCACCGTCACCGCCCATTTGGTCACGGGCTTGGCGATCGACTCGATGTCGACGGCCTGGAAGTCTTCCTTGTAAAGGCGAGCCCGCGGCGCCTGGCCGGTGATGCAGAGGATCGGAATGGAATCGGCGATCGCCGAATAGAGCCCGGTGATCATGTCGGTTCCGGCCGGCCCGGAGGTACCGATGCAGACGCCGATATTGCCGGCCTTGGCCCGGGTGTAGCCCTCCGCCATGTGCGAGGCGCCCTCGACATGCCGCGCCAGGATGTGGCGGATCGAGCCGCGCTTCTTCAGCGCCGAGTAAAGCGGATTGATCGCAGCTCCGGGAACGCCGAAGGCAGTCGAGATGCCCTCCTTCTCCAGGATACGCACGGCCGCATCGACAGCTCGCATCTTCGCCATATCGGACCTCGCTCAGGTTTAAGTCAGCGAGCGAGATCATCGATGGCAGGCGCTTTGATCTCAACGAGATCGATTTTATTTTCCACGATGCGGCAGCAGTGGAAAAATCGTGGGTGGTCTCAATCAGTTAGATCAAGATATCCATGAAAGTCGCTTCACTCGAACAGCGGCGCCAGCTCCATCTGCGGCACCAGCACGAGGCCCTTGTCGGTGATGCGAATTTCCGGAATGACCGATAGCGGAATCAAATTGAAGCCCATGTAGGGGATGGTGCAGCCGGCCTCGGCCCATTCCTTCTTGAGCGCCTTGACCTCCTCGGCAACTTCCGTGACGCGCTTGTCGGACAGGAGCCCCGCGATCGGCAGCGGAACCAGCGCCCTCACCTTGCCGTCGGCGACGACGCAGACGCCGCCCTGCTGCTCCCTAATCGCTGCAATGGCGATCTGCATGTCGGCCTCGTTAGTGCCGGCGACGATGATATTGTGGCTGTCGTGGCCGACGCTGGAAGCCACCGCGCCGCGCTTCAGGCCGAAATCCTTGAGCAGGCCATAGGCGACATTGCCGGCCGACTTGCCGTGGCGCTCGACCACCGTGACGAAGCACAGGCCGTAACGCGCGAACAGCGACGGCCAGTCCTTGGCCGGTTCGATCGCCACCTTCTCGTGGATCAAGGTGATGCCGGGCAGCGCGGTCTTGATGGCGTTGACGGTGCAGGCCTTCGCGGGCAGCTCCGGCGTGAGCTTCATCTTCTCAGGGAGCTTCACGGTCGCATAGGCCGCCTTCGGATATTGGTAGCGCTGCGACAGCGCCTGATCGAGACGCGGCGTGATCTTGCCGTGCTCGACCACGAGCTCGCCGCCATACCAGGTGCATTGCGGCTTGAGCTGATCGTCCATCAGCACGAGATCGGCGCGGCGGCCGCCGCCGAGGCCGCCAATGTCGCCCTCCATGCCGAAGCGCGTGGCGCCATGCAGCGAGCCCATCGACCAGGCCTGCTCCGGCGACATCCCCGCCTTCACGGCTTCGCGCACCACCCAGTCGAGGCCAAACAGAAGCAGATCGTCGGCGTCGCGATCGTCGGTGCAGACGGCGGTGCGCTTGTGCGAGGCCCCGAGTTCCGTGATCGTCCGGATCGCCTGCGGCAGGGAATGCCAGGGCGTGGTCGGCGGTCCCCCGCGCAAAAACACCCAGACGCCGGCATCGAGCAGATCGTCGGCGATGTCGCGGTCGATCGCCTCATGGGTGTCGGTGACGCCGGATGCCGCATAGGCCGCGACGAATTCACGACCGTAGACATGGCCGGACACCGGACGTCCCCGCTTCAAGGCGGCCGCGAGGATCGCGTGGCTGCGCTCGTCGCCCATTGTAACAGGCACAAAGTCCATCTTTTCGCCGAGCGCGACGGCTTCGGGCCAGCGGTCGAACAGGCCGGCGATCTTGTCGGGCGTGAGATCGCCGCCCGCCGTCTCCAGCGCAGCCGACGTCGCCGGCACGGTGCTCGGCACCGTCAGGAAGATCGAGAGCGGCGCCTCGCGCGCGTCCTCCAGCATTGCCTCGACACCGGCGACGTCCATGACGTTGCCGATCTCGTGGCTGTCGCAGAAGATCGTCGTGGTGCCGTTGAGCAGCGCGGCCTCGGCATAGGCGCAGGCCGTCACCATCGAGGATTCGATGTGGATGTGCGGATCGACAAGGCCGGGCGCGATGATGCCGCCTGCCGCGTCGTAAAGCAGAACCTCGCTCCAGGCTTTCCTGGCCGCGCCCGCCGGCTTCACCGCCGCGATGCGGCCGCCTGTGATCCAGACCTCCCGCCCCGGATGGATACGCTCAGAATAGGTCGAGAGCACCCGCGCGCCCGATATGACGAGATCAGGCACGACGCGCGCCGAGGCGACGTCGGCGAGGCGCCGCGTCATGCTGTGCAGCGGCGCGACGGAGAAACGGGTGAGGTTGGTCATGGGAACCCTCGCTTGGCGTTACGGCCGGGCGATAGTTACGCCCTGCGCCAGACCGGGCAAACTCAAATATAACGGCAGGCCCTGCTTACGCCTTAGGCGCCGAACCGCTTGCCGCCCTCGACCTTGGACGTCTGCGCGACTTCTGTGCTGTCGATGGTGGCGCGGCAGCGGCCTTGACCCTGATCCGCACCGACCGGCCGTTTGTCTCATCGATCTCGAACGAATTCGTCTTTCGGACAAGGTCGCTCAGTTTGCGAAAACCGAACGTTCTTGGATCGAAATCGGAAGCCAGGTTGGCAAGCCGCTGCCCGAGTTCACGGAGCGCGACCCAACCGTCCTCGCTTTCCATCTGGGTGATAACCTTCTTGATAATCGGCGTGGCCGCATCGGGCGGCTGAAGCGGCGCAGATCTCGAGGGGGCATCCTGGGTGGTCGCGGTGCCCGCGAGCAGGTTCTCAGTATAGACGAACCTTCGGCAAGCCTGCCTGAAGCTTTCCGGTGTCTTCTGCTCGCCGAACCCAAAGACATCGACGCCCTGCTCCCGGATGCGGGCGGCGAGACGGGTAAAGTCGCTATCGGATGACACCAAGCAAAAGCCATCGAACCGGCCGCTGTGAAGCAGGTCCATTGCGTCAATGACCAGAGTTATGTCCGATGCATTCTTTCCCGTCGTGTAGGCGAACTGCTGCTGCGGGATGATCGCATGCTTCGACAGGATATCAGCCCATCCCCTGGACCGAGCGTTGGAGAAATCGCCGTAAATGCGACGAACGCTGGCCTCGCCGATCTTGGCAATCTCCTCGAACAGCCCATCCGCGATTTTTGCGGAGGCATTATCCGCATCGATCAGGACAGCGAGACGGGGCGAGCGAATTTCCGACGGCATGACGTTCCCCACGGGATGGATTCGAGATCGGACGATAGCGCCAATTCAGCCGTGACGCTTGTGAAAGCCCTCGCGAATATAGCGCGCGAACTCTTTCGTAAGCGCGCTGACGCGCGTCGAAGGAAGCCTCAGGTTGACAAACTGCCTTGGCAGTTTTGGCAAATGGGGTCCGGTCAACACGGCAAGGCGGTCGGGGACCGTCCTCGACAGGAACGGCGCGATCGCCATGTCGGCCTCGAGCGTGGCAAAGACCGGCTCCAGGCTGCCCACCTGACAGATCGCCCGCCATTCGACCTTAGCGTTGGTCAGGGCTTGCACCGCTGCAGCGCGAAAACCACAGTCCTCTTGCCCGAGCGCGATCGGCAATGGATCGCGCTTGTGGGCATCGCCACCCTTGGCGCCAACCCAGACCAGCCTGTCCGACAACAGCAGCCGGTCGCCCTCGCCGGGCTGCGGCTCGGTGAGCAGCGTCAGGTCGACGTTGCCCTCGACGAGGCCGCGCTTCAGGGCGCGGCTGGTATCGCTGGCCAGCGTGACCAGTACGTTCGGATGATCCTGCCGAAACAATCGCAGGATCGGCGGCATCAGCATGCCGACCACGTCATGGGGGACGCCGAGCCGCACCTCACCTGCAAATTCGACCGCCAGCATCTGGCTCATCACCTCGTCGTTCAGCGCGATGATGCGATGGGCGGCAACCATCAATCGCTCGCCGCTGCGGGTCAGCCGCACGGCGGCGGCGTGGCGTTCGAACAGCGGCGTACGGAACAGATCTTCCAGACGCTTGATCTGCTGGCTGACCGCGCCCTGGCTCCGGTTCACGACCTTTGCGGCCGTTGTCATGCGACCGGTCTCGGCCACCGCCACGAAGGAGCGCAGCAAGCTGACGTCGATGTCGTCCATCGGAGATTCCTGCAATTAAGAATACCAATAGCTTCCATTTGAATAATTAGTTTTTCTATTGATGACAAGCCGGCTAGTCCTGACGGATGCGAGGAGCGTCGCGATGGACACGGTTGCAACGGGCTTATTCCTGACAGCGGCGGTCGGATTGCTGGGATCGCCGGGGCCGGCGATCGCTGCGCTACTCGCGGTCGGTCGCGCCCGCGGCTTTGCCGGCGGGTTGCGATATTTCCTGGGTCTTCAGCTCGGTCTGGCCATGGCCGCCGGCATCACGGCCGCGGGATTGTTTTCGTTGCTGGCGACATTCCCGTCGGCGCTACACGCGATGACGATCGCAGCCACAGTTTATCTCGTCTATCTCGCCTGGAGCATCGCGTCGTCCCCGATCGGAGAAGGAAGAACATACAACGGCGCGCACGCTTCGCCTGCGATGGGATTTCTACTCGGCGTGACGAATCCGAGAGCCTACCTGGCGTTCGCCTCGCTGCTGGCATCGTACACCCTGATCAAGGACAACGCGCCGCACGATGCCTTCACCAAGTGGATGTTGCTGATCGCAGTGATGATCATTGTCGACATCATCTGGCTCTACATTGGAGCCTTCCTGCGCGGATTGTCGCTGTCGTCCAGGAACGAGCGCGTGCTCAACATCGCGCTCGGATTGACGGTGCTGATCGCCGCCGGATTGGCGTTCGTCTAATCCTCGTTCGCCTTGAACCGCCCGAGCCCCTTCAGCACGAAGGGAGCCAGCAGCGCGATCAACGCGATGCCAAGCAGCGTCGCCGAGATCGGGCTCTGCAGCAGCGTCATGGGATCGCCGAGGCTGATGGCGAGCGCGCGGCGCAGCTGGCTCTCGGCGATCGGGCCGAGGATCAGGCCGACCACAACGGGCGCGATCGGAAAATCGAACCGGCGCATCAGGAAGCCGAGCACGCCGAAGCCCGCCAGCATCGACAATTCGACCACCGACGGCTTTGCCGCGATGGTGCCCATGGTCGCGAACACGAGGATGCCGGCATAGAGCCAGGGCTGCGGGATCGCGAGCAGCCGCACCCACAGGCCGACCAGCGGCAAGTTGAGCACCAGCAGCATCATGTTGGCGATGAACAGGCTGGCAATCAGGCCCCAGACCAGATCGGGCCGTTCGGCGAATAGCAGCGGCCCGGGATTGAGGCCGTATTGCTGGAAGCCCGCCAGCATCATCGCGGCCGTCGCCGAGGTCGGCAGTCCCAGCGTCAGCAGCGGCACCAGCGTGCCGGCGGCGGAGGCGTTGTTGGCGGCCTCCGGCCCCGCGACGCCTTCGATCGCGCCCTTGCCGAACTCTTCGGGATGTTTCGTGAGGCGCTTCTCGGTGGAATAAGACAGGAAGGTCGGAATCTCCGCGCCGCCCGCCGGCAGCGCACCGATCGGGAAGCCGAACATGGTGCCGCGCAGCCACGGCTTCCACGACCGCTTCCAGTCTTCCTTCGTCATCCACAGCGAGCCACGCACCGGCTCCAGCTTCTCCTCGCTGTGGTGACGGCGCGACGCGACGTAGAGCGCCTCACCCACCGCGAACAGGCCGACGGCCAGCGTCGTCACCTCGACGCCGTCGAGCAGCTCGGGGACGCCGAACGCCAGCCGCGCCTGTCCCGTCAGTTTGTCGATGCCGACGAGGCCGAGCGTCAGCCCGATGAACAGGCTGGTGAGGCCGCGGATCGGGGAATCGCCGAAGGTCGCCGACACCGTGACGAAGGCAACGCACATCAGCGCGAAGTAATCCTCGGGGCCAAAACGCACGGCGAAATCGACCAGCCATGGCGCGAGGAAGGCTAGACCAATGGTGGCGATGGTGCCGGCGACGAAGGAGCCGATCGCCGATGTCGCCAGCGCCGGCCCGCCGCGGCCGGCCTTGGCCATCTTGTTGCCTTCGAGCGCGGTTGCCATCGAGGCGCTCTCGCCGGGCGTGTTGATCAGGATCGCGGTGGTCGAGCCGCCATACATGCCGCCGTAATAGATGCCGGCGAACATGATCAACGAGCCGCCGGGGTCGAGCTTGTAGGTGACCGGCAGCAGCAGCGCGACCGTCAGCGCCGGGCCGATGCCGGGCAGCACGCCCACGGCTGTGCCCAGGAACACGCCGATCAGCGCATAGAGCAGGTTCATCGGCTGGATGGCGACCGCCATGCCGTGTGCCAGGGCGGCAAAGGTGTCCATCACAGCAGTCGCTCCAGGGGGCCGGCGGGAAGGCTCAGCGTCAGCAGGCGGTCGAACGCGAGGTAGATGAGGGTCGACATCACGAGGGCGATGATGCTGTCGACCAGGACGGCACGGCGCCCGAAGGCCGCCGACGTCGTGACGAATAATGCCGACGTCGCCAGAATGAAGCCGCCGCCGAAGCCGATGATGGCGATCAGCAATGCCAGGCCGACGAGGATCAAAGCCACCGGGACAGGATCGGCGCTCTCGCGCGGCGGCAGATTACCGCGCAGCGCGTCGATGAAATTGCCGATCGCGAGCAGCGCGAGGCCGCAGGCGATCACGACCGGCATCGCCTCCGGGCCCATGCCGTACATCGCGGTCGATTGCAGGCCGCGCGAGTCCCAGACCAGCACCGCGGCGAGCACCGCCAGCAATGCAGCGATGACGATGCCGGCGCGATCGACGCGCCGCGGCGACTGGGCGGGATCGCCTGAGCTCATGACTTGACGAGGCCGACCGATTTCAAGACGTCGGTGACGCGCACGGTTTCCTTCTTCAGGAAGTCGGCGAAGGCGTCGCCGCCGAGATAGGCATCCTCCCAGCCCTTCTGCTTGAGGATCTCCTTCCAGGCATCTGATTTTACCATCTTTTCCACCGCGTCGCTGAGCGTCTTGCGTTGCTCCGGCGTAATGCCGGGAGGCGCAACCACCGAGCGCCAGTTGGCGATCACGAGGTCGATGCCCTGCTCTTTGAACGTCGGGATGTCGCTGCCCGCGATGCGCTTCTCCGAGGTCACGCCGATCGCGCGCAGCTTGCCGGACTTGATCTGGCCTTCATATTCGCTCAAGCCCGAAATGCCCGCGGTGACCTTGCCGCCGAGAATCGCGGCGAGCGACTCGCCGCCGCCGGAGAACGGGATGTAGTTGATCTTCTTCGCATCGGCGCCGACGGCGCCAGCGAACAGCGCCGCCATCACATGGTCGACGCCGCCGGCCGAGCCGCCGGCGAAGGTCACCTTGGCGATATCGGCCTTCACTGCGGCGGCGAGATCCTGCGCGTTCTTGATCGGCGAATTCGCTGGCACCACGATCACCTGGATTTCCTCGGTGAGGCGGGCGATCGGCGTCACCTGCTCCAGGGTGACCGGCGACTTGTTCATGGCGAGCGCACCCACCATGACAAAGCCGTTGACCATCATCTGGTTGCCGTCGCCCTTGGCGCCGTTGACGAACTGCGCGATGCCGACGCTGCCGCCGGCGCCGGGGACGTTGGTCACCTGCACGCTGCGCGCGACGCCCGAAGCCACCAGCGCCTGCTGCATCGAGCGCGCGGTCTGGTCCCAGCCCCCGCCCGGGGCCGCCGGCGCCATCAGCTTGAGCTCGAGCTGCTGGGCAAAGGCAGGCGCGGCTGCCGCGAGGGTCAGCGCGACGGCTGCGCCGACAAGGCGCGCGGGAAATTGAAACATGGGGGCATTCTCCAGGCTCGTGCGGACGTGTTGATCGTTTGCCGCATTGTGTCGTTTGGTCGCATATCAGCCAAAACGGCCGATGCTGTCCAGCGACAGCGCCTGGTTCCCGGTCAGCTGGAAGCCGGCATCACCCCGCCAAGCGCGACGGTCAGCTCGCCCGCGACTTCGCGCACGATTTGGCCGATTTCCGGCAATCTGTCGTCGGTCAGGCGGCTGGTCATGCCGGAGACCGAAATCGCCGCCAGTGGCTCGGCGCAGTCGTTATAGACTACTGCGGCAATACAGCGCAGGCCCATGCAGGCCTCTTCGTCGTCGAGCGCAAAACCCTGCTTGCGGATTTTTTCGAGCTCCTTGAACAGATCGCCCGGCCGCACGATCGACTTTTCGGTCAGGCGGGGCATACCGTGATGGCGGATGACCGCAGCGACGTCCTCGTCCGAATAGGTCGCGAGCACCGCCTTGCCGACGCCCGACGTCACCATGGCGACGCGGCCGCCGACCTGGGTCAGCGAGCGCATGATCTCGCGGCTCTCCATGCGGGTCAGCACGATGATGAACTCGTCGTCGACCACGGCCAGGTTGGCGGTCTCGCGGGTGAGATCGCGCAGCTTGCGCAAGTAAGGAATCGCCTGCGTGGAGAAATTGCGTCGCCGCGCGAAGCTCGCGCCCACCGTGAAGCTGCGCACGCCGACATGCCATTTGGATTCGGCGCGATCGAACTGCACGAAGCGGCGGCTTTCCAGCGTCGCCAGCAGGCGGTGCACGGTGGACGCTGACAGTCCGGTGCGGACGGCGAGATCGCTGAGGCGATAGCCCTCGTCGTCCTCGGCCAATGTTTCGAGGATCGACAGCGCGCGATCGACGGATTGCACGCCGCCGTCGCGTGCGTCGTGGTCGACCTCCGATGGCGATCGGGCTTCGTGCGATTTGCGCCGGATCACGTTCTTGCTCATCGCGACCTGCCGCTTTTGCATCCGTCATTCCGGGATGGTGCGCCGGGACTGCGCGCAGCGCGGGCCTGGCGTACCAGACCCGGAATCTCGAGATCCCGGGTTCGATGCCTCGCATCGCCCCGGGATGACAGGAGAGCTAGGCTCAGAGCAGCCCTGCCCCGCGCGCCCACTTGTACTTGGCGCCCAAGACCTCGACCGGCAGCTCGGTCGAATAGGCGTAGGCCGGGATGCCGTTCTGGTAGAGATATTCGGCGGCTTCCTCGACCTCGACGTCGCCGGCCAGCGAAGCCACGATCGGCTTCACAAAACCCTTAGCCTCCATCTCCTTCTTCACCTCGACCATGTTGCGGGCGAACACCATCGGCGGCGTCACGATGGTGTGCCAGTAGCCGAGGATCAGCGAATGGATGCGCTCGTCCGACAGGCCGAGCTTCACGGTGTTGACGTAGGTGATCGGCGGCTCGCCGCCGGTGATATCCACAGGATTTCCGGCCGCACCAAACGGCGGGATGAACTTGCGGAAGGCCGCGTCGAGATCCGGCGGCATCGACATCAGCGACAGGCCGTTGTCGACGCAGGAGTCCGACAGCAGCACGCCCGAGCCGCCGGCACCGGTGATGATCAGCACGTTCTCGCCCTTCGGCGTCGGCAGCACCGGCACGCCGCGGGCGAATTCGAGCAGTTGCCGCAGGCTGCGGGCGCGGATCACGCCCGACTGCGCCAGCACGTCCTCGTAGATCTTGTCGTTGCCGGCGAGCGCGCCGGTGTGCGACGAGGCCGCCTTGGCGCCGGCCGAGGTGCGGCCGGCCTTGAGCACGACGACCGGCTTCTTCTTGGAGACGCGCTTGGCGGCTTCCGCGAAGGCGCGGCCGTCCTTGAGGTCTTCGCAGTGCTGCGCGATCAGGTTGGTGTTCGGGTCCTGCTCGAAGAAGGCGAGCAGATCGTCCTCGTCGATGTCGGACTTGTTGCCGAGGCCGACGATCGCCGACACGCCCATTTTCGCCGAGCGCGAGAAGCCGATGATGGCCATGCCGATGCCGCCCGACTGCGACGACAGCGCCGCGTGGCCCTTGACGTCATAGGCCGTGCAGAAGGTCGCGCAGAGATTTGCGGGCGTATAGTAGAAGCCGTAGATGTTCGGCCCCATCAGGCGGATGTCGTACTTCTTGCCGACCTCGACGATCTCGGCCTGCAGCTCCGGCGCACCGGCTTCGGCAAAGCCCGACGGGATCAGCACCGCGCCCGGGATTTTCTTCTCGCCGCATTCGGTCAGCGCCGCCGCTACGAACTTCGCAGGGATCGCGAACACGGCGGTGTCGATCACGCCCGGGACGTCCTTGACGCTCTTGTAGGCCTTGTAACCGAGGATTTCGGCAGCCTTGGGATGGATCGGATAGATCTCGCCCTTGTAGCCGCCGTTGATGAGGTTCTTCATCACGGAGTTGCCGATCTTGCCGTCCTCCGCGGAGGCGCCGACCACGGCGACCGCCTTCGGCTGCATGATGCGGCTCATCGCCGCCACGATCTCTTCGGTCGGACGCGGCTTGGGCTTCGGCACATAGGCGAAGTCGACGACGATACGGACGTCGGCGGCGATCGCGCTCTTCGCCGTCGCGAACACCGGGTTAAGGTCGAGCTCGACGATCTCAGGGAAATCGGTGACGAGCTGTGAGACCTTGACGATGACGTCGGCGAGCGCCGTCCGGTTCACCGGCTCACCGCCACGCACGCCCTTCAGGATCTCATGTGCCTGGATGCCATCGAGCATCGAGAGCGCGTCTTCCTTGGTCGCGGGCGCGAGGCGGAAGGTGATGTCCTTCAGCACTTCGACCAGCACGCCGCCGAGGCCGAAGGCGACCAGCTTGCCGAACGAGCCGTCGGTGATCGAGCCGACGATGACCTCGGTGCCGCCGGCCAGCATCTGCTGCACCTGGACGCCCTCGATCTTGGCATCGGCCTTGTACTTCTTGGCGTTACCGAGGATGGTCTCGTAGGCCTTCTCGGCCTCCTCAGCCGTCTTGAGGCCGACGATGACGCCGCCGGCTTCGGTCTTGTGGAGAATGTCCGGCGAGACGATCTTCATCACGACGGGGAAGCCCATGGACGAAGCCATCTTGCCGGCCTCGCCCGCCGACCTGGCCACGCCTTCCTTCGGCACCGGAATGCCGTAGGCGTCGCAAACCAGCTTGCCTTCCGGCGCCGTCAGGCTGGTGCGGTTGTCCGCCTTGACCTGGTCAAGCACCTTGCGGACGGCATCTTTGGAATTGGACATGTGGCTTCTCCCTTGACCTAAGTTCGTTCTTTGCAAAGCGCGCGCGTGTTGCGGCCGCCCGTGATGCTTGCCATTCGCCGCGCTCTGTTCCATGCGGCGGAACGGAGTGGCATAAAGCCTGAGATTACTCCGCCGGCTTGGATCAAAAATGGCTGGCGATGGCATTTGGTATGCCAGAAGCCAACTTGTCAAGCCGCCGCGCACCCTAGAACGCCGCAAAAAATAGGCAGCTTGACATTCTGGCATGTGGTATGCCAAAAACTTTCCCGTTAATATTCCTGTAAAAGACGACTCCCACTGGAGGAGATTCGTCGTGTCACTACGGAAACCAACCAAGGCGTTGCCGAACATGGCCGAGGCAGACATCGCAATCGTTCGTATTGCCCCGGAGAGCAGCTTCAAGAACAAGGCGTATGACGCCTTGAAGGAAGCCATCCTCAAGATGGACATCTACTCGACGCCCGAGCCGGTGATGCTCGACGAGCGCGCGCTGTCCGAACGCCTGGGCGTCAGCCGCACGCCGATCCGCGAAGCCATCGCGATGCTCGAGCAGGACGGTTTCGTGAAGACCGTGCCGCGCCGCGGCATCATGGTGGTGCGCAGGACCAAGAGCGAGATCGTCGACATGATCCGCGCCTGGGCGGCGCTGGAGAGCATGGCCGCGCGCCTCATCACCACCACCGCGCGCAAGAAGGACATCACGGCGCTGCGCGACTTCTTCAAGGATTTCGGCAAGGACCGTCTGCCCGAGGATCATGTGGAGGAATACTCCAAGGCCAACATCGCCTTCCACCAGGCGCTGATCTCGCTGTCGGAATCGCCGGTGCTGGTCGATCTCACCAACGACCTGCTGCTGCACGTGCGCGGCTATCGCCAGCTGACCATCGGACGCAAGGACCGCACCGCGACGTCCCTGCCCGAGCATCTCGGCATGATCGAAGCACTGGAAGCGCGCGACACCGAGCTCGCCGAGAAGCGCGCCCGCGACCACACCCTCGGCCTTGCCGCTTACGTCGAAGCGCACGGCCAGGAACTGTTCACGTAACTAGCAACGTTCACCAGAAGGGCGAAAAATTCGCCCCGTTACTTGAGACCAGGGAGACAAGGCCCATGCTGAATACCGCGACCAAGTCCGAAGCACCGGGCACCGAGCAGGAACTGACGGATGGCTTCCATCTCGTCATCGACGCGCTCAAGCTGAACGGCATCAACACCATCTATAATGTGCCGGGCATCCCGATCACGGATTTGGGCCGCATGGCGCAGGCCGCCGGCATTCGCGTGATCTCCTTCCGCCACGAGCAGAACGCCGGCTACGCCGCGGGCATCGCCGGCTACCTCACCAAGAAGCCCGGCGTCTGCCTCACGGTGTCGGCGCCCGGCTTCCTCAACGGCCTCACCGCGCTCGCGCACGCCACCACCAACTGCTATCCGATGATCCTGGTCTCGGGTTCCTCCGAGCGCGAGATCGTCGACCTCCAGCAGGGCGACTACGAGGAAATGGACCAGCTCGCGATTGCCAAGCCCCTGTGCAAGGCGGCCTATCGCGTGCTGCACGCCCAGGACATCGGCATCGGCTTTGCCCGCGCCATCCGCGCCGCGGTGTCGGGCCGCCCGGGCGGCGTCTATCTCGACCTGCCGGCAAAGCTGTTCGGCCAGGTGATGAACGCCGAGGCCGGCCAGAAGTCGCTGGTCAAGGTGATCGACGCAGCCCCTGCGCAGATCCCCTCGCCCGCTTCGGTCAAGCGCGCGCTCGACGTGCTCAAGAGCGCAAAGCGTCCGCTCATCATTCTCGGCAAGGGCGCGGCCTACGCGCAGGCCGATGAAGAGATCAAGAGCTTCGTCGAGAAGAGCGGCGTGCCGTTCCTCCCGATGAGCATGGCCAAGGGCCTGCTGCCCGACACCCATCCGCAATGCGCCGGCGCGGCCCGCTCGACCGTGCTGAAGGATTCCGACGTCGTCATGCTGATCGGCGCGCGGTTGAACTGGCTGCTGTCGCACGGCAAGGGCAAGAGCTGGGGCGAAACGCCGAAGAAGTTCATCCAGGTCGACATCGAGCCGAAGGAAATGGACTCCAACGTCGAGATCGTCGCGCCCGTCGTCGGCGACATCGGCTCGGTCGTCTCGGCCTTCAACCAGGCCATCGGTGCGGGTTGGACCGCGCCGGCCGACTGGACCAAGGCCGTCTCGACCAAGCGCGAAGAGAACGTCGCCAAGATGGCGCCGAAGCTCATGAACAACAAGTCGCCGATGGACTATCACGGCGCGCTCGGCGTCTTGAAGAACGTCATCAAGGAGTATCCCGAGGCGATCCTCGTCAACGAAGGCGCCAACACACTCGACCTCGCCCGCGGCGTCATCGACATGTACAAGCCGCGCAAGCGTCTCGACGTCGGCACCTGGGGCGTGATGGGCATCGGCATGGGCCAGGCGATTGCCGCCGCGCTCGAGACCGGCCACCCCGTGCTCGCGGTGGAAGGCGACTCGGCGTTCGGCTTCTCCGGCATGGAAGTCGAGACCATCTGCCGCTACAACCTGCCGATCTGCGTCGTCATCTTCAACAATGACGGCATCTATCGCGGCACCGACGTCAACGGCGCCAACGATGATCCGGCGACCACCGTGTTCGTCAAGGGCGCGCGCTACGACAAGATGATGGAAGCCTTCGGCGGCGTCGGCGTGAACGCGACCTCGCCGGACGAGCTCAAGCGCGCGGTGAACGAGGCGATGAAGTCCGGCAAGCCGACGCTCATCAACGCGGTGATCGATCCGGCCGCGGGCTCGGAGAGCGGCCGCATCGGCAACCTCAATCCGCAGAGCGTTCTGCAGAAGAAGAAGTAAGTCCCCCCTTAACCTTTACTCCCTGCGGTTAGCGGGGGCAGACACAGAGTACGGAGCAACACGATGACCAAAGCGCTCACGGGCGTTCGCATTCTCGACTTCACCCACGTCCAGTCCGGACCGACCTGCACGCAGCTGCTGGCCTGGTTCGGCGCCGACGTGATCAAGGTGGAACGCCCGGGCGTGGGTGACATCACCCGCGGCCAGTTGCAGGACATCCCGAACGTGGACAGCCTGTATTTCACCATGCTCAACCACAACAAGCGCTCGATCACGCTCGACACCAAGAACCCCAAGGGCAAGGAAGTCCTCACCGAGCTGATCAAGAAGTGCGACATCCTGGTGGAAAACTTCGGCCCCGGCGTGCTCGACCGCATGGGCTTCCCCTGGGAGAAGATCCACAGCCTCAACCCGAGGATGATCGTCGCCTCGATCAAGGGCTTTGGTCCCGGACCGTATGAAGACTGCAAGGTCTATGAGAACGTCGCGCAGTGCACCGGCGGCGCCGCCTCGACCACCGGCTTCCGCGACGGCCTGCCGCTTGTCACCGGCGCGCAGATCGGCGACACCGGCACCGGCCTGCATCTCGCGATCGGCATCCTGGCCGCGCTCCACCAGCGCACCACGACCGGCAAGGGCCAGAAGGTCACCGCCGCGATGCAGGACGGCGTGCTCAACCTCGCCCGCGTCAAGCTGCGCGACCAGCAGCGCCTCGCCCATGGACCGCTGAAGGAATACAGCCAGTTCGGCGAAGGCGTTCCGTTCGGCGATGCCGTGCCGCGCGCCGGCAACGATTCCGGCGGCGGCCAGCCCGGCCGCATCCTGAAGTGCAAGGGCTGGGAGACCGATCCCAACGCCTACATCTACTTCATCACCCAGGCTCCGGTCTGGGAGAAGATCTGCGACGTGATCGGCGAGCCGACCTGGAAGACCGATCCGAACTACGCCAAGCCGCCGGCCCGTCTGCCGCGGCTCAACGAGATCTTCGCCCGCATCGAGCAGTGGACGATGACCAAGACCAAGTTCGAGGCGATGGAGATCCTCAACAAGGACGACATCCCCTGCGGCCCGATCCTGTCGATGAAGGAAATCGCCGAGGACCAGTCGCTGCGCGCGACCGGCACCGTGGTCGAGGTCGACCACCCCACCCGCGGCAAGTACATCTCGGTCGGCAACCCGATCAAGCTGTCGGATAGCCCGAGCGAGGTGGAGCGTTCGCCGCTGCTCGGCGAGCACACCGACGAGATCCTGCGCTCGGTGCTGGGCTTCTCGGACCACCAGGTCGCCGACATCCACAAGTCGGGCGCGCTCGATCCGCCGCAGAAGCAGGCCGCTGAGTAAGCGAGTCTGTCAGAGAACGACGAAAGGGCCGCCCGAAGGGGCGGCCCTTTTTGCTTGTGAAGGTGCACAGTCGCAGGGCTCAAACTAAAAAGTGGCAAAACAACCCCATGCACAGTAGCCACCCCCCTGGCGTCAAAGGATATTTCTGATTTCGCGAAACGCCTTTTGACCCGTCGGGCAAAACAGGGGTATTATGCCATCATCGGAAAAAGCGAACGTCCTGTCCCAGGCGTCGTCCCCCGCGGCCTCCGATTGCGGCGGCTTTCTTGTGGGCGCCAGATCAGGTGGCTCTGCGATCCTCCCGAGAAGCAATCGATACCGAATTAAGGTCGCCTCCCGGGAACAGGCGGGGTTCCGCCCCGTTATCTTGCACGGGCGCGCTCGTGGGAGCGCAGGCGGGCCATCCAACGACAAGTCGACCGCCGCCAGCCCGCGAGCCGAACACGCCGGGTCCGGCGCATTTCGAGATCGCGCCTGTCCACCCAAATCGAGGTCAAGATGTTGAGAGATCATCCCGCGTCCCGGGCTCTGCGGGAGGCCAACAAAGTATTCAAGCCGGTCGAGACCAAGAAGCCGATGTCCGACTATGCGAAGGCGCAACAATCCCATCACGAAAATCGCGAGCGCCTGAAGGCGGAACGACTGGCGCGAGAGGCCAAGCAGGGACACCGTCCCAGATAAGGCAACGCCGGTGCCGCATTACTACGTCGACATCTGGGGCGGCAAGGCACTCGCTGTGGACGAAGAGGGCCTGAGTCTGACGAAGCAGAGAGCTGCCGAGATCGAAGCTCGCGCTGTCTCTTGCCGATACTGCCAAGGATCTTGCGCCGTCCGCGAGCGGCCGCGGTCTGGCCATCGAGGTTCACGATGACAATGGCCTGATCTTCGGGCGGCATTTCAATTCGGGACCGCCGTCGAACGATTGAAATCGGCCCCGGACTTCGGCCTAAAGCGCGGTGAGATTAGGACGAATCGTCATCGCGCTTCAGGTTGTTGGTTACGCACGATCCTTTCGGAAAACCGCTTCGCACTTGCGCTAACGCGGCCCTCCGGGTCCGGATCATGCTTCAGAGCATCGAGAGGACGACGACCCCGTCCTCGAGCTCGCCTGACTCAAGGCGCGCCCGCGCGATACGCTCGAACTCCGTTCGATACTTCTGAAGATAGCTGAAGGCCTGCCTCTGCGTCTGAAACGTTGTTGCAAGACGGCATAGCTGTCGGCCTGCGCCAAGCGCGAGAAAGAAGGTGATTGTGCCGCCGTCATCCGGCTTGATCCTAGGCACGGCCCGCACTCTCTGGCATGTGAACGGCCCCCTCGGATTGTTTGTCGACGCTATTGGACTCGACTAACCCAACGACTTCCTTGTGCGCTTCTTCGGTGCAGGCGCGGGCACCGATGCGCGAAGATTTGCCTCAGCCGCTTGCTCGGCTGCTTCCTTGGCCTCACGCAGCTCGCGAAGCCGCGCCATGTTCTTGCGGATATCGACAGCGCGCCTTTCGACATCCGCGACCGCCCGCGCGCCCTCTTCGGCGGCAAGGCGTTGACGCTCGGCCCGCGCGACGGATTCGGGTGACGGTTCGGCCGTTTTCTTCGCGCTCATCTTTTGGCGCTCATCTTTCACCCTGCCCGGCAACGGAGAAAGCCCGCTCAATCCCAGGGATCGAGCGGGTCGCATGGCCGTTTCAGTACATCCGTGAAACGGCGCTACAGAGTTCAAGCCAGCGAGAGGTTCTCTGCGCTGACCTTGCCCCGCATCTTGTCGGCCTTGACCTCGAAGTTGACCTTCTGGCCCTCGGCGAGACCCGCAAGACCTGCCCGCTCGACCGCGCTGACGTGAACGAACACGTCATTGCCGCCGTCGTCGGGCTGAATGAATCCAAAACCCTTCTGGCCGTTGAACCACTTCACTGTACCTGTCGCCATTCTCTTCTCCAAAGCGCGCAAGCGCGCAGTCCGCGTGACGCTCACGCAGATCGTTTCAATTCGTCGATGTCTCTGGAAAAGGAGCCCGCGGGCGCATTCAACAAGGCACAGCGGCTGAACGAATAAAGCGACGCTATACCTCGCCGTCGACATTAGCAAGGCTTCGGCCAGATTTAATCGCGCAGCTTTAATGGAACCTTTGCAGGTTCAACGACTCGAGCCCGTGCGGACCTCGATCCGATATTTGCGCTCAATTCGTATCACCTCACGCGATCATGTCGGATTGGTGTCGCAAGCTCTGCGCATGTTTGAGAAGAACAAGAAGGCGCTGCTGACCGCAGCGCTCGTTGAAGGCCCGGACGAGACCTTCCGTTCCCCGCCTCGGTTCGTCTTGATTTCAGCTCAGCGCTCAGCGGCCTCGACCGCCAAGTTGCTCGCGAAAAAACTGCAACACTGCCGCGTTGAACTCGCGGTGAAAGGCCACCCGGTCGAAGCCCGCGGGCACGTCGGTGCAGATGCGTGGGATGGCGGCCGCAAGCTCGGCCGAACACGGGGCGAGGAAGGCAAAGAATGACGGCGAGGCCCAAAGCTTGCTGCGCAGCGAAAGTCCCCCGATGGCTTCGGTTGATCAAGGCTGCACGGCCGGCGCCTTGTTGCCGGATTCGATCTACGCCCCCGCAACGGTCCCCAGACTGATGCGAACGACGACATCGTGCGATGACGTGTCGCACGAACTGCAACCGCCCCTCCGGCAAAGACACGTGTCGGGAGATTGCATTGCGGCGCGGGGTTGCTACAATTTTAGCGTTTACGCTCCGAATATTATCCTCCAGATTGAACGTCTCATTTGCATCACCAACGAAGAACCGCGCCATCTGATTTGGCCGCCTGGGAGTTGATATGAAACAAGCGCTTCTTGGCCTGCTCCTCCTCTGCGTGCTCTCCTCTGCAACACACGGGCAAACCGCGATCTCGCCCGTTTGCTCCCGGCAGTCCTCGCCGACCGGATTAGGCATGTCCAGTCCCGTCGCGGAGGCTGCTACGGAAGGCGACGAGAAGGCCCCGGTTGCCCAGGCCGCGCTGAAGCTCGCCTTTGCGATCGAGAACAGCATTCCTGATCCCTATATCGGCGTGTCCGGAAACTTCGATGGGCAGGGCCTGTCGCTCGGACTGATCCAATTCAACCTTGGCGGCAGCATTCAGAAGACTTTCGGCCCCGTCGACGACGGCGTCTTTGCCTCGACGATGCCGAAATGGGGCGATGTCTTCCGCGCCGCTGTCAAGACAGCCTCCCCAAGCGCCGCGATCAAGCAGGTGCTTGTGATGCAAGACCACGTGGGCAAGCGCTGGATTGTAAAACCCGACGCAATCGCCGAGTTGCAGGCATTTCTGGGCAGCCGGGAAGCCAGAGCGGCTCAGGATCGAGCGGTTGCCCTCGAATACAAATCTGCTTATCGCCGGGCCGCACAATGGGCCCAGGAGCGGGGCGCAAAAACTCCGACGCCGCGCGAAATCGCAACCTTTGTCGACAATCAGGTCTTTAGCGGCGGATTTCTTGGGCACATGTGGCTGAAGCAGGCCAAGCAGTTTCGCGACAGCTTCAAGGGCGATGATGGCGCCATGATCGCCTTCGTGGGAAAATGGCTCAGATCCTGCCCTGCCTCAGGCTCAAGCCTCCTTTATGGGGCCGACGAGGGCAAGGCGAATGCGGATGTCTGGAGATCGCGTTTCCCGAGCGGCACGCAGCTATCCGACGAGCGGGCGTTGCTCTTTGTCTTTGGTTTTGTTCGTGCCCTGACCGCCAACGGGCCGCCCAAGGTTGCAGGGCAGCCGGACCAATCCGGTATTTTCAAGTCGCAGGTCGTCCAGCGGAGGGCTCTGATCGCGCTGGGAACGGGCAAGGCCAACGGCATTCCGTGGCCAGGGGGCGTACTCGACGACTGACAGATCGCCTTTCGATGGCCTGACATTGACCATTTCATGAACGGGGACCGCCATGCGCATTTTTCTCATTCTTGGACTGATGCTGTTGCTGCAGCAGGGCAGCGCCTTTGCGTCTCCCCGGAACGACTGCGCGCAACCAGACGATTGGAGCACGTCAGCCGACGCGGACCGGGCGAGGCTTTATGTCAATCGCAGCGACGAAGTCTTTTATTTCGAATTCAGGCCCGAAGGCGATGGAGGAAGCTTGCAAGGAAATCCCTACTGGGTCTCCATGCCTTCCGAACCGGGCAGAACCTACAATCTCGGGACCACTGTCAGAACCGGCAACGGAACGCGATTCCGTGTGGAGATCAGAGGCGCGGTAGACGCCCGGACCGGCCAGCCGCTAAAGTTCGTGCTGGGTCCCCAGAAGACCAAGGCCGTTCGCTCCAGGGTCAAAGCCACCGCGCAGACGATTGATGTTTACGTGCGCGGCGAACACTATATCAAGTTCTGGAGCTTCGTTGGCCCCACTAAGCTATGCAGACTTTGATATTGCCCATCTCGTCGTCATCGCTGCTCTCAACAGCGCGAGCGAATTCCGGGCTTCCTTTCGGGTGGAGGAGTTGCCATGTCACTGCTCGGCAAGGCCGCCGTCGCGATGTGGTGGAGCGTTCGCCCCGAGCAGCGCGCCGAGTTCGGCGACTGGCATTCCCATGAACACTTCCCGGAGCGGATGAGCATTGCCGGCTTCCGCCGCGGATCGCGCTGGAGCAGCACGACAGATGCCGAAGGCTTCTTCGTGCTCTATGAGCTCGAGCAGTACGACGTGCTGACGTCGAAGGGATATCTCGACCGCCTCAATGCGCCGACGTCGTGGTCAACCAGGATGATGCCGCATCATCTCGGGATGATCCGCAGCCAGTGCCGCATCGTCGGCAGCTTTGGCGGTGGGGTCGCGGCCGCTCTCGCTACCTTTAGGCTTTCACCGCAGGCCGGCCGAGAGGCGGATTTGCAGGAACGTCTCTCGAAGACACTCGGCGTCCTGGCGCAGGAGCCCGGACTGACCGGCGCCCATCTCCTCCTCACCGACACGCCCCCGACGAGTTCGCCCACCACCGAACAGCAGATTCGAGGAAAGGACGGGGCCGCCGACTGGATCGTGCTGCTGTCCGGCTACGATGCCGATGCGGTCGAACACGTCGTCGCAGACCAGCTTTCGCCGGGGGTGCTTGGCACCCTGGGTGCGCAAAACAATCCGACGATCGGTCGCTATCGCCTCGCCTTCACGATGACGCCGCAGGATGTGGCAGCGATCTGACGGATCGATCGTTCGGCCGGCGCGGTCGTCAGAGAGGCCTTTCCGTGGCGTCTTCCGTCATGAGTAACCGATCGAATTCAGCCCTCAGCTTCCCTCGCCGGCATCCCCATCGCTTCCCTCTTCGCCCGCGACATATTCGAGGATGTCTCCGGGCTGGCAGTCGAGCTCGCGGCAGATTGCGGCAAGCGTCGAGAAGCGCATCGCCCTGGCCTTGCCCGTCTTCAGGATCGACAGGTTCTGGATGGAAATGCCGATGGCGTCGGCGAGGTCACCGAGGCGGCGCTTCCGCTTCGCTAGCATGACATCGAGGTTCACGACGATCGGCACAGGCATTCACCTCAGATCGTCAGCTCGTTTTCGGACTGCAGCAGGATGGCGTGCTCGATGACGAATTTCAGTGCCATCAGGAACATCCCGCCCGCGATCGTGCCGATGTCGACATTGTAGGATGGCAGGAAGAACTTGACGTCGCCGATCTCGTGCAAGGCATAAGCCACCGCGTTGCTGGTGATCAGGTCGATGAACGGCCAGATCACCAGAATGATCCCCATCCACCACACGCCCTGAAGCGTCTCCGACGCGAAAATCCGGCCGCGCGCGAATCGGTGCACCATACGATGCAGGATGCCGATCAACACGGCGAAGAACGAGAGCTGAAGCGCAAATAGCGCCCAGAACAACAGCTGTCCCGGGGGCGACATCTCGAGCGGATTGGCGACAAGGCCTGCGCATTTCACCTGGTCGGGACCAAGGCTGGCCGCGATCGAGGCGGAGGCGGTCGTGTTCCGCAGATAGGCGAGCCACACCACCACCGGCAGTGCGGCCCAGATCGCCCAGAACGCAAGATCGAGACGTCGAAACCAGCGCTGCCGGGCCTCGCGAACCGATGTCCCCACCGCATCCATCTCCAAGCACTCCGCAATTTCGAGGCAACCTGCCTCCCCCAATATGCATGTTCCGCGCGATTGACTCAACCCTAAGCGCGATATATTGATTGTTTATCATGAAATAATTCATGATAATTGATCCGATATGGAGCTTCCATGCGTTCCACCCTCGTCCGGCACGTGCTCGCAGCCCTGTTGTCCATCTCGCCGCTTGGAAATGCCGAAGCCGCAACAGTCAGCGGTCCCGCCGGCGTCTGGCTGACACAGTCGGGCGATGCGAAGATCAAGGTCAGCCGTTGCGGGACGGCGCTGTGCGGCCGGGTCGTCTGGCTGAAAGATCCGATCGACAAGAAGACGGGGAAGGCGCAGCTCGACGACCATAATTCCGATCCTGCGTTGCGCAGCCGGAAGATCGTCGGCATCTCCCTCTTCATCGACATGCAGGCGGCCGGCGCCAACAAATGGTCGGGCCGGATCTACAATGCCGATGACGGCAAGACCTATGCAAGCACGGTGACCCTGCTGCCGTCGGGCAATCTCAACGTCCGGGGCTGCATGGGAACGCTGTGCGCAGGTGAAGACTGGACGCGGTGAGCCCGCAATCGACAAGGCTGAGGCCGCCGGTTCCGGCGGCTTCTCTTTATTTGCGATGCTTGCGATGCCGTGTCGGATTGGAAGCGGTTCGTTCGTCCTCGGTGCATGAAGGGGCGACAGACGTTAATGTCGAGCCCCCAGTTCACAGGGATAACAACCATGCCCAGCACTGTTCGCCTGCACCGCGTTCTCGCCACCAGCCCGCAGAAAGTGTATCGCGCCTTCCTGGAGGCGGATGCGATGGCGAAATGGCTGCCGCCGAACGGCTTCACGTGCACGGTGCATCATTTCGAGCCCAAGGTCGGCGGCACGTTCAAGATGTCGTTCCGGAATTTCACGACGGGCAACAGCCACTCCTTCGGCGGCGAATATCTCGAGCTCGTCCCCGGCGAACGCCTGCGCTACACCGACAGGTTCGACGATCCCAATCTGCCGGGCGAAATCCAGGTCACCGTGATCCTGAAGAAGGTCTCGGTCGGCACCGAAGTGGACATCACGCAGGCCGGCATCCCCGACGTCATCCCGCCGGAGGCCTGCTACCTCGGCTGGCAGGAGTCGCTGCGGAATCTGGCGCGGCTGGTGGAGCCGGAGATCAACCAATAGCGGCGACATCAGTATCGTAGGGTGGGCAAAGCGCAGCGTGCCCACCTACGTCGTCATTGCGAGCGCAGCGAAGCAATCCAGAGTCCCTCGGCAGAACGATTCTGGATTGCTTCGCTGCGCTCGCAAAGACGGAGAATGAGGAACTCTCCGAAAGAACAACTCGCATCGAGTCGGCAGGTGCTGCAGAGCCCTGTGAACTGCCAATGCCAGCAATGCAGATTCAACCGATTGCGAACGATCGTTACGCGCCCTTCGGCTTGAGCCCGCCATCCGCGGTCCAGCGGTCCGGCTCCGGACTGTGGCCGATCAGCGCGAGACCGTAGGCGATCGACTCGAACTGGTCGCCCGACATCAGGCGCTCGTTACCGAAGCGGTCGGCGAACAGCTTTCGGACCGCAGGCACGAAGGACGTGCCACCGGTCAAAAACACCTTCTCCACCTCGCGCGCGGTGATGCCGGCTTCATTCAGCACCTTGTCGACGGTCGCACCCAGACGGGCGATATCGTCGGCGATCCAGGATTCAAAATCCTTGCGGGTGATGGTCGCACCGATGTCGACGCCGCCGCCCTTGAAACGGAAGTCGGTCTGGTCCTGCCCCGACAGCGCGACCTTGGCGTCGGACACGGCGCGGTAGAGCGAGAAGCCGAGATCGAGGTCGACGATGGTGATGAAATCCTCGAGCAGCTTCGGCTTCAGCGCGGTGCGCGCCAGCTCGCGGAGCTCGCGCAGATCGCCGTTGCTCTTCATCATCGCAAGCTGATGCCAGCGCGCGAGGTTGGTGTAGTGGCCGCTCGGGACCGGCAGCACCTTGTCGAACGAGCGGAAGCTCGAGCCCTTGCCCAGCCGCGGCGAGACGACGTGGTCGACGATGCGATAGTCGAACGTGTCGCCGGCAATGCCGATGCCGGCGTGTCCCAGCGGCTCGGCGCGGAGCGTGCCGCCCGCGCGGGAAAACCGCATTACCGAGAAGTCGCTGGTGCCGCCGCCGAAATCCGCAACCAGCACGGTGGCATCGCGCTCGAGCCTGCGGGCGAAGGAGAATGCCGCCCCCACGGGCTCGTAGACGTAGCGCGCGTGGCCGGCACCCAAGCGCTCGAACGCGGCCCGGTAGCGCTGCATCGCCAGCGCCTCGTCGGGATTGCCGCCGGCGAAGCGCACCGGGCGGCCGACCGTGATGTTGGAGGTCTCGAAGCCGAACTTCTCGCCGCCATGGCGCGCCAGCGTGCGCAGGAACGCCGCCAGGATGTCCTCGAACTTGAAGCGCTGCCGGAAGACTTGCGTGGTGTTGAAGCTGCTGCTCGCCGCGAATGTCTTGAACGACTGCAGGAAGCGGTGGACGTGGCGCCCCTCGAGGAACGTCTCGATCGCCCACGGGCCGCCTTCAGCCTGGGCGCCGGCACCCGGCCGGTCCTCCCAGAAACACAGCGCCGACACATAGGTGCTGTGGCGCTGTCCGCCGTGATCGAAGCGGATGGCCTCGACCCGGCGGTCGTCCGCCGCAAGCGCGACGACCGTGTTGCTGGTCCCAAAATCGATGCCGATCGAGACGGCGGGCGAGGCGCTCGACATGAACCACTCTGACAGTTGATTGGAAAAGGGGGCAGAGCACTAACGGCTTTGGCCCGCCCTGCCAAGAGCCGGCTTGTTGCAGCGCGGTCGGAATTCGCAGCCCACCGGGCGCCGTGCCGGGTCGCGTGAACAGGGTTATTCTGCTCGCCGGAGGCCGTAATCCCTGTTTTTGTATCCACACCGGCAATTTTAAGTCCGGAACGGCCGCTTTAACGGGATATTATGTTGCAATGCGGCAGAGCGCGTGCTGCTATGCAATGGCATGCATAGACACTGGCATCTGGTATACGTAGATTGCCTTTCGAAATGAGACAGCAGTACTGACCGTCTCAAGAAAGGAATTACCGATGTCCAAGACCGCCACCGTCGCTCTCGCCCCCTCCTCCTCCTCGCTGTTCGCCCGCTTCCTGGCCGCGGTCGACCGCTTCCTGATGGCGAGCGCCGAGATCTCGAATCACAACGGCGACCTGCCGCGCTTCGGCCTCTAAGCCCGTGCTTTTGCGCTGCCGAGGCAGCGCGCCGGCTTCGGAACTTTCAACATTCGACTTTTGAAGAATGGCCCCGCAGGACGGGGCCATTTCTACTTGTGCTGTCCTGAGTCACAGCCGCACCCGGACAAGGCCCTGCGGCATTTGCGCACGGTGACCGGACCAGCGCTTGAAGCTTGGCATAATGCATACAAGAATGCCCCTCCAGCGCTCGCAGAAAATTAGAGGCGCCACGGGAGGCTTTATGACGGACATGGTGCAGGCAACGGCCCCTACAGCCGCGCGCGTTAGCGACACGTATCGCTGGGCGCAATTGGCGATCGGTGTAGCGGCCATGGTGATGATCGCCAACTACCAATACGGCTGGACGTTCTTCGTCCCCGACATCCAGAAGAAGTTCGGCTGGGATCGCGCTTCGATCCAATGGGCGTTCACACTGTTCGTGCTGTTCGAGACATGGCTCGTGCCGATCGAAGGATGGTTCGTCGACAAATACGGTCCGCGCATCGTGGTTCTCGTCGGCGGTGTGCTCTGCGCCATCGGCTGGGCGATCAACGCACAGGCCACCTCGCTCAACGGCTACTACCTCGGCATGATCATCGCGGGCATCGGCGCCGGTGGCGTCTACGGCACCTGCGTCGGCAACGCGCTGAAGTGGTTTCCGGACAAGCGCGGTCTTGCCGCCGGCATCACCGCCGCGGGCTTCGGTGCGGGCTCCGCGCTGACCGTCGCGCCGATCCAGGCCATGATCAAGGACAGTGGATTCCAGACCACCTTCCTCTATTTCGGCCTCGGACAAGGCATCATCATCTGCATCCTCGCCTTCTTCCTGCTCGCGCCGAAAGCGGGTCAGGTGCCGAGCGTGGTGGCGAATGCCAATATCATCCAGACCCGGCGCAACTATCAGCCGACCGAAGTGCTGCGCCAGCCGATCTTCTGGCTGATGTACTTCATGTTCGTGATCGTCGGCGCGGGTGGACTGATGGTCACCGCGAACCTGAAGCCGATCGCGGTTGACTGGAAGGTCGACAGCGTGCCGGTGACGCTGATGGCGGTGACGATGACCGCGGTGACCTTCGCAGCGACCATCGACCGCGTGCTCAACGGCCTGACGCGTCCGTTCTTCGGCTGGATCTCCGACATGATCGGCCGCGAGAACACGATGTTCATCGCCTTCGGCATGGAAGGCTTCGGCATCTGGATGCTCTACCTCTGGGGCCACGATCCGGTCTGGTTCGTGCTGCTCTCGGGCTTCGTGTTCTTCGCCTGGGGCGAGATCTACTCGCTGTTCCCCTCGACCTGCACCGACACGTTCGGCGCCAAGTTCGCGACCACCAATGCCGGCCTGCTCTACACCGCGAAGGGCACCGCCGCGCTGCTCGTCCCGGTCGCAAACCTGATGCAGCAGTCGTCGGGCACCTGGGACAGCGTGTTCATCATCGCGGCTGGCGCCAACATCCTGGCGTCGCTGCTGGCGATCGCGGTGCTGAAACCCTGGCGCAAGGTCGTGGTCGCGAAATCGACCCTCTGACACACTCCAACACAGCTGATCCAAACACGACGCCCGGCCTCACGGCCGGGCGTTTTCGTTTTGAGCAGGGCTTTCGGCATTCCGTAAAACCCGAAAGGAACTCGTAATTTCTTGATGCAGGGACCAAGTTAGGACTTGCATTCTGGAATATGGTATACCAAGCTGCCGGCCGCGCTTGCGACGATAAGCCACAACATTTGCGACACTGGGTCATCTTGCAATCCCAGGTCGCAATCAATCAGGCGCGTTGGGAGGTTCTTGATGATTTCCAGCACGGACGGCGCCGTCACGGCCGCCCCTCTTCGCACCGGTTTCCGCTGGCTTCAGCTCGTCATGGGCATCGTCTGCATGGCGATGATCGCCAACCTGCAATATGGCTGGACGCTGTTCGTCGATCCGATCGATGCCGCGCACCATTGGGGACGCGCCGCGATCCAGCTCGCCTTCACCATCTTCGTCGTCACCGAGACCTGGCTGGTGCCGGTGGAGGCCTGGTTCGTCGACAAATACGGCCCGCGCATCGTCATCATGTTCGGCGGCGTGATGATCGCGCTGTCCTGGGTGCTCAACTCCTACGCCGACTCGCTCACTTTGCTCTACGCGGCCGCGATCGTCGGCGGCATGGGCGCGGGCGCCGTGTACGGCACCTGCGTCGGCAACGCGCTGAAATGGTTTCCCGACCGCCGCGGCCTTGCCGCCGGCGCGACCGCCGCGGGCTTCGGCGCGGGCGCAGCCCTCACCATCGTGCCGATCGCGACCATGATCGCATCGAGCGGCTATCAACAGGCATTCCTCACCTTCGGCATCGGCCAGGGCCTGATCGTGTTCGTGCTCGCCTTCTTCATCCAGCCGCCGCGGATATCGATCCCGCCGCGGAAGAAGCAGCTCAATTTGCCGCAGACCAAGATCGACTTCACCCCGCCGCAAGTGCTGCGCAGCCCTATTTTCTGGGTGATGTACCTCGTCTTCGTCATGGTCGCCTCCGGCGGCCTGATGACCGCGGCGCAGATCGGCCCGATCGCGCACGACTACAAGATCGCCGACACGCCGGTGACGCTCGCCGGCTTCCAGATGGCGGCGCTGACCTTCGCGATCTCGCTCGACCGCATCTTCGACGGCTTCGGACGCCCCTTCTTCGGCTGGGTCTCCGACACGATCGGCCGCGAGCACACCATGTTCATCGCCTTCGGCACCGCCGCGGTGATGCTCCTGGCGCTGTCGGCCTATGGCCAGAATCCTGTTGTCTTCGTGCTCGCGACGGCGGTGTATTTCGGCGTGTTCGGCGAGATCTACTCGCTGTTCCCCGCGACCTGCGGCGACACCTTCGGCTCGAAGTTCGCAACGACCAACAACGGCATGCTCTACACCGCCAAGGGCACCGCCTCCCTGCTCGTTCCGCTCGCAAGCGTGATCTCGGCAACGTACGGCTGGAAGGCCGTGTTCGTGGTGGCGGTGGCGCTGAACGCAACGGCCGCGCTGATGGCGCTGTTCGTGATCAAGCCGCTGCGCCGCTCCTTCATCCTCGGCAAGGAAGCCGAGACCGCCGACACGGCGACCGGCAGCGCCAAGACCGAGACGGCGTAAGCAGCCACACACGAGAGCTTTCAAAAGGGGCGCAGCGATGCGCCCCTTTTCTTTTTGGCCTGCCGACAAACGTCAGTATTGCTGCCGCAAGATTTTTCGGATCAGCCAAATCCAGCGCTTGACGATTGGCATTATGTATACCACACTTCCTCCTGTCATTCACCCAGGGAGGTCGCAATGCTGGTCGGAGACATTCTGCGCAAGAAGACGCCGCGCGTTGTCACGGTGCGAATGAACGAAACGGTGGGTATCGCCGCCAAGCTGATGCGCGCCAACAATATCAGCGCGCTGGTAGTCAAGGACGTGGTCCGCTCCGAGGGCAACACCGCGGTCGGCATGTTCACCGAGCGCGACGTGGTGCGCGCCGTCGCCGAGCACGGCGCCAATGCCGTCAACGTCAAGGTCTCGCAGCTCGTGTCGGTGCAGCAGCTCGTCTCCTGCACCTCCTCGGACACGATCGAGCACGTTCGCCATCTGATGAACCGGCATCATATCCGCCACCTGCCGGTCATCGACGATTACAGCCTCGTCTCCGTGATCAGCATGCGCGACATCGCCGCTGCCATGGACGAGGCCATCAACGGCACGCCGCAAGCGGCAGCCTAACAAGCGGCAACTCTTCCCCTGCGACTACCGGCCCCGGCTCGGATCCTTCCGAGCCGGACCGGATCTTTCGTCCCAAATTCCGGTCTCTGCTCGCGAGGATTTCATGAAGATCTGCATCTACGGCGCCGGCGCGATCGGCGGATATCTCGGAGTTCAGCTCGCGCGCGCGGGCGCCGACGTCAGCCTGGTCGCACGCGGCGCGCACCTCGCCGCCATGCGCGAGCGCGGCCTGACGCTGCTCGCCGGCGAGGAGACGCACACCGTGCATCCGCGCTGCACCGACGATCCCGCCGAACTCGGCGTGCAGGACTACATCATCATCACGCTGAAGGCGCATTCGATCACCGGCGTGATCGAGAAGATGCAGCCGCTGCTGGGGCCCCACACCCGCATCGTCACCGCCGTCAACGGCATCCCCTATTGGTACTTCTACAAGCACGGCGGCCAATACGAGAACTCGACGCTGGAGAGCATCGACCCCGGCGGCCGGCAATGGCGCGAGATCGGCGCCGAGCGCGCCATCGGCTGCATCGTCTATCCCGCCACCGAGATCGAGGCGCCGGGCGTGATCCGCCACGTCTACGGCAATAATTTCCCGCTCGGCGAGCCCTCCGGCGAGATCACGTCCGACGTGCAGCGCCTCGCCGATCTCTTCGTCGCCGCCGGCCTGAAGGCGCCGGTGCTCGACCGCATACGCGACGAGATCTGGCTGAAGCTGTGGGGCAATGTCTGCTTCAACCCGATCAGCGCGCTGACCCACGCCACGCTCGACGTGATCTGCACCGATCCCGCCACGCGCGCGCTGTCGCGCGCGATCATGGTGGAGACGCAAGGCATCGCCGAGACCTTCGGCGTCAAATTCCGCGTCGACGTCGAGCGTCGCATCGAGGGCGCCCGCAAGGTCGGCGCGCACAAGACCTCGATGCTGCAGGATCTCGAGCGCGGCCGCCCGATGGAGATCGACCCGCTCGTCACCGTGGTGCAGGAGATGGGCCGCCTCACCGGCATTCCGACGCCCGCGCTCGACTCGGTGCTGGCGATGGTGAGCCAGCGCGCCCGCATCGCCGGCCTCTATGACGGCACCTCCGCGCCATCAGATCCTCGCGCACTGGCGGTGGCGTGATGGCGGGCGAGATCAAGCACTGGCTGCGCTTTCGCCATGGCGGCACGACCGGCTTCGGCACGCTGACATCCTCCGGCATCAGCGTGCACGAGGGCGAGCTGTTCGGCCGCAATGCCGCGACCGGCAGGTCGCTGGCGCTGTCGGAGGTCGAGCTGCTCGCGCCCTGCGTGCCCAGCAAGATCGTTGCGCTCTGGAATAATTTCCACGCGCTCGCGGCCAAGCTGAACCAGCCCGAGCCGCCGGAGCCGCTATATCTGCTGAAGGCCACCACCAGCATCACGACGCCGGGCGCCGTGATCCGCCGCCCCTCCTATTACGACGGCAAGACGACTTACGAGGGCGAGCTCGGCATCGTCATCGGCAAGACCTGCGCCCGCGTGTCGCCGGCTGAGGCCGACAGCTTCATCTTCGGCTACACCTGCGTCAACGACATCACCGCCAACGACATCCTGACCAGCGATCCCACCTTCCCGCAATGGGCGCGCGCCAAGGGCATCGACGATTACGGCCCGTTCGGCCCGGTGATCGCGACCGGCCTCGATCCCGCAAAGCTTACGGTGCGCACCATCCTCAACGGCGCCGAGCGGCAGAACTATCCGATCTCGGACATGATCTTCACCGCGCAGGAGCTGGTGAGCAGGATCTCCCACGACATGACCCTGCTCCCCGGCGACCTCATCGCCGTCGGCACCTCGGTCGGCGTCGGCGTGATGAAGGAGCCGGTGAACACGGTCACCGTTGCGATCGACGGCATCGGCGAACTCACCAACGAGTTTCGGCTGTAGCGGCAGACGCAGTGCCGTAGCCCGGATGGAGCGAAGCGTAATCCGGGGCCTTCGCATGACGATGGACAGACGGATTGCGCTTCGCCCCATCCGGGCTACAGGCTACGGCCGGCGCAGCCGCATCGTGCTCCGGAATGAAGGCTCGGCGGCTATTCTCGCCGCAGCGCGGCAATATTGATCCTGCGCAAATCGCGCCGTCGCGGCCGCCATTATCCTTCCCAGCAACAGATCGGTTTTCTGATGCCAGGGAGGACGCCATGTCGAATGCCGCCAATGCACTTTTGTGGACGGCTCTGTACTTTGCTCTCTCATTCGCTGCGATCTTCGTGGTCTGGTTCGCCGACAAGATGCGCTCGAACTTCCTCGGCAAGTGAGAGCGAGCACGACGCCGTAGCCCGGATGATGAGCGGAGCGACATACGGGACAGACCGTGACGCGGTCCCGCACATCGCTGCGCTCATGTGGTCTACGGGCCCTCGCGCCTTCGGGAAAACTCGGCAACTCCAGCAGACCCTTCCACCGTCAGTTGGCGCAACCAGTCGTGGATTCGCGCGACCAAGCGCATCCGGCAAGCCCCGCGCCCCTTGATCTCGGTTCCGCTCTCCAATAGCAAATATGGCGACAATGTGCCGGCGTGAGGAATTCACGATGTGGCTGTTTTTTCTGGTTGCCTGGTTTGCCCTGCTCGCCGTCATCGCGATCCTCGCCCAGCAGGCGTTCGGTTACGACGTCGGTCACCTGCCGGCGTGGTTCGCGGCCCTTTCCGTGCCGCAGCGCATCGCGGCCGGCGCGATCCTGGCTGCAGGTCTGGCGCTGATCGGCGCAACCGCCTGGCGGCTCTCGCGCCAGGACCGGCGGCTCGACACGCTGCGCGACCGCCTGAAGAAGACCCGGGAAGACGTCGTCGTCGCCCATGCCCTGCAAAACCACCTCGACGCCACCGTCCAGCACCTGATCGAGAGCGATCCACGGGAGGCCGTCTCCGCCCTTCACGACAAGCTCGGCGAGACCGAGCAGCGCGCGCTGCTGCAGCAGGGCCGCAACGAAGCCGCCGACATGCACGACCAGCTCGCCGAGATCCGCCGCCGCCAGCAGGCGCTGCGCGAGATGGTCGGCAAGGTCGCCGATCAGCGCCGCGCGGTCGAGCCCGTCTTCACCGAGATTCGCGACCGCCAGAACCAGGTCGAACGCTCCCTGCACGACCTCGAGACCGACGACCGCAAGAACAACCTCGCCGATCGCCTGAAGGACATCGCGCGCGACGTGTCGGCGCTGCTGACGCGGGTGAGCGCGGTCCAGGACACGTTCGCGACCCTCAACCAGTACAAGGAGGATCTGGCGAAATCCCATGCCGAGCTGGCGCCGCTACGATCAAACGACGCCGGCATCAACGCCCTGATCGGCGAGCTCAGCCTCAGCCATGACCGCCTCGAAAAAAGCATCGACGAGCTCGAGACCGGCGGCGAGGCGCCGCTCGGCAGCCGCGTCGAGACGCTGTCGAAGAACAAGATCGAGATCGAGCAGCGCCTCGCCCGCATCGACGACGGCTTCAACATCCTGAAAGGCATCAGGCTCGACTTCGAGGAGCTCGGCCAGCGCCGGGGCCAGCTCGAACGCGCGATCGCGGAGGTCGAGACCGACGGCGACGGCAAGAGCCTCACCGAGCGCCAGAATGCGCTGAACGATTTCGTCCTCCAGTCGCGCCAGCGCCTCGGCGCCTTGCAGGAGACGCTGGCGACGCTGAACGCTTTCAAGACCGAGCTGTCGAAGTCACAGGCCGACCTCGTCCCGCTGAAAGCTCCGGTGTTCGGCATCGAGGCGATGATCGCCGAGGTCAGCACCACCCGCGACCTGCTCGCCAAGACCGTCGGCGAGATCGAGGCGAACGCCGGCGTCACCCTCGACTCGCGCGTCGATGCGCTGACGAAAAGCAAGCGCGAGGTCGAAGACCGCCTCGCCCGCGTCTTCGACAATTTCAACGCGCTCGATGCCTTGCGCAAGGACATCGGCGGCATCTTCGCGACGATCCGGAATAGTTTGAACCGGATCGGGTGATCTTCTCGTAGGATGGGTAGAGCGCAGCGAAACCCATCATATCTCCCCAAGCAGATGGCCGATGGGTTTCGCTGCGCTCTACCCATCCTACAGGCCACAGCGCCGATCGCCCCCCCGAAACGTCCAGACACATCACATCTGCGCGGGGCCGATCAATGCCGCCAACATGTCCCGTGCGCGCCGCAACTTGGACGCATTCGGCCGCCCTTCTGTGAGGCGTGTCTGGGGGCACGGCATGGCCGTGTTTGGACCAAACCTTCTAGGGGAATGACTGTGAAGAAGATTGTATTTGCTCTCGGTGCGACGCTTGCTCTGGTGACGGCTGCGAATGCCGCGGATTTGCCGCGCCGCCAGCCCGTACCTGTCTATCCGGCGGAGCAGGCCCCGATCGGCAAGATGCCGATTGGCAAGAGCCCGGTCGGCAAGGCCCCGATCGGCAAGGCGCCCGGCCCGGTGGCGGCGCGCTACTGACGCGCAGACTCTAGCGTAAGCGGCCGACAGTCCAGGGGGTAGAGCGTGACGAACAAAGCTGATCGATCGGGATCCTGCATCCTCGCGGGGCTCGCCCTCGCGGCGATGATCGCATGCACGACGCCCACGGCCTCGGCCCACGAAGCGAACAAGCGCGTTGCCGATGCCAACGCGCTTGCTACGACCGAGACCGCATCGCGACCTCAACCGCAGGCGACGCGGCGTCCGGTCGCGCGTACGGAGAAAGGTCCCTACTATGTCGACTTCCGCGCCCGTACGGCGGCGAGCTGGGGCCATGCCTTCGTCTGGTACGGCAAGACCAGCGAGAAGGCGGTCGAGGTCGCGGGCCTGACGCCGGCCGGCGACACGCTCGCCTACGTGCTCGGTCACCTCACATTCGTGCCCTCCGAGACCGGTGCGAGCTACGGCGATCTCGATCCGGAATATCTGACCGCGAACTACCGGGTCTACCTGAACGAGGCGGACGCCAAGCGCGTGTTCGCCTATATCAAGAAACTGCAGGCGGACTCGCCGGTGTGGAACGCCGAGACCGCCAACTGCACCGGCTTCATCGGCGACATTGCCGAATTCATGGGCCTAGAGGTCCCCAATCGCTGGCAACGCCCGGAAAAGTTCGTCAACCGCCTCAAGGAAATGAACGGCGGCCGGCAGATGGTGCGGCTGTCGGCGGAGTAGCCGCGCAATCCCGTAGCCCGGATGAAGCGCAGCGGAATTCGGGACTGCTGTTGCCTCGTTGCGACCGTCCCGGATTGCGCTTCGCTCCATCCGGGCTACGAACTTCAATAATTACCCTCGCCGTCATTGCGAACGTAGCGAAGCAATCCAGAATCCCGCCGGAGAGAGTCTGGATTGCTTCGCTACGCTCGCAATGAGGGGGTTGAAGCAGCGAGCACCTATCTGTGACCGTCAGCCTGAGGTGCGCGCTCCGCGGCGCATCGCGCCGCTGAGCAAGCCTCGAAGGGCGATGCCCGGCTCTCACAGCGTGGCCGCTCATCCTTCGAGGCTCCCCATGGGACGCGTTACGTCCCATGCCTCGTGCCTCCAGCGACAACCGCTTCGCGGTTGCGCGGGGATGACGGAGTGAGGCCCCAATTATCCGCCCGGCGGAATCCCCCTCACTCCCCGCATGACACCCCGCCCGCACCGCACACCCCCGCAATAGACTTTTCCCACCCCCGGCGGCATCCTGCCGCCATCAAACGATAACAGAGCGCCACGCGGGCCATCCGGGGGGAAACAGATCATGCTGCAGACACGGTTCACCAGGCTCGTCGGCGTCGAGCACCCGATTGTCCAGGGCGGCATGCAATGGGTCGGACGGGCCGAGCTGGTCGCCGCCGTCGCCAATGCCGGCGCGCTCGGCTTCATCACGGCGCTGACGCAGCCGACGCCGGAGGACCTGACCAAGGAGATCGCGCGCTGCCGCGACCTCACCGACAAGCCGTTCGGCGTCAACCTCACCATCCTGCCCGCGATCAAGCCGCCGCCTTACGCCGAATATCGTGCCGCCATCATCGAGGCCGGCATCAAGGTGGTCGAGACCGCCGGCAACAAGCCGCAGGAGCATGTCGACGAGTTTAGGAAGAACGGCGTCAAGGTCGTGCACAAATGCACCAGCGTCCGCCACGCCCTCTCGGCCGAGCGCATGGGGGTCGACGCCATCTCGATCGACGGATTCGAATGCGCCGGCCACCCCGGCGAGGACGACACGCCCGGCCTGATCCTGATCCCGGCCGCCGCCAACAAGGTCAAGATCCCGATGATCGCCTCCGGCGGCTTTGCCGACGCCCGCGGTCTTGTCGCGGCGCTGGCGCTGGGTGCGGAAGGGATCAACATGGGCACCCGCTTCATGGCCACCAAGGAGAGCCCGATCCACCAACTCATCAAGGAGAAGATCGTCGCCAATGACGAGCGCGAGACCGAGCTGATCTTCCGCACCATGCGCAACACCTCGCGCGTCGCCAAGAACGAGATCTCGACCAAGGTCGTCGCGATGGAGAAGGAAGGTGCCAAGTTCGAGGACATCCGCGAGCTCGTCGCCGGTGCCCGCGGCAAGATGGTCTATGCCACGGGCAATTCCGACGAAGGCATCTGGTCGGCCGGCCAGGTCCAGGGCCTGATCCAGGACATCCCGAGCTGCGCCGAGCTGGTCTCGCGCATCGTGCGTGAGGCGGAGGCGATCATCCGCAGCCGGCTGGAAGGGATGATCGTTCAGCCGCAACGCGAAGCCGCGGAATAGTCACTGCAAGAAGCGAGAGCAATTTATGAAGGCTTATGTCTACGGCCCTGAAGGCGCTCGGATTTCCGACGTCGCTCAACCAAAGCCGAAAGGCACGCAGGTGCTGGTAAAGGTCCGCGCCTGCGGCCTCAATCGCGCCGACACCGGCATGCGCAAGGGGCACGCCCATGGCGCGGCCGGCGGCGTCGGCACCGTGCTCGGGATGGAATGGGCCGGCGAGGTTGCCGAGCTAGGGCCCGATGCGAAGGGCGTCAAAGTCGGCGACCGCATCATGGGATCCGGCGGCGCGGCGTTCGCTGAATACACCCTGGCCGATCACGGCCGGCTGTTCCGCGCGCCCTCGAACATGAATTTCGAAGAGGCCGCCACCCTCCCCGTCGCGCTCGCGACCATGCACAACGCCGTGGTCACGGTCGGCGGTGTGCAGCCCGGGCAAGCCGTGCTGATCCAGGGGGCCAGCTCCGGCGTCGGCCTGATGGCGATGCAGATCGCAAAACTCAAGGGAGCGAGGCTCGTGATCACTCCGACCCCAAATGGGTCGATGAGGTGCTGAAGGCGACGAACGGCGAAGGCGTCGATCTCATCGTCGACCAGGTTTCAGGCAAGGTCGCCAACCAGAACCTTGCCGCGACCAAGGTCCTCGGCCGCATCGTCAATGTCGGCCGGCTCGGCGGCACCCATGCCGACTTCAACTTCGACCTGCATGCGGCCCGCCGCATCAGCTATATCGGCGTCACCTTCCGCACCCGCACCATCGAGGAGGTCCGCGAGATCTTTGAGGAGGTCCGCAAGGACATCTGGGGCGCGGTGGAATCGCGCAAGCTGCAGCTACCGATCGACAAGGTCTATGCGTTCGACGACATCGACCAGGCGTTCGAGCACATGGAGGCGAACAAGCACCTGGGGAAGATCGTGGTGACGCTGCCGTAGCGCGCAGACACCGGTCTCGTAGGGTGGGCAAAGCGGAGCGTGCCCACCATCCGTCAGTGATCGCGGAAGAACGTGGGCACGGCGCTTCGCGCCTTTGCCCACCCTACGAGACTGAGCTAGTGGCATAAGCCACCATTCAATTCAGAAGCATTCGCAATGGCTTCGCTCCTGCAACTCACTTGCGACTACAGCTGTGGATCGCCGCTTGATGTTCAGCCTCAGGCTGCTAAATCCCCGCCATGAGCGCACAGCACAACAAGACCTCGGTCGCGGCCATCTCGATCTTCGCCAGCGGCGGCATGGCGGCGGCCAAGTTCGTGGTCGGGATCGCGATCGGCTCGCTGGCGCTGATCTCCGAGGCGCTGCACTCCTCAATCGACCTGGTCGCGACCATCATCACCTGGGCGGTGGTGCGGGTGTCCGACAAGCCGGCGGACGAGGAGCACCATTACGGCCATGGCAAGCTGGAAAGCATCTCGGCGCTGGGCGTCACCGCCCTGCTCTACGTGCTCGCCGGCGGCATCCTGGTCGAAGCCTATAGCCGGCTGCGCGAGGGAACGCCGCCGCCGACCATCTCGGCCGTGCCGTTCGTCGTGCTGGTGATCGACATCGTCGTCAATCTCTGGCGCGCCCGCGCCCTGCACCGCGCCGCGCGCGAGACCCGAAGCCAGGCGCTCGCCGCGGATGCGCTCCACTTCGCCTCCGACGTGATGGGCTCCTGCGCCGTGATCGTCGGCCTGATCCTCGCCGCCCTCGGCTTCTGGTGGGGTGATGCCGCGGCCGCCGCCGCAGTCGCCGTGATGATCGCCGCGCTCGGCCTGCGCATGGCCGGCTCGACCGTGCAGACGCTGCTCGACCGCGCGCCGGAGGGCGCCCAGGAGAAGGCCACGGCCGCGATCCGCAGCGTGCCCGGCGTGATCGACGTCGAGCGCCTGCGCGTGCGCATGGTCGGGGCGACCACCTTCATCGACACCATCGCCAAGGTGCCGCGCACCTACCCGATCGACCGCGTCGAGGAGATCAAGCGCAAGGCGCAGGCCGCCCTCGACAAGGCGTTCGGCGATGCCGACCTCACCTTCACCCCGGTCCCGGTCGCGCGCAACAACGAGACCGTCCGCGACCGCATCATGGTGATCGCCCGCAATTCGAGCCTCGCCATCCACCACGTCACGGTGCACGACCTTGGTGCCAAGCTGATCGTCGGCATCGATCTCGAGGTCGATGCCGGGATGCGGCTCGACGCGGCCCATGACATCGCCAATACGCTGGAGCGCAACATCAAGGAGGAGTTCGGCGAGGACGTCGAGGTCGACGTCCATATCGAGCCGCTGGAACCGGAACTGCCGTTCGGCGTCGACGCCGCGCCGGAGAGGGTACAGACCATCGCCGCCGCGCTGGCCGAGTTCGCCGGCGAAGGCGAGATCCACGACATCCATAATGTGCGCGTCCGCAACACCGACGCCGGCGAGATCGTCAACTTCCACTGCCGCGCTGCGCCGTCGATGAGCGTGATCAGGGTGCACGAGCATGTCGATGCGATCGAGCGCGCGTTGCGCCGCGCCTTCCCGAGCGTGAAGCGCGTCATCAGTCACGCCGAGCCGCCGCGCGTGTGACGCGGATTGCGCGAGGAGTCACACGTTCTCGTTTCGGACTCCTGCACCCGTTGGTTTGCGGACGCGTGATGCATAAACTGCGCGTTGGATAAGAATAATTTCGCGTTAACGATTCGTTGACTCTCGACAGCCCGGCAAAACTGGATTCAAATCGGTCTGATTCGGAAGCGACGTGGGGCTGCCTCCGAACTCAAGTTGCAAGCAGGGTTTCAGGGGGCCGAAGGCATGTCGCGTGCAGACGCCGCGAACGCGTGCGTCCAATCCGATTCGATCAAGGGATTGGCGCAATCGATCGCGAAACCTGCCTATCATCGGCTGCTGATCGCAGAGCCGGCGCTGCGCCGTGCCGTGCCGACGCTCATCATCGCGTTCCTGATCACGATCTGCCTCGGCGCGTTCGTGCAGGTCGTCGATCAGACGCGCCAGAAGCGGCAGGTGATCCGGCATGACATCTCCGCGCTCGCCGACCTGCTCGCCGAGCGCATCGACCGCCTCACCTCGTTGCGGATCGAGCGGCAGAAGAACATCGAGCGCCTTCCGACGCTGCTGCCCGACCTGATCCCGTCCTGGGGCACGGCATCCGGCCGCCATGTCATCGTCACCTCGGCCGGGATCGACCGCCGTCTCCTCGCCCGCATTCCCATCGACAGCGATCCTTCCGGCAACGACCGCCTGCTCGATGCCATCACCACGGCGCAACTGCTTGCGGCGCCGCCGCGCGACGGCAACGTCTCCGACATGACGCTGCCGAGCGGCAACGCCGCGATGGCGACCTCGCGGCAGATCAAGTCGCTGCCCGGCTTCGTCACCGTGATCCAGGAGCGCAACGAGCCGATCTGGGGCTCGGACGCCGCGCTCTCGGTGACGCTGTCGGCGACCACCGGCTTCGTCGTCCTGATCCTCGGCTTCGCCTTCCACTGGCAGTCCACCCGCGCCCGCGAGGGCGACCTCATCAACGACGCGGTGCGCGGCCGGATCGACACCGCGCTGAACCGCGGCCGCTGCGGGCTGTGGGACTGGGACCTGTCGCGCGGCCGGATCTTCTGGTCGCAGTCGATGTTCTCGATGCTCGGCCTCGACGGCCGCCACGAGCTGCTCACCTTCGGCGAGGTCAACGCGCTGGTGAAGTCCGACGACATCGACCTGTTCGAGATCGCCGACCAGCTGATCTCCGAGAAGATCGACCACATCGACCAGACCTTCCGCATGCAGCATGTCGACGGCCACTGGATCTGGCTCCGCGTCCGCTGCGAAAAGACGCGCGGCGCGACCGATTCCAGCGTGCACCTGATCGGCATCGCGGTCGACATCACCGAGCAGAAGAGCCTCGCCGAGCGGACCGTGGAAGCGGACCTGCGGCTGCGCGACGCCATCGAGACCATTCCGGAGGCCTTCGTGCTGTGGGACGCGAGCGATCGCCTCGTGCTCTGCAACTCGCACTTCCAGCGCCTGCACAAGCTGCCCGACAGCGCGGTCATTCCCGGCACCTCCTACGAAACCGTGCTCGAGGTCGGCCGCATGCCGGAGGTGCGCACCCGTCACAACGAGACCGCTGCCCAGGGCCCGGGCGCGCGCACCTTCGAGGCGCAGCTCGACGACGGCAGCTGGCTGCACATCAGCGAGCGCCGGACCAAGGACGGCGGCTATGTCTCGGTCGGCACCGACATCACCCGCATCAAGGAGCACGAGCAGAAGCTGGTCGACAACGACCTGCGCCTGCGCGCGACGGTCATCGACCTCAAGCGCTCGCAGGCCGCGCTGGAGCGCCAGACCAACGAGCTCGCCGACCTCGCCGAGAAATACCAGCGCGAGAAGACCCGCGCCGAGGAAGCCAACCAGACCAAGTCGAAGTTCCTCGCCAACATGAGCCACGAGCTGCGCACGCCGCTCAACGCCATCATCGGCTTCTCCGAGATCATGGGAAGCGGCATGTTCGGCGAGCTCGGCAGCGAGAAGTACCAGGAATATTGCCAGGACATCCTGACCAGCGGCCACTATCTGCTCGAGGTCATCAACGACATCCTCGACATGTCCAAGATCGAGGCCGGTCGCATGAAGCTCGACATGGAAGAACTCGACCTCGCGCGGACGCTCGCCGAATCCCTGCGCGTCGTCTCCCGCCGCGCCGAGGACAAGCACCTGACGCTCGATGCCGACATCGGGACATCGATCTCGGTCGTCGCCGACCGTCGCGCCACCAAGCAGATCATCGTCAACCTGCTCTCCAACGCGGTGAAGTTCACGCCCGACGGCGGACGGATCGTGGTGCGCAGCCGGCAGCTCGACGACAGGATCGTGCTGATGATCGCCGACACCGGCATCGGGATCGCGCCGCACTCGCTGGCGCGGCTCGGCCGCCCGTTCGAGCAGGTCGAGAGCCAGCTCACCAAGACCTATCACGGCTCTGGGCTGGGCCTCGCCATCGCCCGCTCGCTGGCACAGCTCCACGGCGGCTCGATGCGGCTGCGCTCGAAGATCGATGTCGGCACCGTCGTCCGCGTGACGCTGCCGCGCGACGCCGTCAAGGGGGCCGGGATATCGGCCGCGGCTTGAGCTCTATAATTGCAGCGTCGGCGCGACTTCCCGCGCCACATTGACCAGCGCCGCGATCAGCGGCGTCATGGGATCACGCTGCGGGATCACCATGCCGATGCTGTAATTGACCTCGGGGTCGACGATCGGGATCGACCGCACCGTATCGGACAGGCCGAGCGTCTCGGCGAGCTTGGCCGGCATCACGCTGGCCCAGCGTCCCGTCTTCACATGCGTGAACAGCACCAGGAGCGAGTTCGAGGTCAGGGTCGGCGTCGCCTCCGCGCCGACCGAGCGCAGCGCGCGGTCGATGATACGGCGGTTCTGCATGTCGGGCGTCAAGAGGCACAGCGGCACCTGCCCGACCTCGGTCCAGGTCACGGTCTCGCGATCGCCGAACATCGCATCCGGCGCGGTGAGCAGGCGATAGCTCTCGTTGTAGAGCGGAATGGTGCGCACCTTGCCGATCGGCTCGTTCTCGATATAGGTCAGCCCCGCATCCACCTCGAGATTTTCGAGCAGGCCCAGCACCTCCGATGACGTCGTGGACCGGATGCTGAACCGCACCTCGGGATGTCTGGCGCGGAACGGCGTCGTCAGCTGGGCGACCATGCCGAGGACGGTCGGGATCGCCGCGATGCGGATCTCGCCGGAGAGCTGGTGCTTCAGCCCGTTGATCTCGTCACGCATGGCACGGGCGTCGCCCACGATCCGCCGCGCCCAGTCCAGCGCCCGCTCGCCCTCGGGGGTGAAACCCTGGAAGCGGGAGCCGCGTTGGACCAGCATCACGCCGAGGATCTCCTCGAGTTGCTTCAGCCCGGTCGACATGGTCGGCTGCGTGACCCCGCAGGCCTCTGCCGCGCGTCCGAAATGCCGCTCCTTCGCCAGCGCCAGCAGCAGTTCAAGCTTGTCGATCAACCGGTCGTCCCCTCGGATTCTGTGTTGGCATGCAAGCTAGCATGCCGGGCCTGCACCAACACGCAAAAACCGGCAGCCGATACAATCTTCATTACCATTCCGTATCGACCGATTGCGGTTGCAAATCGATCTGAATTCGCAATCGCAGCATGAGACAGCTTTATTGATCTTCGAATGATTCCAAATACTTTGCGCTGAAGGAACGCTCAGGTTGAGAACGAACAATGACAACGCTTTACGAACCTCGTTACGAGCCTTGTTACGAGCCTTGGGACGAAGCGCGCGGCGCTGAGATCATCGCCGAACATGCCGGGCAGGAAGGCGCAACGCTCGTCATCCTGCATGCGCTTCAGGAGGCGTTCGGCTACGTGCCGGAGGCGGCGATTCCCATGGTTGCGCAGGCGCTGAACTTGTCGCGCGCCGAGGTGCACGGCGTCTTCACCTTCTACCATGATTTCCGCCACAAGCCGGCCGGCCGCCACGTGCTGAAGCTGTGCCGCGCGGAAGCCTGCCAGGCTGCGGGCGGCGATGCACTGGCCGCGCGCGCCGAGACGAAGCTCGGTGTGTCGCTCGGCAACACGACGGCCGATGATCGCGTCACGCTGGAGCCGATCTACTGCCTCGGCCTGTGCGCGACCGCGCCATCCGCGATGCTCGACGGCCGCCTCATCGGCCGGCTCGACGAGAAGCGCCTCGATGCACTGGTTGCGGAGGCACAGCGATGAGCATGCGTCTCTTCGTTTCCCGCGATGCGGGCGCGGTCGCCGTCGGCGCCGATGAGGTTGCGCTGGCGCTGGAGCAGGCTGCGGCCAAGCGTGGTGTCAAGGTCGAGATCGTCAGGACCGGCTCGCGCGGCATGTACTGGCTGGAACCGCTGGTCGAGGTTGCGACCCCGAAGGGCCGGATCGCCTTCGGCCCGGTGACCGAGGCCGACGTCCCCTCCCTGCTCGATGCGCTCGCCACCAACACGCCGCATCTGTTGCGGCTCGGCGCCACCGACGAGATCCCCTGGCTGAAGCGCCAGACCCGCCTCACCTTCGCCCGCTGCGGCGTGATCGATCCGCGCTCGCTCGACGACTACCGCGCCCATGGCGGCTACAAGGGCCTGGAGCGCGCATTGTCGCTCGGCTCGGAAGCGATCCTCGCTGAGGTCACCGCATCCGGCCTGCGCGGCCGCGGCGGCGCGGGCTTCCCGACCGGGATCAAGTGGAAGACCGTCGCGCAGGCCAAGGCCGACCGCAAGTTCATCGTCTGCAACGCCGACGAAGGCGACAGCGGCACCTTTGCCGACCGCATGATCATGGAAGGCGACCCCTTCCTGGTGATCGAGGGCATGACCACCGCCGGCATCACCGTCGGCGCGACCAAGGGCTACATCTACATCCGCAGCGAATATCCGCATGCGGTCGAGGCGATGAATGCCGCGATCGCGGCGGCCAGGCGCGGCGGCTATCTCGGCGACAAGATCGGCGGCTCGACCACCAGCTTCGATATGGAAGTGCGCGTCGGCGCCGGCGCCTATGTCTGCGGCGAGGAGACCTCGCTGCTGGAGAGTCTGGAAGGCCGCCGCGGCATCGTGCGCGCCAAGCCGCCGCTACCGGCCCATCACGGCCTGTTCGGCAAGCCCACCGTCATCAACAACGTGCTGTCGTTCGCCGCCATCCCCTTCATCCTCGCCGAGGGCGCCAAGGCCTATGCCGATTTCGGCATGGGCCGCTCCCGCGGCACGATGCCGATCCAGCTCGCCGGCAATATCCGCCACGGCGGGCTGTTCGAGACCGCATTCGGCGTGACGCTCGGCGAACTCGTCGACGACATCGGCGGCGGCACCTTCACCGGCCGGCCGGTTCGTGCGGTGCAGGTCGGCGGCCCGCTCGGCGCCTACTTCCCCCGCGCCCTGTTCGACACGCCGTTCGACTACGAGGCCTTTGCCGCGCGCGACGGGTTGATCGGCCATGGCGGCATCGTCGTGTTCGACGACAGCGTCGACATGCGCAGGCAGGCGCGTTTCGCGATGGAATTCTGCGCCGTCGAATCCTGCGGCAAGTGCACGCCGTGCCGGATCGGCTCCACCCGCGGCGTCGAGACCATCGAGAAGATCATCAACGGCGAGCGCGTCCATGAAAACCTCGCGCTGGTCGAAGACCTCTGCAACACCATGAAATTCGGCTCGCTCTGCGCACTCGGCGGCTTCACGCCCTACCCCGTCCTCAGCGCGTTGAAGCACTTCCGGGAGGATTTCGCACCCGTCCCGACCACGCTTCAGGCCGCGGAATAGGAGAACGACAATGTCTCTGATCGAAGAAATCGACTACGGCACGCCGCGCTCCAAATCGACGACGATGGTGACGCTGACCATCGACGGCAACCAGGTCACCGTGCCCGAGGGCACCTCGATCATGCGCGCCGCGATGGACGCCGGCCACCAGATCCCGAAGCTGTGCGCGACCGACATGGTCGATGCGTTCGGCTCCTGCCGTCTCTGCCTCGTCGAGATCGAGGGCCGCGCCGGCACGCCGGCCTCCTGCACCACGCCTGTGATGAACGGCCTCGTCGTGCACACCCAGACCGAGCGGCTGAAGAAGCTGCGCAAGGGCGTGATGGAGCTCTACATCTCCGACCATCCGCTCGACTGCCTCACCTGCGGCGCCAATGGCGATTGTGAATTGCAGGACATGGCCGGCGCGGTCGGCCTGCGCGACGTGCGCTACGGCTATGAGGGCGAGAACCACGTCTTCGCCAAGACCCACGGCTGCGACAACGACCACTGGATGCCGAAGGACGAGTCCAACCCGTACTTCACCTACGATCCCTCCAAGTGCATCGTCTGCTCGCGCTGCGTCCGCGCCTGCGAGGAGGTGCAGGGCACCTTCGCGCTGACCATCTCCGGCCGCGGCTTCGACAGCCGGGTCTCGCCGGGCATGAGCGAAAGCTTCCTCGGCTCCGAATGCGTCTCCTGCGGCGCCTGCGTGCAGGCCTGCCCGACCGCGACGCTGACGGAAAAATCCGTGATCGAGATCGGCCAGCCCGAGCACTCGGTGGTCACCACCTGCGCCTATTGCGGCGTCGGCTGCGCCTTCAAGGCCGAGATGCGCGGCGAGGAAGTCGTGCGCATGGTGCCCTACAAGGACGGCAAGGCCAATCGCGGCCATTCCTGCGTCAAGGGCCGCTTCGCCTGGGGCTACACCAATCACAAGGAACGCATCCTTAAACCCATGATCCGCGACCGGATCGAGGATCCCTGGAAGGAAGTCTCCTGGGACGAGGCGTTCTCGTTTGCCGCCGCCAAGATGCGCGGCATCCAGAAGAAGTACGGCCGCGACGCCATCGGCGGCATCACCTCGTCCCGCTGCACCAATGAAGAGACCTATCTGGTGCAGAAGCTGATCCGCGCCGGCTTCGGCAACAACAATGTCGACACCTGCGCCCGCGTCTGCCATTCGCCGACCGGCTATGGCCTCGCCACCACCTTCGGCACCTCTGCCGGCACGCAGGATTTCGATTCGGTCGAGGACACCGACGTCGTCGTCGTGATCGGCGCCAACCCGGCGTCCGCCCACCCGGTGTTCGCCTCGCGCCTGAAGAAGCGGCTGCGCCAGGGTGCCAAGCTGATCGTGATCGATCCGCGCCGCACCGAGATGGTGGAATCTCCGCATGTGAAGGCGCTGCACCTGCCGCTGATGCCCGGCACCAACGTCGCGGTCATGACCGCGCTGGCGCATGTCATCGTCACCGAGGGTCTCGTCAACGAAGCCTTCGTGCGCGAGCGCTGCGACTGGAGCGAGTTCGAGGAATGGGCCGCCTTCGTCGCCCAGCCGAGCAACAGCCCGGAAGCCACCGCCATCCTCACCGGCGTCGATCCGAAGGATCTGCGCGAAGCAGCCCGCACTTACGCCACCGGCGGCAACGGCGCGATCTATTACGGTCTCGGCGTCACCGAGCACAGCCAGGGCTCGACCACCGTGATCGCGATCGCGAACCTTGCGATGGTAACAGGCAATATCGGCCGCCCCGGCGTCGGCGTGAACCCGCTGCGCGGCCAGAACAACGTGCAGGGCTCCTGCGACATGGGTTCGTTCCCGCACGAGCTGCCCGGCTACCGCCACATCTCCGGCGATGCCGTCCGCGACCAGTTCGAGGCGCTCTGGAACGTCAAGCTCAACCCGGAACCGGGCCTGCGCATTCCCAACATGTTCGACGCCGCGGTCGAAGGCACGTTCATGGGCATCTACGTGCAGGGCGAGGACATCCTGCAGTCCGATCCCAACACCAGCCACGTCGTGGCGGCGCTGTCGGCGATGGAATGCGTCATCGTCCACGACCTGTTCCTGAACGAGACCGCCAACTACGCCCACGTCTTCCTGCCCGGCTCGAGCTTCCTCGAGAAGGACGGCACCTTCACCAACGCCGAGCGCCGCATCCAGCGCGTGCGCAAGGTGATGACGCCGAAGAACGGCCTCGCCGACTGGGAGGTCACCATCGGTCTTGCCAAGGCCATGGGCTTCGAGATGAACTACAGCCACCCCTCGGAGATCATGGACGAGATCGCGGCGCTGACCCCGACCTTCGCCGGCGTCTCCTACGCCAGGCTGGACGAGCTCGGCTCGGTGCAGTGGCCCTGCAACGAGAAGGCGCCCGAGGGCACGCCGGTGATGCATATCGACGGCTTCGTCCGCGGTAAGGGCAAGTTCGTCGTGACCGAATATGTCGCGACCGATGAGCGCACCGGCCCGCGCTATCCCCTGCTGCTCACCACGGGCCGCATCCTCAGCCAGTACAATGTCGGCGCGCAGACGCGGCGCACCGACAACGTGGTCTGGCATGCCGAGGATCGCCTCGAGATCCATCCGCACGATGCCGAGCAGCGCGGCGTGCGCGACGGCGACTGGGTGCGGCTGAAGAGCCGTGCCGGCGAGACCACGCTGCGCGCGGAGATCACCGACCGCGTCGCGCCCGGCGTCGTCTACACCACCTTCCACCACCCGGACACGCAGGCCAACGTCATCACCACCGAATATTCGGACTGGGCGACCAACTGTCCCGAATACAAGGTGACGGCGGTGCAGGTCTCGCCCTCGAACGGCCCGTCCGACTGGCAGAAGGCCTATGACGCGCAGGCGCGGCAATCCCGCCGCATCGTCCCCGCCGAAGCCGCGGAGTAACGGCATGCACGTGCCCGTCCAGGCCATCGACCGCGAGATATGGCGCGACGGTGTCGCGTCCGAAGGCACACGGCTGATCCCCGAGGAGACGCCGTTGGCGCTGACCTATAATGGCGGCACCTATGCCGTCATGATGGGGACGCCGCAGAACCTCGAGGATTTCGCCGTCGGCTTCAGCCTGGACGAAGGCATCATCAAGTCGGTCGACGACATCAAGTCGCTCGAGGTGGTTCGCCTCGACGACGGCATCGAGCTCAGGATGTGGCTGGCAGCGGAAGATGCGGCACTCATCAGCGAGCGCCGCCGCCACGTCGCAGGTCCCACCGGCTGCGGCATCTGCGGCATCGAGTCCATTGCCGAGGCGGTGCGACCCGCGGCGGTCGTGCCGCAGGGGCAGACCTTCACGCCGGAAGAAATCATGGCGGCGATGCAGGCGATCGCACCGCTGCAATCGATCAATCTACAGACCCGCGCCGTTCACGCCGCTGCGTTCTGGTCTCCTAGCGGCAACATCGTCGCCCTGCGCGAGGACGTCGGCCGCCACAATGCGCTGGACAAGCTCGCCGGCGCACTGGCGCGCAGCCGTACCGATGCAAGTGGCGGCATGGTGCTGCTGACCAGCCGGGTCTCGGTCGAGATGGTGCAGAAGACCGCCGCGATCGGCGCGCCAGTGATGGTCGCCGTCTCCGCGCCGACCGCGCTTGCGGTGCGCACCGCGGAAGCCGCGGGCATCACCCTGATCGCCATTGCCCGCCAGGACGGGTTCGAAGTGTTCTCGCATGGTGGCCGGATTGTCGCCCGCCATGCCACGGAGGTTGCCGATGTCGCCTGACCGCCTGATCTACATGGCCAACCAGATCGGCAAGTTCTTCAGGAGCCAGGGCCATGACAAGGCCGTGCCGGGGATCGCCGAGCACATCAAGAAGTTCTGGGATCCCCGGATGAAGCGCGCTATCTTCGCCCATCTCGATGCCGGCGGCGCGGGCCTCGAGCCTGACGTGCGTGAGGCCCTCACCGCGCTGAAGCTGGCGACGCCCCTTCCAGCAGCGCCCTGAACACGCGCCGCACCTCGCTCTGCGTTTCCTTCACCCGCGCCTCCAGCGACGAGAAGTCCGGCGCATCGCCGGCGCGCGCCATGACGCGCTGCAGATCGGTGCCGGCGGTTTCCGGCTTGAAGCGGTCGCTGACGCACAGGCGCAGGATTTGCGTCAGATCGTGATAGAGCCGTGCCGCGGCACGCAGGATCTCGGTCTCCGATTGTGCGAGCACGCCGAGCCTACAGGCATTATCCAGCACCTGCAGAGTGCTGACGTCGAGGATCTCGGGCTTGTCGTGGGCATGCACGAGCTGGAGATATTGCGCGATGAAGTCGATGTCGATCATGCCGCCGGCGGCATATTTGAGATCCCAATAATCGGTCTCGCCCTTCTCCTGGCCGATGGCGCTGCGCATATCGGCGACGTCATTGGCGATGACCGCGCGATCGCGGCGGCGGGTCAGGACATCGCGGATGACGCGCTCGATGCGTTCCCGGAATGCAGGCGAAGCCGACACCACGCGCGCGCGCGTCAGCGCCATGTGCTCCCAGGTCCAGGCCTCGTTGGCCTGGTAGTCCGCGAAGGAGGCGAGGCTCGAGGCCACCGGGCCGGCGCGCCCTGAGGGACGGAGCCGCATGTCGATCTCGTAGAGCACGCCGTAATTGGTGCGGGTCGTGAAGGCGCTGATCAGGCGCTGGGTGAAGCGGGCGAAATAATGCGCGCCCTGTAACGACTTCGTCCCATCCGAGTCCGGGTTCTCGGCGTCGAAATCGTAGAGCAGGATCAGGTCGAGATCGGACGATGCCGTCATCTCGCGGCTGCCGAGGCGGCCCATCGCGATGATCGCGGTCTCCTGGCCGTTGATCCGGCCGTGCTGCGCGGCAAAGCGGTCGGCGACCAGGCCATGCACGGTGTGAACGATTCCCTCGGCGACATCGGCAAAGGCGGTGCTCGCCTGCTGCGCCGAGACGGTGCCGGACAGGATGCGCGTGCCGATCAGGAACAGGCTCTCCTGCCCGAACAGACGCAGGCGATCGAGGAACTCCTCGTAGGAGGCGGCGTCCTGCACGGTCGTCGCGAGCCGCCCCGACAGTTCCTGCCTGTCCGGCATCGCGCCGAAGAAGCGCGGATCGATCAGGCCGTCCATGAGCTGCGGCTGCCGCGCCAGCATCTCGCCGAGCCGCGGCGCAGCTCCCAGCACCAGCGCCACCAGCGCGACGAGATCGCGGTTCTGGCCGAGCAGCGTGATCAGCCGGCCGCCACGCTGCAGCGCCCCGAGGAACTGATCGAACGCCACGACCGCGCGGTCCGGCTCCTCGCCATGTGCGAGACCGTCGATCAGGGCCGGCACGAACTCGATGAAGGCGCTGCGCGTCGCCTCATTGCGGAACACACGATAGTCGCCGGTGATCCAGTCCCGCACGGTTTGCGCGACGGCAGCGGGCTTCTTGAAGCCGAGCGTCGCCAGGTGGTGGAGCAGGCGCGGGTCGTCGGGACCTGCACTGTAGTCCAGAGCCGGCAGACCTGCCGTGCCGGTCGGATCATCGCCCTCGAACAGCTTTTCGTAGTGGCCCTGGACGATCTCGAGCTGCTGCAGCAGGTCGCGCGCGAAGGCTTCGCGATCGGGATAGCCGAAGAAGCGGGCAAAACGCTCGACCGCCTCCTTGTCGTCGGGCAGCGCATGGGTCTGCTCGTCCGCGATCATCTGGAGGCGGTGCTCGACCCGGCGCAGGAATTCGTATGCGGTGGTGAGTTCGTCGCGCGCAGCGAAGGTGATCCAATTGCTGGTGGCGAGCACGTCGAGCGCGCTAAGCGTCGGCCGCACCCGTAATTCCGGATGGCGGCCGCCGGCGATCAGCTGCTGGGTCTGCGCGAAGAACTCGATCTCACGAATGCCGCCGCGGCCGACCTTGACGTTGTGGCCCTCGACCGCGACCTCGCTCTGGCCGCGATAGGTCTGCATCTGCCGCTTCATGTCGTGGACATCGGCAAGCGCGGCAAAATCGAGGTGCTTGCGCCAGACGAAGGGTGCGATCTCGGCGAGCAGCGCCTCGCCTGCCCTGGCATCGCCGGCACAGGCGCGCGCCTTGATCATCGCGGCGCGCTCCCAGGTGCGCCCTTCCCGCTCGTAATAATGCAGCGCGGCGTCTCGCGAGATTGCCACCTGCGTCGAGGATGGATCAGGACGCAGCCGCAGATCGACGCGGAAGACGTAGCCGTCATAAGTGCGCTGCTGCAGGATGCGCGCCATGCCCTGCGTCACCCGGACAAAGAACGGCTGCGGCTCGATATCGGGCGCGAGCGTCGTCGCATCGGGATCGAAGAACACGATGAGATCGATGTCGCTGGAATAGTTCAGCTCGCCTGCCCCCATCTTGCCCATCGCGAGCACGATCAGGCCGCAGCCCTCTTCCGGTGCCTCCGGATTGGGCGGCACGATCTTTCCGCGTGCGGCTTCCTGCCGCAGCTGATACTGCAGCGCCGCCTGCACCGAGGAGACTGCGACGTCGGTGAGCGCCGCCGTCACTTGCATCACCGGCCAGACCCCGCCGATGTCGCACAGCGCGGTCAGCAGCGCGGCCTCGGCCTTCATGCGGCGAAGCAGTCGCATCACCTCGGCATCGTCGGGTGCCGCGAACACCGCGCCCCTTGTCTCAGCGATCAGTGCGGCGAGATGCGTATCCGGATCGCATTCGAGCAGCCGGATCAGGCGCAGCGCATCGGCGCGCACCAGATCGAACAGATAGGGCGAGAATTCCGCGATGCCGACCAAGATATTCCGGGCGAAGGGATGAACCAGCAACGCTCCGAGACGGGCCGATTGTGCCGGCTCGAGCTCGGCCAGCCAGTTTTCAAGTCGGCGTTCGTCGGTTGTGGAAGCGACAATATGGGGAGCCTCCGCGAAGCGTGCGGCCAGACTCTCACCATGCTTGTCCGCGTTTCCCGGCGCGGAGTGGTTCATGCCACCTTCTGTGGCACATCCGGTATTGGCGGAGCAACCCTGTCGCCCGCACCCGTGCGCGCCGGCAGCACCAGCGTGGCGACGAGGCCCGGATGCGCATCGCCCAGCCGCAATTCTCCGCCATGCAGCGTCGCAACGGCGGAAGCGAGGCTGAGGCCGAGGCCGGAGCCCGGCAGCGTGCGGCTCGCCTCGAGCCGGACGAATCGTTCGACGGCATGCTTGCGGTCGGCTTCGGGAATGCCGGGGCCACGATCGGTGACGCTGAGCAGCACCTGGTCACCCTCGCGCTTCGCCTCGATCATGATCTGCCGGCTGTCCATGCTGACCACGGTTCCGCCGGCCTGCGCGACCGGCTTGCCGTATTTGATGGCATTCTCGACCAGATTGGCGAGCGCCTGGCTGATCAGTTCGCGATTGCCGTGAACCGGCGTCGGATCGGCCTTCACCTTCAAGGTCATGCCGTCGTCCTCGGCGAGCGGCTCGTAGAGCTCGTGGATGCCGCCCGCGACCTCGGCGGCATCGAAATCATCCATGTTGCCGCGCGCCTGTCCGGACTCGGCCCGCGCGATCATCAGCAATGCGTTGAAGGTGCGGATCAGCCCGTCGGATTCCTCGATGGTCCGCTCCAGCGCCGCACGGTAATCGGCCTCGCAACCCGATTTCGCCAGCGCCTCCTCGGCGCGGTTGCGCAGGCGCGTCAGCGGCGTCTTGAGATCGTGGGCGATGTTGTCGGAGACTTCCTTCAGCCCCGCCATCAAGGCCTCGATCCGCTCCAGCATGGCGTTGAGGTTTTCCGCGAGGCGATCGAGCTCGTCGCCGCTGCGCCCCACTGGCAGGCGCCCGCTGAGATCGCCGGTCATGATGCGCTGCGCGGTGCCGGTCATCGCGTCGATGCGCCTCAGCACCCTGCGCGCCACGAAGATGCCGCCGCCGAGGCCGAGCACGACGACGATCAGGACCGACCATTGCGCCGCCTTCGCGACGATGCCGAACAGGCGCCGCCGCTCGGCGAGGTCGCGGCCGATCAGCAGCCGGAAGCCGTTTTCGAGTTCGGTGACGCGCACCAATGCGCGATGATCGCGGTCATCTGCGTCCTCGATGCGCCGGTAGGCGGTCTCGGACCAGCCGCGCGTCGCCATCACGCCGGGTGCGAGCGAGCCGACATTGCCGGCAACCGCCTGCCCGGTCGGTGTGGTCACGAGGTAGAGGTTGGCGCCCGGCCGGAGCGCGCGGTACTCGATCGTTCGCACCAGGCCGACCAAGCCGCGGCGATCATAGATCGCGTTGATCTCCGAGGTCTCGGAATTCACCGTCTGCGTGATTTCCTCGGTGATCAGCCGCCGCGTGTTCCAGGCGAAATAGCCGAGCAGCGAGGCCGCGAACATCGCGAACAGCAGCAGATAGACCAGCGTCAGCCGGAAGGCCGTGGTGCGGACGAGTTTACCGAATGCCGTCACGGATCATTTACGGCACTGGCAGAACGGTAAATTCAAAACCATTTTCCTTGCCGTCCTCTCAGGGGGTGGTCCTTTTGGCAAGCGGCCACAATGCCTTATCGAGCTATCGCGGACCGCACCGTCTCGCCATGATAAAGGCAGAAGGGGCCCCTCTCTACTTAATTCTGTGCAATCTCGCGGGCTGCCTGGGGTCTGCTTCCGGAGCTGGAGCAGACCTTCGGACGGCGGATTGCTTGATCTCCGTTTTTCACCCTTCGCGGGCGTCCATTGATGTAGATCAACCAGACCGCGGCGCTTCGCTTCTTGGCTGGCTCGTCCACTGTCCATTCTCCGCCCTTAAGGGAAATGGGGAAAATATTCCGCAGCAGGAAAGCAATATGACATCCACGGGATCATTGCTCGCCACTGCAGGGATAACGAGGAGGAAGATCATGACGAAGCATTTGTCATCGCTGGCTGCGGTCTTGTCGGGTCTGATTTTCATGGTCTCGACATCGGTGCCCAGCGCGGCTCAATCAATTTCTGCCGACGAGGCACAGGCCATCGCCGCGGAAGCGTATGTCTACTTCTATCCGCTCGTGACGATGGACGTGACACGCAAGCAGCTCATCAATTCCGATCCCAAAACCAGCGGAATAGGCGGCCCGCCCAACACGTTCGACAATATCCAGGCCTACCCGACCGCGGACATGAGGGCGGTGGTGCGGCCCAATTTCGACACGTTGTATTCGAGCGCCTGGCTGGACCTTACGCAGGAGCCCTTGGTCGTTTCGGTTCCTGATACCGGTGGTCGCTACTACCTGCTGCCGATGCTCGACATGTGGTCCGATGTGTTTGCATCGCCGGGAATGCGCACGACAGGCACCAAGGCGGCCAATTTCCTGGTCGTGCCGCCGGGCTGGAATGGAGACGTGCCGGCGGGCTTCACGCGAATCAATGCGCCGACACCCCATGTCTGGATCATCGGTCGCACCAAGACCGATGGCCCCGCCGACTATGCCGCAGTTCACGAGGTGCAGAAGGGCTACAAGATCACGCCGCTGTCTGGATGGGGCAAGCCCCCGGTCGCCGTTACACAAACCATCGATCCCAGCGTCGACGTCAAAACGCCGCCAAAGACGCAAGTCGACACGATGGCGGGGGATAAGTACTTCGCTTATGCTGCGGAGCTGCTCAAGATCAACCCGCCACACATCACCGATGAGCCGATCCTCGCGCGCATGAAGCGGATCGGTTTCGAGCAGGGCAAGAGCTTCGACATAGCCAAGGTTGACGCAACGGTACGGAAGGCCATCGACGACGCGCCGGCGCAGGCGCGAAAGCTGATGGCATGGAAAGTCCCGACCTTGGCGCGCGTCGCAAACAACTGGTCCATGAATACAGACACGATGGGCGTTTACGGGACCTATTATTTGAAGCGCGCGATTGTCGCCCAGCTCGGCCTCGGCGCCAATCTGCCGGAGGATGCGATCTACCCGGGCAGCATTGGCGATGAAAGCGGGAAGCCGCTCGATGGCGCAAACAAATACATCATCCGCTTTACCAAGGACGGACTGCCACCGGTCGATGCATTCTGGTCGATCACCCTGTATGACGACGAAGGCTTCCAGGTCGCCAATCCGCTCAACCGCTTTGCGGTGAGCAGCTGGATGCCGTTCAAGCGCGACGCCGACGGCTCGCTGACTCTCTATTTCCAGAATGAAAATCCCGGCAGCGATCGTGAAGCCAACTGGCTGCCCGCACCTAAAGGTCCGTTCAATCTCACCATGCGTCTCTATGCGCCGAAATCGGAGGCGCTGACCGGCGTGTGGAATCCCCCGGCCATCCACCGGATCGACAGCGACACCGTTGGCCGGAATTAACCCGCGTCTCTACCGAATGCCGTCACGGATCATGTACCCGGCGCCGCGGATCGTGTGCAGCAGCGGCCGATCGAAGCCCTTGTCGATCTTGGAGCGCAGCCGCGAAATGTGCACGTCGATCACGTTGGTCTGCGGATCGAAATGATAGTCCCAGACGTTCTCCAGGAGCATGGTGCGGGTCACCACCTGGCCGGCATGCTTCATGAGGTATTCGAGCAGGCGGAATTCGCGCGGCTGCAGCGTCAGCTCGTCCTTGCCGCGGGCGACGCGATGGGAGAGTCGGTCGAGCTCGAGATCGCCGACGCGATAGAGGGTGTCCTCGGCGGGGCCGCCGCGGCGGCGCGACAGCACCTCGACGCGGGCGAGCAACTCGGCGAAGGAATAGGGCTTTGGCAGATAGTCGTCGCCGCCGGCGCGCAGGCCCTTGATGCGGTCGTCGACCTGTCCCAGCGCGGAGAGGATCAGCACCGGCGTCACGTTGTCCTTGTCGCGCAGCGCGCCGATCAGCGACAGGCCGTCGCGCTTGGGCAGCATGCGGTCGACCACCAGCACGTCGTAGTCGCCGTTCTCGGCCATGGCGAGGCCTTCCTCGCCGTCCGCGGCGTGGTCGGCAATGTGTCCGACCTCGCGAAACGCCTTCACGAGGTAATCGGCGGATTCGCGATCGTCTTCAATGATGAGGAGGCGCATCGTGCGTTCGGCGGCGGTCAAGGGAGTCAACCTTCTCTAAACATGGCGCGAGCGGCAATCGCATGCAAGCCGAGCGGGAGAGTGTCGAAGCGAGAAAAAGGCGGGCGGTGAAGCTGGGGGGACCTCACCGCCCTATGCCTTCCGACGGAGGGGGGCGTAATTCCACCGGAAGGTAGGCTGGGGAAGCGAAATTTACGCTGCTCCCCCGAAGGGCGCCGACGGCGGGGGCGACTGATGCCGGCGACACCCTTCATTTCGCAAGCCTCCTGAGGCTTACCCCTTGGCAATGGGGATCGCGACGAAGCGCGACTGGCCGCCGCTCTTCACGCGCATCAGGACGCTGTTCTTGTTGTCGGTCCGCGCCGCGTTGATGGCGTCACGGACTTCGCCGGCGGTGGCCACGCTCTTGCCGCCGACTTCGAGAATCACGTCGCCTTCCTTGAAGCCGCGTTCGGCCGCGGCGCTCTTCGGATCGACTTCGGTAACCACGACGCCTTCCTTGCCGGCGCCGGCCACGGAGTTCGCAGGGGCAACGGTCATGCCGAGCTTCGGCACGTCGGTGCCCTTGCTGGCACCCTTGCCGCTGTCCTGATCGACGTCGGCCTTGGCCTCGACCGTGTTCGGCAGCTGGCCGAGGGTGAGGTTCACGACCTTGTCCTGGCCCTTGTGCAGCACGTTGAGCTTCACGGTCGCACCGGGCGCCATGCCGCCGATGGTGCGGGCGAGTTCGCGGGCGTCCTTGACGGATTCACCGTTGACCGCGGTGATCACGTCGCCGGATTCGATGCCGGCCTTCGCCGCCGGACCGTTCGCCTGCGGTTCCGCGACCAGCGCGCCTTCGGCCTTCTTCATGCCGAGGCTGTCGGCGATATCGGACGTCACGGGCTGGATCTGAACGCCGATCCAGCCGCGGCTGACCGAGCCCTTGTCCTTGAGCTGGGCCACCACGCTCTTGACGGTGTTGGCCGGGATCGAGAACGCGATGCCGACGCTGCCGCCGGAGGGCGAGTAGATCGCGGTGTTGACGCCCATCACCTCGCCATTGGTGTCGAAGGCCGGACCGCCGGAATTACCCTTGTTCACGGGCGCGTCGATCTGGATGAAATCGTCATAGGGGCCATTGCCGATGTCGCGGCCGCTGGCCGAGACGATGCCGGCGGTCACGGTGCCGCCGAGACCGAAGGGATTGCCGACCGCGAGCACCCAGTCGCCGATCCGCGGCTTGGCGTCGGCGAGCTTGGCGAACGGGAAGCTCGAGCCACCCTCGACCTTGATCAGCGCGAGGTCGGTGCGCTGGTCGGTGCCGATCACCTTGGCGGTGTAGGTCTTGCCGTCGTCGGTGGTGACCTCGACCTTGTCGGCGCCGTCGACCACGTGGTTGTTGGTCACGGCAAAGCCGTCAGCCGAGATGAAGAAGCCGGAGCCCTGGCCCTGCACGACGCGGCCACGGCCGCCACCCTTCAAACCGGGAATGCCGTCCGGACCGCCGAAGCGGCGGAAGAAGCGCTCCATCGGCGAGCCCGGCTGGAACGGCGACTGTGCGTCGTCGCCATCATCGTTGCTCGCGGTCTTCTCCTTGATGTTGACCTTCACCGAGATCACCGACGGCTTCACGCGCTCGACGATGTCGGCGAAACCGACCGGACGTTCGACCTTGCGGACCTCGTTATTGACCTGCGCATGCGCCGGGCTCGAGAACAGGTCAGCCGGCGACACCGACGGGCTGAAGCCGTAAACGGCGGCGCCGAGGCCGGCGACGACCGAGGCCATCAGCGCGACCTTGCGCGCAGAGAAAACCGACCGGCGCGGCTGCCGGTAGGACGGAAGGTTCGAGAGGTCGGGACGTTCGGTCATGCAGAGATCTCCAGGGCCTTGAATTCCTTTTGGTGCCGGATGTCGGGCACCTTGCGAACCTGAAGATGGGGACTCCCGCCTTACCGTGCGCTGGCGGCGGGGTTAAACTTTTGTAATGATGCCGAGCTACGGATGCGGCAGTTTAGCGCAGGCCGAAAATCGTGCCCCGACAGGAACTTAGTCGAGTTCCCGCGACGGACACCGCGCGAGATTTTGGCTGGCCTTAGCTGGCCCGGACGCTGACGATGAACTCGTCGACTTCGCGCTTCAACGTCTCGGCCTGCTGCGACAGATCGACGGCGGAATCCCGCGCCTCGGCCGCCATGCGCCCGGTCTCCGCCGAGGTCGAGGTGATCTGGGCGATGTGATTGGAGACGTCCAGGGTTCCCTGCGCGGCGTCCTGTGCGCTGCGGGTGATGTCCTGCGTGGCGGTGCGCTGCTGGGCGGTGTCGACCTCGATGCCGGACATGATCGACGAGATCTCCGACAGCGTCTTCGAGATGCCGTCGATCGCGCCGCGTGTCTCCGCGGTGATGCCCTGGATGCTGGCGACATGGGAGGTGATCTCCTCCGTCGCCTTGCTGGTCTGGTGCGCCAGATTCTTCACCTCGGAGGCCACCACGGCAAAGCCCTTGCCGGCTTCGCCCGCGCGCGCCGCCTCGATGGTGGCGTTGAGCGCAAGCAGATTGGTCTGCGAGGCGATCGCCTGCACGAGCTGCACGACCTCGCCGATCTTGTCGGCGGCGTCCGACAGCGTGTGGATGGTGTCGCGGCTCTTCTCGGCCTGGCTTGCGGCGCCTTCGGCGCGCTGGGTCGCATCGGTGACGCGGCGGCTGATCGTGCCGATCGAATTCGTCATCTCCTCGGCGGAGCCCGCAACCGTCTGCACGCTGGCGCTGGCCTGGCTCGCGCCGCTCGCCACCGCATTGGCCTTGGTGCTGGTGTCGTTGGCCGTCCGCGACAACGTCTCGGCGTTGCGCTTCAGATGCACGGCCGACGAGGCCACGCTGTCGACCACGCTGGCAACGAGATCGTTGAAACGCTTGATCCGCGCGTCCAGGAATTTCGACCGCTCGGCCTGGTGCTGCGCCTCATGCAATTGCCGCTCGGTGAGGCGACGCCGCTCGAGCCCGTTGGTCTTGAAGACCTCGAGCGCGCCGGCAAGCAGACCGATCTCGTTGGTGCCACCGAGCCCAGGAACTTTTGTCTCGAACTTCTGGTCGGCGACCTCTCGCATGGCATGCACGATCGCCGCCAGGGGATTGAGGATGCCGTTGCGCACGGCGAACCAGGTGGTGAGGCAGATCGCGAAAGCTATGACTGCGATCACGCCGCAGGCGATCAGGAAATAAGAGAACGCGGTCTGCGCCTGCTGGTAGATCTGCATCGCATGGTCACGCGCAGGGCCGCTCAACGCGGCAAAGTCCGACGACAGGCTGGTGATCTCGTTGTTGAGATAGAGCACCGCGACGAAGCCGGTGCCGCCGCCGATGCCCAGCAAGAACAATAGTGCAGCGACGACGGCGCCGACCAGGAAGCGGATCGTCAGATTGCTGTTCGCGAACATGGCAGGACTCGGAGGCTGGAATCGAATCTCGCGACAAGCTTCCAGACAAAGGTCAATAGAGGATGAAACGCTCAGCGCCCGACAGGTTACGTATCATTACGTAGGTCAGGACGACTTCGTATCATCGGACATCAGGGCGGCGAGCCGCGCCTCCTCCTCCGCAGTGAGCGGCGGAGCTGGTACGTCTGCACCGCTCCGCGCGCGACGGCGGATTTGCAGCCAGAGCGCCGTGCCGCCGCCGATCAGCAGCAGCGGCGCGAGCAGCCACAGCAGCAGGGTCTGACGCTCGAACCGGGGCTTGAGCAACACGAACTCGCCGTAGCGCGCGACCAGGAAATCGAGCACCTGCGAATTGCTGTCGCCGGCCGCGATGCGCTCGCGCACGAGGAGGCGCAGGTCGCGTGCCAGCGGCGCATCGGAATCATCGATCGACTGATTCTGGCAGACCATGCAGCGCAGCTCGCGCGACAATTCGCGCGCGCGCCCCTCCTTCACGGGATCCGACATGATCTCGTCCGGCTGCACGGCATACGCCGCAGGCGAAGCCAGCAGCATCAACGCGATGAACGCAGCCATCATCCGGCGCATCAAAATCACTCCGCCGGCTGCAGGCGCTGCTTGGCCCGCGCCGGCTTCGGCGCGCCGACCCGCAGGCGCCGATCGGACAGCGACAGCACGCCGCCGAACGCCATCAGCACCGGTCCCCACCAGATCAGCAGCACCAGCGGCTTGTGATAGATGCGCACGGCGATCGCCCCTTCCGCGGTCGCGTCGCCGAGCGAGATGTAGAGCTGGCTTGCACCGCGCGTCAGCAGCGCGGCCTCGGTGGTCGACGAGCCGCGTGTCGTGAAGCTGCGCTTGGACGGCGTCATGACGCTCAGCGTCTCGCCGTCGCGGCTGACGTTGAACTCGGCGATCATCTCGCGGTAATTCGGTCCCTGACGCTGAAACAGTCCGTCGAGCTTCACGTCGTAGCCGGCGATATGGGCGACCTCGTTCTGCTTCATGGTCGCGATATATTCGCTGTTCCAGGTGGTCTCGCAGACGATGCCGATCAGCGCGACGCCGAGGCCGGCATGCGCGAACGCCGTGCCCCACGCCGAACGCGGCAGGCCGCGCGCCCGGTGCAGCACCGTCGCGAACGGCAGCCGAACGAGGCCCGTTCGTTCGACGAGGTCGGTGACGGCGCCGGCAATGACGAAGACGCCCAGTCCGATCGCGAGCGGCGCCAGCGTAGCGCCGCCGCTCGCCCAGCCCCAGGCAATGGCGACGGCGACGAGGCCAGCGATACCGGCTGCGAGCAGCCGCTGCGTCACGCCGAGCAGGTCGCCGCGCTTCCACGCCAGCATCGGACCGAACGGCACGGCGAGCAGCAGCAGAGCAAACAGCGGGGCGAAGGTGAGGTTGTAGAAGGGTGCGCCGACCGACATCTTGAAGTCGGCGAGCATCTCCATCGCCAGCGGATAGAGTGTGCCGAACAGCACCACTGCGCAGGCGACCGTGAGCAAGAGATTGTTCAACACCAGCGCGCCCTCGCGCGAGATCGGCGCGAACAGGCCGCCCTGCTTCAGCGACGTGGCGCGGCCCGCGAACAGCGACAGGCTGCCGCCGATGAACAGGCAGAGGATCAAGAGGATGAACACGCCGCGGGTCGGATCGGTGGCGAAGGCGTGCACGGAGGTGATGACGCCGGAGCGGACCAGGAAGGTGCCGAGCAACGACAGCGAGAAGGTCAGGATCGAGAGCAGGATGGTCCAGACCTTCAGCGCGTTGCGCTTCTCCATCACCAGCGCCGAATGCAATAGCGCGGTGCCAGCGAGCCACGGCATCAGCGAGGCGTTCTCGACCGGATCCCAGAACCACCAGCCGCCCCAGCCGAGCTCGTAATAGGCCCAGTACGAGCCCATGGCGATGCCGAGCGTCAGGAAGATCCAGGCGACCAGCGTCCACGGCCGCACCCAGCGCGCCCAGGCCGCATCGATCCGGCCTTCCATCAACGCCGCGATGGCGAAGGAGAACGAGATCGAGAAGCCGACATAGCCGAGATAGAGCATCGGCGGATGCACGGCGAGGCCGATATCCTGAAGCACCGGATTGAGATCGCGTCCCTCGATCGGCGGGTTGGCGATGCGCAGGAACGGGTTCGAGGTCACCAGGATGAAGAGATAGAAGGCGCTGGCGATCCAGGCCTGCACGGCAAGCACATGCGCGCGCAGCGACAGCGGCAGGTTGTTGCCGAACGCAGCGACCAATCCGCCGAACAGCGCCAGGATCGACACCCACAGCAGCATCGAGCCTTCGTGGTTTCCCCACACGCCGGTGATCTTGTAGAGCAGCGGCTTCATGGAGTGGGAATTCTCGTAGACATTGGCGACGGAGAAGTCCGAATTCACGTGCAGCATCACCAGCGCCACGAACGAGGCGCCGACGAACAAGAGCTGCGCCAGCGCGGTGGAACGCGCCACGTTCATCAGCGCGGCATCGCGCAGGCGCGCGCCGATCAGCGGCACGATGGACTGGATCAGCGCCAGCCCGAGCGCCAGCACCAGCGCGTAATGTCCTGACTCTGCGATCACCGCATAGCTCCCTGCGGGTTGCCCTGCGCGGTCGTCGCCGCCGGCTTGGCGCCACCGGACGCTTGGGCGCCGTAATCGTCCTTCCAGTGTCCCTGCTTCTTCAGGGCATCGGCGACGTCCTTGGGCATGTAGGTTTCATCATGCTTGGCGAGCACGGTGTCGGCCTTGAACACGCCGTTGGCGTCGAGCGCGCCTTCGGCGACGACGCCCTGCCCTTCGCGGAACAGATCGGGCAGGATGCCCTTGTAGGCAACCGGCAGCTTCGCGCCGCCGTCCGCGACCTCGAAGGTCACGGCGAGATTATCGCCGCGCTGGAGCGAGCCGGGCTGCACCAGGCCGCCGAGACGAAACCGCTTGCCGGGTGCGACGTGCTTCTCGGCGACCATGGTCGGGGTCGAGAAGAACACGATGGAGTCGCGCAATGCGTTGAGCACCAGCGCGGCCGCGAGCGCGAGCACGGCGAGCGAGCCGCCGATGATGGTCATACGTCGCTGCTTGCGCGTCATGGCGTATCCGTTCTCCGCTCGTCTCGCCCCGAAATCATCATCCGTCGAGCCCGAGAGTCTTGAGGCCTTCGTTGAGCTGGCGGAGCCGCTCGGCATCCTTGGCGACCGCCTGACGGGCGTCGGTCGACGCGCCCATCGCCTTGTCACGATCACCCATCACGAGATAGGCGCGCACCAGGCGCAGCCAGCCCTCGACGTCGTCGCCGTTCTGCTTCAAGCGCGTCGCAAGACGCTCGACCATGCCGCGCACCATCGCGTTGCGGTCGCCTTCGGCCATGTCCTTGGACGCCGCAATGGTCTCGTCCGACAGCGCCGGCATCGTACCGCCGCCGACCCGGGCCAGCGAGGATTGCACCAGCGGCCGCCACGGTGCATCCGCCGGGGCCTTGGCCAGCAGCGCGCGCCAGATGGTGACGGCATCGTCCTTGCGGCCATCCTGCTCGGCGGCGAGCCCGAGGAAGTAGTTCGCCTTGGGATCGTCGGCGTCGAGCGCATGCGCTCGCTCGAACTCGGCCTTGGCCTCGGCGGTCACGACGCCGCCGGCGGCGGCGGAGATCGCTTCGCCCAGATCGGACCGGCGCTCAGCGCTCTCGCCATTGTAGGTAAGCGAGTTGCGATAGGCCCGCACCGCATCGTCGAAGCGGCCGAGCCGCTGCAGCACCGGCGCGAGCACGTTCCAGCCGCGTCCGTCGGTCGGGTTCTTTTCCAGATGTTGTTCGACCTGCACCACGAGATTCTCGAGCGATCGGGCCATGCCGGACCCGGCCCCGCGCTCCCGCTGCGCCAGCGGAAAGTCCTGGAGCCGGGGCGAGCCGAGCGGCATGTAGACGCCGATCGCGACGAGCGGCAGGCCAACGAGCGCCAGCACCGCGCCCGCGCGGCGCCATTTGAGGCTCGGCGCCGACTTGAGGTCCGACGAGGACTCGCTTCCTGCCGCGGCGAGCAGCCTGCGGCTGATCTCGACGCGCGCCGCCTCGGCTTCGGGGGCCGCGATCAAGCCTGCGGCAAGATCACGCTCGATCTCGGCCAGCTGATCCTTGTAGACCGCGACCTCACTGCCCTGATCCTGCGCGCGTCCGCTGCGGCCGAGCGGCCAGAGCACGGCGAAAATCGCCGCGACCGTCATCAGCGCGAACACGAACCATAAAGTCATCTGGCAAGCTTCCGGCAGCGCGCCACCCGCGCCCATAGGTGGCTTTACACCACGGCCGGACGATGCGGCAATTGACAATTGTCAATTCGGCGCGACCGCGCTCTGTCCTGAAACGGTCAATATCCCAACAGTTTAGCCGATCTCGAAGTCGGCACTCCGAGCGGCATCCTCGCCATGACCGTTGAAGGCCTTCAGGAAGTAGGTTCCCGGCGGAATCGCATCCGGCAACCTGATGCGCACCGCCCCGACCGGAACCGGAGAAGCAACCCGGGTCGCTGTCTCAGGCAGTTGCCGGCCGCTCGCCTTCTCGACGAGCACGACCTTCGCCCCGACCATCAGCCTTTGATATTTGGCGACGATGACACGGTTCTCGATCTCGATGGAGCTGATAATGGATTTCATGCGCCCACAGGTAGAAATTCCAAAAGCTTGCGCAGCGACCGTAGGGCCCGCCACCGGCAGCGTCAACCACAAATTGTGATCACGAAAATATGCGCCTGAATCAGCTCGCGCGCGACGATTTGCGCTCGCCGGTTGCAGCGTTCTCCGCAGCGCGACTCATCAGCGACGCATAGTCATCGCCGAACAGCACCTGGCAGAAGCGAATCGCGGCCTGCACCTGCTGCTGGCGATAGGTGCGGACCTTGTGATCGGCGCCGCGCAGCGACTGCACCAGCTGCTCGGTCGAACGTTCGACATATTGCTGAAGGTCGGAATAGGTGCGCAGCGTCACCTCGTTGATCGCGAGCTCGCTCGCATAGTTGCGGCAGGTCGCGACGAAATCGATCAGCGCCGCGGTTTCCTCCACCTCGGTGCTGTCGATCCGCGCTCCCGGCGGAATGTCCTTCTCGGGCCGCTGGCGCAGGATGCGCCGCACGCGGCCGGGAACGCTGTCGATCTCCGATTGCAGAGCATTGGAGATGTCGGCCCGGATCGAGGTCAGCTGCTTGCCCCAGACGGAATCGTTGCGCAGGTCGAGCTCGGTGCGCAGGCCGCGCACGCCATCGTGCAGCGCCTTGAGGTTGTCAGCGACATTGTCGAAATGGCCGCGCTTGATGTCCATGCGCAGGATCGCCGCGACGCAGGACAAATCATGCAGGGCGATCGTGACGCCGACGCCATAAGGCGTTGCCGCGACGCGGATCTCGTCGTCGGAGGCCGCGATCTTGATGGCGAGGCGGATGATCTGCCACGGCGCGGTCATGCGCTGCACGACGATCGACAGCGCGAAGGGCAGCATCTGCGGCGTCTGCAGGGCCGGAATGTTGAGCGCCGAGGTCACCGAGGCGATCTGGGGATCGCCGAAGGCGCGCAAGGTGCGCGGCAGCTTCTCGTTCAGTGTGGCGATGGCCTCGCGGACCCCAAGCACCGCTCCGATCGAATAGAGGTCCTCGATCACGTTGGGCGGCCCGACCCGGGCGAGCGCGCGCGACTTGTCACCACCGCCCGGCCCCGTCAGCGCGAAGATCGCGTCCGCGGTGACCGTCTGCAGCTTCTGGGCGAGAGCCTCGACCTGCCCCGCACTGTCAGCTGGCATGCGCGCCAGCGCCGCCTCGAATTCGTTCAGCCTGTCCGGGGCGCCGTCCCGGCCGAGCCATTGCCAGATCGGCTGCAGCGAGGAGCGGCGGATCTGGCCAACGCGGATCGGGGCGCCCGCCTCGACCAGGAATGGTTCCAGCGCCTGGAACAGCAGCCGCGACAGATCGTCGGTCCGTGGCGGCGGGGCTTCGTCGGCTTCGGACTTGCGGACGATCTTGCGGAGCTGCTCGAGCACGAGGGTGGCCACAGCCGTGTCTTGGCCGCGCTCGAGCGCGCGCTCGAACTCCCGCATCAGCAGCGCCTGCGACTGCGGCGGGAGCTGCGCGAGATATTCCCTCAGCCGCTCGATCGATGTTTGGCTCATGCGCCCGGGTAATGCACGGTAAAATGGCAGACGTGAGATGCGTCCGGGCGCGATCATAGGTGGCTGCGCCTTAAGAAGCCGTTGAGGACGTTGGCTCCAATGCCTCCGTTTTGCTCCGGATCGGCGCCCGGCAGACCAAATAACCCCTTGGGAACAGAGGATTATATTCCCGGAAGCACCAGCTCGGCCCGCAAGCCCCCGGTCGGCGCCCCGCCGAGGGAGAGGTTACCGCCATAGAGGGCGGCAAGGTCGGTCACGATCGATAGACCCAGCCCCGAACCGGGCTTGGATTCGTCGAGCCGCTGGCCGCGCCGGGAGACCTGGGCCCGCTCCGCCTCCGACAGGCCGCGGCCGTCGTCATCGACGATGATCCGCAGCCGCGGCCCCGCGCCCGCCTGCTGCGGCGCCTCGACCAGCACCTCGATGAAGACGCGGGAGGCTGCCCATTTGCAGGCATTGTCGACGAGATTGCCGACCATCTCCTCCAGATCCTGCCGCTCGCCGCGGAATTTGGCCGACGGATCGGCCTTGGCCTCGACGATGATGTCGCGGTCGCGGTGGATTTTCTCCATGGTCCGCCGCAGCGCCTCGATCGCGGGCGCAACCTCCGTCACGGTCGCGACCACCGAGACTCGCGCCGCGATGCGCGCACGCTCCAGATGATGGGCGACCTGGTCACGCATCACGTCCGCCTGCTCCATCACCTTGGCCGCGAACGGCTCCGCGGCGTGGGCGCCGGCCTCGTTGACGATGACCGACAGCGGCGTCTTGATCGCGTGGGCGAGATTGCCGACATGGGTGCGGGCGCGCTCGACGATCTCGCGATTGGCTTCGATCAGCGCATTGGTCTCGCGTGCCAGCGGCGCAATCTCGACCGGGAATTCGCCCTCGAGCCGCTCGGCCCGCCCCGAGCGGATGTCGGCGATCGATTCCGAGATGCGCTTGAGCGGCGCGAGGCCGAAGCGGACCTGGAACACCGTGGTCAAGAGCAGCACGATGCCGAGCGCGGTGAAGGTGCCGCCGAGATAGTAGTCGAAGCTCCGTGTCTCGTCGAAGATCTCGGTGTCGTCACCGGCGACGCTGACCAGATATTTGCCGTCGGCGCCGAGATCCACCGGCCGCTCCACCATCCGCAAATTCTGCCCTTCGGGCCCGTCGACATAGCCGAGCCGGATGCCGGCGGCGGTGAGCTCGGCGCCCTGCTCCTCCAGCTTCGGCAGCTTCTTGTCCCACAGCGAGCGCGAGGAGCGCACCTCCGGCTTCTCCGTGTCGGTGCGCGTGATCTGCCAGTACCAGCCGGACAGCGGCAGCTCGAACAGCGGCTCGCCAAGCGACTGAAACTGGCGGTCCGGCGGCTCGTCCGGGGTGGCGACTTCAGCAATGAGGGTGCGCAGATAGAGATTGAGCCGGCGGTCGAAAGCGCGCTCGGTGGCGTTCTTGTAGACCGACGACAGCACCACGCCGGTGATGGCCAGGATCACCACGAGCCAGGCGGTCGCCGACAGGAACAGGCGATTGGCAAGTGAGCTAGCAGCCATCGGCAGGGTCCCGGCGGGCGCAGGATATCAGGGCGTCGGAGGTCATGACCGGACCAAGGGCCCTGTTCGGCCTCCCGTCAAGCCCGCTTCAAGCGCCGGGTGCGGGCGGTGGGGTCAGGAGATAGCCGAGGCCGCGGACGGTCTGGATGATGTCGACGTCGAGCTTCTTGCGGATGCGGCCGACGAACACCTCGATCGTATTCGAGTCGCGGTCGAAGTCCTGGTCGTAGAGGTGCTCGACCAGCTCGGTGCGCGAAACGACGCGTCCGGAATGGTGCATCAGGTAGGCCAGAAGCCGATATTCGTGCGACGTCATCTTGACGGGATTGCCCGAGACGCTGACCCGGCCGGTCCTTGTGTCGAGGGTAACAGGGCCGCAGCTCAGCTCGCTCTGGGCATGACCGGTGGAGCGGCGCAGCAGCGCGCGGATGCGGGCCAGCACCTCCTCCAGATGGAACGGCTTCGGGACATAGTCGTCGGCGCCGGCGTCGAAGCCCTGCACCTTGTCGCTCCAGCGGTCGCGTGCGGTCAGGATCAGGACCGGCATGGTGCGGCCGTTGCGGCGCCAGGCCTCCAGCACCGAGATGCCGTCCTTCTTCGGCAGGCCGATGTCGAGCACGACGGCATCGTACGGCTCGTTGTCGCCGAGATAGTGCCCCTCCTCCCCGTCGAAGGCGCGGTCGACGACATAGCCGGCGTCCGTCAGCGCTTTGGTGAGCTGGCGATTGAGATCGGGGTCGTCCTCAACAACGAGCAGGCGCACGCTTCTCTCCAGAAATAGACCGCATGAACACCGCTCCAGATGAGCAATTCCGGCGTGAACTGAATATGAACGCTGGGAACCGCCGACGTTACTTTTTGGTCATATACGACCTGTTGTCCGCCAACGCGACTGCGCCCGCCAGTCAACCGGACGAGCCGGCGGCCTGGCGGGCGCAATGTGCCGCGTTGCGCGGCGCTTAGGAAGGGCCCGGAGCGTTCCGGTCGGGGCCGTCAGGTCCGGAAGAACACGAACCAGATGACGGCGAGGATCAGGATCGCCAGCCCGGTCGAGATGGCGAGCAGCGCCGCCACCGAAGGGCCGGGCTCGCCCTGACGCGCCTCGGTCGGAGTTTCGACGATCTGGCGCTGCTGTCGCGTGGTTGCCATGATGCCCTCAATCTCTGGATGCTGCCCCGGTGGCCGCGACCTCCTCGCAGCCTTGTGTCCTAAGCCAACGCCCGATCCGATATGATGTTCCGGCTTTTGCCATCCGATCGGGCAGCAACCACGCGCCCGGCGATCGGTTAACGCAGTTGCAAGATTCCGCGCCGAGCCGTGTATGATTCGGTGTTCCCCGATGGTATTCTCATAAGTCTGTCCCCTGTTGCGTTTGGAGTAGCCCATGGCCCCCCGCGCCAATTGGAAGGGTTTTCTGCGTTTGTCGCTCGTGACCTGCCCGGTCGCGCTCTATCCGGCCACTTCGGATACCGAGAAGGTCTCGTTCAACCAGATCAACCGCAAGACCGGTCACCGGATCAAGTACCTCAAGGTCGACGCCGAGACCGGTGACGAGGTCACGTCCGAGGACATCGTCAAGGGCTACAAGGTCGACACCGACACCTATATCGAGGTCACCAAGGACGAGCTCGACGACATCGCGCTCGACTCCACGCACACGATCGAGATCGACGAGTTCGTGCCGAGAACCGACATCGACAGCCGCTACCTGATCCGCCCCTACTACCTCGTGCCGGACGGAAAGGTCGGCCACGACGCCTTTGCGGTGATCCGCGAGACCATCCGCAGCATGGACAAGGTCGCGATCGGCCGCGTGGTGCTGACCAACCGCGAGCACATCATCGCGCTGGAGCCGCTCGAGAGCGGCCTGATGGGCACGCTGCTGCGCTACCCCTACGAGGTGCGCAGCGAGCAGGAATACTTCGACGACATCCAGGACGTGAAGCTGACCAAGGACATGCTCGACCTTGCAAAGCACATCGTCGAGAAGAAGTCCGGCGCGTTCGAGCCCGAGCTGTTCGAGGATCACTACGAGACCGCGCTGATCGATCTCATCAACAAGAAGCGCAGCGGCATGCCCATCACCGCGAAGGCGGCGCCGAAGACGGGCGGCAACGTCATCAACCTGATGGACGCTCTGAAGAAGAGCCTCGCGAGCGAGAAGGAAGCGGCGCCTGTGGCGAGGGTCGCCAAGGAGGCCGTCAAGGGCAAGAAGCCGAAGAAGCGCGTCGAGGGCCAGCGCGAGATGCTGCTGCCTATCGCCGGCAAGGGCGGCAAGGACGCCGCGGCCAAGGCGGCTCCCAAGGACGCCCCGAAGAAGGCCGAGAAGCCGGTGCGCGCACCTGCGCGGGCGAAGAAGGCCAGCTAGCAGCACCAGACCTGTCGATCGCGCCGTGATGTCCCTCCCCTCCGGTCGGCCGGCCTGACATGCCCTGGTCGGCGGCGTTCGACGATCCGATTCCGCTCTCCAATGGGCGCAGGCTGCGGACGCTGCAGGAAGCGGCCGACCACATCATGCAGCTGCCCGAGGATGCGCAGCACGCCAGCCACTGGCAAACCGCGATCGAGACTCTGATCAACGCGGCAGAAACGGGCGGCGGCTGGATGATGTTCGCCCGCATCGCGATGCTGCGGGCACTGAATGCGGACGCACGCCGTAAATAGCCTCAACAATCCGTTAAGCCGCGCCGGTCTTTCCGGCACGCTTGCGCGCCGCCACGTAGTCCTACGGAAGACAAAATTAACCGTCGATTCCCGTTGCGCAGGACAAGGTCGCGCCGTCGATGGAAGCAGGGTTTGCGCGTGGTGCAGCAACCAGACGCCAGCAAGAACTATATCGGCCTCGTGAACGACGCGACCGAGGACAAGCGCCTTGCCGACAGCGCGGCGCGGGCGCAGCCGCGCGTCATGGGCAATCTGATCGGGCGCCTCGCAGCCGCGCTGAGACGCCCCGGCAAGGCCGCGTCCGGATGCGCGGTCAAATCCTGAGACGGCGGCGACACGGGCGAATGCACCCGCATTGGGTGACGAAACCTTAAATCAAGGAAGGCAGTATATGAGGCCCGAGGCCGGGATCATCCGACCTTGCGCTTTGGCGTGCGCGCGCCGCGAAAAACTTAGTGAATCAATTTACCATTCCGAAAACGGCACCAGCCTAAATTAGACGGATGAACAGGAGTTGACGATGGCTTTGCTCAGGTCCTTTCTTGCCGATGAAAGTGCAGCCACCGCTATCGAGTACTGCCTGATCGCCGCCGGCATCGCGCTCGCGATCGTCGCTGTCGTGAACAACACGGGCAGTGCGCTGCTGAACAACAAGTTCAATTCGATCGACGCAGCCACGAAGTAGGCGCGGACCCGGCCCGGTGCGGCCTCCCAAGATTCGGCGATAGCGTCGAAGGCATAGCGCCTTCACAAGCTCGTCATTGCGAGCGCAGCGAAGCAATCCAGAGTCCCTCCGCGGCAACGGTCTGGATTGCTTCGCTGCGCTCGCAATGACGGAGCAAGCTGGCGGCTGCGCCCTTCGCGTTGCGGCACAAAACCTCCAGCGCTTCCCCGACCCCCCGCCACCGACAACGCCTCTTCGGCTCTCCGTTTCGCGCGTCTGTGATCGGCTTCCTAAAAATCAAGCTGCCCTCAAGAAAATCAGGAGCCGGCCCCAAGGCTTCCGTCAAGCCGGAACTGGCATCTCGGCCTACAGACGAGGTCATTTGCCGTTCACCCCCGGGCATCGCGAAAAAGCGTCGCGATGCCGCCGCGGTCCGTTTCGGCGATCACGCAAGCGAGAAGCACACATGGCTATCACAGCAAATTTTTCCTCCGGAATTCTCACCGTTCTTGGCAACGGCCTGAACAATACGATCGCACTCGGCCGCAACGCGGCCGGAACGATCATCGTCAACGGCGGCGCAGTCGCGATCAAGGGCGGCCCCGCGACGGTCGCCAACACCAAGTTGATCCAGGCCTTCGGCCAGGATGGCAACGACATCATCACCATCGACGAGAGCAACGGCGCGATGCCCGCAGCGAACCTTTTCGGCGGCGCCGGCAATGATACGCTGACGGGCGGGTCCGGCGGCGACATGCTGTTCGGCCAGTCCGGCAACGACTCGCTGTTCGGCAAGGGCGGCAACGACCTGCTGTTCGGCGGCTCCGGCAATGACGTGCTGGTCGGCGGCGACGGCAACGACCAGATGTTCGGCGAGGCCGGCGACGACCGCATGATCTGGAATCCCGGCGACGGCAGCGACCTGATGGAAGGCGGCGAAGGCACCGACACCGCCGACGTGAACGGCGGCAACGGCGGCGAGACCTTCGCCATCACCGCCAACGGCACGCGCGTCCGCTTCGACCGCGTCGATCCGGCGCCGTTCTCGCTGGACATCGGCACCACCGAAAACCTCGTGGTCCATGCCGGCGGCGGCGACGACCTCATCACCGCCACCGGCAATCTCGCCGCGCTCATCGCGCTGACGCTCGACGGCGGGGCCGGCAACGACACGATCCTCGGCGGCAATGGTGCGGACCGCCTGCTGGGCGGCGACGGCAACGATTTCATCGACGGCAACCAGGGCAACGACACCGCCTTGCTGGGCGCCGGCAACGACACCTTCCAGTGGGATCCGGGCGACGGCAGCGACAAGGTGGACGGACAGGCCGGAGCCGACACCCTGCTGTTCAACGGCTCGAACATCGGCGAGAACATCGCCCTCTCCGCCGCCAGTGGCGGACGCGTGCTGCTGACCCGCGATGTCGGCAACATCACGATGGACCTCGACGGCATCGAGACCATCACCATCAACGCGCGCGGCGGCAGCGACAACATCGTTGTCAACAACCTCGCCGGAACCGATGTCAAGCAGGTCAATGTCGATCTCGGCTCGGCCGGGACCGGCGACGGTGCGGCCGATACGGTGACGCTCGAGGGCACGGGCCGCGCCGATACGATCCAGGTGTCCGGCTCGGGCACGTCGGTTGCGGTCGCGGGATTACCCGCCGCTCTTGCCATCACCAACGCGGAAGGCGCGAGCGATGCGCTCGTCATCGAAGGCCTCGGCGGCAACGACACGATCTCGGCGGCCATGCTTGCCGCGGGGGTCGTGCACCTCACGATCGACGGCGGTGCCGGCAACGATACGATCACTGGCAGCGCCGGCAACGACACGCTGATCGGCGGCGACGGCAATGATTTCGTCGTCGGCGGCCGCGGCGATGATCTCGTGCAGCTCGGCGACGGCCGCGACATCTTCCAGTGGAATCCGGGTGACGGCAGCGACACCGTCGACGGCGGTGCCGGCGTCGACACGCTGCGGTTCTTCGGTGCCAACATTGCCGAGAATATGGTCCTTGCGGCGAACGGCGATCATGCCCGGCTCGCGCGCGACGTCGGGAACGTCACGATGGACCTGCACGGGGTCGAGCATGTCGACGTCCACGCGCTGGGCGGCGCCGACCATATCGCGGTGGGAGATCTGACCGCGACCGACGTGACGCAGGTGAACATCGACCTCGGCGGTTCGACTGGTACGCCCGACGGCGCCCTCGATACCGTCTCCGTCGACGCGACCCAGGGCGCCGACACGTTCGGCGTCTCCGGCAATGCCGGCGGCGTGACGGTGTTCGGTCTGCATACGACCACCAGCCTGAGCGGCATGGACGCAACCGACCAGCTGACGCTCAACGGCCTCGGCGGCGACGACGTCATCGATGCGAGCGGGCTTGCTGCCGGCGTGCTGCAGCTCACGATCAATGGCGGGCTCGGCAACGACACCATCCGCGGCAGCCAGGGCGATGACGTGATCAACGGCGGCGACGGCAACGACGTCGCGCTGATGGGCGCGGGCAACGACACCTTCGTCTGGAATCCGGGCGACGACAACGACACGGTCGAGGGCCAGGCCGGCAGCGACACGCTGCTGTTCAACGGCGCCAACATCGCCGAAACCATCAACATCTTCGCGAACGGCTCCCGTGCCGAGCTGACACGGGACGTCGCCTCGATCACGATGGATACGCACGGCGTCGAGACGATCGCGTTCAATGCTCGCGGCGGCGCCGATACGATCAATGTCGGCGATATGAGCGGGACCGACGTGACGGAGGTCAAGGTCGACCTCGGCGGCGTTCCCGGCAACCCGGGCGGCGATGGCGCCGCCGACAAGATCGTGATCAACGGCACCGGCGGCGACGACGTCATCACGCTTTCGCTCAACAGCAATGGCGCGCTGGTGATCGACGGTCTGGCAAGCCAGGTCGTGATCGAGAATTTCGACTTCAACGACACCATCACCATCAATGGCCTCGGCGGCGACGACGTGATCGAGGCATCAGGCGTCGGCTCCGGCGGGCCGCACCTGGTGTTCGACGGCGGTGCCGGCGACGACGTGCTCATCGGCAGCGCCGGCAACGACACGCTGCTCGGCGGGCTCGGCGACGATGTGCTGATCGGCGGCGGCGGAACCGACGTGCTGGATGGAGGTCCCGGCGACAACGTCGTGATCCAGTCGTTGCTCGCCCATGCAAGCTTCCACGCCGGCACGCTGGTTTGAGCCGGCGGTCGCGCTTCGCCCGGTTGTGGCGTGTTTTGCCCGCCGGGCGATGCAACCGACCGTAGTCCGGATGGAGCTTTGACGGCCATGTGAGTCCTGATACTCTACCCCCGTCGTGGCTCGGCGCGCCATGCCGTCAATCGTTGAACCAAAGCTGCCGAGAGGATGCGGATGAGAAGCGTGACGCTCGTGGCTCTCAGCCTCATGTTTGTCGGCGCATGGTCGCACGACAGCGCGAGAGGCCAGACGTCGGCCGCGCCGCCGGTTTCGCTTGCTCCGCCCGATGCATCGCCGCCGCGCCCGAGTGCCACCAAGCCCGCACGGGCGACAACAAATAGAGCTGCGCCGGCGGCGTCCGGCAGAGAGCCCTCGACATCCGTGACTGGCTTGCCTCAACCGGTGCCGAATCCGGCCGCCGACTACGACGGTTTCAGCGTCGGCGCCGCCGACGACAATGACGCGCCGAGCCAGGCGAGGCCGCCTGCGAGGTCACGCGCCGCAAAGGACGCCAGGCCCACTCCGGATGCAAATGACCTCGATCAGGAAGATGGGGCGTTGAAGCGAAAGCTGATGATCTGCCAGAACTGCAAATAGGATGTTTGTCCATGGGACAACTCCAACTGCGGCTCTCGCAGTTAGCAAGCTCGTAGCCCGGATGGAGCGCAGCGAAATCCGGAGAGCGGATGCGGTTGCTTCGACCGTTTTCTGACGCCGGTCCTATCTCTTGAGGGCGGACAGCAACTCTTTTCCCAGCGGTCCGGCCGAAGCGGGGTTCTGCCCCGTGATGAGCCGGCCATCGACGACGACGTGAGGCTGCCAGTTGGCTGCAGACGAATACTCGGCACCCTCCGCCCTCAACGCGTCCTCGAGCTCGTAAGGCACATCATCGCGGGCGTAGTCGTATTCTTCCTTCTTCGAGAAGGACGTGAGCTTCTTGCCGCGCACGAACGGGGTGCCATCACCAAGGTTGACGCCAAGCAGCGCGCACGGCCCGTGACAAACAGCGGCGACGAGCTTGCCAGTGCTCCAGGCGCGCACGATGGCATTCTGGACCGTTGCATTGCGCTGGATGTCCACCATGGGCCCAAGACCGCCGGGCACCAGGATGGCGTCGTAGTCGGCGGCGTCCACCTCGGACAATTTGCGACTGTGATTTAGGCGACGAAACGCCTTGCTCGCCAGAAAATCCTTCTGAGCGGGATCTTTCTCGTCGTACGCATCGTAAGGCGTCCATCCCCCGGCCGGGGACGCGAACTCCACGGCGACCCCAGCCTTGTCGAGCACTTCGAAGGGATGGGCGACCTCGGCGAAAAAGAAGCCGGTCTTGCGATTATGCGGACCGAGCACGGCTGCGTTGGTGACGATGAAGAGGACATGTTGGGTCAAGGTTTTCTCCTTCCGATAACGCTGTTCATTCAGGCGGCCAGTTGGCGCGACGCGGAGTACGGATCAGTTCGGACAGGGTTGCCCGGCCGCGCCCCACATCGCCATGTCCTTGACGTGATCCTCGAAGGTGCCCGGCGGCGTCGAGCGGCCTGCGCCGGGAGCCCAGCCCCTGGGAATGAAGCCATTCAAGGATGCATCGTGCCGCAAATGGTCGACGAGGCCGGCGGCGTCGCGTCCACCATTGCGCTTGGGATCCTTCAGCTGCGCGCAGATCTCGGCGCCGCTCTTGCCGAACCAGATGAAAGCCACCGGAGCGAGTTGCCAGTCGATGCCGGCGCGCGGCGGAGACGGTGCCGGCTCGTTCGCCTGGGTCGAGGTCATGTGACAGGTCGAGCACGGAATCGCCTCCGCGCCGATGCGGCTCTCGCCGCCGTGGATGTTCATGCCGTGCACGCGCGGCCTGGTTTCGCCTGCGGGCGTCCATATCGGGATGGCCTTGGCATCGACATGGCAGTTGGCACACCGCGGATGCGTCACGACGGCTTCGATCCGCTTCCAAGCCTCCAGCCCCTCCGCCCGGCTGACGCTGGCGGTCCGCAGCACGTCCTTGGCGGTTTCGTCCTTGGCCACGACGATCCCGGTGAGGGCCGCGACGGCAGAAGCTGCGAAGACGACCGCAATCAGAGATCTCTTCATGGCTCGCCTCACACGAAATCGATGAACTTGTTGAAGGGCATCTCGCGGATGCGCTTCCCGGTCGCCGCAAAGATCGCGTTGGCGAGCGCAGGCGCGGCCGGCGGAACCGGCGGCTCGCCGACCCCCCTCACCTTCGGATCGTTCTCGAGCCCGCGAACCTCGATGACCGGGCATTGATAGATCCGCATCGCTTCGTGGTGATTGTAGTTGGTCTGCTGCACCGCGCCCTTGGCGTAAGTGAGCTCGCAGTTGATGGCGTGGCCTAGTCCCCAGATCACGCCGCCCTGCACCTGGTTCTCGAAATTCACGGGATCGACGACCTTGCCGACGTCGACCGCGACCCAGACCTTGTCGATCCTGATGCCCTCCGGCGTCGCCGTCACCTCGACGACTTCCGCGGTCGGCGTCCCGAAGGACTCCACGAAGGCGACGCCGCGCCCTCGGCCGTTGCCGAGCGGTCCCTTCCAGTCCGACATCTCCGCGACCGTCTCCAGCACCTTGCGATAGTGCGGCACGGTACACATCGCGATGCGCGCCTTCATCGGATCGAGCCCCGCGGCATGGATCAGCTCGTCGATGAAGCTTTCGGTGAAGAAGCCCGAAGTCGAGGCGCCGACCGAACGCCACGTGGTGCTTGGCGAAAGCCCCCGCGCCTCGTAGCTCGTGGCCCGGAAATTGGGGATGTCGTAATAGACGTTCCAAAGCCCAGCGGCCAATTGCCCGTCGGGATCCTTCGAGGGCGTGCCCGAACGTTCGAGCAGCCCCTTGAGCGGAGCAGTCGAAGCCAGTTGCAGATCGGCCGCGACGATCTTGCTCTTGTCGACGCTGCCCCGGTGCCTGGCAATCGCAATCTGCCGCGGAATGTCCTGGAGGAAATCCTCCTCGCGCGAGAACACCAGCTTGATCGGCGTTCCCTTCATCTGGTTGGCGATCTCGGCAAGAACGCGGACGTTCTCGTATTCGAGACGGTGGCCGAAACTTCCACCGGTCCACTGATTGTGGAAGGTGACCTGCTCGGGTTTGAGGCCGATCGCCGTCGCCGCGACATATTGCACGAAGCGCGGGCTCTGATGGCCGACCCAGATCTCCATCCCCTTGTCGGTGACGAGGCCGATCCCGTTCAGCGGCTCGAGCGGCTGATGTGCCACATAGGGCGCGCGATATTCGGCTTCGACGCGCGTCCCGGCCTTCAGCCCGGCTTCGATGTCACCGATCTTCCGCCACTCCTTGCCGAGGAACTCGGGCTTGAACGAGGATTCCAGAACCTTCCAATGGTCGGCCTGCTCGGCAGGATAGGCTGAAGGCGCCCACTCGCAAGCGATGGCGTCGACCGCCTTCATCGCGTACCAACTGTTCGTCGCGATCACCGCGACGCCATTCTTGATCTCGAGGATGTTCTTGACCCCCGGCATCACGCGCGCCTTGCTCGCGTCGTATGATTTCAGCGGCTGCCCCTTGGCGGGGTTCAGCTTGACGGAGGCATAGAGCATGCCATCCATTTTCATGTCGATGCCGAACTTCAGCTCGCCCATCACTTTCGAGCGGACGTCCAGCCGCATCATCGGCTTGCCGAGCATGCGCCATTTGGACGGGTCGCGCGGCTGCGCATCGAGCACCGGCGGAATTTTCGACGCCTCGGCCGCGAGTGCGACATAGGCGATCTTGCTTCCGTCGGGCAGGATCACATGGCCTGATTGCGTGCGAAGGTCGGCCACCGCGACGCCCGAACGTTTGGCCGCAGCGGCCTTGAGCGTTTCGCGCGCGACCGCACCGGCTACACGCAGCTTCTCGTAGGTGTCCGGGATTGTGCTCGATCCACCGGTCATTTGCAGGCCAGATTGCCTCAGCCACTCGAGCGTCTTGGCGCGGGCTTCCTCCGCGGCCGGACTTTGGTCCGCAGCCACGAACGGCGCAAACTCGTCGGCAAAGCCGGTGTTGAAATAGGCGGGACTGGGACCGGCGAAGCGGATCTCGAACTGGCCGGGATCGAGGTCCATTTCTTCGGCGATCATGATCGGCTGCACCGATCCGACACCCTGGCCGATATCGGCGTGCTGCGCGATCAGCGTGATTTTCTCCGGGCTGATTTCGACCCAGGGATTGAAGCTCACGGAATTCGGTCCGAGGCCGGCAGCCAATGGATTGTCGCCGGCGGCCGGTGCGGCCGCTTCGACGCGGCCGTAGGCGCCGAACGCGACGCCGCCGGCGACAGCCGCGGAGCCGAAAACGAAGGCGCGGCGGGAAAGGCGCTGCATGTGGCCCATCTCACTTCTCCGCTATCTTGTGTGCAGCGGCCGCATGAATTGCCGCGCGGATGCGCGGATAGGTGCCGCAGCGGCAGAGATTGCCGGACATCACCTGATTGATCTGCTCGTCGGTTGGTTTGGAGATCAATGCAAGAAGCGAGATGGCCTGCATGATCTGTCCGGTCTGGCAGTAGCCGCATTGCGGGACCTGATGCTCGATCCAGGCCTGCAGGACCGGGTGCTGGTCCTTGTTGTCCAGCCCTTCGAGCGTGACGACCGATTTGCCCGCGACCTCGCCGATATGCGCCTGACAGGACCGCACCGCCTTGCCGTCGATGTGAACGGTGCAGGCGCCGCATTGTGCGACCCCGCAGCCATATTTGGCACTGGTGAGGCCGAGCTCGTCGCGCAGCACCCACAAGAGTGGCATCTCGGGAACGACGTCGACCTGATGCTTGATCCCGTTCACCGTGAGCTCGATCATGTCGGTACATCTCCTTGCGGATCTGGTCGGCACAACAGCACTGCCTGATGGACGCTGAGCCGTATTTCCGATTCCTGCGGGATCATGCGCAATCCCTGCGCAATGCCGCATCGACGCGATCGGTTTTCACGTCGGCCTGGCCGCAGCACAATTCGCGATACTGCCCGGGCGTGAGACTTGCGGCCTTGCGGAACACGCGCGTGAAATTGGCTTGCGAGCCGAAACCGAACTCGAGCGCGATTTCGACCAGGGACAAACGGTTGCGCGCGAGTTCTTGCCGCGCGGCCTGAACGCGGCGATCGGTCACGTAACGGTGCGGCGACAATCCGGTCGCCTCGCGAAACAGCCGGGAGAAATGATAGGGGCTGAGGCAGGCCTGGGCCGCCAGATCCTCAAGCCTGACGTCGCTGCCAAGAGAAGCCTCGATATAGTCCAGCACGCGCTGCAGGCGCCGTGGATCGAGCGACGGCAACTTGTCGGGCGCGCGCCAGCGGTCGATCGTGTAATTCCCCAGAAGATGCGCCGCGAGCGCAACCTGGATTCCCTCCACGAACAGCGCGTCGGTCGGCTGGCGCGGACGATGGAGCAGGTCGCGCAGCGGCGAGCAGATGTGGAAGAGTACCTGGTCCGCCAGACCGTGGGCGTAGGCGATCTCGACTTTCGCCGGATCGATATCGAAGTCCGCAAGCGCGCTGTGGTCCAGCAGCGCCGGCGGAAGATAGAGATGAAGACACTCCATCCGGTCGGACAGTTCGAGATGGCTCTCCTGCGTCCCCACGGGAACGAGGTAGCTCATGCCCGGCCGGGCGAAGCTCTTCTGGACTTCGCCGTTGCCGACCCGGCACACCATGCCGCCGCCTGACAGCACCATGACGATTTCGGTGCAGATGGGAACGGGCGTTGCCTGGCGCCCCGCCTCGAACTTGCGATGCTCGATGCTCAGCCCCGGCCAGTCGTTGGCCGCCGCGAGCTTCTCGCTGTTCTGATACTTTTCGTCTCCATGCGTCACGAGCGCCATCACGACCTCCGCGAGTTGCGGCGAATCCCGGCCCCATATCGCAAGCGAGCGATCATTCCATCCGGTGGTGAGTTGCAGCCCCGGCTGCTGCCACGCCGATCCCGAATTTCTCACAAGCGGCGATGGCGAAGTCCAGAGGCGGCGCGGTTAAAAGAGGTAAAAGGCAGGCAAAGCAAAGACTTGGAGCCGGATGCGATTGGCTTCGCAAGCCGGTCTCGCAACGGATGAGCAAGATGCGTCGGTCATCGCGCAGGAATCGGAAATACCGCAGTGCTCGCGAACGCTAGTGGAGGGCTCATCAACGGCAATGCCGCCGTAACGAGGTTGGAGCCTGGTATGAAGACGCTCATCTCTGCGCTTGCCGCAATGTCGATCGCAACGGTCTCCCCCGCGATCGCGGCCGAGAGGACCGTTTCCATCGTCCTCGTCCACGGCGCATTCGTCGACGGCTCGGGCTGGAAGGACACCTACAACATCCTCTCGGACGCGGGCTATGAGGTTCTCGTGGTCCAGCAGCCGACGATCACGCTTCGCGACGATGTCGCGGAGACCGAACGCGTGATCGCCAAGGCGCGGCATCCGGTCATCCTCGTCGGGCATTCCTATGGAGGAATGATCATCACCGAAGCAGGCGACAATCCGAAGGTTCGCAGCCTCGTCTATCTCGCGGCATTCGCGCCCGATGCCGGGGAGTCGGTCAGCACGCTGGCGGAAGCCCCAGTGCCGGCGGGCGAGCACAAGGCTCCGCTGGTCACTGAGGGCAATTATCTCCTGGTCGACCGCGAGAAATTCCCGACCTCTTTCGCGGCCGATGTCGACGCGGCAACGACCCGCTTCATGGGCGCCGCGCAGCTACCCTGGGGATTGCAGGCGGTGCAGACCAAGGTCGATCGCGTGGCCTGGAAGACGAAGCCGACCCATTACATGGTGACGAGCGAGGATCACATGATCCCGCCGACGGCACAGCGCACCATGGCCAAGCGGTCAGGCGCGAAGGTGACGGAGATGAAGAGCAGCCACGCGGTGATGCTGTCGCATCCGCGCGAGGTCGCAGCCTTCATCAGAAGCGCAGACACGTCCGCCGCCGACTGAGTTCGGCCGCGCGGAGCACGGGTGGTCTTCTGTCACACAAGGACTCGCAACATGGCCCTCAAGGATATTCTGCCGGGAAAACTGGGTTTCGGTGCGGCGCCGCTCGGCAACATGTTCCGCGACATCCCGGAGCAGGAAGCCCTCGCGACGGTAAATGCGGCCTGGGACGACGGCATCCGCTATTTCGACACGGCGCCCTTCTACGGCGCAGGTCTTGCCGAGATCCGCATGGGCGCTGCGCTCGCCGGCCGGCCGCGCAGCGACTATGTCGTCAGCACCAAGGTCGGACGCCTGATTCTTGACGAGATCGAGGATGTCAGCGCCCGCGACCTCGGCGAGAAGGGCGGGGTCTTCCAATACGGGCGCCCGAACAGGATCGTGAACGACTATTCCCGGGACGGGACGTTGCGCTCGATCGAGGACAGCCTGAAGCGGCTCGGCACCTCCCACATCGACATCGCGTTCGTGCATGACGTCGCGCAGGATTTTTACGGCGACGAGTGGCTTTCGGTCTTCGAAAGCGCGCGCAAGGGCGCGTTCAAGGCGCTCGACCGGCTGCGCGACGAAGGCGTGATCAAGGCGTGGGGCCTCGGCGTCAACCGGGTCGAGCCGATCGAGCTGCTGCTCGCGCTCGAAGAGCCGCGCCCCGACGGCTTCCTGCTCGCGGGCCGTTACACGCTGCTCGACCATGCAAGGGCGCTTCAACGGGTGATGCCGATGGTTGCGGAACACGAGCTCGCGATCGTCGTCGGCGGCCCCTACAGTTCGGGCGCGCTCGTCGGCGGCCCCAACTTCGAATATGCGCCGGCGCCGCCGGAAATCCTCAACAAGGTGGCGCGGATCAAGGCCATCGCCGGCCGCTACGGCATCAGCATGAAGGCGGCAGGCTTGCAGTTTGCGCTCGCCAACCCGGTGGTCGCGGCCGTCATTCCCGGCGCGAGCCGCCCGGGCCGCATCGCCGAGGATCGCGCTGCGCTTGAGGAGGCCATCCCCGCCGATTTCTGGCGCGAGCTCCGTTCGGAGGGGCTCGTCAACCCCGCAGCTCCGCTTCCCGCGGCCGCTTGAGGCGCCGAGGCACAAGCAGGTTCATCCCGGCCGAGCGCTGCTGCGGCCGGCAGGATAACGCACACAAAATCCGTCGAACGACCAAGGAGAGCGACATGACAGATGAAGCAGACAACGCCACCGACATGGGCCGCCGCGCCCTGCTCCAGAGCGCCGGCGCAGCCGTCGTCACCGGCCTCGTCGCCGGCACGACCGACGCGCGGGCCGCGACGCAAGACGGCATGTCGTCAGCGGCGCGCGACGAGGCGCCGCTCGGTGCGCGGCTTCAGGGCGTCCAGCATTTCGGGCTGACGGTCCAGAACATGGAGCGGGCCTATCAGTTCTATACGGAAGTGCTCGGCGGCACCGAGGTGTTCCGTCACGGCGACTTCCAGGGCGACGAGGTGCAGAACACACTGCTGGCCGACCAGGAGATCGAGGCGAACGCGCGCGGGGTCAATCCGCGGACCATCGGCGTTCCCGACCTCAGAAGCGGAGCGCAGAGGCTCGATGTCCGCTTCATCCAGTTCGACAACGTGGTGATCGAACTGCTGCAATATCGCGAGGCCGATCAGCCGATGGGCAGCGCGAAGAGCTTTGCCGAGCCAGTGGAGCACATGAGCCCGGCTTTTCCGCGCATGATGCACATCTGCTTCTACGTTCGCGACGACGTCGACTTCAACAAGTTCATCGCCGACCTCGAAGCCGAATCCGCGCGCCGCGGCATGACGCAGGTGCGGGCGAACCGCACCATCCGCGTCATGACGGAGGCCGACCGCAAGGCCGCGCCCCGCAGCACCAACACCAACCGGGTGACCGCGGAACCCTCGAACGGCTGGGAGCTGATCTATTGCAAGGGGCCGGAGGGCGAGCAGCTCGAATTCGTCAAAGCGCTGGGCCCGGTCAAGCAGCGCTTCAGCGAAGCCCTGGCAAAGCGGCAGCAGACAATCGTGCGCTGACCCATAAAACTCGGGCGACCGGCTTCCGCTGGCCGCCCGGCAAAGCACCCTCGACCTCGATGTGAAGGACTTCATCATGCAAACGCTCGTCCGCGATTCGCTTGGCGCCCTGCTCGTCGCCGTCTCGGTGACCATGACGGCGACACCAGTCGTTGCCCAGGAAGCCCCGCGCGTGCGCTATCAGGAGATTCCGGAAGGCGCTTATTCGGTGGTGGCCCAGGTGCGCGCCAAGCCTGGAAAGGAAGACGCATTGCGCGCGGCCACGCTGCCGCTGATCGATCTGGTTCGCGGCGATCCCAAGAACCTGGTCTATTTTCTCCAGGAAGACCGCGCCAAACCCGGCCATTTCGTCTTCTACGAGGTGTTCGCCAGCCAGGCCGATTTCGACGCCCATAACGCGATGCCTTATGTGAAGGACTGGTTCGCCAAGCTTCCGGAACTTGCCAATGGCGGCGTCGAGGTCATGCGCATGGCGGTTCTCGGCGT